>NZ_JACJJE010000016.1 GCF_016899775.1 Pseudoflavonifractor capillosus
ATTTCTGAATTTAGTGCAAGTACCAGTTGACCATTCCGCTCATATACGGTACACTGGTTTTGCTTTTTCTTTGTCTTCACAAACTAAGAATAAAGCAACGAGCGAGATTTGGAAACCATTTCGGGCTCCAAACCTCGCTCGTTTTTATGGGCTCTTTTTGCAACGAACCCTTTTTATGCCGTTTTCTGACGGAAAGCGGCGCAGAGGGCAGGAAAATCTGAGAAGAGTATGTTAAGAGGGCAGAGCCGGGGCGATGGAAGAGGAGAGGGAAGTTCTCTATATATAAAAAATTTTTATACCCTATATATTATGTATATTTTGAAATGCTGAAGCACAATGAGATAGATGGCGTGATGTTCCAGCGCAATGGGCAAAAGATTGACGGCAACTTTGTGATTCTGCGAAAGGAAATAGGCCAATACGTCTCCATGTCAACCTCACATCCGCTTGCAAATGAGAAGGCGGTCTCTTACAGGCAGCTGCTGGAGTACCCAGTACTCCGCTATGTGGGGGACGATCTATATACAAAAATTCTGGAGGAACAGTATCGGCGCTTCGGAGGGGAGCTGAAGTGTACCCAGAGATTTGACCAGCTCTCCTCCCTGCTGCAGTTTCTGCGAAAAAATGCGGGTATTGCATATTTGCATAAGGATATTACAAAGTCCTATCCAGATTTGACAAGCATTCCAATCATCGAAGAGATGAAGTCATATTTGACATATTTTGTATGGTCCAAGAATGGCGTCTTAGCCCACGCACCGAAGCGGCTGATTCAGACGATCCAAGATTACTTTAAACAGTTAGATGCCTAAAGATCATTTTGACAATGCTCCGTCGTCTGAGGGAAGCTTTTTACATAGCATGGATTAAAGGATTTTGCACCCAATTTTTTGAAGCTTTTCTTCCAGCCAGGGGCGGAGATAGGTGCCGTCTTCTTGGATGTGTTTCCGAATGACCATCTCCTGCCGGCAAATTTTTTCGGCAGCATCCGCCAGCTGGGGTGCAAAGACGGGATCAACAAACAAAAGACCATCTCCGTCTCCCACCACGATATCTCCGGGACGAACCGTTTTTCCGCCAATCACCACAGGCACATTGATTTCGCCGGGGCCATTTTTATAAGGGCCGTTTGGTGTGACAGACCGGGCGTAGATGGGAAAGTGCTCCATCGAGGCCAGAGCGTCCCAGTCTCGAACCGCTCCATCACAAACGATCCCCCGAATTCCACGGGGCTGACAGTAGGCGGCCATCAATTCACCAAAGATGGCCCGGTCTGGAAAGCCGCCGGCGTCAATGACTATAACGTCGCCGGGCTGTGCCAAGTCCAGAGCGGCATGGAACATCAGGTTGTCGCCAGGGGGAAGACGGATGGTGAAAGCAGGCCCAACAAGCTGCTCCTGAAACCGCAGAGGCTTGATGGCGGCGTCCACTGCGGCTGTGCGGTTCATAACATCGTCAAGATTGGTGACTGGGATGCCGCGAAACCGGTCCACTAAATCGGGAGCGGGGCGGGGGAAGGTTTTGATGATTCTGCATCCAATGGGCATAATAAAGTCCTCCTCATTCTTAATTTTTAGTTATGTAAATTGATAGCGGAGCGTATGACTGAGGAGTGACCGGTTTGCCACACAGCGGGCAGGAATGATGTTTTGCGTAACGGCCTGCGGGATAAGCTGGCATACCATATCCAACTGGATTTGCTTTGCTCCGGCGCCATAAGATCCGCTGTGGGGCGTGAGAATAACATTGTCCATGTGCAAAAGGGGATCGTCCGGGGCAATGGGCTCCTGCTCCAGGGTGTCCAAGCCTGCGTAACGGATTTGACCGTGTTCCAGTGCCCAGACAAGATCTTTTTGGTCAATGACAGCCCCACGTGCTGTGTTGATAATCATGGCAGAATTCTTCATTTTACAAAATGTATCACGGCGGAATACATGGGTGGTTTCGGGAGTTAAGTTAACGTGGATGGAGATAATGTCGCTGCGGGAGAGCAGATCGTGAAAGGTGACAAATTCCACGTCAGGAAACTGCTGCTTCACAGTGTCAGGGAGATAAGGGTCACAGGCAATAACTTTGGTGCCAAAGCCCCCACGGAAAATATGATAGAGCTCTTGCGCCGCCCCGCCGAAGCCGTATAGCCCCAAGGTCATTTTCCGGACATCACCCGGCAGGAAATACTGGCATTTTGGCCAGCCGCCTTTTCGGATTTCACGGTCGTAGTAGACCGTGTTCCGAATTAATCCCAAAATCATAGAGGCCGCCAGGTCAGCCAGCTCCCACACACAGAATCCGGGTAGGTTTAATACAACAACCTCCCGCTGGGCCGCTGCCTCCAGATCAATGGAATTGACTCCAATGCCAAACCGCTGGATAAATTTTAAATCAGGCAGGGCCTCCAACACAGACCGCGTTAGAGGAGGGTTGCCGGTGGCCAAGATGGCCATTGCGCCCTGGCATTCAGAAATAATTTCCTGTTCCGTGGTAAGGTGATGCAGGGTTAGGTCAATGCCGGCGGCAGAGTATGCCGACTGGATTTGGGAGAGCTCTTGGGCGGTGACGCTGCCATAATTTGCATCTACAACAACTGCACGCATAAGGTACGGCCTCCTTCATGAAAGATGGGGACAAGCGCAAGGCACCAAAGGACCTTTTGCTTGGATGCCATGATTGTAAGTCCAGGGGTGGAAATCGTCAAAGACAAATGCGGCTATACGGATCATAGGGTATGCGTTATAATCGTGTGACAGGAGGAAGCCAAAGAATGCTGTTTCGCAACTATGAATACTTTATCGCGATTGCTGATGCAGGCAGCCTGACAAAGGCAGCAGAGCGCTTATATGTTTCACAGCCCTCCCTAAGCCAGTACTTAAAGCGGCTGGAAAAGCGGTTGGGAGTGGAGCTCTTTGACCACAACGCTTCACCTCTGAAGCTGACATATACAGGAGAGCGCTATTATCACTATGTTAGGCAAGTGAAGCATCTGGAAGAAAATGTCCAAAAAGAATTCCAGGACATACAGCAGGAGGTCAGCGGACGATTGAGATTAGGTGTGGCCCTCTGGAGAGGCGCCTGTCTGCTTCCGGATGTTTTTCCGCGTTTCCATCAGCAGTATCCGGAGATTCAATTGGAGCTGATTGAGGCCCGGTCAGTAGAACTGGAACAGGCCCTGCTGGAGGACCGGATTGATTTTGCCATTCTGAATTTGCCGCGCTCTTTGAACTATGGGGCACTGTCGTGTGAAATTATCTGCGGAGAGCGGATTTTATTGGCGGCGCCGACCAAGCATCCGATGGTTCACGCCCTTTTGCAGGATTGCCGCTGCATGGGCGGATACCCTGTGGCCTCACTGGAGCTGCTGCGGCATATTCCACTGGTGCTTACAAAGTCAGGGCAGAATTTGACACATGTTGTGGAGTATGCCTTGGAGAAACACCGTGTTGAGCCAGAGGTGCTATTAAGGACGGAAAATTTGACGACTGCAATTCATCTGGCCGCCAAAGGGATGGGGTGTGCGTTTGTTCCGGAGGAGGGGGCGAAGCTGAGTCAATATCCTGGGGAAGTGACCTATTTTGTGGTGGACACACCGGAGCTGGTGTGGGATCTGGGGGTGGTCTATCGAAAAGACACCTATATTTCGCACAAGGTCCAATTTTTTGTGAAAACTGTCAAAGAACAGTTGGCGTTTGGCGGGGAAACAACGTTGATATAACAAAAAGCTTATAGAGCGTGATAAAAAAGTGGTATGCACAGTGGGACCGCTTTTCAGAGGAGACGGAGCGGATCCTGGGGAGAAATGTGAAATAGAGAAGTCCCGGAGCAGTGGTTCAGCCCGTGTTCCAGGTATCAAAAGGGGAGGAAGGTGCTCTGACAGTCCTGTATTGCGCTGTGGAGGGAAACATTGGGTATCCTGTGAGACAAACAGAGGGCTGTGCTCTGACCATGGATATAGGAGGCAAAACAGAAGGTAGTGTCAAGGATTTTTCGCAAAAAGGTTTGCAGGGCCTGGCATGAGAGAAGTCAGCCAGCAATGGAGGCGTCCTCAAGGGCAGCCTCCAGGTGCTTCATGTTCATGTACTTCTTGTTGCCCCACTGGGTGCCGGCCACATGGCGCAGCCGGGCACAGACCAGCATGAGGGCAGAGTTGCCGTCCGGGAAGCTGCCCACCACACGGGTACGGCGGCGGATCTCCCGATTCAGCCGCTCAACGACGTTATTGGTACGGATGCGGGTCCAGTGTTCGCTGGGAAAATCGCAGTAAGTCAGCGTTTCCTCAATGCCGTCCTCCACCTTCTTGGCCGCCTCTTTCAGCTTCATAGAGCGCAGTTGCTCCACCACGGCTTTGGCTTTCTCCCGGGCCGCTCTTTTGCTTTCCTGGGCGTGGATCGCCTTGAGCATCTTTGCCACCAGCTTTACTTTGGAACGAGGTGTGACCGAGAACACATTGCGGTAAAAGTGGACGGTACAGCGCTGGTACTTGGCTTCGGGGAATACTTCTCCCACAGCCTCCAGCATGCCAAGGCACTTGTCTCCAACCACTAACTTGACCCCATCCAGGCCACGGCTGCGGAGCCACTGGAAGAAGCTGACCCAGCTGGCTTTGTCCTCTTTCATGCCTTCGGCGGCACCCAAAACCTCACGGTATCCGTCCTCATTCACCGCGATCGCCACCAAAATGGCCACATTTTCAAACTCTCCGCCCCAGTTGCGGCGTAGGTAGATCCCATCCACATAGACATACGGGTAATGCCCACCCCGTAAGGGGCGGTTGCGCCAATCCTCAATGTGGACATACGCTTTCTTGTTCAGCTCGCTGATGGTGGAGGGAGATACCTTGCTGCCCCACAGAGCCTCGGTAATATCCTCCACGCGCCGGACAGATACACCTGCCAGGTACATCTCAATGAGCGCCTCTTCCACGCTGCTCTCCCTGCGACGATACCGCTCAATAATAGCAGTCTCAAAAGAGATTCCCTTGAGCTTAGGCACCTTGAGGGTGACATCCCCGGAGGTGGTGGTGAGGCTGCGGTTGTAGTGGCCGCTGCGGTACCCCTGGCGCTGTTCGTTGCGCTCGTACCGGGCTGCCTGGGTCAGGTTCTCCGCCTCGGCCTCCAGCAGTTCGTTGAGGGTTTCCTCCACGCTGCCGCGCACCAATTCCTTAAGCTGCCCCTTGATAACTTCCTCGTTTAGCTGTACAATCTTCTCAGACATGGTTTGCTGTCTCCTTTCAGAATGGTGTGTCGTGACTTCATTCTACCAGAGGGCTGCAAACCATGTCTTCTTTTATCTTCTTTATCAAACAGAAAAATATGCGCCAGCCGGTTGGCAGGCGCTATAACATAGTTTGAAAGAGCAAGGGGAATCTGTCCGCCTTATAAAAAACTTTGGTCCAGAGCCGTATGGCTCTGGACCAAAGTAGCTTTTTGGGTTCGATATTATTTAAGGGCTTCATAGACAAGCTTACTGACCTGCGCAACGGCTTGGATGCCTTCGGCATCATCGGCCAAATCGCCAGTAAACATGGAGATCACATATCTCCGTCCGTCAGGCAGAGTGAAAATGCCGACATCATGCTGGATGCCGAAGAGGTCCCCTGTCTTGTTGGCAACCAGAACAGTATCCGGCTCCAGATGCTTTTTCTCTTCTGCAGTGGCGTAGGAGGGAACAGCCGGAATAAAGGCGGGCAGCTTATTGCGGCACTGCTGATGCTCCATAATCTCCACAATTTTCTGGGAGATTTCTGGGGAGACAAATTCTCCCTTTGCCAGCTGAACCAACAGGCGGCCAGCTTCTCCGGCGCACATGTAGTTGTTCCGCCCAGCTTCAATAGCGGCAAAATCCATCATTTTCCGCATCAGTTTTGTGTTTGGCATCCCCATCGCTTGACAGAATTGATTGACCCGCTCCATGCCCACCATGTCTATGATCTCATTGGTGGCGGAGTTGTCACTGAGAATGATCATCAGACGTGCCAGGGTCGCCACGCTGGGCGTATAATCCGAATCTAATTCGAAAAGAACACCGGTCCCGCCTACGAGATTTTCTGGAGCAATGGAGCGCCGGTCATCCCAATTCACGGTTCCGGCTGCTACATCCTGAAGCAGCAGCGCCAAAATAGGAATTTTGATCACACTTGCAGATGGGTAGACATGATCAGGATGAAGTTCAAAGATCTCGTTGGTGTCCAGAACGTGAATGTATAGGCCGACGGTTCCCCTGAGTTGATCCAGAAGTTCAGTGATAGCCTGCCGCGGTATCTGTTTCATAATTTATCCCTCCAAATGAAAATCAAATTATGAGGTAAACAACGGGACCAAAATCAGAGGATAAAGCACTCCAAAATAACGACCAGCATGGTCCCCGGAATAATAGCCATATAAGCCAACTTCATCATCGGCTTAATGTCGCTGGCATGGGCCAGACCCATTTGGCCGATCATATCTGCACCTGGGTACGCAAAAGAGGTAATCTGGCTGCCCACCAGGACAATGGCCGCCCACAGCTCCATAGAGACACCCAAATCCCCCAGGAAGGGGCGGAACAGGGTGTCGATCATCATGGCCTGGGCCACGGCGGCGCCGTTGATGCCGAAGATGCCGATGAGGGAGACGATAATGGCAAAGCCGATGACGCCGCCCACAGAGATGTAGGGCTCCACTAGATCCACCAGGGCCTCGAAGCCGCCGGAGTTGGTGACAAAGTTCAGGAAGGGGTCAAACAGCAGGAACATGAAGAACATCCAGAACATCCTGCCGCAGCCCTCCATCATGGCGTCGAACACCTGGCCGGGGGACATGCCGCCCACAAGGCCGGTCACCAGAGAGGCCACGATCATCACCAGGATGACGAAGGAAGCGCCGCCGGCGGTGGCAATGCCCCACACCACCATGGCCAGCATGATCAGGGCAAAGGCGGCGGTAGCGGCGACCGTGGATTTGGTGGCCTTGACCTTCTCCGCGGACAGCGCGGGCTTCTCCTCGGCCTGCTCACCGAAGCTCTCCTTCCCCTGGGTCTGCTTCTGGGTGCGGACTGCCATGATATAGGTGCCGATCCACATGATTACCGCGATGGGCAGGCCGGCGCACAGCAGCACCCGGGGATAGCTCAGGCCGGTAATCTGCATCAGCGTCACCATGGGAGGGCCGAAGGGGCTCAGGAACAATCCGGTCTGTCCCGCGCCCTGGAAGATCACCGCCAGGGTGGAGGGGGTCAGGCCCACCGCGGCCACCAGGGGGATAACGATGGGGGCGATGATGGCGTTGGCGCCCGCCAGAGTGCCCAGCAGGGTGACCAGCACAATGGAGGACACCATGGTGGCCAGGATGGCCCGCTTCTGGGTCTTCACGCCGATCTTCTGCATGAAGAGCTGGACGATGTTTTCCGCCACGCCGGTCTTCCGCAGCACCACGCCCAGGCCGGAGCCCAGCATGATGATGAAGCCCACCAGGGCCAGGAAGGAGCCCATGGAGGCGTAGACCACGTTGCCCAGATTGCCGATGGACTCTCCGCTGAGGATGGCCCCCAGCAGCACGCAGACGCCTACGTTGACAATGGGGTGCATGTTTTCTTTAAAGGCCAAAATGATGTACAATACCAGGGGTGCCAGCCCCAGGATGGGAGGAAGATCAAAAATCATAAGTTTCTCCTTTCTCAATCACAGCACATAGTTGGAATGACTTTCCCGGGCCCGCCCGGCGGGGCCGGACGTGCCTGGGACGCGTCCGTCACAGCACCGCTTCCGCCGGGGTGTACTCCAGATTCAGCGCTTCCGCCACGCCCTTGAAGGTGCACTTTCCCCCGTAGCAGTTCAGGCCGGCCATCAGGCCCGGATCCGCCTTGCAGGCCTCCTCCACGCCATTGGCCGCCAGCTCCAGCCCATAGGGCACCGTGGCGTTCACCAGGGCCTGGGTCGCAGTTCTGGCCACCGCGCCGGGCATGTTGGCCACGCAGTAGTGCACGACCCCGTCCACCTCAAAAATGGGGTCGTCGTGGGTGGTGGGGTGGGTCGTCTCCACACAGCCCCCCTGATCCACGGCCACGTCCACAATCACAGCCCCCGGCTTCATCAGGGACAGATCCTCCCGGCGCACCAGCTTGGGGGCCGCCCGGCCGGGCAGCAGCACCGCGCCGATCACCAGATCCGCACTGGCCAGGCACTTACGGATGTTCTCCCGGGTGCTGTACAGGGTGGTGATCTGCTTGGGGAAGATGTCGTCCAGATAGGCCAGGCGCTTTGCGCTCACGTCCAGAACCGTCACGTTCGCTCCCATGCCCACGGCGATCTTGCAGGCGTTGGTGCCCACGTTTCCGCCGCCGATGATGACCACATTTCCCCGCTCCACGCCGGGAACTCCGGACAGCAGCACGCCCCGTCCGCCGAAGGTCTTCTCCAGATACTTGGCCCCCTCCTGCACGGACATGCGTCCTGCAATTTCACTCATGGGAGCCAAACAGGGCAAGCCGCCCTCGCGCCCGACGATGGTTTCATAGGCGATGGCTTTGACGCTGGAATTGAGCAGGGCTTCGGTCAGGGGACGATCTGCGGCCAGATGCAGGTAGGTGTAAAGGATCATATCAGAGCGGAAATATTTGTACTCCGATGCAATGGGTTCTTTTACCTTGATAATCATTTCAGCATTACGCCAAACGGCAGAGGCCTCGTCCAGAATTTGAGCACCAGCTTCAGTGTACTCAAGATCAGAATAGCCAATTGCCGCTCCAGCACCCTGCTCTACAAGTACGCTGTGGCCGGCCTGAACATAGGCGCTGACTCCGTCAGGGGTTAGTCCGACACGGTACTCATTGTTTTTTATTTCCTTTGGAACGCCGATTACCATACAAATTCCTTCTTTCTGCAAATAAAATATGTTTGTAATTACATGGCAGGCACCATGATATCACCGAAATAAAGAGCTGACAGAGGAGCATATATCCGGGTTTGGGAGGAGAGGGAATTCAGAAGAAAACCCAGCAGAACCAGCTAACAGCTCCAAGAATCTGTCAGCTGGTTCTGCTGGGTTTTAATTAAGACAACGGGGAATGGGAAACATCACCGTCAATTAATTAAAGCAGCAAATATCTACTTAAAAAGCTGTATGACGTGTTTTCTATATTGTACAAAAAGCGCACTGATTTGTCAAGAAAATTTATTCTAATTTTCGCGTGTGAGATCGCTCAATTCAAACTTGACAATTGTCACCGGCACAGCTATACTAAAATTTAATTTTGATACATTTTAACACAGAAAAGGCCACATGTTCCATTGTCAGCGACGGTGCCGCAGAAGAAACGGATGCTTTTATGCAGAATAAGGATGTTTCCCAAATGGAGAATCGGCTCTCCTTCCCGACAGAGTGCTTTATTATCGGAGAGGCCCGTACCAATGCGGACAACGCAATCACACACATTTTTGGCTCTTTTTATATGGGCTTTATCATTGACCGGAAAAGTGAGATTGTAACGGATTTTAGCTGCACGCATACGCTGAATGTAACGGAGCTGTTCCTGCGCAAATTATTTGTGGGAGCTCATTTTCCGTCCATTGACAAGGATTTGGAGGCCTGCCTCTCCGGCACCTATGGAGGGTCTTCACGTAAAGCGGTCCTGTCGGCCTATCGAGATGCGCTGAAGCGGTATTATGATTTGAAGAGGAGCGGGGCGGAGACTCTGTAATTTATGATAGCGGGAAGTGCAGGGACAGCTGCATGTTCACGATCCAATTCCCTATTTGTGCTGACAGAAATGCCGCCCGACCTTTTCAGGGCGGCACGCTTACGGGGCGGTGGATACCGCACAATTTGTTGTGCAGTTTGCCTCTGCGGAATGGGGCAAAGGGGATAAAACACTGCGTGAAAGGGCGAGCAAGGAAACAGCGGGCGGAATCTTGAAAGATTCCGCCCGCTGCAGCTTATTCCGTTTGTTTCATAAATTGGGACAGCAAACAAAATTGGGGTGCTCGGGCAGCAGCTCTTGTGGGAGAGTCCCCTAGCTGTGTGTTGCCTGATTCTTTTGAAATTCCTGTTGAATTTCAGCCAGGCGCTCTGGCTGCTCAATCAGGTCGTAGGCGGTGCCGCACAAAACTTTTGCAGCGATCAGGACAGCCTGGTGGGCCTCCTCGCTCTTTCCGGCGTTTAGAAACTCTAGGGAGTGGGATGACGTTCCGGGAGGAACCATGGCAACTCGGATACAGCTTCCCGGCAGCTGATACATGATGTTGCTGAAGTCGCTGGAGCCGGTTTTTTCCCGCGGTGGGCTGATGCGGGGGGCATTTACTAGTTCAGCATTTTCCATCAGCAGACGATTCAAGCTGAGTGTAGGGATCTTATTGGTCAGGCGATCTCCCTCTTGAATATCATAGGTCACATCGGCAATTAAAGAGGCGCCCTGAATAATTTGTTTGAATCGTTCCACCACATGATCCAAGGATTTTCGGGAATAGGAACGGAGCATAAATTTGCCTATGGCAGTATCTGGAACCACATTGGCAGGGCCGGGAGATTGCAGAATAGTATAGTGCATCCGGGTATCCTCCGGCACATGCTCACGCAAAAACTCAATGCCGTTAAATGCGGTGAGAAGAGCGTCCAGGGCACTTCTGCCCTCTTCGGGCTTCAGTGCGGCGTGCGCCTTCTTTCCGTGGAAGGTGACCACGAAGCTGGACAGCGCCATGGATTTCACATCCACTGTGGTGGTAGGGGAGCCATGCATCATTAAAGCCACATCGATGTCTTGGAAGCACCCCTGTTCCAGCATCCTGAGTTTCCCGTGGGCCGTCTCCTCAGCCGGGGTGCCATAGACAACCACGGAAAAGGGGCTTCCGCTTGTTTCTCCCCATTCCTTCAGAGCCTTGGCTGCACCCACAATGGCCGGGCCCTGCATGTGGTGGCCGCAGGCATGACCCAGGCCCTCCAGAGCGTCGTACTCGCACAGCAGGCCGATGCGGGGGCCGCCCTGGCCGCTGGAGAACTCGGCCCGGAAAGCTGTCTCCACCCCGCCGGTACCCAGATCCACCTGGAATCCGCAGCTTCTCAGGTAGTCAGTCAGGAGCTTTTGGGCATGAACCTCTTGAAAGCCCAGCTCAGGATGGTCAAAAATGTCGTCAGCCATGGAGAGAAGAGCCGGCTGCTGTTCATCTACATGAGCAAATAACGTTTCTTTTGTCACAGAAATTGCCCCTTTCACAATGTATGGTTATTGCAGGTGAATTGCCTGCGCGATGGCGACCAAGACGCATCCCACCAAGACCCACAGTAAGAAGATTTTACCGATGAAGCGCATCCAGCGGTCATAGGGAATATTGGCCGCGCCAATCAGACCCATCAGAGCCGTAGAGGTGGGGAAGATATAGTTGCCGAAGCCATCTCCAAAGTTAAAGGCCAGAATGACAGTTTGGCGGGACATGCCCACTAAGTCAGCAACAGGCAGCAGCAGAGGCATCATGACAGAGGCCTGTCCAGAGCCAGAAGCCATAAATACGTTGAATACTGTGCAGATCAGGAACATGGCCGGTGCCTGAAGAATGGTGGGAACCAGATCCAGGCCGCCTGCCAGCGCGTGAACAATGGTGTCCATAACCCCGCCGTCTGTGAGGATCAAGGCGATGGACCGGGCGGAGCCCACAATCATAACAGCGCCCAGCATGGTCTTACTGCCGGCCACAATTCCCTTGGCGATATCCGAGAGGCTCTTTCCGGCCAGCAGGCCTACCACGATGGCAAGCCAGATAAACATGGCTGCAAACTCAGCCATATCCCAGTCCATAGTTAAACCGCCATAGACAATGATAACCAGAGTGATGACAAGGGCCGCCAGAATGGCGATCCGTCTGCCGGTCAATTCTCCAAAAGAGGTCAAGTCGGTGGTGGAGGCTTTCATTTCGCTCTGTTGATCCAGATCATACATAGGACTCAGATGGGGGTCTTTTTTAATCCGCATCGCATAGCGAATCAAGAAGATGTTCGTGATGACATAGAAGACCACAAGACAGATGGCGCGGTACCAAATACCGGAGAAGGGGACTAAGCCTGCAATTTCCTGTGCCAGCAGTGTGGTACTGGTTTGCAGAGTTCCGGTGGAAAAGCCGACTGCACCACCCAGCAGAATGATAGATACACCCACCAGGGAATCCAGCCCCAGGGCGAAAGACAGCATGACCGTAATTGGGACGAAGGGGATAAACAGATTCACACCTTGATTGGTGGCAATCAGGGTAAAGATTAAAGTGAGCATGGGGATAAAGATGTAGAAGCGATTGGAGAATTTACGGGCCACTTTGGCGATGGAGGCCTGTAAAGCGCCGCTTTCTGTGATGAGGTGGAAAGCACCGCCGGCGAACATCAGCATAAAGATCAGGTCGGCGGCATCCATGAAACCATCAATCACATAGTTCATAATGAGCAGGGGGTTGACTGGTGTGTTTTCCACATAGTGGAAGCTGTTGGGATCTACCAAATCACGGCCTGTAACAGCGTCTTCCACACGGGTGTACGCGCCGGAAGGGACAATCCAGGTAAACAGAACGGCGGCCAGGATAATAACAAAGATAATAACTAAAGTATGGGGTAGTTTAAAGCCCTTTTTCCCAGGAATCTTTTCTTTCGCAGCTCCTATCTGCAATTCCTCCTCTGTGATCTGTGTTAGACAGGGCATCCTGCCATAACCGGCATACCTCCCAGAAACGTGTCCCTATATCTCAGCCGCGGTCTGAAAGACAGAGAAGACGCTTGCCGGTTTTTCTGCAGCTTAGTATAATAAAGGAGTGGAGAAAAGTAAAATTGGCTTTTCCTTACATAAATATAAGAAAAACTTATGGAATGAGCTGAAAAATGGGAGGGAGTCCTGTGAACTTAAAGGAACAGCAGTACATTGTTGCGCTGGCGAATTATGGGAATATGACTCAGGCAGCAAAGTATCTGGGCGTTACACAGCCGGCGCTGTCCTCATACCTGGCAAGTGTGGAGGCGGGACTGGGCTTTTCTCTGTTTGAACGGACGGGCCGCCGCCTGATTCCCACCTATTTAGGCGAGGTATACCTGGAGAAGGCGCGTAAGATTTTGGCCTTGGGGGAAGAGTTTCAGCAGCAGGTGGATCAAGCAGTCAGCGGGTATGAGGGACGGCTGCGAGTTGGAGTACCGCTGCGTCGCGCCCCCCAATTAATTCCTTCAGCCCTAAAGGTGTTTCGCCGATATTATCCCAATATTGAGCTGATTTTTCAAGAAGGAAATCAGGGTGTGCTCCTGCAGCTGTTGGAACAGGAGCAGCTGGATCTGTTGCTGTGCAATTTGGTGGAGCCGCAAAAAAACCTGTCTTATCTGCCAATTTACCATGATTCGATTGTATTTTTCATCCAGGGAGATCATCCATGCTCCCGATACGCACAGTATCGGGAGGGCTTCAGCAGGCCCCATATCAACAAATTCATAGATATGTAGATATGTTGTTCTGGTACAGGTCTTTATCGGACCCATTCCGTCCATCTGAAATCTCCAAGGCCAAAACCGCCCATGCACCGGCGGCGGTGATGCTTATGCGATTTTATGAAGATGATCTGCCTTTGGAATAACATAAGATGGCGCCTGCAAACTGTTCGTGTTTGCAGGCGCCTTTTCGATGCACAAAATCGGTTTTTTAGTTGTCCTTTTGCGGGGCTACCTTTTCCTGTCCTCTTTTTTTGTGCCGGCGGATGGCTTAGCTATATTGAATACTATGCAAACTGCATAGTATAGATTTTTTGGATAGTTTCACGTATAATTTTCTTGCGACTTTATTCTGAAATTGCCAAACTCCGTAATCGAAGGTACGGTGCGGCGTTTCAACCGGTAAAACAGATGGATAGAGAGGAAGCGGAAGGATGAAGATAAACGGAGTCCCCCGGGAGGGGAAATGGCTGGCCATGGACGGCGGCCTTCACATCCAGATCCCTTATGGAGCCGCCTATGGAAAAGACGAGGACGGAAACTGGGACATTATAGAGCTGGAAAATTGTAGCAGCTACAAGTCAGGCCCCTTTACAGTGGACGATGAGGCCCCTTTCCGTTGGAAGCTGAGCGGGCTGCACCCTCAATCGGTGAGCATTGGGGACGATGTACCCCAAGCGGTCCGCAGTCAGCTGCCCCGGCTGCTGCAGCTGATTGCCATACAGATGACAGGGGGCAAACCCTCCGATCAGCCCTATGAGCTGGGCTCCAGTACCCAGGTGGAGGAGACGGAGGAGGGGTTTACCCTCCGCTCCAGCATCAGCGCCTCGGAAGCCGGGGGAGCGTACAAAATTTTTGAGCTTTCTCCGGAGAAGGCCTTTGCGGTCATTCAGAAGAATATCCAAATCATGGGCATCACGCTGGGGTTCCGCTATGTTCTGCTGGCTCTGGCCAGTCCATCCGGAGCCAAATTTTTTATGGGCTCTCTCGCAGTCCCGGACGCAGACGGAGATCTGGAGAAGATGGCTCAGGCGGTGCGCCCTCTGCTGGAGAGCGCCCGGCTGGAGGACGGCGACGGCGCGGCTGCGGAAACAGCGGCGCATACAGACGGTTCCGGGAACGCAGATTCTTCCGGGCGGAATCGGGAAGGGAAAAAGAAGGCCTCCGCGGGTGCAAAGAAATCATCTTCTTCGGGCTCTAAGGTCCCTTCCGGCGGCCCACGGAGACAGGTGACCGGCCTTCCCAAGGGTGGCGGCCGGGTCCAGCTCCTGGATGGGCTGAGCGTTCAACTGCCTGCCGGGGCGGTCTGCTATTACGATGAAGACCAAAATGCCTGTTTTGGCGTGCCGGAGAAGCCACCGAAGGGCTATCGGGAGGGTACCTTCTCCATGCCTGAGGATACACCCATGCTCTGGCAGGTGACGAAGCTGCACCACGAGGGGACCGTCAGTTATGAACCCGAACATATGGATGCCGGTGAGGCGAACAAGCTCTGTTTTGAAAGCTTTCGGGAAAACATGGGAAATGTCGCCAACGGGATTGCAGATACCATGACCAAGCAGCTCATCGGCCTGGGCGGAAAATATGCGGGGAAGCTGGATATGGCGCGGGAGGATCGGATGCTCTCCTATGTCTGGGCGAAAAATGAGCTTCTGGAGGAGCGGTATTTCCCCGGCTATTTCTTTGTAGGGCTCCCAAGCTCTTTTGAGATGCCCATTTTTATGGGCTGCTATGACCCCATCGATATCCCTGTTTTTGAACAGCAGCTGCTGCCCGTTCTGCGCTCTGCCCAGAGGACCGGGGATGCGGCGCAGTCCCCGGCTGTACACGGAGAGAGCGGCTCTCAGGAAGCACCTACCCATGACAGCTTGGACCAGTTCGGCAGCTATGCCGCCGAGGATGGCCGGCTGAACGCTGTAACTGTCGCCCAGCTGTTTTCCACCGACGTCCTGTTTTTCAATGAAGACGATTTCCGGAAAAACGGACTGGAAAGCGGTGTGCGGATCAACGCGCTCAAGCTGTCGGAGCACCCGTTCCTGGTGAAAAAACGGGATGTGTTTCTACCGGAAATCATCAGACTTCTGCTGGAGTTGGATCAGGTTCCGGAGCTGCGCGTCCCCAAGGAGAAGATTCACAAAAAACTGCTGCCCCTCCTGTTCAATGACAACGATGTGCCTCTCACCGGCATGACCATGATGAACCTGTTGGCCTACCATATGCTGCACATTCAGGAGAACGGGCAGGACGACTATTCCGTCGTCATTGACCGCAACCTGGTGGCCGGCATCCCGGATGCCTACCGCTATGTGGGAGCTCTCCTGCGCCAGCTGCGGCAGTACAACGGGAAAAATGAGGCGTTCACCATGACATTTGCCAATGCCATGAATTTTGACACGCCGATCCAGGGGGCGCTCAAGCCGGTGACCGGCGCGGCCCAGCCCAGGAGAATGTACCGCATCCGGGTGGAGCGCGACGGGACCGTCCAGGAACTGGAGGCAGAAGAGAATGCCGGTCAGCCGGAGCAGGGAGAGCGGAGATCCATCCAGGAGTTAGAAAGCGCCCTGCCTCCGGAATTTGCCGCCCAAATGCGCCGGTTTGCCGGCGACGTGGCCGCCCGCCTGGGCCAGCTGCGCGAGACGCTGCAGCAGAGCTCGTACAACGATCTGACGAGCACAGAGGAGGTGTTGGACCGGCTGATGGACCAGGCCGGAGACTACGGCCTGGCGTGGGGAATCTATAATTTTTACAACATCTTTCGCCTGGGGGCCAGCGATAGTTCCTTTTCCTATGAGAAGGACGGGCAGCGGGATATCTCCGGTTCCGGCTTTGAGTGCCCGGGGTACCGCGTCGATGAGCAATACGAGGACTACGCCCCAGGGGACCCGGACTTCCAGCCGGACGAGTTTCCCCGGCAGCTGGCGGAGCGGATTGGCGGCATTACCCAGGAGGAGATCTACCGCACCATCCTGGAGCAGGCGGTGGGGTACCAGGAGCAGGGCTACTCCATTGTGGATCAGGAGCGCATCCGTATCGAGAAACAGCAAAAAGCCCTGGAAAAGGTCCCCTTTGACCGGGTACCTGCGGTGACCATCCCCGGCAGCGCCTTTGTCCTGACGGGAGAGTTTGCGCACTGCGGCAACGACCGGGAAGCCATCAAGGCAAAAATCCTGGAAAAGGGGGGACGGTGCACCCAGGCTGTCAGCGGCAAGACCAGTTACCTGGTGATCGGGAGCTTTGGGGATTACGGGGCGCGGAAGCTGGAGCAGGTCCAGGCCCAGCGGGCCAAGGGCAGCGCCATCAAGATCATTCGGGAGGAGGACCTCTTCGCCACCCTGGAGGGCCGGCCCATCCCGCAAGGAACGCCGAAGAAAACAGTTCCCGCTGCACAAAAAGAGTCCGCCGCCCGCAAAGAACCTGATGTGCGAGTCAGAAGCGTGCCGCCCCGCCCGGGGGAGATGGCCCGGGTGGAGGTAACGGCCCAGCTTTCGAAGATCTCAATGGAGCCGGAGGAGATGACCCGTGAAGAAGCGGCCGCCCAGCTTTTGAATGTTCTTCGGATGGCGCTGGAGAAGGCGGAGAGACAACAGGCCGACTACGACAGCGCCTGTCAGGCTATGGAGAAGGCCAAGACCGCCGCCGCCCTCCGAAAGGCGGCAAAGGCCTTTGAGGCATTGGAGGGGTACCAGGACAGCAATGCGCGGAAAACCCAGTGCTCGGAGCGTGCCCAGGTGCTGGAAGAGGAGCAAAAGAAGAAAAAGGCGGAGGAGAAGGCCCGCCGGGAAGCGGAACAGGCGGCGGCCAAACAGCAGGCCGACTACGACAGCGCCTGTCAGGCTATGGAGAAGGCCAAGAGCGTCACGGCGCTCCGAAAAGCAGCAAAAGCCTTTGGGACATTGGGGGAGTACCGGGACAGTGCCGAACGAAGGACCCAGTGCCTGGAGCAGGCCAAGAGGCTGGAGGAGGAACGGAATCAGAGAAAAGAGGAAGAAAAGGCCCGCCGGGAAAAGGAACAGGCAGAACAGGCCGCCGCGGCTCAGGCGCAGCGGGAGAAGGCGCAGGCGCAGAAGGCAAAGCGGCGGAAGAAGCTGCTTCTTGCGGTGGCTCTGGTAGCTGCTGCCATTGGAATTTTCTTCGGCGTCCGGCGCTACATGGACGGCGCCCCCTATCGGGAGCTGGCCAAGAGCATCGATGAGGGGACTTTCCACTACAGTCAATATGAAGATTCCTATTTCCTTCAGTATGACGGCTCCTATCAGGTAATTGCCGACAAGCTCACCGACTTCCACCATGCGGACGACATCCAGTCCGCCGTGAACCTGATTGGCAGCCTGCCGCCCGACGAGAGCAGCATTGATTACTACATCAATGGTTGGGAGATTTATATGACGGATTCCTTCCGCCTGTGGTTCTTAGAACAGGTTTCGGCGGAAGGTGCGGCGCTGTCCTTCCCTGAGGGCATGGAGTACCAGGGCGATGAGGTTACCGGAGTTTACCAGCTGGGAGATTATTGGGTTATGACTGTGTACAATTATTTCCTGGCGGACGACGGGCGTCCGGAACAGGCCTATATCTGTGAAGCAGAGGAAGGGGAGGGCTGGGTCTACCTGGGCTCGTACCAAAACAGAAATAACCGGGCAGGGCAGCAGTACGGTATTGAATAGGCGGGAAATATAAGGGGAAAAGGAGAGAAATTTGGGTTCGTCTCACAAAAACTACGGTTTCAATCTGATAAAAGGGAGGACGCTAAATTGAAAAATAAAGGACAAAACCCGGATGACCTGCGGCAAAAACTGCTGGACGACGTGTACGCCGGAGCATTTTCCGGCGGTATGCCCGCCATGCTGCTGGAGGAGGATAAGATCCGAAATGCGGACGACGGAGAGCTGGAGGAGATTGCCAAGCGGCATGGGCTGAAGTAAAAACCAAAAAGCGGGAGGGGGTGGAGCATTATCATGACGGCCCAGGGGTCGGAGGACGCCGCCGGGCAGTCCTATGAGGTGGGCGACAAGCCGGTGAAGGTAGCCTATCAAGCGTCGCAAGGAGATCGAATTTCAACTTTCACTCACCCAACGGAAAATCAATATCAGAATGGAGAAATAAGCCTTATATCGATCATCTCAACGTTTCACAATCAAACTCATGGAGGGAGTGAACGGCAAGGAAGAATTACAACTGATATCCAGACAGCACCCAAGGGAAGTGTCCATTGACAACTTCTTTGAGATGAAGGTTGCCCTAACTCATGCGCTCGCCCGGTACGAGAACGTGGTCTACACCGAAGATATGCTGGCCGATACCAAGGCTGACAAGGAGAGCAAGGAGATCGACGACCGGCGGAAAGAGGTCAAAAAAGCCTACCTGGCCGCACGGGACCTGCGGAGTATCCAGACCGCCGGCGGAGAGCACACCAGCGCCCTGCTGGCAAAATATCTGGAGCGGCTGGAACTGGAGGATGCCCATCGGGCTTAGTGCGATGCGGAGGCCAATGTGGGTAACTGAGGGAACTATAAGCGCATAAGAAAAGCTGGGGGCTTTTACAGGCCCCCAGCTTTTGTGCTGTCACAGTTCCGTCAGAGAAGCTCAATGCGTAAGTGTATTGGAGTTGGATTGTCTGCAAATAGCGTGATATAAAATGATTTCACTAACATAATGATAAGGAGCGGTAAAATACGATCTAAGTCGTTTCACAATTCAAGCTTGCTCCTAAATCATTCTAATTGGAGGTTATTATTATGGTACCTTATTTGGATTATCCCAACATGAAGGAATTTTACACGATTGCAGAGGTAGGCCGTCTGTTCAGGATGGAGAAGAATGACCTGAAGCGCTACAGCGAACGGTTTGAGGTTTTCCCAGTCAAGGATCAGTTTGGCAATTACGGGTTCCCGAAGAAGGAGCTGCGTAAGCTGCACAATAAAATCTACAAGGAGCAACGGGAGCAGGCCTCAGATGAAGCGCTGTATAATTCCGATGAGGAGGACCCCTGGGCATGACCTCAATTCTCACGGTCAAGGAAGTCGCCTCACTTCTCAAAACCAGCCGGCAACAGGTACGTAAAATGATCCAAATCGGAGACCTCCCCGCAGTCAAAATCGGGCGGGAGTGGCGGATCAGAGCAGACGTTTTGGACGAGTTTCTCACTGAATAGAGAGGTATCCATAAACAAACCGGAGGAGAACTTATTACAGTTCTCCTCCGGTTTGTGCTTGTTCCCGCTTCTTTTTTAATGCAGCCAGCTACGGCATTCTCACCTTTGCAATTACAGGAATTAAGGTACAGCTTTCTCGCTATACCTCAAAATTCCAAAAATTTATATGCGGGTGTGTCCAGGGCCTCTGCGATCCGAAGCAGCGTGGTCAAAGAAATCGGCTTGTACATGCCAGCCGCCTCAATTTGGCCGATATAAGAGGTTGCCACACCCAGCTTATTTGCCAGCTTCTCTTGGGTAAGGCCCTGCAACTTCCGGTAGTAGGCTATCTTTAACCCGATTTTCTTGTATTCTTCCTCAAACTCATACTTCATCGGACGCACCTCGCTCTTTTATTCTATAAAAGCTATTCCGGTGTTTCTATCCGATAAATATATTGCAATTATAACTTTATGAGTTATAATTATAGGGGTGGCATATTATAACTCTGTTCAACTCTTCAATAAAAATAGTATTACGAACAAGGAGTGTAGGAAGATGGTTACATATGACTTATTTGGTCAACATGTTTCATTTGATGATTCGGCCCTTCGATTTTTTGACTTGCAGGATTTTTTTAGAAAAGCTAAAGCGAATGCAGATAAAAGTTTAGATCAGTGGTATAAAAATTGTAAGAATATTGAATATGTCCTTGATAACTACTCAGATTTTGCCATAGACACTGTAGAAAGTCTTGTGATACACCCTTTATTTCAACAGCTACGTGAAATTGGAATTTACGATTTATCTGAACAACTGTATGAACGTCAATGCTTGGATCTTTCGGCTTGTGCACAAGCATTGGATCAAATTGAATCACAATATCAATCTATTTTACAAGAGCAACAACAAAAATACGATTACCGTAAAGCTAGAAAGGCCGGACGAGAACGATTACATGTTTTCGCTTACACCGGGATGGGTGACACAATAAAAAGGGCAGCTGGCACAGCGACCTTAAACACAATTTCCGGCCTGGGGCATAGTGTATTTAACGCAGCAGGCAATGCTGGTTCTGCTATTGTTGCGAGTGTTTCAAAATCTAGCCTGTACAGTTCTCCTACTACGCAAAGCCTGTTATGTAGTGCTCTAGACGATGCAATTCTCCTTGTGGTAGGAGCACATATTCACGTATTGAATGGCTATGTTCCCAATTATATTCATTCAACATTTGATGTAGATAAGTCACAAGCATTGTTTGAAAATGCGAAACAAATTCCTGAAAAGAGGACTGAATTGCTGATACAAGCTTTTTCCTATTGCCCGTGGTATGAAGACCTGCTTATCTACATATTTACGCATTACCCAAACGAAAGAAGCACTATATGGTCTGCTTCACAACGCTTTTGTATTGATCTTTCTGTTCATGTAGAAGATATCCTAGCACAACAATACCCTGAAGCAGCACGCCATTCAGAACAGGCAGCACAAGAAGCGAAGAAGAAAATCTTAGTTCTTATGAAAGAATTTGGGATTTCTGAAAGTGCGACACTCAATCAGCTGGAGCAGGATTGTATTTCCCGAATCTGCCAACATTTTGAGATCGCAGATGAAATTACGTGCAATGATATGCGATCCCGAATTCAGTCTTATGATGCTTTACCTCAAAATAAAGATCCATTCCTAAAAAAGATTCAGCAGAGGATTGAGATAATTTGGTCTGAAGAAGATAGTAAACAATTTGAACAAATTTATCTTCAGACTGACCTTGTTTCTCCTGATTCTGTTGCTAAAGCAATCTCCTTTATTCAGAAGGAAGGTCGCACTTCAGCTTCAGAAAAGTATTTAGCGGCACTCCACGCATGTACAAAAGAAAATATCGAAAAAGCTCGTGTTTATCATCAGGGAAATAGGCCGAAGCTTTATAAAGGTCTTGTTATCGGGACTATTTTACTTGCAATTTTAAGCTTTTTTACTCTAGGATGGCCCGTTTCTATTGTATTTGGTGTTGCTATGATAGTCTTTGCTGGCCTTTGGGGAGGGTTAAAGTCAAATTGGGATACCCTCACTATTGAAAACACAGTCATCCATCCGCTACTTACTGTGGCACCCACACAAAAAGAAAAAGTATCTGCGCATCAAAATAATTCTCAGGAAGCATCGAAAGCACATAGCCAGGTGAATTTCAGCAAGGATACTAAACCTAAAAAATCCGAGCAGGAAAATATTGAACAGGACGAATCGCAGATTGAGCAACCAGTAACCTATGTATGTAGGGAACGTGCAACCTCGTCTGCGTCAAGTCAAATGCGAGTTATTTTGCAAAAAGTTATTAGATTGCTCCGATGGGGAATTGGTATTCTGATTATTTTGTTAGGGCTTTTATTCTGGAATGACAGCTTAGTTACCACAGTGTTGTGGATAGTTACCGGTTTACTCATGCTCCCCCTAGTCGCTAATCTGCTCCCGATCTTTCCTGGACGTAAATTCATTTTACCTGTAATTTGTATCTGTCTATTCTTTGCTGGTGGAATGTCTTTGCCACCAGTGGAAAATTCCAATTCTTCTTCAGATATTTCTGTTGAAGGGACTACAGATTCTTCCCAGGGTGCTCTCCCAGATTTGTCTGTAAACGACACTGTTTCAGACGCGTCAACTTCGATACTTGCACCGGCAGGCACTTACCAGGTTATGATTGGACGGAGTGGAATTTTAGCATCGATCTCCTTACTTCAAGACAACACAGGTACATGGTGCTGTGATGTCATTCAATGGTCACCTTATGAGAGAGATTCAGATATTATAGAATTTTATGGACCTGCTGAGGTGGCAGAAGATTTGAGAACCATCACTTGTGGAGAGTTTACATTTATGCTGGATGAAAATGGCTCACCATATTTCGATGATGCTTTGACTGATTTGTCCTATACCATTAGTGCTTACACCGAAGGCAATACTCCCGAAAGCGAGTTGAATGCTTTAATTGATTTAGCGGATAATACGACTTCACTTTCCATACCTCAATCAACCATTAACCATTACATAGAGCAACATTCGCTGGAAATATCTCTGATTCATCCTTTAGCGGCATATACTTCTTCTGACTTGCGGGTACAATACTCAGTGTTTAACCCGTCCTATTATGACTATGATGTTTATGGTGCTACGAATGAATTGAATCCGCTAAATCCAGATCATGTGTATAATGTAATTGAGGACGGGTCTAAAACTGACGAAGAACTTTCTGACCGGGAATTTGAGCAGAAATATGGATATTTCTTTGGCTATTGTTATGATTTTGGAAAATCCCATGCCACGAGCTCTGATCCTACTTGATACTCTGGTTCCTCCCCCTCTTTTCTAACATAGGAATGCCCTGGGTTGTCCCCGGGCATTCTCCATTTCGAGAGGACACAAAAACATCATTAATCGTTTCCGGCTCTCCGCCTCCCCTGAAATATATACTATATTCATAGAAAGCACCGGAGTAATCTGGTGCTTTCTTCTATTTTATGCTATATTGCAGGAGGAAACGATTATGCACAACAGCATCTATGAAGTCTCACGCTCCCCGGTCCCGGCCAGCCAGCGGGCCAGGGCAGGGAATATGCCGGACTGGTTTTTCGAGCGTGTCTGCGACTACGCAGAGAACCCCACACCCCGCCAGCGGGAGGAGGCCCTGGGAGTCTTATTCAAGACTCTTGGCCGCTTCTGCACCAAAGAAGGCGAAAAATTTTCCCTGTCCCCAAAGATCAAGGAGGAGTTCTTCCAGACCCGTTACGAGTGTTTCCGGGCCGCCGCTGAAGCTCTGACCCAGACAAATTACCCAATTTTTGCTGGGATGCAAACAGCACCGGCGTTTCAGCTGGCCCTGGATGGCTTGCGGGACAGCTATGAGGACCAGCGGGGGATTTACATCTACTCCCCGGAGACAGACTCTCTGGTGACGCTGGAACACTGGCTCCGCAGCGCAGACCTCTCCCGGCCATTTTATATCGGGGGGACCATTGACTATCACTGCTAACCTATTTTGAAAAGGAGACATCATTTGATTACCATTGAAAATACGATCAACAGCGCGATTGTCTATGCAGATTCCATTGACCCCGGCGCTGAGGGCCTGATCCGCGCTCTGTGCGGCAGTCCTATTTCAAAAAACAGCAAAATCCGTATCATGCCGGACGTCCATCCCGGCAAAGGCTGTGCAATCGGTACGACTATGACGATCACCGACACGGTTGCTCCCGGCCTGGTTGGAACTGACATTGGATGCGGCATGACGGTCTGTCAAGTTTCCGGCAAACGAATTGAGCTCCAGAAGTTGGATACCCTGATTCGGGATACCGTCCCTTCTGGAAGATCCGTGCGCAAAAAGCTCCACCGCTTTGCGGAACAGGCGGAGCTGGACAGTCTGCTCTGCGCCCGCCACATCCAGAAGGAGAAGGCCCTCGCCAGTGTCGGCACGCTTGGGGGCGGCAACCACTTCATCGAACTGGATCAGGGCGAGGATGGCCGCTATTGGCTGGTGATCCACTCCGGCAGCAGGCGGCTGGGCACAGAGGTTGCGGCCTACTACCAGAAAGCAGCTTTTGAACAGTGCCCAGACGGAACCCCCTATGAATTTGCCTATGCTTCCGGCGCTTTGATGAACGCCTATCTTCACGACCTGGCTATCGCACAGCGCTTTGCGGAGCTGAACCGCCAGGCCATTGCCTCCGATCTCGTCCGGGGAATGAAGTTGGACATAGAGGACACGTTCTCTACCGTTCACAATTACATTGATACAGACGGTATGATATTGCGCAAGGGCGCTGTCTCCGCAAAGAACGGGGAACGGCTGATTATCCCCATGAATATGCGGGACGGCTGCCTGCTCTGCATTGGAAAGGGAAACCCAGACTGGAATGAGTCTGCTCCCCACGGCGCAGGCCGCCTATTCAACCGGGCGGAGTGCCGGCAATCGTTTACTCTGTCTCAATTCAAGAAGGAGATGAAGGGTATCTATACGACCTCTGTAACCCGTGAGACGCTGGACGAGAGCCCCATGGCTTATAAACCCATGGACGCCATATTGGCCCAAATCGGTCCCACCGTGGAGGTAACAGAACGAATCCGCCCCATCTACAATTTCAAAGCAGGGGAGGAATAAAACGTGATCTACCAAATCAGTTCTGGCCAAGGACCTGCTGAGTGCGAACTGGGAGTTGCTAAATTGTGGGGCTATCTGCAATCCCATTATGATGTGACGCTGCTTGATTCCTCCCCGGGGTACTATGCAGAGACCTTCCGCTCCGTTCGTCTTTACAGTGAAGAAGACCTGTCGGAATACGTAGGCTCCGTTCAATGGGTCTGCCGAAGCCCTTACCGGCCAAACCATAAGCGGAAAAACTGGTTTATTGACTTTCATCTCTGCGAAACTGTGAGAACCGACGCTTTTGATCCGGAGCAGGTGGTATTTGCTACCTTCCGCAGCGGCGGCAAGGGCGGCCAAAATGTAAACAAGGTGGAATCCGGGGTACGGGCAATCTACCTCCCCACCGGACAGGCGGTGGTCTGCACCGAGGAGCGCAGCCAGTATGCCAACAAACAAAAAGCGCTCTCCCGGCTCCAAGCATTGATTCAGAGAGCAAACCAGGAGCAGCATGCTCACCAGAAGAATGAGAATTGGCGGCACCATACCCGCCTGGAGCGCGGCAACGCCCAGGCCCGTTTTGAAGGGTTGGACTTCCACCGGGTCTGATCTGGTTTCCGCCCTATCATCAACTATATACTATAACTATGAAGCTCCAGGGAAGCCCCCTGGGGCTTATTTCATGCCTGGAGTATCTCGGGCATTGTCTATCTATGGAATCAAAATGGAAAGGACCGTGTTCACTATGGAGAAAAACCTTACCCGTATCAGCACCCGCTCTATGAGCCGCCAAGCGTGGCTGGCAGAGCGGCGCAAGACTATTGGCGGCAGCGACGCCGCCGGGATCGTGGGCCTGAGCCGCTACGCCACTCCTTACACCGTTTGGGCGGACAAGACGGGCCGCCTCCCTGAGCAGGAAGATAACGAGGCCATGCGCCAGGGGAGGGAGCTGGAGGAGTATGTGGCCAAGCGCTGGGAGGAGGCAACCGGAAAGCGGGTGCGCCGCTCCAATGCTTTGCTGTACAATCCCAGCTACCCCTTCGCCCATGCAGATATTGACCGCACGGTGCTGGGCGAGGACGCTGGCCTGGAGTGCAAAACCACCTCCGCCCTCAACCTCCGGCAGTTCAGAAATGTGGAATTTCCGGAGCAGTATTATGTCCAGTGCGTCCACTATCTGGCCGTCACCGGCTGTCAGAGGTGGTATCTGGCCGTGCTGGTCTTTGGCCGTGGGTTCTTCACCTTCACCCTGGAACGGGATCAGGCCGAAATTGACGCGCTCATGGCCGCAGAGGAGCGGTTCTGGGCACTGGTGGAACAGGATACTCCTCCGGCACTGGACGGTCTGGAGACCACTGGAGAGGCCCTGCAAGTCCTCTATCCCAACAGCCGAGAGAACAGTGTGGAGCTGTTTGGCCGGGAAGCTATGCTTTCGGAATATGTTGCCCTCCAGGGACAGAAAAAAGAGCTGGCTGAACGAATCAGCCAAATTGAAAACACCATCAAGGCCGATATGCAGGAGGCAGAATCCGGGCGCTGTGGAGCTTACACGGTTTCCTGGAAAACGCAGACCCGGCGGCTGTTCCAGCCAAAGGAGTTCTCCTTGGCACACCCGGAGATCGACTTGCAGGAGTTTTACCGGGACAGTTCCTCCAGACCTTTCCGGGTGCGGGAGGTTTCAGAGGATCAGCGACAGGCGGGATAGAGCAGAGATTTCCTTTGATGTTTTCCCGTAATTGCGCTAAACTGTAAAAAGGTGGTGTGATACAATGGAAAAATTCTGTCCGATCTCTGACTCAAACAATTTAGACGCCGACCATGGGGCAGATTGCCCCACAAAAGAAGAAACAATGTGTTCTGACGCGGAGATCTACTTCAAGTTGTATGAGGCAGAGAGAGAGGCTGACTCAACAGCTGTTCGATACTCCTCTAAGGATATATTGGAAGCCCTGCGCAGCGAGATAACAGGACAAACAGAAAAATCGAAGAAATGACCATGACCCAGCAAAGGGGCACAGTGAGAAATGCTGTGCCCCTTCTTTTATTTTCATCACAAAGAGGAGGAATTGATTTATGTCAGCATCCGTAGAAACCATGATGTACGTCCGGGAGAAGCCCTGGCATGGTCTGGGCACCCAGGTGGAGGAGGCCCCCACCAGCGCCGACGCGCTCCGGCTGGCCGGATTGGACTGGACGGTGGAGCAGCGGAATATCCAGGTGTGCGGCGGCACCAAGATTTCCAACTACAAAGCCAATGTACGCAGTTCGGACGGGAAGGTGCTGGGCGTGGTGTCGGACCGCTATAAGATCGTCCAGAACGCCGAGGCCTTCGAGTTTACCGACTCCCTCATCGGCGGCGAAGTCCACTATGAGACCGCCGGAAGTCTGAACGGCGGCAAGAAAATCTGGCTCCTGGCAAAGCTGCCTGACACGGAGATTGCCGGGGACAAGACGGAACCCTACCTCTGCTTCTCCAACACCCACGACGGCAGCGGAGCCATTCGGGTCTGTATGACGCCCATCCGGGTGGTCTGCAACAACACTTTAAATCTGGCTCTGGACAACGCCAAGCGCTCCTGGTCAGTCCGGCATACCGGAGACATCCGCCGCAAGGCCCACGAAGCCAGAGCGTGCCTGTATCTGGCCCACAATTATATCCAATCTCTGGCGGAGCGGGCAGACCACATGGCAAACACCACCGTGACCCGGGAGCAGCTGAACAAAATTCTGGACGAGCTTTTTCCTGTGGACGAGAACAGCAGCGAGCGGGAGAAGCGCGGCGTGGAGAAGCTGAAAACGGAATATATGACCTGTTATTTTGCGCCGGACATTTTGAAGTTTCGGGGCACCGCCTGGGGAGCCGTCAACGCCATGAGCGACATGATCTCCCACAGCGCTCCCCGCCGCAAGACAGAGAACTACCGGGAAAACAACTGGGGCAGAATCATGGACGGCCACATCTTGCTGGATAAAATGACCGCTCTGCTGCCCGTAAGATAACGTACAGAAAGAAGGAAATTTCTATGGCAACGGAAAAAGCCATTCAGCGGGCAACTGGTCGGGCCCCGGCTCTGGAGAACCGACCCGCACTTCAGCAGTACATCAAGCAAATGAGCGGGGAGATCAAAAAGGCGCTGCCCAGCGTGATGACCCCGGAGCGCTTCACCCGGATCGTGCTCTCCGCCCTCTCCACTAACCCGAAGCTGGCGGAGACGACGCCTCAGTCCTTTCTAGGGGCCATGATGACCGCCGCCCAGCTGGGCCTGGAGCCCAATACACCCCTGGGGCAGGCCTATCTCTTGCCTTACTGGAACTCCAAGGCCAACGCCTTTGAGTGCCAGTTTCAGTTGGGGTATAAGGGCCTGCTGGATCTGGCCTACCGCAGCGGGGAGATCAGCGTCATCCAGGCCCACGTGGTCTATTCGGAGGATCAGTTTTCCTACTCCTTTGGATTGAAGCCGGAGCTGAAACACATCCCAGCCAGTGGGGAGCGAGGAGAGCCCGTCTACGTCTACGCCATCTTCCATACCAAAGACGGGGGCTACGGCTTCGAGGTGTGCAGCATTGACGACATCCGAGCCCATGCCCAGCGGTACAGTAAATCTTTCCAAAACGGCCCCTGGCAGACCAATTTTGAGGAGATGGCAAAGAAAACCGTCCTAAAGCGAGTGCTGAAATATGCTCCCCTGAAAAGCGAATTTCTTCGGGGACTGGCCCAGGATGAGACCATCAAACAGGAGATCAGCGACGATATGTATATGGTGGAGGCCACCTATGCGGAGCCTGACGTACCCTCCGCCGAAAACGATTAAACAAAATTCAACAGCGGCGCTCTGGGAAAGAAGATTTCCGGAGCGCCGCTGTTTTATTTGGAGGTCTATTTATGAATCAAAATCTTGCCGCATTTCAGAAAAAACTTCTGGATTTGCCCTACTGCACGAATCTGTACCCCATCCCACATATCCGCTTGGAGCACGGGCGGCTTCAGCGGCTGGCCTGTGACCCCAGCGAAAGCCTGCCCAGCCGTTTCCAGGCCAAAGACGAGGCGGAGGGGAAATTGAAACTCCTGTATGTACAAGCGGCACAGCAGCTGCGGTCCTATTCTGACCCAGCCAGCTCCGAGAGCTGCTATTCCCGTATCCGCCATGAGGTCAATGAACAGCTCACCTTTCTCCGAGAATCCCTGCTTCCATGCCGGACGGATGGAAGCGCCGCTCTGGTCAACCGGATCGCCGCTGTTCTGTCGTCCGAGGATGTGTTTCGGCGTGTGGAGCCTCTCAACGAAGAATTACAGAAAAAGTTCTCTCTGTCTCCCGTTCAAGATTATATCAGAATGATCCGCTATGAGGTATACGACCCCTCAGAGTATGAAGAGGGAGCCGCCAAGCTGATCGCAAAGCTGTTCACCCGCCACGGCTATGACCTGACGGACGCCTGTTTCCAACTGGAACAGGATGCGGAAACCCTGCTGACGGGGTATCGGAAGGCCATTGCAGAGCAGGTGTCTCTGTACCTCCACCAGTATGTGATTGCTTCTGTCCAAGGGAAGCTGCCCACCCTGAATGCAATTTTAGAGAAAGAAGGGAGCACCCAGCTATGAGCTTTGTATGCGATATCTGCGGCTTTGAATTTCCTGATGATCGGGAGAGAGAGTTTGACGGCCAGCAGCTCTGCCACAACTGTCTGAATATCCACACGCTCCTGTGCCGCGAGTGCGGCCAACGGTTTTGGCGGACTGATAACGCCGGAACAGAGGAGTTTCCCCTATGCCCCAGCTGCTATGAGGAGCACTATACCACCTGCTGCCGCTGTCACCGGCTGGTGCGGGAGAGCGAGGCCTACTACGGAACCATGGACACAGGAGAGCGGTGTACCTACTGCGAGCGCTGTTTCCATATTGTAGACCAGGACACCCGTATCCATGAATACAACTACAAGCCCACGCCGGTCTTTCATGGCACTGGCCCTCGCTTCTTCGGAGTGGAGCTGGAGATCGACGAAGCTGGGGAGTGTACCAGCAGTGCGCGAGCCCTGCTGGCAATCGCAAATCGGGACGGGGCTCACGCCTACTGCAAGCACGACGGCTCTCTGGAGGAGGGGTTTGAGATCGTGACCCACCCCATGTCTCTGGACTACCATCTGACCAAAATGCCATGGGCTGAGGTATGCCGCAAGGCTGTTTCCCTGGGATACCTCAGCCACCAGGCCGGGACCTGCGGCCTGCATGTCCACGTAAGCCGGGCGGCTTTTGGCGACACTCCAGAAAAACAGGATGCGGTGATTGCCCGGATTCTTTACTTCTTTGAAAAGCACTGGGAGGAGCTGCTGAAATTCAGCCGCCGCACTCCGGCCCAGCTGGATCGGTGGGCCGCCCGGTATGGCTATCAGGAACAGCCCAAGGACATTTTGGAGCACGCCAAAGATGACCGCCACGCCAGCCGGTACACCTGTGTCAACCTGACGAATGCAGATACCATTGAGTTTCGGATCTTTCGGGGAACACTGCGGGTCAATACGATTTTCGCCACCTTGCAGCTGCTGGACCGCATCTGTGATGTGGCCCTGGCTCTGTCTGACGATGTTTTGAAGGAGATGTCCTGGACCACCTTTGCCGCGGGCTGCGAGGCCCCTGAACTGGTGCAGTATCTAAAAGAACGCCGCCTTTACGTCAATGAGCCGGTTGCGGACGGGGAGGAGATTTGACCATGTGCTGTTTATTTGGACTCATTGACACGGCTCAGTACTTTACCCGCCAGCAGAAAAATGACATTCTCCACGCATTGGCTGCGGCCAGTGAAGCCAGAGGGCAGGACGCTACCGGAGTTGCATACTGTCACAACGGGGCCTTGATGGTGCGCAAGCGTCCGGTTCCCGGCCACGTATTCCCGCTCCAGATTCCCTATGATGCCGCTGTAGTGATGGGGCACACCCGCCTGACCACCCAGGGCAGCGAGAAAAAGAACTACAATAACCACCCATTTCTGGCCTCTGCTGGTACAGGAAGCTTTGCCCTGGCCCATAACGGCGTGATCCGCAACGACCGGCTCCTGCGAAAGCAGGAGCAGCTTCCGGCCACCAAGATTGAGACAGACAGCTATATCGCCGTTCAACTCCTGGCCCGGAGCGGCGAGGTCAGCATGGACTCTCTCCGGGATATGGCGGAGCGGCTGGAGGGCTCCTTTTCCTTCACCGTTCTGGATGACCAAAATAATCTGTACTTTATCAAGGGAGACAGCCCGCTCTGCCTGTACCATTACCCGGAAATAGGCGCCTATCTCTACGCATCCACAAAGCCGGTCTTGGAGCGGGCGTTACAGCAGCTCCCCTTTGCTTTAGATAATCCAATTCAAATTCCGCTGAACTGCGGCGAGATTTTGCAGATCACGGCGGATGGGGAGGGGAGGAGGGAGCCCTTTGACGACAGCAAACTGCTCTACGGTCTCTCCTATAGCCGGTACACTGCACCCTCCTGGTGGGGCTTTGGCGGTTCTGCCCGCAACGCCGAGTCTGGCCACCTGGCCGCACTGAAATCAGTTGCGGGATACTTCGGGATCGCCCCATGGGAGATTGACCGGCTGATAGAGGCGGGGATTACGGAGGAGGAGATTGAGGAATATCTATATGGCGGTGAAATGTAGAAGCTGAATCTGCTAACAACTTTCAAGGGATGCAAGGCAATTCGCTTTATTCTATTGTGGGGCAATGAAATGCAAAAAAGGGCCTATGAAAAGCAAAGGAAAAATAAAGAAACATAATTGACTTCGCTTAAAATTATGGCTATCCTTAGTAATGATAAGGAAGATTTTGCATGACTTTCTCTGGTAAAAAACTGTGGAGGCAATTGCTATGATTTTGTATCACGGCAGCAAAAAGATCGTAGAGTCCCCCGAAATTCGGATTGCGAAATATAACAAGGATTTTTACTTTGGCTTTTACTGTACTCTGCTTCCTGAACAAGCAGTTCGTTGGGCTACGCGTTTCGATGGCACAGGATATCTAAATGAGTATCTCTATACGCCAAATGATGATTTGAACGTAAAGATCTTTCCAGAAATGACGGAGGAATGGTTGGATTTCATTGTTTCCTGTCGCCTGGGTCATTCCCATACTTACGATATAGTGGAGGGGCCAATGGCGGACGATACGATTTTCAACTATGTCCAGAACTTTGTAGACGGGAAAATCAGCCGCGAAGCCTTTTGGGCTCTGGCAAAATTTAAAAAACCAACACATCAAATCAGCTTTCATACCGCCCGCGCGCTGACTACACTATCTTTTGTCAAGGGAGTTGAAGTTCACGATGAAGAATAACAGCGCCTTATTTTATACTTGCAGCCTCATTGAGTTTATTGGCCGAAAACAGAAGCTGAAACGGTCCAAGCTGGTGGAGCTTATGGGGCGTAAGACAATCGAGCGGATTTACCGTTATGCAGACGTGCTTCACTGTGAACCGATTGAAAAGACGGCGGATGACTTTATCACAAACTTAAACATCCCAGAGAGCACCTTCGACAATGTAGCGGCCTGCCGGTACACCGTACCAGATTATTGGACGGTTGGAGAAGTTTATGAACGTCTGATTGAGGATGTTTCCGGTGATGATACTGAGCACATCATAGACCGTCTGATGGAGGTCTACACCTCGTGGATCGACGCCGTGATTTCCAATTATAATACGGATTTCTACTATCAATCCCGGGAATATATCTACACCTGCTATCTGGAAGGGAAGATCTGCGCATAGAACTCATTCATTTCAGTACTGATAGAAAAATTGTCCGCCATCTCTGTATCTTGAGATGGCGGACCTTTTTACGCCGTGACATAGTATAAAATACGGAAATTGAACTGAAACAACACAAATCCCTGCTCCGAATTTGATAAAGTGCCGGCCTCCGCTTTGTAATATTTCACAAGCAAAGGTCGGCACTAATTTCACATAAATTACAACCGGAAGGAGAGATTTTGGAGAATCAATCATGTCTTATTGTAGATTAATTTGTATTGAAGTATCTGTGCATGGAACGGTCAGAGAAAGCATATAGTTGTCCCATGGAGGGAGTGCTATGTTAGAACAAGCGAAAAATGAGCTGATCTGTGAAATTATGCTGCAAATAAACGAGAATTTGTACATAAAAGGGGAAATAAGCCGAGAATTATACGAACAGGCAAAAATAAAAATTGTAGAGAAAAGTGTGCGGAAGCAGAAGGTATAGGGCGGGAGTTACCGGCTCTGCAAAGACCTCGAAAGGAAAAAACTGTATCGCATCTAGAAAACATATTGATCGAATTCTGAAGAAGATCGGCACTTTTAAAATGAATGGAATAGCACCCTGAAACGGTGCGGAGTGATCCGCACCGTTTTTGCATACTAAAATAAATAAAGAATTGGGTGTGAGACAGAGACCGTAGTTCAGCCGATGCCTATTGACCGTCGTTTTACGATTTTTGTGCGTAGAGCTCCTGCAAATCTTCAATGGCCATTTCCACATCAAAGCTGTGAAAACTCTGTCAGCAGTCCTTCATGGTCTCTGCTCTGGCAGTCTGAAAATGGCCTTGCTGCTCTCACCGGTGTAATAGTGCCAATAGCGGCAGGTGTAGCAAGCCCAGTACATCACCTCGACGGAATAGAGTGTGCCCGCTTTCTTTAATCCACCCATTTCGTCGTTTAGTTCTTCCAGGATATACTCCTTACCGGCCCATTGCAGGTGGTCATAGGAGTCATCCAGTGCTGCGGCTGTCCGGCTGTTCATAAATGCTTGAATAAATGCAGGGCAGTCATACCAGAGGTGGTCTGAACACAAAGCTCCATACCATTGTAGACGGACTGAGCAATCCAGTGGAGTTTCTCCTCTCAGCCAGAAATCCGCTGGAATCGCCTGATTCCAGCGGATTATTATATGAAGAAAACCACTTGCCGGGCGAGTAGTTTTTTTGATCCAAGGAGACGGTCCTCTTTTCGGGACCGTCTTTTCTTTGTCAAGAAGGGACTGAGCAGGCATATATTAGAACCCTGTTCTTGGAAAACGAATAGGGGGCGGTATGCTCTAAGTAACTTCTTAATCATGTAATATTTTCTGAACTTCCCCAATCTGCATTGACAAATACTCCTTTGGGAGTATACTTAAATGTAAGATTGGAGATGATACACCTATGATCAAAAAACTCTATCACGGTTCCTCAACTGTCATTGAGAAACCTTTATTTGGATATGGTAAACCCTACAACGATTATGGTCTCGGCTTTTATTGTACTGACAGTCTTGAGATGGCGAAAGAATGGGGAGTTGGCAAGGATCAGGACGGCTATGCCAACTGCTATGAAATCGAGTGCGAAGGTCTGCAAATCCTTGAACTGAATGCACCGGAATACTGCATTTTGCATTGGCTTACAGTGTTGCTGCAAAACCGCGAGTTTGATGTTCCCTCTGGTCTGGCATTGGAGGCGAAGGAATATCTGCTTGCCCATTTTTCCATTTATTATGAGAACTTCGATGCGATCATTGGGTATCGTGCCGATGACAGCTATTTTTCGTTTGCACAGGATTTCATAAATGGTACCATTTCTTACCGTCAGCTTAACAATGCGATGTATCTTGGCAAGCTTGGTCAGCAGTTCGTTCTCAAAAGTAAGAAAGCATTTGATCGAATCGAGTTTGTCGGCAGCGAGATTGCCGAAAGCAGCGAATGGTACGCAAAAAAAATGCTGCGGGACAAAACCGCCCGCCGCGAGTACTTCAGCGTGGAACGAAACCGCCGGCAGCGTGGTGATTTATATATTACGCAAATTATAGATGAGGAGATGATGCCCGATGATCCGCGCTTACGATAAGGTTTATCTTGACAAAGCCCGCACTGTCCTTGGCCGTATGCTGGACTTTGCGGTGTATGATCTTAAATACGATATTACTGAATTCTTCGATTTGTTCATCCAGTCCGGCGTTGCAAAACGCTTTGAAAACGGTGATTTCACTGTTATTGTTGGTATGTCCGGTGTGGAGCTTGCTTATGAAGTGCTTGAGCAATCCGGCGTGGAAAGCGAACGCATCAAACCAAACTATACCGTCTCACGGAGCGAGGAGTTTTGGACGGGCTGGGCATTGGCATATTATCAGTGGGAAACATCTATGAGCTTTGCGGAGATTGTGCGGTATGTTCCCATCAAAGATATAGTAGCCCTTTACCAGCCCTATCATGAAATGGATATTCGCCAGTTCGTCGATAAGATGAATACCCTGTATAAAGCGGCGAAACCGGAAACAAATCTTAAATTTCTGCGTCAGAAAGCCGGTTTAAGTCAACGCGATCTTGCGGATTTGTCCGGTGTTCCAATACGCACGATCCAACAATACGAGCAACGGCAGAAGAACATCAACAAGGCCCAGGCGGAGTATCTTGTTGTGCTGGCAAAGGTGCTGTGCTGTGAGGTAGGGGACTTGATGGAAAAAATAGAATAGAAAAATCGCGACTTCTCAAGCAAAGCTATGGCGATGTAGAGGAGGCCGTATTTTTTATAAGTTAACATAATTTGAAAACCGGCTGGTCCTTTCTAACTTCTCCTAAGGTTGAAAACGCCCATTGACTACCACTTAAATTTAATTTATAATGGAACAAACAGAAGTTAAGGAGGCGTGTTCTTGGACTTATATGAAATTCGTATTGCGCTTAACGCGGGGAAGAGCATTTATGACCTTCCTCTCAGAGTGACCTATTACGCCCGTGTCTCCACCGACAAGGACGAGCAGATCCATTCCCTCTCAGCTCAGGTGCAGTATTACTCTGATTTTATCCGGAAGTGTCCGAATTGGACTTATGTTGAGGGATATGTTGATGAGGGGATCAGTGGAACCAGCGTTCGTAAGCGGGAAAATTTCTTGCGAATGATTGATGATGCGAAAGATGGACGGTTTGACTTTATTATTACGAAGGAGATCTCACGCTTTTCGCGCAATACCTTGGACAGTATTCAATACACCCAGGAGCTGCTAAAGAGTGGGGTAGGAGTGCTGTTCCAATCGGATAATATCAATACACTCATGCCGGATGCAGAATTGCGGCTTACGCTCATGTCAAGTATTGCGCAAGACGAGGTGCGCAAGATTTCCGAGCGGGTAAAGTTTGGTTTTAAAAGGTCTATTGAGAATGGAACTGTCCTGGGCAATAACCGAATCTGGGGGTATCAAAAACAGAATGGCAGCTTGGTCGTTAACGAGAAAGAGGCAGAGATCGTTCGCCTGATCTTTGAACTCTATGCCAACCAGAGAATGGGAATCCGGACGATTGCGAACTATTTGACCGACCACGGATACAGAAATACCAACGGGAACGGCTTTTCATTCAGCACCATTCGGGGGATATTGAGCAATCCCAAGTATAAAGGCTACTACTGCGGAAGAAAAAGTACAAAGATTGACTACAAACTTAGTACCATTAAAAATTTCTCGCCGGATCAATGGGTCATGTACAAAGACGAGCAGAATGTTCCGCCCATCGTATCTGAGGAACTATGGGAGAAAGCAAACTTAATCTTAGCAAAGCGATCTGCCAAACAGAGCGCAGAGGACAAGAGTAGCTATCAAAACAAGTATCCATACAGTGGCAAGGTTATCTGCGGGATTCACCACGAACCTTACTACCGCTCCTTGTACCGCTATAAAAGCGGCAATAAGGAAGTCTGGCAGTGTCAGGAGTATTCCAAGAGGGGAAAGGGTGGCTGCCGATCCCCAATCATTTATACAAGCGAACTGGACGACATTATGAGAAAGTCCCTGGAAGAAGTCACCATGCACAAGGCCGAAATCGTCCATGAGCTGATCCAAGTCTACAGTTCCATAGAGAGCGGAGCAGAGATTGAAAAAAGTGTTACGAAATGTAAAATGGATATGGATGACATCCTTCGCAGGAAAGATAAGCTCCTGGACTTAAGCATTGATGGCAGGATTACAGACCAGGAGTTTAGTGCTCGGAATAATCGGTTTAACGAGGAATTGGAGAAGTTGCAGCAGCAACTCCAAGAGCTGGAAGCTGAGAGATTGAAGAATAAGGATATGATGCAGTCGATTGATATGCTTCGTCAAGTGATTACTAAAGAGCTGAATTTTGAGAATGGTTTCTCTGAAGGCGTGATCGACACACTGCTGGATCACATTGAGGTAAATGGGACCGATAAGAAGAACGAGATCTCGGCGAAGGTTTACCTGAAAGCCATGCCGGAAGCACAAAAATATTCAATCCAGCGAATAAGGGGCAACACTTCTGTTTGTACCAGACAATACACATGATAAGAGCCGATATTGAGACTGAGGTGTCCCCCATCGTGGGCAGCGAGAAGCAGAGCGAGGAGATGATCCACTACCTGCTCCAGGAGTTCGAGGGGGACACGGCGAAAATCTGGCAGTCCAACATCTTCGGCAAGTCCTTCCACGAGCTGGTGGGGGAGGACCTGAACGCCAAGGTGAAGCGCATGCCCGAGGACGCCCGGGAGAAGCTGCGGGAGACCCTCCAGCGGATCATTAACGAGGGCTCCGGGGGGCTCATCTGCATCATTTTATAGGGCCCAATTGGATCGGCAAAGCACGACAAACGCCGGGATAGAACTTTTGTTCTATCCCGGCGCAGTTTATGAGACCAATTTTTGTGACCGCATGCCCCTCAAAATAGAACATGTGTTCTAAACGGGCGCTTCTCCATAAAAAGCATTCAGGTCTGGCACAGGGCCCGCAGTTCCTCCGGCCGCAGCAGGCGCACCTCCCGGTAGCCCAGCTCCACCCAGCCCCGGCGGGCGAAGTCGTTGAGGGTGCGGCTTACCGTCACCCGGCTGGCGGAGATGGAGGCGGCCATCTCGTCCTGGGTGCTGTGGACGGTGGAGAGCCGGTCGGCCCCGGAGAGCAGGAACCGGGCCAGCCGCCAGGGCACCGGCCGGAAGGCCATGTCGTCCAGCTGCTCGGACAGCAGGCGCACCGTCCGGGCCAGGTACTGGAGCATGGACATGGCCAGCTCCGGGTCCCGGGCCACCGCCTGGGTGACCACCCCCCGGTCCATGGGCACCAGCTCGCAGGGGGTGAGGGCCACCGCCGAGGACACCCGGGGCAGCTGGTCGAAGAAGGAGGCCTCCCCAAAGAGGCTCCCCGCCTGGTACACGTTGAGCACCCGCTCCGCGCCGCCGTCGGACTGGATGAAGCTCTTCACCCGGCCCTTCTTTAAATAGTAGAAGCAGGTGGCCTCGGTGTTCTGCAAGTAAATGAGGTGGCCCGGGGAGCACCGCACCTCGGGCAGGGTCTCGGCGAAAGCGCGCCAGCGTTTCAGATTGAAGCCGTCCACTTCCAAATAACCACCTTTCTTAAATTAGGAATTAGAAGTTAGGAATTAGGAATTATCAGATCGGACGGAAGTGCCGCTGTCCAGGTGGGAACCGCCGCAAATTCCTAATTCCTCATACCTAATTCCTAATTTTACAAAGATTGTATCACATGTAACATTCTTTTTCCACCGGTCCTGCTAAACTGTACCCAAGAAAAATGAGGAGGGATCATTCGCTATGGGAATGACAATGACCCAAAAGATTCTGGCCAAGCACGCCGGTCTGGACCACGTGGAGGTGGGCCAGCTCATCGAGGCCAAGGTGGACATGGTGCTGGGCAACGACATCACCACCCCGGTGGCCATCACCGAGTTTGAGAAGGCGGGCTTCACCCAGGTGTTTGACAAGGACAAGATCTCCATTGTCCTGGACCACTACACCCCCTGCAAGGACATCAAGTCCGCTGAGCTGTGCCTGCAGGCCCGGAACTTCGCCCACAAGCACGAGATCACCAACTTCTTCGACGTGGGCCAGATGGGTGTGGAGCACGCCCTCCTGCCCGAGAAGGGCCTGTGCGCCCCCGGGGAGATCATCGTGGGGGCCGACTCCCACACCTGCACCTACGGGGCGGTGGGGGCCTTCTCCACCGGCATCGGCTCCACCGACATGGCCGCCGCCATGGCCACCGGCCTGCTGTGGTTCAAGGTGCCCGCCGCCATCAAGGTGACCCTCAAGGGCAAGCTCCAGCCCTATGTCTCCGGCAAGGACGTGATCCTCCACCTGATCGGGGAGATCGGGGTGGACGGCGCCCTGTACCAGTCCCTGGAGTTCACCGGGGAGGGGGTGGCCTCTCTGTCCATGGACGACCGGTTCACCATCTCCAACATGGCCATCGAGGCCGGCGGCAAGAACGGCATCTTCCCCGTGGACGAAAAGACCATGGAGTACATCAGCGGCCGGGTGAACCGCCCCTGCGAGGCCTTCGAGGCCGACCCCGACGCGGTGTACGCCCGGGAAGTGGTTATTGACCTGGACAAGCTGGAGCCCACCGTGGCCATGCCCCACCTGCCCGAGAACACCAAGGTGGTGTCTGAGGTGGCCGGCCTGCCCATCAACCAGGTGGTCATCGGCTCCTGCACCAACGGCCGCATCAGTGACCTGAGGGCCGCTGCCGCCGTCCTCAAGGGCAGGAAGGTGGCCGACGGCGTGCGGTGCATCGTCATCCCCGCCACCCAGGAGATCGTCCTCCAGGCCATGCAGGAGGGTCTCATTCAGACCTTCATCGAGGCGGGCTGCGCCGTCTCCACCCCCACCTGCGGCCCCTGCCTGGGCGGCCACATGGGTGTCATGGCCGAGGGGGAGCGCACCGTCTCCACTACCAACCGCAACTTCGTGGGCCGCATGGGCCACGTGACTTCCGAGGTCATCCTGGCCTCTCCCGCCGTGGCCGCCGCCTCCGCCGTGGCCGGCTGCGTAGCCGACCCCCGCGCGCTTTCTTGAAAGAAAGCGCGGCAAAGAACTTTGTGCGAAACTGCGTTTCGCCTCTGGGCTGACTGTAGGATCTCTTGAACTAGACAGCAGGGAGGACCTGCGTGACAGGACAAGATTATGTCACGCAGCGCACCAGGTTCTTTGAAATCCTGTATACGGGACCTGGGGCTTACGATCCCTGAGTGGTCCCAAAAGGACAGGTATAAAGTTCTTTTTGCTCCTTTTTCTTTCAAGAAAAAGGAGGAACAACTCAGAAAGGATTGACGAACCAATGAAGGTTTACAAATACGGCGCCAACGTGGACACCGACGTGATCATCCCCGCCCGGCACCTGAACGACCCGTCCCCGGCGGCTCTGGCCTCCCACTGCATGGAGGACATCGACCCCGACTTCGCCTCCACCGTGGAGGCGGGGGACATCGTGGTGGCCGGTCCCAACTTCGGCTGCGGCTCCAGCCGGGAGCACGCCCCTCTGGCCCTGAAGTCCTGCGGGGTGAAGTGCGTCATCGCCCCCTCCTTCGCCCGCATCTTCTACCGCAACGCCATCAACATCGGCTTCCCCATCGTGGAGTGCGCCCAGGCGGCGGAGGAGATCCAGGCCGGCGACCAGGTGGACGTGGACTTCTCTACCGGCGTGATCACCGATACCACCCAGGGCAAGACCTGGCAGGCCGCGCCCTTCCCCGAGTTCATCGACGGCATCATCAAGAGCGGCGGCCTGCTCAACTCCCTGAAGGCTCGGGGGGTGGCGAAATGAACTACAAAATTGCATTGATCCGCGGCGACGGCATCGGCCCCGAGGTGGTGGAGGAGGCCGTCAAGGTCATGGAGGCGGTGGGCGAGAAGTTCGGCCACACCTTCACCTTTGAGGACGTGCTCATGGGCGGCTGCGCCATCGACGCGGTAGGAAAATCCTACCCCGACGGCACCGCCGAGAAGTGCAAAGCCTGCGACGCAGTGCTCCTGGGCGCGGTGGGCGGCCCCAAGTGGGGCCACTCCTCTGACCCGGAGAAGCGCCCGGAGACCGCCCTGCTGTCCATCCGCAAGGACCTGGGGCTGTACGCCAACCTGCGCCCCGCCGCCCTGCGGCCCGCCCTGGCCGACGCCTGCCCCCTGAAGAAGGAGACGGCGGAGAAGGGCATCGACCTGATGATGGTCCGGGAACTCACCGGCGGCATCTACTTCGGGAAAAAGGAGCGCTATCAGACCGAGGACAGGGGGGAGGAGGCCGCCGACCGGATGGCCTACTCCGAGAAAGAGATCGAGCGCATCGGCCGCCGGGCCTTTGAACTCTCCCGGCTCCGCCGGAAGAAGGTGTCCAGCGTGGACAAGGCCAACGTGCTGGAGACCTCCCGCCTGTGGCGCTCCGTCATGCACCGGCTGGCGGAGGAGTACAGCGACGTCCAGTATGAGGACGTGCTGGTGGACAACGCCGCCATGCAGCTGGTGAAGGACCCCAGCCAGTTCGACGTGGTGGTCACCGAGAACATGTTCGGGGACATCCTCTCCGACGAGGCCTCCATGATCACCGGCTCCATCGGCCTGCTGCCCTCCGCCTCCATCGGCGATACCGCCCCCGGCCTGTACGAGCCCATCCACGGCTCCGCCCCCGACATCGCCGGCCAGGACAAGGCCAACCCCATCGCCACCATCCTGTCCGTGGCCATGATGTTCCGCTACTCCTTCCACCTCTCCGCCGAGGCCGACGCGGTGGAGCAGGCCGTGGATGCCGTTCTGGCCCAGGGCTGGCGCACCCCCGACATCGCCGAGCCCGATGTCACCCCCATCGGCACCCAGGAGATGGGGCGGCGCATCCGGGAAGCACTGTAAGCATTTATCACTTTACAGATAATCTGATTGCTGAAAAGGGCGGCCGTTTGGCCGCCTTTTTCCGTGGAATTTCTTTTAAGCCTTCCCCCTGGGGGGGAAGGTGCCGAGCACATGCGAGACGGATGAGGGGGCAGATTTTGGATTGGGTTTGTTGTATGCGGAGAGATTTCGCCGCTCCGGCGGCGAGTGACTTTCTGGACGGCCAGAAAGTCACCAAAGAACCGCTGGGGACGCGGCCGATGGACTACGGCTCCGCTGTGCTCCGCCTAGGTCCATAGGACCGCTTTCCCCAGACCCCTATTACGGGGGACGCGTACCTGTGAGATAGAAGAAAATTTTCGGCGCACAAAATTTGAGTGGCTATCTAAATTCCCGCCGCCCCACTGGGGGCTGACTATTCAAAAATTGCCGCCGGTGCGGTTCCACAACAGCGCCTGGCTTGGTTGAGCAAATGCTCCCGGTACGTATTCTGGCGGGAGTCCCAAGGGGCTCCCCTACCTATGTTTGGAAAGCCTTCTTGAGATTCGTAGGGGAGGGGCTTGCCCCTCCCGTGGGCCGGTCTGGGACCGGCCCCTACAAAAAAGGACAGCTTTTGTATATGCCGTGTAGGGGCGGGTGTCCTCACCCGCCCGTCAGGTTTCAGGCAAGTGGATGTAGGTGCGACCCTCGCGGTCGCCCGTGCCGGATACGGAATCAGGCTTCGTTCCCCCATTGGTAGGGGCGGCACACCGGGCGGCCCAGGAACGGCCCGATGAGGGCATCGGGCCCTACGAAAAAAACGCAGCGGTTCCCCGTGTTCGCCGTCTCCCTGAGCCGCACTTGAGCCCCGCCGCAGCAAAGACGCCATCAAGCAGGGGAGTGCCAAGCTCTCGATTACCACCCAGTCAGCGAAATCCCTCCCCAAACTTGATATGAACCCCGCAGCACCCATCCCTCCATTTTGCATTTTGCATGGAACCCATGATTCATTTTTGATGAAATTTAGCAAATCAAGGGTTGCAATTTGAAAGGCCGGAGGATATACTATAACACAGTGCGAATCCGTGGGACGGGCGTGGACAGGACACAAGCGGCCCGGTCCCGGAATGGCGGAATAAAGCAGGAAATCCTGCATAATTTCGCAAAGCAAGACCTATGATAGAATAGAATCCTGCAATTATGTTTAACGGAGGTAGAAGAGTATGAAAGAGTTGTCTAAGATCGCATTGGCCATTCAGCCCTCCACCACCCTGGCCATCGATTCCATGTTCAAGCAGATGAAGGCGGAGGGGCAGGACGTGGTGGGCTTCGGCGCCGGCGAGCCCGATTTCCCCACCCCGGACTACATCAAGGAGGCCGGCATTGAGGCGATCCGCAACAACGACACCAAGTACACTCCCTCCGTGGGCACCGTGGAGGTGCGCAAGGCGGTGTGCCAGCGCCTGAAGGAGGATTGCGGCATCGAGTACCAGCCCGCCGAGATTGCCGTGTCCAACGGCGCCAAGACCTGTGTGTACGCCTCTCTGCGGGCCCTGGTCAACCCCGGGGACGAGGTCATCCTGCCCGCGCCCTACTGGGTGAGCTACATCGAGCTCATTCAGATGGTGGGCGGCGTGCCCGTGGTGGTGAACGCCTCCGAGGCCGAGCACTTCAAGATCACCCCCGAGAAGCTCTCCGCCGCCATCACCCCCAAAACCAAGTGCATGATCCTGAACAACCCCTCCAACCCCACCGGCATGATGTATGACCGCCAGGAGCTGGAGGCCATCGCCAAGGTTTGCGTGGAGAAGGACATCTATGTGATCTCCGACGAGATCTACTACCGCCTGGCCTATGACGGACGGGAGTTCACCAGCCTGGCCGCCATCAGCCCCGAGATCAAGGAGCGCACCCTGATCGTCAACGGCGTGTCCAAGTCCTACGCCATGACCGGCTGGCGGATCGGCTATGTGGCCGCCCCCGCCCCCATCGCCAAGGTCATCGGCAACTACCTGGGCCACTGCACCGGCAACCCCTGCACCATCTCCCAGAAGGCTTCCGCCGTGGCGCTGTCCGCCTCTCAGGAGTCCGTGGACCAGATGAAGGCCGCCTTTGAGGAGCGCCGCAACTACATGGTGGAGCGCATGAACCAGATCGAGGGAGTCAGCTGCATCAAGCCCGAGGGCGCGTTCTATGTGATGATGAACATCTCCAAGCTGGTGGGCAAGGAGCTCTTCGGCCACGTGATCAAGGACGCCGACGACTTCGGCAATCTGTTCCTGAAGTACGGCAAGGTGGCCGTGGTGCCCGGCACCGGCTTCGGGGCCCCCGACTTTGTCCGCTGGTCCTACGCCACCTCCATGGAGAACATCAAGGAGGGCCTGGACCGCCTGGAGAAGTTCCTGAAGGGCGAGGCTGTGTAAGGTTTTTCTCCCTGTCACAAAAAGCGCCGCGTATGCGGCGCTTTTTTCTGTCCTCCGGCGCGCCGGAGAGAGGGGAGGCTGACTCTCCGGCCTGGGGTCCGCCCGGCCCGGCCGGCCTCCCAGGGGAGGAAAAACATGCCAAATGCAATTTACCTCGAAAAAAGGGGTTGTCATACGCCCTGGAAACAGGTAAAATAATCTTTACCATTTGTACAACGAGAGATGAGGGAGCAACATGAATCGGACGCTGGAACACATCCTGCCCAAGGTCCAAAAGCCCGCCCGGTACACAGGCGGAGAATATAACGCGGTGGTCAAGGACCGGAGGGCGGTGGACGTCCGGTACGCCCTGTGTTTCCCGGATACCTATGAGATCGGCATGTCCAACCTGGGCTGTCGGATCTTGTACGGCCTGATGAACCAGCAGGAGGGCGTGTGGTGCGAGCGGTGCTACGCCCCCTGGGGGGACATGGAGGAGGAGATGCGCCGGGAGGGCCTGCTCCTCTACGGCCTGGAGAGCGGAGACCCCATCTCCGACTTTGATATCATCGGATTTTCGTTGGGGTACGAGATGGCCTACTCCAACGTGCTGAACATGCTGGACCTGGCCGGGCTGCCCCTGCGGTCGGAGGACCGCCCCGAGCTCACCCCGCTGATCGTGGCGGGGGGGACCTGCGCCTATAACCCGGAGCCCCTGGCCCCCTTCATCGACCTGTTCGTCCTGGGTGAGGGGGAGGACGTGACCCTGGAGTACATCCAGCTCTACCGTCAGGCCAAGGAGGAGTGCTGGTCCAAGGAGGAGTTCCTCCAGGAGGCCGCCAAGATCGAGGGCATCTACGTCCCCTCCTTCTACGAGCCCATCTACAACGAGGACGGCACCCTGGCCGAGATGCGCATCAAGGAGGGCTCCGGCGCGCCGGAGATGGTGCGCAAGCGCATCGTGGAGGACATGGACAAGTCCTACTTCCCGGTCAAAACCATCATCCCCTCCACTGAGATCGTCCACGACCGGGTGATGCTGGAGCTGTTCCGGGGCTGCATCCGGGGCTGCCGCTTCTGTCAGGCGGGGTACACCTACCGTCCCGTGCGCAACCGGGACCCCAAGCTCCTGGCCCAGTACGGCAAGGCCGCCTGTGAGGACTCGGGCTATCAGGAGATGACTCTGTCCTCTCTGTCCTCCACCGATTACCCCTGTCTGCTGGAGCTGTGCGACGACCTGCTGGACTACTGCGCCCCCCGGGACATCGGGCTGTCTCTGCCCTCCCTGCGGGCGGACACCTTCTCCATGAACCTGATGGAGCGCCTCCAGCGGGTGCGCAAGGGCGGCCTCACCTTCGCCCCCGAGGCGGGGACCCAGCGGCTGCGGGACGCCATCAACAAGAACCTGCGGGAGGAGGACCTCCTCCAGTCGGTGCGCACCTGCTTCTCCGGCGGGTGGAACGGGGTGAAGCTCTACTTCATGCTGGGCCTGCCCACCGAGACCGACGAGGACGTGCTGGGCATCGCCGATCTGGCACGAAAGGTATATTTTGCCTGGAAGGAGTGCTCCCCCAACAAGGCCCGGGGGGTGCGGATTACCGTCTCCACCTCCTGGTTCGTCCCCAAGCCCCACACCGCCTTCCAGTGGGAGGCCCAGATCACCCGGGAGGAGTACCAGCGCCGGGTGGACCTGCTGCGGGACGCCCTGAAGCGGGACAAGTCCATCACCTACAACTGGCACGACCCGGAGACCAGCTATCTGGAGGCCGTCTTCTCCCGGGGAGACCGGCGGCTGGCCGACGTGCTGGAGTATGCCTGGCAGCACGGGGCCAAGATGGACTCCTGGAGCGAGTATTTTGATTTCCAGCGGTGGATGGACGCCCTGAAGGCCTGTGGGGTGGACGGGGACTTCTACGCCCACCGGGAGCGGAAGCGGGACGAGGTCTTCCCCTGGTGCCGCATCGACCCCATGGTCACCCCCGCCTTCCTGTGGCGGGAGCGGGAGCAGTGCTATTCCTCCCAGACCACCCCGGACTGCCGCACCCGTTGCTCCGGCTGCGGGGCCAATCGACTGTTGAAGGGAGGGGTGTGCAATGGCTGACCGCCTGCTGTTTTCCAAGACCGGACGGGCCAAGTACATCTCCCATCTGGATTTGATGCGCACCTTCCAGCGGGCCTTTGCCCGGGCGAAGATCGCCATCAAGCACACCGAGGGGTTCCATCCCCACCCCTTTGTGTCCATCGCCCTGCCCCTGTCGGTGGGCTACTCCAGCCAGTGCGAGATCCTGGAGTTCGGACTGCTGGAGGGGACCCCCTATGAGGCGGTGCCCGCCCGGCTCACCGCCGCCATGCCCGAGGGCATCGTGATCCACCAGTGCTACCCCGCCCAGCGCAAGCTCAAGGAGCTCACCTATCTCAACTACATTATGAACTTCGAGTACTCCGAGGGCCGCCCCCAGGAGACGGAGCCCGCCATGCAGGAGCTCCTCCGCCGGGACAGCCTGGTCATCCAGAAGAAGAGCAACAAGTCCAAGAAGGGCTACACCGAGGTGGACCTGATTCCCCTCATCCGCAGCTTCAACCTGGAGTGCCAGAGCGACACCCTCACCCTGGATGCGGTGGTCCAGGCCCAGAACCCGGGCCTCAACCCGGAGCTCATCCGCGCCGCCTTCTGTCAGGCCTATCCCGACCTGACCCCCGATTTCGTCACCTTCCACCGGCGGGAGGTGCTGGACGGGGAGGGGAAGGTGTTCCGCTGATTTTTCTCTTTTGTCCCTCTGGGCGGCCCGACGGGCCGCCCTTCTTTTTTATATCATTTAGATAAGAGCTGGTCCGATAGAGCGTGGACAAGTCCCCGCCGCCCGCTCTTTTTAAGCCTTCCCCTTGGGGGCCGACTCCCCTTGTCAAGGGGAGATGTCGCGCAGCGACAGAGGGGATAGGGAAAGGTGCCCCAGTGCGCACACTGGGGCGGATGAGGGGGCAGTCCGAGGAACAAGTATCGTTAGAAGAACTCTGTAGGGCGGGGGATCGCCCCCGCCGCCCTATTTTCCAGGGTTTCGCCATCTCCGCGCTAAGAGCCGCCGCTATGCGGCGGTTGCGCTCCGAAACGCGCCTGTGGGCGCAGTGCGGGGCGAGTTCCTTTTCCACGTGGAAAAGGAACCAATGGCCCAGACCACCCTCTCTTGGCCCTTCGGGCCAATTCACCTCGAAGACGCTAGGGGGCGGGCGCAATCGGCAGAAGCGGCTGCGCCGCCCCTGCCTCCATGCCGCCCGTCCCCTAGAACCCCATTACGAGGGGACGCGTACTTGCTAGGTTTTGCAGCACTTCCGGCGCGCAAAATCTGAGTGGTTTTCCGAGGTTCAATCCGGGCCACCGGGCCCTGGCTTTCCAAAAATTGAAGCTGGTGCGATTCCACATCGGCGCCTGGCTTTGCCGAGTAGGTGACGGCTGGTGCTGAGCCGTAGGGCGCGGCCTCCTGGACGCGCTGCATAAATCTGCGGGCCGGTCTGGGACCGGCCCCTACGCGAAAAACGCACTCGCCTCTTTATTCGCCGTAGGGGCGGCCACATGGGGCCGCCCGCCATTTTCTGAGGTGCATCCTGGCGGGAGGCCCAAGGGCCTCCTCTACCCATAGAGAATGGACTTCCTGGAGAACGGTAGGGGAGGGGCTGAAGGTGAATCGGCCGAAGGCCGAGAGAAGCCACCCTGGGGTGTGCCCCTCCCGCGGGCCGGCCAGTGTCCGGCCCCTACGACAGAAGGAACAGCTTTCTGTATCCGCCGTAGGGGCCGCCCGCCCGAGCCTTCCCCCTTCAAGGGGGAAGGACGATTCCCACTATCAGGGGGAAATGTCCCGAAGGGACAAAAGGGGTAGGGGGGCACGACCGAAGGTCGTGACGGATGAGGGTGACTTCTTAGCTTGCACGTCTCCCGGCGGGAGCCCCAAGGGGCTCCCCTACCCAAACTCGGAAGGTGTCCTTGAAATCCGTAGGTGAGGGGCTGAAGGTGAATCGGCCGAAGGTCGAGAGAAATCACCCTGAGGTGTGCCCCTCCCGCCGTTCTAAGATACGGCGGCCCGGCCAGTGTCCGGTCCCTACGCAAAAAACGTACCCGCCTCTTTATTTGCCGTAGGGGCGGGTGTCCTCACCCGCCCGACAGGTTTCAGGCAAGTGGGGGTAGGGGCGACCCTCGCGGTCGCCCGTGTCGGATGCAGAATCAGGTTTCGATTCCCTTCGCAGGGGCGGCGCAGCCGTTTCTGCCGATTGCGCCCACCCCGTGGCGCTTCTCAAGGTGAATTGGCCCGCAGGGCCAAGAGAAGGTGGCCTGGGCCATTGGCTTCTTTCTGGGCGTCCAGAAAGAAGCTCGCCGCCGGGGCGGCGAAATATCCCCACGACAGACGCAGGAACTCTATCATTGCCCCCTCATCCGTCTGGCCTAGCGGCCAGCCACCTTTCCCTATCCCCTCTGTCGCTTCGCGACATCTCCCCTTGACAAGGGGAGTCGGCCCCAAGGGGGAAGGCTAAAATAGGACGGGGCGGCGAAACTCCCCCTCAAAAAAGTTGTCCCTCCCTTGTAATTTCCCCCATTTTACGGTATAGTGGTAAGAGACATTTTGACCAAACCAAGAGAGGAGAGAGGCCATGCGCATCATGGCAATTGACTACGGAGACGCCCACACGGGGGTGGCCATCTCCGACCCCACCGGCCTGCTGGCGGGGACCACCACCACCATCCACAGCCGGAAGGACCAGGCGGTCCTGGAGGAGCTGCATAAGCTGGTAGAGCAGTACCAGGTGGACGAGCTGGTGATGGGCTTCCCCCGGAACATGGACGGGACGGAGGGCCCCCGGGCCCAGCTCTACCGGGACTTCGCCCGGCAGGTGGAGGAGGCCACCGGCCTCAAGCCCGTGCTGTGGGACGAGCGGCGCACCACCATCGATGCCCACCGCATCCTCTTTGACGCGGGGAAGAACGCCAAAAAGCGGAAAAAGACGGTGGATGCGGTGGCCGCCTCCCTGATCTTAGAGGGGTATCTCACCTTCCGGAGGACCCGGGGGGAAAATTGACGAAAGAGGGTTTTCTTATGCTTTTGATACAGGTGACCTACACCATGCGCCCGGGACAGCGGGAGGCCTTTGTCCGCAAAATCCGGGAGAGCGGCATTCTGGACGCCATCCGGGGGGAGGATGGCTGTCTGGGCTACTCCTACTACCTGCCCGAGGAGGAGGACGGCACCCTGCTGCTCATTGAGAAGTGGACCGGCGCTCCGGCCCAGAAGGCCCACCTGGAGACCCCGCACATGAAGCAGATGGCCGCCTTCAAGCCGGAGTACGTGGCGGACACCAAGCTGATTTCCTGTACCATTCCGGAGTGAGCGCACCCCGCCGCAGGCGGACGAGATATATGTGAGGAGGAAGTTTTTATGAACATCAAAACGGTCTGGGCCGTCTATTTCAGCGGCACCGGCACCACCGAGAAGGTGGCCACCACCCTGGCCAAGGATTTAGCGGAGCGGCTGGGAGCCGGGTACGATACTTACTGCTTCAACCTGCCCCAGGCCCGGGAGAAGGACCTGTCCTTCGGGCCGGAGGACCTGGTGGTGCTGGGCACTCCGGTGTACGCCGGGCGGGTGCCCAACCTGCTGATGCCCTATGTGCGGGACCACATCAAGGGGAACGGCACCCTGGGGGTGCCCGTGGTGCTGTACGGCAACCGGAACTACGACGACGGCCTCATCGAGCTGCGCAACCTGATGCGGGATAACGGCTTCATGCCCGTGGCCGCCGGGGCCTTCGTGGGGGAGCACTCCTTCTCCAAGGTCCTGGGCGCGGGCCGTCCCGACGGGGATGACATGGCCCTGGTGGCCCAGCTGGGGGAGAAAACGGCCGAAAAGGTGAAAGCCTTAACAGAGCTTCCCGCCCAGGCGGTCTCCGTCACCGGCTGTGACCCCATCCGCCCCTACTACACCCCCCGGGACCGCCACGGGGAGCCCATCAAGGACTTCCTGAAGGCCAAGCCGGTGACCGATCCGGACAAGTGCGTGAAGTGCGGGCTGTGCGCCCGGCTGTGCCCCATGGGCTCCATCGACCCCGCCGACGTGTCCAACGTGGCGGGCAAGTGCATCAAGTGCTGCGCCTGCGTGAAGAAGTGCCCCACGGGAGCCAAGTATTTCGACCACGAGGGCTACCTGTACCACCAGCACGAGCTGGAGGACCAGTACGCCGGCCGCCGGGCCCCCAGTGAGATCTTCGTGTAAAGGATATGGGCCATACAGAACTTGTACTGCGGGAGGAGCTGTGCCGTGCGGCACAGCTCCTCTATCAGCGGGGCTATGTGGTGGGCCACGACGGCAACCTGTCCCTCCGCCTGGGGGAGGACCGCATCCTCATCACCCCCTCCGGGGTGAGCAAGGGCCGCCTGGAGCCGGACATGCTGGTGGTGTGCGATCTGGAGGGCCGGGTGCACTCCGGGGAGCGCTACCCGTCCTCCGAGACGGCCATGCACCTGCTGGTCTACAAAGAGCGGCCCGACGCCGGGGCGGTGGTCCACGCCCATCCCCCCATGGCCACCGCCTTCGCCATCCGGTGCACGCCATTGAAGGAGCCCTATCTCACCGAGACGGTGAGCGGCCTGGGGGAGGTGCCTGTGGCCCCCTTCGCCATGCCCTCCACACAAGAGGTGCCCGAGAGCATCCGCCCCTTTGTTGCCCATCACAGCGCGGTGCTCCTGGCCAACCACGGGGCCCTGGCCTGGGGCCGGGACCTGTGGGAGGCCTTCGACCGCATGGAGACGGTGGAGCAGACCGCCAAAATTTACGCCTGGGTCCAGCTGCTGGGCGGGGGCGAGGCGCTCACTCAGGAACAGACTCAGGGGCTGCTGGCCCTGTCCGGCCGGTATGAGCGGCTGGCCGGCCGCCGGGAGCCCGGGAAGGAGGGCTGACATGGCAGAACAGGAGATCCTCAACGTCCGCCTGGAGGAGGGGGACAGGGGCGTGGTCCTGCTGGACCAGAGCCAGCTCCCCAACCGGATGGAGTACCGCACAGCGGCCCGGCTCCCGGACATGGTGGAGGCCATCCAGTCCCTGCGGGTGCGGGGCGCCCCCGCCATCGGCATCTTCGCCGGGTACTGCCTGTACGTGCTGGCCCGGCAGCTCATGGAGCAGGGGTTATCCGGTCCCGCCTTTTTGGATGAACTGGGCCGACAAGGGAAAGTGCTTGTCAGCTCCCGGCCCACAGCTGTAAACCTGGCTTGGGCGGTGGGACGGCTCACCCATCTGGCCGTCCGGATGTCCGGTGCGCCGGTGGAGGACATCGTCTCCGCCCTGGGGGAGGAGGCCCGGGCCATCCGCCTGGAGGACGAGGAAATGTGCCAAAAAATCGCCGAGCACGGCCTGTCCCTCCTGAAGCCGGGAGACGGGGTGCTGACCCACTGTAATGCGGGCCCCCTTGCCACCTCGAAATACGGCACCGCTCTGGGTCCCATCCTTCTGGGACACGAGCGGGGAATCCCCCTGAACGTGTTTGCCGACGAGACCCGGCCCCTCCTCCAGGGGGCCCGCCTCACCGCCTGGGAGCTGCAGCAGGCGGGGGTGGATGTGACCCTCATCTGTGACAACATGGCCTCCATGGTGATGAAAAACGGCTCTATTCAGGCCTGTTTTGTGGGCTGTGACCGGGTGGCCGCCAACGGGGACGCGGCCAACAAGATCGGCACCAGCGGAGTGGCCATTCTGGCCAAGCACTACGGCGTCCCCTTCTATGTGCTGGGCCCCACCTCCACCATCGACTGGACCTGCCCCGACGGGGACCACATCCCAATCGAGGAGCGCGACGGGGAGGAGATCCGCTCCCTGTGGTACCGGGAGCCCATGGCTCCGGCGGGGGTGAAGTGCTATAACCCCGCCTTCGACGTCACCGACCACACCCTGATCTCCGGCATCGTCACCGAGTACGGCATCTGCCGCCCGCCCTTCTCCCAGTCGCTGAAAAAGCTCTTTGAGACAATATCCAGCAAGTAAATTTACTTGTCAGTGTTTGATGCAAAAAAACAGCCGCCCAAAGGCGGCTGTTTTTCTCTTGCTTACGGCGTATCCAGATCCACCAGGATATTGTCGGTGCCGTGCTGCTCAAATTCGGCGATGTAGGCGTCGATGCGGCTGGTCAGTTCGTCGTAGTTGCTCTCGTCGATGGGAGCGTCGTCCATATCCCGGCGGGCCAGATCCTCCGCCAGGATGTCAAAGAACACATTGTTCTCATATTCCATAATGGCCTCGTGGATTCCGCCCTCCACAAAGGCGCGGGAGGGGACGATCTCCCCCTGATACAGCTCCGCCAGGGAGGGCATGCCCTCCAGCGCGGCCTTCCCGAACAGCAGGCTCTCCACCTCATCATAATCCGTAAAGCGCTGATCGCCCCGGGTGGAATTCAAGATCCAGTTTCCGATGTACACCAGGTCAAGCAGACGGCGAAATTGCTTTTGACTCAATTCCAGGTTCATTTCCATGGCCTCCTTTCCCAGAACCGAAGCAGGCGGTCGGGTCTTTCCTCACTCTATATTATAGTCTATGCGGGAGGGTTGTCAAATGGAGAAAGCGGGTTTTTCATGGAAATTTGGCCGGGCTGTTCCGGTCTGGGGTCTGGGGCGGAAGCGGACGCAGAAAAATTCCTCTTTTTCCGCTCTCTCAGCCGCCCAGGGCGCGGCACTGTTACTATAACAGTGACAATGACAATAACACTGACATTAACATGTAACTGTAACTGTAACTGTAACTGTTACTGTGACTGTTACTGTTACTATAACGGAGCCCTAGTTGTACGGGAATGTGCCACAAAACGCCCCCTTTTCCCGGAGGGTAGAAGGAGGCGAAAGCTTTGAGCAATCGAAAACGAGGGTTCGTTTTTTATTTTGACAATATTCTGGCGGTGGAGAGCCTGCCGCCGGACCAGCGCGGGTGGCTGCTGTCCGCCCTGTGCTCCTACGCGGACCGGGTGTGGCAGGACACCTCCGTGGGCATCGAGGAGGTCCTGGACCTGTACCCCCAGCTGTCCCAGCAGGCCTCGGTGGCCTGCCGCTTTCTGGCGGCCGGGGTGCTGCGGGACACCCAGAAGTGGCTCGCCCAGCAGGAGCTGCGCACCCGCCGCCGGGAGCAGCAGGGGAGAGCGCCCCTCGCCGCCCGGCCGGCCTCGCCCGCCCAGGACAGCGCCCAGTCCCTGGAGCGCTACCGCCAGGACGTGGAGCTGGCCTGCCGGGTTTTGGAGGAGAGCCGGAGGGAGGACGAGGCCCTCTCGGCGCAGAGCCCCTGAAAAATCATGGGCGCGCCTGACGGCGCGCCCACGTTGTATCCTGATTATTCTGGAATGGTGAAGGTGAACTGACTGCCCCCCGTATAGCTGTCATCCCCGGACATGGCGATGGTCAGCTGATAGGTGCCCGGATCGGTGGGCAGGATGGCCGCGATAGCCTCATCCCCGTCGGAGAGGAGGCAAGAGGCGGCGTAGTTCTCCGAGGGCACGTCGGTGATGGTCAGCTGCACGTGGCTGCTGTCCACCTCCTGGCTGGCCTGGATGTTGGAGAGGGAGACCGCCCCGTCCTCACCCACAGACAGGTCGGCGGTGAAGGACACCGATGTTTTCGTGCCGTCCTGGGCGCTGTCGGTGATTCCGGAGAAGCTGTGGACCCCGTCGGAGAGGGTGAAGAGGGTGGAGGCCTCGCCGGAAGCGGCCTCCGTTCCGCCGGCTCCGGGGTCTCCGCGGCCGGATTGGCCATTATCCTGGGGCGGTTCCTCCTGTCCCTCCGGAGGTGTTGCGGCCTCACCTGTGCCGCCGTCAGGGCGGTCGGGCTGGCTGTTCTGCATCTCCAGCAGCCCCTCCAGCCAGGTGCGGATGTCGTCGGGCACATCCTGGGCGCTGGAGAGCCAGCTCTCCAGGCCGTCGGGAATTTCCATCATATTTCCGCCGGGGCCGCCGCCCATTCCGCCGGGCGCGCCGCCGAAGCCGCCGGACTGGTGGCCGGTGTACTCCTGGGTCACGCCATCCACGGTGAGGGTGTAGTCCACATCCTGCTTCAGGTCGGCGGAGGAGAAGGTGAGGGACTGGGCGGCCTTCTCCGTGGTGAAGGTGAGCAGACCGTTCCCGTCGGCGTCGGCCAGGACGATCTCACTGCCGGCGGGCAGGGTGGAGGCGAAGGAGAGCTCCATAAACTCCTGCTGGGAGTCCTCCGACACCGCGTCGTTCCGGGTGCCCAGGGCCACCACATAGCCGCCGTTGAGGAGGATGTCCCCGTCGGCGTCCAGGCCGCCGTCGCCGCTGCGCTCGTTGGCCGTGGAGTAGACGTTGCCGCCGTTGATGACCAGATGGCCGTTGGAGTCGATGCCGTCCCCCTCGGCCCCCAGGCCGGCGTTGATCTGGAGGGTGCCGCCGTTGATGGTGGTGACGGATACCCCGTCCTCGTTGGTGTTGATGCCGTCGTTCTGGGCGCGGATGTTGATGACGCCCCCGTTGATGGTCAGGTGGAGCTCGCTGTCCAGGCCCTCGTTGTCCCCGTCGATGTTGAGGACCCCGGTGCCCTCGCTCTCGCCGCCGATGTTCATGGACATCTTGGAGTAGAAGGCCCCGTCGTACTTGTGGAGCTTGTCGGTGGTGCCCTCCTCATAGATGCGGGCCACATGGGAGCCGGTGAAGGTGTTCTCCGACCCGTCGGCCAGGACCACGTTGATGCCCGCCGCCACGGTGTCCACCGTGGGGGCGGCGGTCTCCTCGTCCGTGCTGCCGCACTCATAGACGTTGTAGACCATAAAGGCGGGGGCCACCGTGTAGGTGACGTCTACGCCGTCCAGGATCACCGTGACCACGGCGGAGGGGTCGTCCTGGGCGTCCTCCCCCAGGTCCACCGCCAGCTGGCCCTGGGTCAGCTCCCCGGACACCCGGTAGGTGCCCGCCTCCCGGATGGTGCCCACCAGATGGGCGTCCGCCTCGTCGGCGGAGTGCTCCTCCTCGGCAGTGCCCTCCCCGTAGTCGGAGCCCTGGCCCTCCTGGTAGTAGACGATGTCATGGCTGAGGGTGACCGCGCCGTCCTCTCCCTCCGAAAGAACCTGGCCGTCCAGGGTGACCTGATCCTGGGACAGGACCAGGTCCTGCTCCTCTCCGCCGGAGCTCTCACTGCCGGTCTGGGCTGTATTTGAGCCGCAGGCGGCCAGGGTGAGCGCCAGGGCCGCGGCGGCGGACAGCGATAGTGCGCGCTGCTTGACGGTATGCATAGCAAAACTCCTCTCTGATGAGAATGGCACTATCCTATCAGACGGACCTGAAGGCAGTCTGAAAAAGTGGTAAAGAAATCGTGGACAGAGGATGAAGTGCTTACATCCGCGGGCGGAGCTGAATGGGGTTCAGATGGCCAGCAGCAGGACCGCGATGCGGAAGTAGACCAGCAGGGAGACGGCGTCGGCGATGGTGGTGATCAGGGGGCTGGCCATGACGGCGGGGTCCATCCCCAGCCGGCTGGCGGCGATGGGCAGCAGGCAGCCCAGCAGCTTGGAGGAGACTACCGTGACAATGAGGGTCAGGCTGACCACCAGGGCGACGGCGGTTCCAACCTGGCTGAAGAGGGTCAGCCGGGCCAGGTTGACCAGAGCCAGGGTCACGCCGCACAGCACCCCCACCTGGAGCTCCTTCCAGGAGGCTCTCCACCAGTCGCCAAACCGAAGCTCCCCCAGAGAGAGGCTTCGGATGACGGTGACCGAGGACTGGCTGCCGCAGTTGCCTCCGGTGTCCATGAGCATGGGAATGAAGGCGGTGAGGGCAACCTGGGCGGCCAGGGCGTCCTCAAAATAGGTGATGATAGCTCCGGTGAAGGAGGCGGAGATCATCAGCAGCAGGAGCCACACCACCCGGTGCCGGTACAGGTCCAGGACCCGGGTGAGGAGATAGGGACGCTCCGAGGGCTGGATGGCGGCCATGCGCTCCATATCCTCGGTGGCCTCCTCCTTGAGAACGCCCAGGGCGTCCTCGGCGGTGAAGGTGCCCACCAGACGCCCCGACCCATCGGCCACGGGCAGCTCGGACACCTCCAGCTGATCCAGAAGGGCGGCGGCCCGCTCCTGGTCCTCCTGGGGAGCCAGGACGGCCTTCGGCGCCCCCGCGGCCTGGTCCAGCCGGGCCCTCTCCGGCAGAGTCAGCAGGGTGCGGACGGTGAGCAGGCCCAGCAGGAGCCCCTCCTCGTCCACCACATAGCAGTTGGTCAAAAAGTCCTGGGGGATGCCCACCTGGCGCAGACGGGCCAGGGCCTCCCGGGCGGTCATCCGGGGGGAGAGGACCAGGGGCTGACGGGACATGACGGCCGCCACCGTATCCTGGGCGGCAGGCGCAGTGTACAGAATGTTGTTCTTCATCATGGGAATTTCCTCCTTGTCGTCGAAGTCCGGCAGAGCCGGCGGTCAAAGACAGGGAGGTCCGGTCGATTCGAGCAGGGCTGTGAAACCCGGGCAGGCCGGAAAAGAGGGGGGAGCTGCCGCCTTCCGCCGCTTCAGGCGGACCCTCCGGCGCGCCTTCCGCGTCCCGCTCCATGGACGCGGAGGGTGTGGGGCCATATTCGTCTTCCGGGACCTCGGCTGCCGCTGTCCATGGAACTCACCTCACTTTGTTTTGATTTGGAAGGGCCCGGAAAAAAAGAGACACGCGAAGCTGCGGCGGCAGTCTCGCGTGTCTTTGTTCTCTCAAAACACATGGGCCGCCGTCCGAGCTTTAGCATCACAGGGCGGTGAAGCCACATTAGAGCCTGCCTTGCATTCGACAGGCCCTGTTCAAACCAGCGCAGGATGTCTCCATCCTTTTGCGGCAGCGGCCCATATCCCTGTGGTAGCCTTACCTACCGGGTCCGCGGTCAGTATACCACGGCGTCAAACACCGTGTCAAGAAAATTTTTCTTCTGCTTTTATGGGAATATTTCCTGCATTTTCTGAAAAAAGGGGGGGATTTATTCCCCTTTTTCAGCCCCGTACGGAGCGCCCCGAAGAGCGCCGCCCTCCGGGGGAGCGTCCGCCCGCAGTTCCCATGCCTGTCCCAGAAGGCATTGTTCCCTGCGGGAAAAAATGAAGGAGGAGGGCGGCGCATCCGTCAAAAAATACCGCTGCTTTTACGCCGCACCGAGGCGCGGCGGCCCCCGGCTGAGTTCAGGCGGATTCTGCTCCGCAGAGATTTTTTAACAGATTGAGGGGATACGCGCCGAAACGCGTATCCCCTCTGGTACAAGCGGGCCTGTAAGCCGGGTTCTGTCTTTTAAGACAGCCATCTATCTCGACGCGCTGTTGCCAACGCGCTCAAGCCGCCTCCCCGGGACGGCCGGGCCGGCCTATGCGTCCCTCCACGGCGTTGCTCCGGATAGAGTTTACAGCGATGGGCGCTTTCACACGCCATCGGGTGAGCTCTTACCTCACCTTTCCACCTTTGCCGCCCCATGGCGGGGCGGTAGTCTATTTCTGTTGCACTTTTCCTAGGGTCGCCCCCGGCGGGTGTTACCCGTTATCCCTGCCCTGTGGAGCCCGGACTTTCCTCACAGACGGGCCTTTCGCCCCGCCTGCGCGGCTGTCCAGCCCGCTTGCGCCCTCTATCATACCGGAAAACCGGTCGGTTGTCAAATAAAAGCCATAAATCAGAATCGATGCAGTGGGTAGGACATTGATTGTTTGAGGCGGAAAAGTCTGCTATACTTAGGTCAGAAGACGAAACAGCAGATCGAAATTGGAACTTGGAGAGGACAGAGCGGATGGAACAAAACAAAACGGAAGCCAGGAAATTTGATTTCAAGAAAGCGCAGCGGGAATTGATCCGCAAAGAACTGCGACCTATCCTGTACAAACATGGATTTGTCTTGTGCGGTCCGACCGCATATATCAGAGAGCGCGGCGGCCTGCTGCAAGAATTTTATTTCAAGGTCGAGGTCAGTAAGCTGCGCCCCTGGGTAAGCTATCGCCCAGTATTTGATGCGCGGCGCGTCTGGAACTTTGGCTCTGATGGGCAGGGCGGCGGAAAAGAGGAATCCTATAGAGGGTTTCGCTGGTGTTATCTCAAACACTGGTATTCAGAGGACGATGCGCTGAAAGAAAAAGATTACCAGCGCCAGTTTCTCCCCAAATTTGAAGCGTTAAAAAGTAGTATCGTAAACGGCCTGCTGCCCGAGATGGACGCGATGCGTTCACTGGATGATTTTATACAGCTTTACGAGTCGTGTGGGAAACTGTTTGGAGAACCGATCCGCAACTACGATATATCCGACACATATTTTCCATTTATATCCGGTGTACATGGGGCCTCGGGGAAAAAACGGATGGAATTGATCCTTTCAGAAATGGGCAGAACTTGGCTGCCTACCCTTCCCAAAATCGTAAGAGAATATTTGGAGTCGCATATGGACGGGATGGATACGGACGGCGAGGCCGATCGGATCTTCCACGAATACTGCAATAAAGTACGAATGGCATATAAACTTCATGGTGCTGATGGATCAGCGGCTCAAACCGAATGATGTATCAGCCGTCCATCGGCGGCCGGCGAAAGCAGCAAGTCTGAAAAAGATTTGCTACAATCAACTTTCCTTTTTATCCGGGAAACCCAACTGGCTGTTCTTTTTGAAAGGGGAGGGGGCTTTCTTTCAGAGGGTGGAAAGAATTGAATTTTTCCCGCCGCTATGGTAATATATTAACCAGGTAAGAATTCACTGGAACGGAATGGAAGGAGGGGGCGTTATGTCCACCATCAAAGAGTATCTGTCCGAGCTCAGCGGCCGGCGGGTCACCGTCATCGGCATGGGGGTAAGTAACATCCCGCTCATTAAAATGCTTCTGCGGGCCGGGGTGGAAGTCACTGTCCGGGACCGCTCGCCCCGGGAGCGGCTGGCCGAGCAGGCCCAGGAGCTGGAGAGCCTGGGGGCACAGCTGATCTTGGGGGAGGACTACCTGAAGGACCTCCCGGAGGAGCTGATCTTCCGCACCCCGGGCCTGAGTCCCAACACCCCGGAGCTGCTGGATGCCGTCCAGCGGGGGGCCGCTCTCAGTTCGGAGATGGAGGTGTTTTTCCAGACCTGCCCCGGGCGGCTCATCGGCGTCACCGGGAGCGACGGAAAGACCACTACCACCACCATCATCGCCGAGTTTTTAAAAGAGGCGGGGAAGAACGTGTATGTGGGGGGAAACATCGGCAGGCCCCTGCTGGCCGACGTGGCCGACATGGTGGAGGAGGACTATGCCGTGCTGGAGCTGTCCTCCTTCCAGCTGATGACCATGGACCAGAGCCCCCATATCGCCGTGGTCACCAACATAAGCCCCAACCACCTGGACTACCACCACACCATGGAGGAGTATGTCCAGGCCAAGAAAAATATTTTCCTCCACCAGAGCCCTGAGGACCGGCTGATTTTAAACTTTGACAACCCAGGGGCGCGGAGCATGGCGTCGGAGGCGGTGTGCCCCGTCACCTGGTTCAGCCGGAAGTGGCAGTTGGACGAGGGGGTTTACCTCCGGGACGAGGCCATCTGGCTCACCAACGAGCAGGGCAGCCGGGAGGTGCTTCCCCTGGATCTCATCCAGCTCCCCGGCGACCACAACATTGAAAACTATATGGCCGCCATCGCCGCCGTGGACGGCATCGTCCCCGACAAGTGCGTCCGGGCGGTGGCCCTGCGCTTCCAGGGGGTGGAGCACCGGATCGAGTTCGTCCGGGAGCTGGACGGGGTGCGCTGGTACAACGACTCCATCGGTACCAGCCCCACCCGCACCACCGCCTGCCTGGAGTCCTTCCCCCAGAAGGTCATTCTGATTGCCGGCGGATATGACAAGGGAGTTCCCTTTACCCAGCTTGGCCTGGAGATCGTGGACCGGGTGAAGACCCTGGTCCTCACCGGGGACACCGCCCCCGCCATCCGCCAGGCGGTGGAGGAGGCGCCCGGATACGGGCCCCACACCCCCGACATCTTCATGGCCGGGGATCTGGCCGGGTCGGTAAAAGAGGCAAAGGCCGCCGCCCAGCCGGGGGACATCGTGGTCCTCTCGCCAGCCTGCGCCGCCTTTGACCGGTTCAAAAACTTTATGGAGCGGGGGCAGGTGTTTAAGCAGCTGGTGAAGGAGCTTTGATTTGGCAGGGTTCCGCCCTGCGGGGTGGGGTCCTTTCGCCCGGGCAGCGCTCCTGTTTTGCAGGAGGTTTCGCCGCCTGCGGGCGGCGAGCTTCTTTCTGGATGCCCAGAAAGAAGCCAAAGAGGCACCAGGGGGCCGCTCAGGATGGGCGCTCACGCGCCCATATTCGCGCCCCCCTGGACCCCATTCACGGGGGACCCTCCTGAGAAGTTCCCAGATACTTCCGGCGCGCAAAATCTGAGTGACGTTCCGCAATTCAATCCGGGCCCACTGGGGCCCTAGATTGGCAAAAAATCGTTGCCGCTGCCATTCAACTTCTGCGCCTGGGTTTGCCGAGCCATCGTTTTCGGTGCGAATCCTGGCGGGCGCGTGCCATGCGCCGTTACTGGTTTCCGGTGGAGGGGGAAAGGACGGCTATCAGCCGCACGACACGGAGGCTTCCGTAGCCTGGGAACCGTGGGCGGCACACTGGGCCGCCCCTGCGGGGATCGGAAATCGTCTCCGGATACGCCGTCCCTCTGAGCCGCACTTGAGCCCCACCACGCCAAAAGGCGCGCTATCCACCAGGAGAAGCATGACCCGAAGGTTACCGAGACCTCAGCGGCAGCGGTAATAGAATGAAAACCAATCGACTGAGCCACCCGCGCCTTTGCGTTGACTGCCAAGGCTGTCTAATTGGGACCCTCGTAAAACGGGGGTTCAGGGGACCGTGAATATGGGCGCGAAGGGCCCATCTGAACGGCCCCCTGGCGGCTTTTTGGTTTCTTTTTGGCCGTCCAAAAAGAAACTCGCCGCCCGCAGGCGGCGAAACTCTCCCGCGATAAAAAACAGACGCAAACAAGGAGGAACCAATTCCTTGAACTACCCGGAAACATTAAAACAATTATGCTCCATCCCCGCCCCCAGCGGCTTTGAAACTCCCGCCGCCCAGGCGGCCCTGGAGTTGCTCCGCCCCCTGGTGGACGAGGCGTGGATCGACAAGATGGGCAGCGTGGTGGGGGTCCGCCGCTGCGGAAAAGAGGGGGCCAGGAAACTGCTCCTGGACGCCCACCTGGACGAGATCGGCTTTATCGTCACCGGCCATCAGGACGGCTTTCTCCGCTTCGCCCCTCTGGGCGGAGTGGACCCCCGGATGCTCCCCGACCGGGAGCTGACCATCCTCACCGATCCCCCCACCTACGGGGTGGTGGCCTGTCTGCCCCCCCACATCCAGAGCCGGGAGGACATGGACCGCGCCCTGCCCATCCAGGACCTGTATCTTGACACCGGACTCTCCCAGGAGGAGGCCCAGCGCCGCATCCCCGTGGGCACCCCCGCCGTCTACCGCACCGGCTGCCGGACTTTGGGGGACAAGCTCCTATGCGGCAAGGCCCTGGACGACCGGGCCTGCTTCGCCGTCCTGCTGGATGCGGCGGAGCAGTTGAAGGACACAGCGCTGGACGTGGACCTGTATATCCTGGGCAGCACTCAGGAGGAGACCCACAGTACCGGAGCCATCACCGCCGCCTACGGCCTGGCTCCGGATTTCTGCGTGGCGGTGGACGTAACCCACGGGGATTCCCCAGACGCGTCCAAGGAGAAGACCTTTCCCCTGGGAAAAGGGCCGGTGATCGGCCTGGGCCCCAACTGCACCAAGTGGATGGCCAGACGGATGGAACAGAGAGCCCGGGAGTTGGAGTTGCCCGTTCAGTACGAGGTGATGGCCGGCTCCTCGGGCACCAACGGCTGGCCCATGCAGATCATCCGGGAGGGCATCGCCACGGCGGTGCTGTCCGTCCCCCTGCGGTATATGCACACCCCCATTGAGACCGTCCACGGAGACGACCTGACCAACACCGCAAAGCTGCTGGCCGCCTTTGTGCGCGGGCTAGGAGAGGAGGCGGAGGCCCTGTGATTGAGACATTAAAGACCCTGTGCGCCCTGAACGGCGTCTCCGGGGACGAGGATGCGGTGCGGGACTATCTCCGCACTCAGGCGGAGCCCTATGCCGACGCCATCCGCACCGACGCCCTGGGCAATCTGATCGTGTTCAAGCGGGGCAGGAGGGCCACGGGGAGTAAGGTGCTCCTGTGCGCCCACATGGACGAGGTGGGCCTCATCGTCACCCGAGCCACCGAGGACGGTTTTTTGAAATTTGACTTTGTGGGCGGCGTGGACCGCCGGGTGGTGCTGGGCAAGCCGGTGGAGCTGGGAGTGGACCGAGTCCCTGGAATTGTGGGGATGAAGGCCATCCACATGCTCACGGCGGAGGAGCGGAAGAAGGTCCCCAAGACCGACTCCCTCTATCTGGACATCGGAGCCGCCAGCAGGGAGGAGGCCCTGTCCAAGGTTCCCCTGGGCACCTACGGCGCCTTTGTGGGGGAGCCGGAGGAGCTGGGGGACGGCTTCCTCAAGTCCAAGGCCATCGACGACCGGGTGGGCTGCGCCATTCTGCTGGAGCTGCTGAAGGAGGACCTGCCCCTGGACGTGACCTTCGCCTTCACCGCCCAGGAGGAGGTGGGCACCCGGGGGGCCTTTGGAGCTGCCTTCTCGGTCACGCCGGAGATCGCCCTGGTGCTGGAGACCACCACCGCCGCCGACCTTCCCGAGATCGAGGGGGCCCGGCGGGTGTGCGCCCCTGGGAAGGGGCCGGTGATCTCCTACATGGACGGGGGGACCATCTACGATCGGAAGCTGTTTGAGACCCTGCGCCGCCTGGCGGAGGAGGGGAGTATCCCCTGGCAGACCAAGGAGTATATCGCCGGGGGCAACGACGCCCGGACCATCCAGCGCTCCAAGGCCGGGGTGCGGGTGGCGGCCATCTCCGCCGCCGTGCGCTATCTCCACGCCCCCGCCAGCGTGGGGAGTATCGGGGATTTTGGGCAGATGCTCACCCTGACTCGGGCCTTTTTGGAGCACGCGGCCCAATTCCTGTGACGAATGGAACGCGGGCGGATGATATCCGCCCCTACCCACGGTACGTTTTTGAACTCCGTAGGGGAGGGGCTGAAGGTGAATCGGCCGAAGGCCGAGAGAGGCCACCCTGGGGTGTGCCCCTCCCGCCGGATTTCGGTAGGGCGCGGCCTCCTGGACGCGCCGCACCATGTCTTGACACTTTCGGCACATTTTCTGAATCTCACAAAGGAGCAGTTTCTTCATGGAACTTTTTGAATTGATTCAAACCTTGGCCTCCGCCCACGGCCCCTCCGGCAATGAGGGGGGCATCCGGGAGGCCATCCAAAAGCTGGCCGCCCCCTATGGCGGGGAGGCCTCCACCGACACTATGGGCAATCTCACCATCCACAAGCCGGGCCCCGGCCCCAAGGTGATGCTGTGCGCCCACATGGACTCCATCGGCTTCATCGTCACCCACATTGAAAAGGAGGGCTTCCTCCGGGTGGGCAAGCTGGGAGGCGTCGCCCCCCAGGAGATTTTGTACACCCCCGTCCGCTTCCAGAACGGCGTGCGGGGCGTGGTGGTAAAGGAGGAGAAGGCCTCCTTTTCCAAGCTGAAGCTGGACGAGTGTTATGTGGACATCGGAGCCAGGGATGAGGCCCAGGCCCGGGAGATGGTCCAGATCGGCGACACCGCCGTCTACGACACCCCTACGTTTTCCAGCGGAGGGAAAGTGATTTCCCCTTACCTGGATAACCGGGTCTCCTGCGCCATTCTCCTCCAGGTGCTGGAGAAGCTGTCGGAGGACTGTCCCAACGATCTCTACTTCGTCTTCTCCACCCAGGAGGAGGTGGGGCTGCGGGGCTCCAAAACCGCCGCCTATGCCATCGAGCCCGACTACGCCCTGGCAGTGGATGTCACCGACGTGGACGACACCCCCGGCACAGAGCGGTGCGGCACCGTTCAGCTGGGCAGAGGAGCGGCCATCAAGCTGATGGACCACTCCGTCATCTGCACCCCTGATATTGTGAAGGATTTAGACTTTACAGCTCAGGAGCGAGGCATCACCTTCCAACGGGACATTTTACGCGCCGGGGGCACCGACGCGGGAGCCATCCATGTGAGCCGTACCGGGGTCAAAACGGGCGGCGTGTCTGTGCCCTGCCGGTATATCCATACGCCGGTGGAGATGGTTGATCTTTCTGATGTGCAGGCGTGTGTGGAGCTGGTCTCGGCTTTTGTGCAAAAGAAATTGTCTTAAATTAAAGCAGGGGGATTTCGCCGCCTGCGGGCGGCGAGTTACTTTGCCCGCGGCGGCAAAGTAACCAAAACGCCACCGGGGACGCGTCCGATGGGCACTTCGTGCCCATAGGACCGCCACCCTACCCCCTCTGTCGCTTCGCGACATCTCCCCCTGACAGGGGGAGTCGGCCCCGGACCCCATTACGGGGGACACACTCCTGAAAAGTTCAGCAGAATTTCCGGCGCGAAAAAAGGGAATGGCCTCCGCGATTCCTCCCGGGCCACTGGGCCCTGGCCTTGCAAAAATTTCCGCTGGTGCGGTTCCATTTGTGCGCCTGGGTTTGCCGAGCTAACGGCGGCGGTCCGAATCCTGCGCCTCCTAGACCTTCCCCCAGGGGGGAAGGTGGCTGGCCGCCAGGCCAGACGGATGAGGGGGCAGATTTCGGACCTCTTGTAGGGGCGGCACCATGTAGCCGCTCGGAAACGCCCCGCTTACGGTTTCCTTGTAGGGGCGGGTGCCCCCACCCGCCCCTACAAGGAAACCGTAAGCGGGGCGTTTC
>NZ_JACJJE010000170.1 GCF_016899775.1 Pseudoflavonifractor capillosus
TCGCTGGTGACTTTGGTATACCCGGTAGAGGTGGTTACTGTACTGGCGCCACTGCCAGAGTTTTGACCGTTCAGAAAGGGGTTCTCCGGCACGGAGATCCCCACGCCGCTGCCGTTGACTACAGCGCCCACAGCAGGGGCGCTGTCCGAAGCCAGGTTGGGGGTCAGGTAGGAACCGGTATTCCGGGTATCCATGCTGACAGTCCCGAAGCCTGGCGGAATGATAGCGGCATTTTTGCTCACGTCCTTGTTTTCCATAGCGCCGCCGTCCGATGTGATCACCGGCTCTACCGAAGTCGCGCTTCCATAGTCTGGGTCACCGGGTGCGTCAATATCGTAGCTCAATGCAC
>NZ_JACJJE010000171.1 GCF_016899775.1 Pseudoflavonifractor capillosus
TGTGATCACCGGCTCTACCGAAGTCGCGCTTCCATAGTCTGGGTCACCGGGTGCGTCAATATCGTAGCTCAATGCACCAGCGGACACTGCCATCACTGCCGTGATGTACAGAGCGGACAGGACAGACAGGATTCGTTTCATGGTATTTTCTCCTCTCTGACTTAAGGATTTGTGTCATTTTCATCACTGTTCTCTCTGCGATGCTTTAGAAACAGGGCTCCGCCGATACAAGCACTCACTAGTACCACCACGCCAAAGGGAACCAAAAGGATCATCCAATCAAAATTCAGCGGCGTTCCCTCCTCCGACATGGGGAACGGCTGAATGGGCGTTCCCTCAAAGATGGCCA
>NZ_JACJJE010000172.1 GCF_016899775.1 Pseudoflavonifractor capillosus
TGTGATCACCGGCTCTACCGAAGTCGCGCTTCCATAGTCTGGGTCACCGGGTGCGTCAATATCGTAGCTCAATGCACTAGCGGACACTGCCATCATTGCCGTGATGTACAGAGCGGACAGGACAGACAGGATTCGTTTCATGGTATTCTCTCCTCTCTGGCTTAAGGATTTGTGTCATCTTCACCGCTGTTCTCTCTGCGATGTTTTAGGAACAGGGCCCCGCCGATACAAGCACTCACTAGTACCACCACGCCAAAGGGAACCAAAAGGACCATCCAATCAAAATTCAGCGGCGTTCCCTCCTCCGACATGGGGAACGGCTGAATGGGCGTTCCCTCAAAGATGGCCA
>NZ_JACJJE010000173.1 GCF_016899775.1 Pseudoflavonifractor capillosus
CCTCCACGGTCTTTACGTCCTGGGCGCTCTCGCACTTGGCGATGCGGATGCCGTCCGCCCCGCCGGCCACGCACACCCGCACGTCTTCCAGCCAGTGGGGGGTGTCCAGGCCGTTGATGCGCACGATGACCTCGGTGTCCCCGTAGTCCACCGACTTCAGGGCGTGGTACAGAGAGAAGCGGGCGGCGTCCTTCTGGTTCTCCGCCACCGCGTCCTCCAGGTCCAGCATGATGGAGTCACAGCCGTAGATGTAGGCGTCCTTGATGAGCCCCGGCTTCTGGGCGTTCATAAACATCATGGTCCGGCGCAGCCGGAACCGCTCCGGTCTGGGACGAGGGATCATCGCAC
>NZ_JACJJE010000174.1 GCF_016899775.1 Pseudoflavonifractor capillosus
AACCCGGCGCTGTAGTGGCCCAGCATCCCAGAGACGGTCTTTACGTCCACCCCGGTTTGCAGAGCCAGAGTTGCGAACGTGTGCCTTAGATCGTGGAACCTGACTCTTGGAAGTCCCGCCCGTTTCAGAACCCGGTGGAGCATGTGGAGCACACTGTCCGGAGACATGGGGCCGCCGGTGGGAGAGGGGAATACCCAGGGACAGCTCCCCACTTTCTTTTTCTGCTGATTCAGAACGTCTATCGTATCCTTTGCCAGAGGCAGGGTGCGGTAGGCGTTTTTTGTTTTCAGGGGAGCCTCCGCCACCTCGCCGTTGATTCTTGCTATTTGCCGTTTAACCCGGAGGTC
>NZ_JACJJE010000175.1 GCF_016899775.1 Pseudoflavonifractor capillosus
GCGGTGGTCACGGTGTCGGAACCGCCGTAGATGGTGCTGCTGTAGCCGGCGGTGATGCCGTTGGTCCAGCAGGCGGCCACATAGGGCTCGGCCCAGGCGGGCACGTCGGTGAAGGGGCTGGTATTCTTGTAGCTGGCGACATTGTACTCCATCAGATTGGCCATAATGACCGCCATCTCGTTGCGGGTGACGTTCTGATCAGGATTGAAGTCGCCGTTCTCGTCGCCGACCATAATTTTGACGGTCTGGAGAACGTCAATGGCTTCCACGTTGTCCTCAGAAGTCACGTCCGCGTAGCTCGCGGCGCTGGAGCCCATCACCATCAGGCCGGAAATCATGGCCGCGGT
>NZ_JACJJE010000176.1 GCF_016899775.1 Pseudoflavonifractor capillosus
GCTACCCGATCCTATCCCAATCTGGCCAATCAGGACACCGCCAACATCCCAAAAACCATTGAGGAGGACGGCCGGACCCTGACGCTCCAGAACATCAGCTGGCAGACAGACAACACTGCGTCTGTGGGAGGCTATGCCCTGGGAGAGCGCTACACCGCCGTGGCCACCTACACCGGCAGCGCCACCAGCAGCTACGTGAAGGGCTACACAGTCACGGCGGACTATACCGGGACAGTCAGCCGCATCGCCCTGAATCAGGTGCGCTATGTGGCCATCTTTGAGGGAACGCCCATTCAGCCGTTCCCCATGTCGGAGGAGGGAACGCCGCTGAATTTTGATTGGATG
>NZ_JACJJE010000177.1 GCF_016899775.1 Pseudoflavonifractor capillosus
ATGTAGGTTTTAAAGGAGATGCCCTCGATGTAGTCCATGACGAAGTACGAGGTGTCGTTCTCGTCAAAGTAGCTGGTCACCGCCGCAATGTTGGGGTTGCCGATGAATTTGGCCAGGGTGCGGGCCTCCTCCTGGAACCGTTCCGAGCCGTAGGTGAAGTCCTCAGACCGGCTCTCCACCGCCACCGAGACAGTGGTGCCGATGCGGGTGGCGATCTCGTTGGGCATGAACTCCTTGATGGCCACCTTGGCCTCCAGCTGGGTGTCCCAGGCCAGGTATGTGATGCCGAAGCCGCCCTGACCCAGCACCCGACCCACGATGTACCGGTCATTCAGAACGGTCCC
>NZ_JACJJE010000178.1 GCF_016899775.1 Pseudoflavonifractor capillosus
ACCGCGTCACCTACTTTCTGTAAGACTTCATACTTGAGGGCGGCAAGGTCGGCTATGGCGGCGCGTACCTCGCCGGAGAGGGCGTTATAGGGTGCGCCGTACTCATTCAGATACCGGGCAATCTGATTGAGGTTGCCGCCGATCCTGCCGTACTCGGCGGTCAGCTTCCCGACAGCGGAGAGCAGTTCGTCATTGACCGCTGACACATGGATAACGGGGCGTATGGTGGTGCGCCGTATCGCCTGCCGGAGAAATTCCGACTGGCTGATACCATAGGGCGCAAGCCGCGCTGTGAAGTCGGCGTATTCATCTTCGGACAGCCGGGTTTTCACAAC
>NZ_JACJJE010000179.1 GCF_016899775.1 Pseudoflavonifractor capillosus
GCAACAAACTGTACGGAGATTTCCCAGGCGTTGGAGCTGAGAAATCAGTTGGATCAATACATACTGGATCCGGAAATCTTCTCTCCAGAGGACCAGGCCCGGAGCGAGCTCGCTGCCATGCTGCCGGAAGCGGATGCTCAGGTGGTGGCCAGTCACTTGAACCTATACGCCTATGGCAGCGAGCTGATGAAGGAAAACAACAGTGTCCAGACGGACTACGGCCTGCTGGAGCGGCGGGATGGGCAGCCCATTCAAGCTATGGAGAAACCGCACCTGGAGATGGGGGGAATGAATCGTTGAAGCAGCAGGAGAGACTTTTTCATCTGCTGGACGGC
>NZ_JACJJE010000017.1 GCF_016899775.1 Pseudoflavonifractor capillosus
CTGCCTAATTGAGAGGGGCTCCTTGCTTCCCGCACTACATGGCAGCAGTCCGCGCTTGCCGCCAGGTTCCGGAGCCGTTGGAGCGAGATCGTCCGTTTTCCTTTGGCTTCATCCATGCGCAGCAGACCTTGAAAGGCGATCCGCTGGGTATCCGACATCTCTGAAAGCCGTGCCGCCAGGTCGTTTAGCTCCATCAGGCTGAGTGAATTGGCAGACAGATGGGGCTCCAGCTCCTCGCAGTCATAGTAGGCGTCAATCTCCAGAGAGAGGTCGTCACCATTCTGATGCCGCACTTTGTCCAGCGCGTCCAACAGCGCCCAGGGCCGGGCCGGCAGGTCCAACTCGGCATATAAAGTTTCCGCCGTGTCATTCGTCTTTCCCAGGCAGACTTGAAAAATCTTCTCACCCAAACTTCATTCCTCCCATCTGTTCTTCTTTCTGGATTTCTTCCTGCTTGGGCCCGAACCGCTCCTGCTCCGTCTGGATGCTCCAGTTGTCCGAATTCCACAGGTGAACATACAGTTCACCGCCATCGGTCTCGATTTCTCTCTGTTCAAAGCCCTCGCCCCAGCCATCTGACGCCTGGCCGCTGAGGTAGTCCTTCAAAGTGGTCAATTCTGTTTGGGAGAGTTCTCCCACCACCTGGCACTCTACCACGCACCAGAGTTTCCGATTCCGAACTTCCGCTGTAAACTCCGCAGATTTTACCTTATTATTTACGCTGTCCGGTTCGCTGTACCAACGCATAACGCCCCGTTCTTTTTCTTCCGGCATTCTATTCTTGACCAGGGCCCCCAAGACCATATTGGCATACGGAACCAGATCTCTGCTGTCTAGTTCTGTGCTGTCGTAGGACATATCTCCCCATTCATCACGCTCATATAGGTCCGCGGTCATCGGCATATAGAGCTTCAGCAGAGTGGGCTCCGGAGGCTGGACAGTAAACCGGTCCTCTCCGATCACCAGAGCCAGGCTGCAGCCGTTGTCCCAAGTGATTTGGAATTGACCGTCGTCGTCAATGCAGTCCAGGGTCCCCATGGTGCCGGGTGGAATGGGGCGCGGGCCGTTCCCCATCTCGGTGAGCTTAATGCGGCTGCCCTTTGGGTACTGCTCCCGCAGGAAATCCAACCATGCTTGATCTACTTTCATAAACTCATTCCCTCCATCGTAATGGTTTGCCTTTGACTCTGCCTTTGCTGTTCTTCCTCCAGAAAGGCCTCCGGCAGCTTAATTTCATATTTCTCACAAAATTCACACAAGGTGATCGGCTCCTTATAGAGCAGATACTTTCCCCTCGGCGTCCGAAATGGATCAGATGGACGTTTGAGTGAATAGGGGGAAATGATCGCGGCAATATATCCCTGTTCCGGATATTTGTCTACAATCCTTATACTTTTTACGTCTCTGTATAGGTGATAGTAGTGCCATTCCTTTGGAACAATGCTGGGCGGAATCATATCATAAGGCAGATGTATAATAGGTTTTTTAAACATCTCACCCTCCCAGAAAGGACCATTGATCAATTGATAAAACAGAGGATACTGGGTTGTCCCCGCCCACTCCTCGTTCATTTGTTCTGCCAGGCTCATCCATTGACGCACCTGTTCCCTGTTGCCACAGGATTCGGTCAGTTCCCGCATATGGATCCCGATCCCATAAAAGATCTGTTCTTTGGTTTCCGGGGCAATACCGGGGGCATTCCCGGTGCGTTTTGCTTGTTCGACCGCTTCATCAAAAGGCCCCATGTACTGGGTCAGAAATTCGTCCCACGGTATTTCTGTCTCACTGATCGGGTCGTAGCCCTCCCAGATCCAACACATATCGATCAGCAGCTCCCGCAGCGTGCCCACTGTATCATCCTGCCCCTTGGCTGCCAGAGAGGCGGCATAACTTGTAAGTCCAGATATAGTGTTTAACATTCGTTCAGAGTATTCCTGATACCTCAAATCGTTCGTTGTCCAAGAACTGGTTTGCACAGGTCCCTCCATTTTAGAGGTTTGTTTCAGTTCCTGGTGCAGTCTCTCAACTGCACCAGAGATCACGGGGTCATTTTGGAAACTGCTCAGATTGCGGTAATCCTCAAAGAACTGCTGTTCTCCATCCAGAGAACGAACCAGGTCTACCGTGGCAATTTCGTCCTTTGTAACGCCGATCCGTTTCTCCCTGCATTCGCTGTTCTGATAGGCTCGGACAGCCTCATCCAGTGTCAGGTTCTGACAGAGCTGCTCCTCCGGTGTGCCACAGTCAGTCATTACAAACCAGGAATAAGTGTGGGGCTTGCTGAGGTCCGCGGTATCTTCCAGTGCCTGACGTCCGGCCTCGGTCAATCCGTAGTTGCAGACGCGGCGTGGGTTTTCCTCGCCGGTGAAATCCAACAGGATGTCATCTACTGCCTTCCGCACCTGGGGATTATCTGTCAGGGTCTCAAAGCGGACACCAGTCGTGTCCCGATAGGGAAGTTCCTCTCGAATGGTCTGAAGATACTGCTGGGCATCCGTAAATATCTGCTGCTCGTTGCTGGCGTAGGTCACCTGACCCACCGGACAGTTTTTTTGAGCCATTTGTTGGCGCCGCAGGTCATAGCAGTACAGATACCCCTGATATTCAAAAGGACTGGGCGTGCATCGAAGGCAGAAACGATATTGTTCTGTTTCCCAAATATACCCGTAAGTCTGCCCATCCTCTGTGATGGCCCCGCCGTGTTTCTGGCAGTAGTTTTCCATAGAGGACAGACTTTCCAGCGGGCCGTTCTCCTGCATAGCTGCCAAAAACTCCCGCAGGAGCATCTTAAATTCCAGCGTATCGAATTGGTCATCATTGTGGGGATAGCATGTAGACCTTAACGGTAGAAAGCCGTGTCCGAAGTCCAGTCGGAGATGGCCCACTGTGCCTAGAGCCTCATCCTGCTCATCGTTGGAATAGAAAAGGCCCGCCTCCTCAATAGAAGCGGGCCGCAGGGCAAAGGAATATTCCTGATCCATCTTATTTTTCATCTTCGTCACCTCCAGTTCTGTGAACACAACCAATACCACAACTTGCGAGGAAAGTCTACTGCAAATCGTGGAGAAAATTCAGCTCATCTGCATCTCTATCTCTGGCTCTGGGGACTTTTCATTCAATTTTTTCACTCTGGTTCTCATGCAATCTTCCTCGCTGCCCCAGCAGAGAAATCCGTGGGCGGGATAGGGACACCCCTCACAGCGGGAGAACTGCCGGCACACTGGCTTTTGTTCCGGCTCTGGGGCATAGCCGGGTGCAGCCATGGCCCGCACCCGGCGTAGGATGGAGACCGCCTGCATCTGTTCCACTGCGGCAGCATGGGGCAGGCAGTGATACTCACTTTTTCTGATCATGCCTGGGTTCTCCTCTCAAAACGCAAAAAAGAGGCCGTATTCTGCGCTCGGCAAAATACGGCCCCTTGGGGTTCAGCGTTGGATTTATAAATTCATTTGCAGTTCCTGATTCTGTGCTTGCTCCAATCGGCTCTGGAGATCCGGGACGGTGTATTCGATTTTCGTCCTGGCATCCTGGAGTGCTCTCACCTGCTTCTCATCCGGTTCAGGACCTTCCTCAAGCAGAAAGTCCGTGGCCCGGTATAGTTCTGCCAGCTGCTCCGGTGAGAAGAGCTGCGCCCTGGAAATTAGGCCGGACCGGACAGCGAAATCCTGTTTGGCTGCCTGATAATTTCCTTCGTAGTAGTGGCCGTGGCTGATACCCTGCCGGTTATAGTCCCAAATCCATGTGACGAATTGGTATCCCCGACTGTTTTCCCGTTCCCGCCCGGCCAGCACCGCACCGCCGAAGTCTGCCAGCAGGCGGAAGTCCTCGTTCAGTCTACTGACGTGTAGGAGAGGAGCTCTCTGAAGCACCTTCACATATTCATAGACCTCGTCTGCCACCGCAGCTACCCGGTGGTACAGCTCACTGGCCTCCTCACTTTTGCTTCCGGCAGGCAATAAGAAAACATCGCTTGTCGTGGAAACATAAAGGACCGGCTGGCCGTGGAGCAGGACCTCCAGCTTCTGTTTGTCGGCAAGGGAAGTTTCGGTTCCTTCTTCCCGCAGGCGGCGAGACAGCTCCTTGAAATATTCTCGTTCCATATTTGATTGACCTCCTTCTGGGCTGGTGCCCTTTTTGATTGATTAGATAGCAAAAAAGCCCTGGTCTGATGGTTCTGCAAAACCAACAAACCAGGGCCAGTTTTTTTGTGTAACTTTTTTCTCTGGATTGCGCCCTTTTTGAACGTTAAAAAGGGCGCTGAGGAACTGATCCCCAGAATTTTTCGGGAAAACCCTGAAAAGTTTGGGTTCAAACCCACCCGACAGCGGATTACCCCTGAAAATATCTATGAAACAAACCACAGATTTTGAGAAACAAAAAAAGCCGCTACCCCTTGATACTCTAGGCGTTCGGCCTAAAATATCTAGATTGTAGCGACTTTATGGAGGTGCCACCCAGATTTGAACTGGGGAGTGGAGCTTTTGCAGAGCTCTGCCTTACCACTTGGCTATGGCACCGAATGGAGCAAAGCTGCTCCAAAAAATGGAGCGAGTGACGAGGCTCGAACTCGCTACCTCCACCTTGGCAAGGTGGCGCTCTACCAGATGAGCTACACTCGCATGTTGCCTGGAAGGGGGGTGCCCTTCCAGGGCTTTGTTTGGTTGGTGCCTCCGGTCGGAATCGAACCAACGACACGAGGATTTTCAGTCCTCTGCTCTACCAACTGAGCTACAGAGGCAAATCTTTCTTTTTGAAAGACTGCAAGCAGGAAAACCAATCTAAAGTTTTCTTTGCTTACTTTCTTTTTCAAAAGAAAGTAAGTGGCGACTCGGAAGGGGCCTTTGCCTCATCCTTCGGATGGCGCATCAGGCAACTCCAGTCAGGAGAAATAAGTGGCGACTCGGAAGGGACTTGAACCCTCGACCTCCGGCGTGACAGGCCGGCGTTCTAACCAACTGAACTACCGAGCCAGGTAGTTAGGGGGTGGTGGGAACAACAGGGCTCGAACCTGTGACCCCATGCTTGTAAGGCATGTGCTCTACCAGCTGAGCTATGCTCCCTTGTCCGTGGCTTTCAGTGGGGCGCCGCTCTCGCGACGGCTTAGTTAGTATACTAAATCTTCGGCCGCTTGTCAACAGGAAAATCAAATTTTTTTGGAATTATTTTTTTGGAAGTTTTTACCGGAAAAAACCGGCCTTCTTCCTCCAGAAAAAGGAACTCCAGAATGAATTTCACTTGACTGGTTTTTGAAAGAGTGACATAATGAAACGGAACCAAACGGCCATCCGGTCCGGATGACAGCAGGCTCCCCCTCTGGCAGGCAGCCGGGCAAGGTGTGGTTGGATTAGGAGGTACAAGCATATGGAGAACAAGGTAAAGCGGATCGGTGTTCTGACCAGCGGCGGCGACGCCCCGGGCATGAACGCCGCAGTACGCGCGGTGGTCCGCACCGCACTGACCCAGGGGATCGAGTGCGTGGGCATCCGCCGGGGCTGGAACGGTCTGATCAACAGTGATTTCGTCCGGATGGACTCCGCCAGCGTCAGCCATATCATTGACAAGGGCGGCACCATCCTCTATACGGCCCGGAGCAAAGAGTTTATGACCGAGGAGGGCCGCGACCAGGCCCTGGCCACCTGTAAGCTGCTGGGGCTGGACGGAATCGTCGCCATCGGCGGCGACGGCACCTTCCGGGGCGCCCTGGCTCTCTCCCGACAGGCCGCCGCAGCCGGTTCCTCCCTGAGCGTGGTGGGCATCCCCGCCACCATTGACAACGACATCGGCTGCTCCCACTACACCATTGGCTTTGACACCGCCTGCAACACCGCCATCGAGTGCATCGACAAGCTGCGTGACACCATGCAGTCCCACGAGCGCTGCTCCGTGGTAGAGGTCATGGGCCGCCACGCCGGCTACCTGGCCCTGTATGTGGGCATCGCCGTAGGCGCCACCGCTGTGCTCATCCCCGAGCGTGAGGTGGACTTTGAGAACGACGTGGTTGAGAAGATCCGCCGGGCCCGGCTGGCGGGCACCACCCACTATATGGTAGTGGTGGCCGAGGGCGCGGGCAGCGCCATCGACATTGGCAAGCGCATCCACGCCGAGGTGGGCATCGATCCCCGTGTCACCGTGCTGGGCCACATCCAGCGCGGCGGCTCCCCCACCGCCCGGGACCGGGAGACCGCCAGCCGCATGGGCTATGAGGCGGTCCTGTCTCTGGTGGAGGACCGGGGCAACCGGATCATCGCCATCCGGGACGGCCACACGCTGGATCTGGACATGGAGGAGGCCCTGGCCATGACCAAGACCTTCCAGATGGACCGCTACCAGGTGCTGGAGGCCCTGACCAACAACGGAGGTCCCCGCATCCTGTGAGACTCCGCCCGCTGGTCCCAGCCCTCTGAACCGCCGCTGTGCGCTATTCTGAACAAGGAGGCCGATCCCATGATCCCGTTTCTGCGAGAACCTACCCGGGTGTACGCCCTGGACGGCAGCGGCCGTCTGGTGGCGGAGATCACCTTTCCGGAGACCGCTCCGGGTGTGTATACCATCGACCACACCTTTGTAGACAGCTCCCTGCGGGGACAGGGCGTGGCAGACCGGCTGGTGCGCGCCGCACTGGAACAGATCCAGGCCAACGGCGGGACTGCCGCCGCCACCTGTTCCTACGCAGCCGCCTGGCTGGACAAGCACCCCCAGTAATTCTAAGATGGCCGCCCCGGAAGGGGCGGCCATCTTTTATTTGCTTCCGATGATGGCAAAAAGATGGCAGGCACTTTCGTGCCTGCCATCTTTTTATGTTCACTGCTTGCTCTTGATGTACGCGTCGATGGACTTGGCGGCGGACTTGCCCGCCCCCATGGCCAGGATAACGGTGGCCGCTCCGGTGGCGGCGTCGCCGCCGGCAAACACGCCGGGCAGGTTGGTGTGTCCGCCCTCGTCGGCGGCCACACATCCCTTCCGGGTCTTCTCCAGGCCCTCGGTGCCCTTGGTGCTCATGGGGTTGGGGGAGGTGCCCAGGGCCATGATCACCGCGTCCACCTCGAACTGGAACTCGCTGCCCTCCACAGGGACGGGACGGCGGCGGCCGGAGGCGTCGGGCTCGCCCAGCTCCATGCGGATGCAGGTCATGGACTGGACATGCCCCTTCTCGTCCCCCTCAATGGACACGGGGTTGGTGAGCAGGTCGAAGATAATGCCCTCCTCCTTGGCGTGGTGGACCTCCTCCGCCCGGGCGGGGAGCTCGGCCTCGGAGCGGCGGTAGACGATGTGGACCTCGGCCCCCAGGCGCTTGGCGCACCGGGCGGCGTCCATGGCCACGTTGCCGCCGCCCACCACGGCCACCTTCTGGTTGTGGAGGATGGGGGTGGGGCTCCCCTCCTTATAGGCCTTCATCAGGTTGATGCGGGTGAGGTATTCGTTGGCGGAGTAGACGCCCACCAGTCCCTCGCCGGGGATCTTCATAAACATGGGCAGGCCGGCGCCGGAGGCGATGAACACCGCCTCATAGCCCCGCTCAAAGAGCTCGGGGATGGTCAGGATCTTGCCGATGACCATGTTCAGCTCGATGTCCACTCCCATCTTCTCCAGGTTGGCCACCTCCCGGGCCACGATGGCCTTGGGGAGACGGAACTCGGGGATGCCGTAGGTGAGCACGCCGCCGGCGGTGTGGAAGGCCTCGAACACGGTGACGTCATAGCCCATGCGGGCCAACTCCCCGGCGCAGGTGAGGCCGGCGGGGCCGGAGCCGATGATGGCCACTTTATGGCCGTTCTTGGGGGCGGTGGCCACGTTGGCGATCCCCTGCTCGGCGGCCCAGTCGGCCACAAAGCGCTCCACCCGGCCGATGGCCACGGGCTCGCCCTTCACGCCCCGGACGCACTTGCCTTCGCACTGGTTCTCCTGGGGGCACACCCGGCCGGAGATGGCGGGCAGGGCGTTGGCGTTGGACAAAATCTCATAGGCGGCGGCGATGTCCCCCTCAGCCACCTTGGCCAGGAAGTCGGGGATGGGGATGCCCACCGGGCAGCCGCTGACGCAGGCAGGGTTCTTGCAGTGGATGCACCGCTGGGCCTCGTTCATAGCCTGCTCCAGGGTGTAGCCCTGGGCCACCTCCAGGAAGTTGTGATTGCGGACCTGAGGGTCCTGCTCGGGCATGGGGGTCTTATTCATCTGCATATTAGCCATTGAGGGCACCTCCTCCCAGACGGCAGAGGTGGTCCTCTCTCGCCTTGGTCTCAAAATCTCTGTACGTAGCGTTCCGGGCGATCACCTCGTCGAAGTCCACCTGGTGGCCGTCGAAATCGGGGCCGTCCACGCAGGCGAACTTCACCTCGCCGCCCACGGTGAGGCGGCAGCCGCCGCACATGCCGGTGCCGTCGATCATAATGGGGTTCATGCTCACGGTGGTGGGGATCTCGTACTGCTTGGTCAGCTTGCAGGCAAACTTCATCATCATCAGGGGACCGATGGCGAACACGTGGTCGAACTTCACCCCGCTCTGGATGAGTTCCTCCAGCTTGCCGGTGACGAAGCCGTGATAGCCGTAGGTGCCGTCGTCGGTGCAGATGTGCAGGTCGGTGCAGGCCTGCCCCATCTCCTCCTCCAGGATCACGATATCCTTGGTCTTAAAGCCGCCGATCAGGTCCACCTGATTGCCGGCCTCGTGCAGGGCCTTGGCCACCGGCAGGGCGATGGCGCAGCCCAGGCCGCCGCCCAGGACGGCTACACGGCCGTAGCCCTCCACATGGGTGGGCTCCCCCAGAGGGCCCACAAAGTCGTGAAGACAATCCCCCTCCTGAAGCTGGTCCAGAGCCATGGTGGTGGCCCCCACCTTCTGGAAGATGACGGTGATGGTCCCGTTTTCCGTGTCGGCGCTGGAGATGGTCAGCGGAATGCGCTCTCCATCCGCGTCCACCCGCAGAATGATAAACTGACCCGCCTTGGCCTTGGCGGCCACCAGCGGCGCATGGACGGAGATCTGGCTGATCTCCGGCGTCAGCACCTTCTTGTGCACAATTTGATACTGCTGTTTCACGCTTTCTCCTCCTTATAAGTCCAATCAGACATCCCACAGGGCCCGGAATATCGGTTTCCAGCCTCCTGCGGTCCCCCTCCGTCCTTCTCGCTATATCGAAGCGCGGCAGGCCGCGCAGGGATAACTATTTGAAAAATCTTCTCCGGCGGTATCCGCCGTACCGCCCGCTGCGCTTCCGGCGCACCAGGGCCCGCACCAGCAGCACCACCACCGCGATCAGCACCGCCGCCAGCAGCAGGACACCGATGGTGAGCAGGCTGGGGCTCTTGATGAGCTCGATGGGGTTCCAGCTGCTGCTCACGTCTTTACGCCCGTCGGGCCAGGCGTAGGATGTGGGGATGCCGCCGCTCCCAAAGCTCTGGAGATAGGCCGCCAGGGCGTACCACTCCTTCAGTTCGTGCCCGGAGGAATCGTACAGGATATAGTCCTCCAGGTTGGTCACCGGCTGGCCGTTCTCATCCTTCGGCACAATGGAGAGCAGTCCGAAGGAGCGATCCCGCACTGTACTGAGCATCTGGCCGCAGTATAGACTGGTCACCACCCGGTACAGCTTTCCGCTCTCCGGAGACTGCCCCGTCTGGGAAAGGGACGCCTCCGTCACCTTATTAAAAAACATCCGGTGGGTGTTGAAGGAGTAGTCCACCCCGGACAGGTAGAGCTGGGCCTCCGGCATCAGGGTGGACACGGTGGCGTCAACCTCCAGCACCGCCCGCAGCTCCTTGCCCGTGAGGTAGCAGGAGATCAGCGGAGACCCGGCGGTCCCGTCGGCCCCGGCCCCCACATTCAGCACATCAAAGACCTGGGCCGTGGTGACATTTCCCCGGGGCAGCGGAGCCCGCAGCACCCCGTCCGCCGTGAGGGCGATCAGGGGCTCTCCCTCCGGCAGCCCGGCAATGGTCCGGGCCGCCCAGGCAAAGGAGTCCGCCGTCAGCTCTCCCAAGCCGTTTCCATCCTGAACCCCCGCCTGGGGCAGTGGGAGGAAAAAGTCGCTCCGGGTCAGCACCTGGTCATAGGAGAGGCCATAGGAGCCCAGATAGCCGATGTCCACCTGCTCCTTCCAGTCCCGGGCCAGAGCGGAAATCTCCGGGTCCTCCCCCGCCGTCCCGTCAATGGGGATCAGGCGGTACTCCTCCAGGGTCTTCTCCCCCGCCCCATTCCAGGACAGGGTGATGCTCCCCAGGTTTTCACAGTTGGACCCGGCAGAGACAATGTAGGTGTCCCCCACCACAATGGGTTCCGGCAGGGTGGTGTGGGTATGTCCCGAAACGATCAGGTCGATCTCCGGCACCGCCCGGGCCAGGTCCTCATCCTCCGAGGCGGAGGTCTGGCTGGTGCCGCTGTGGGACAGGCAGATGATAAACTCCGCCCCCTGCTCCTCCAGCCGGCTCACACAGCGCTGGGCCGCCTGGGCCGGGTCCTCCAGCACAAAGCTGGAAGTGGGCGCGCTGGCGTGGGCGTCCTGACCCATCAGCCCAAAAATGCCGTAGGTCACGCCCCCCCGCTCTAAAAGCAGGTACTCCTGCACCCCATATGCGGCCATGGCGCGCTGGAGGTCCAGGCGGTTCGGGTCGTCCTCCGCCGGGCGGTAGTTGGCCATGACCAGGGCGGGCAGGGCGCCGCCCCCTCTCCCCGCGGCGGTGAGCATCTCGCCGAAGCCCAGCGGTCCGTTGTCAAACTCATGGTTGCCCGCTGTCACCGCGTCATAGCCCATGGCCCCCAGGGTAACCAGCTCCGGGGCGCGGGTGGTGGACAGGGTCTGGACCAGGGAGCCGGAGGAGAAGTCCCCGGCGTCCACCGTCAGGGCGTCCGGATGCTCTGCCCGCTCCTCCGTCAGGGCGGCGGCCAGACGGGCAAAACCGCCCCGCTCCTCTCCGCCCTCCTGGACCCTTGGGAAAAAGCAGGAGTGGAGATCATGGGTAAAGAGCACCGTGGCTTCCCCGGCCGACTGTCCTTCCGCCGCCCAAATATTCAGCGGCAGCAGGCCCAACAAAAGTACGGCCGTCAGCAGAATCCTGAAAAAATGGTCTCTGTATCTCATGCCGCCCCTCCTTGCTCCGACGGTTCTTTGGTTCCAGGGTTTATTTTGCCACAAATCCTGCAAATGCGCAAGAGGCGATTGCCGGACGGACCAAAATACTTTCAAAATACCGGCGCGGGAGGCGGTTTTCTCCGCCCCCCGCGCCCAAAATTCACAGCTCCTTGCGGATCTGCCGCAGAGCGTTTTTCTCCAGGCGGGACACCTGGGCCTGGGAGATGCCGATCTCCTCCGACACCTCCATCTGGGTCTTGCTCTGGTAGAAGCGCATGGCCAGGATCTTCTGCTCCCGCTCCGTCAGGTGGGAGACCGCCTCTCTCAAAGCGATATGCTCCAGCCACATCTCGTCGGTGTTCTTGCTGTCCTTCACCTGGTCCATGACACACACCGTGTCCCCGCTGTCGGAGTAGATGGGCTCATACAGAGAGACCGGGTCCAAGATGGCGTCCAGGGCGAACACCACGTCCTCCCGCTTGATGCCCAGGATCTGGGCGATCTCCTCCACCGTAGGTTCCTTTTGATGCTTAGCCATATAGGCCTCTTTGGCCTGGAGCACCTTATAGGCGGTGTCCCGCATGGCCCGGGACACCCGGATGGTGCTGTTGTCCCGCAGGTAGCGGCGGATCTCCCCCACGATCATGGGGACCCCGTAGGTGGAGAAGCGCACGTCCAGGTCGGTGTTGAAGTTGTCAATGGCTTTGATAAGGCCGATGCATCCCACCTGAAACAGGTCGTCCACATTCTCTCCCCGGTTGGAAAACTTGTGGATCACCGACAGCACCAGGCGCAGATTTCCCTGGATCAGCTCCTCCCGGGCCTGCTTGTCCCCCGCCTTTGAGCGGCGGAGCAGCTCCTGGGTCTCCTCATTTTTCAGCACCTTCAGCTTCGCGGTGTTCACGCCGCACAGCTCCACCTTGTTCTGCATGACAAAAACCTCCCGCCCAGGTGATACCGATAGTTTCAGTATCTCCTGGGCGGGTGGTTTCATACTGTTCCAAGGCTTGCAATATTTTTTAACGTCAGACGGACTTCGATTGCTTTTTCACAGCGGCTGCAAGAACGGCGCTTTCCCGGCGTCCCGACGGCCGGCGTTATGCTTTACACAGTCAATGCAGCTCCTTTTCTTTGTTCCCTAATCAGACGTGAATGCCATAGAGCAGGATGAACAGCAGCGCAAAGGCCATCCCCAGGCCGGTGAGAATCAGCCCGAACGCCAAAGACTGCACAAAGCCTCCTCCCCGGCGGGGGGCGTCCTCATAGCGGGCAAAGTGCTCGTCGTCCGCCGCCTGCTCCACCGAGGGCTGGGGGGCGTAGCGGCCGCCGGTCAGCCTCCGGACCGCCCCCTCCCAGCACTCCCTCCCGTCCTGGTGAATCCGTCCGATCCACCGGGGCAGGGCCTGGAACAGCAGCCGGGGCAGCAGCCGGTCCACCAGAGTGGCCAGCACCACCGCCGTCTTGGCCAGCAGGTCCAGAAGCGGGCGGTACAGCCCGTACTCCAGATTCAGTCCCGGCGGGATGGGGTCGAAATAGCGTTTTTTCCAGACCAGCAGCAGCCGCACCACCAGCACATAGACGATGATGCCGATGGCCAGGGAGATCCCCGCCCCCTCCAGATTCACCGGGGAGAAGTAGTCCACCGGGTGGTCCGGGGCGTGGCCGTGGAGAAAGCCGCGGGTCATGGCGGCAACCGCGTCCATGGTCACGTTGGGCTCCGATCCCAGACGGACCATCACCAGCAGGTAGCAGGCGACAGCGCCCAGGGAGGCGGGGGCGATATAGTGCTCCCCCCTCCGCCACCACTTTCTATCCAGCACCTCCTGGGGCAGGGGGCTCTTCTCCACGAACAGACAGACAAACAGCTTGAGCATATAGGCCAGGGTCAGTCCGCCGCTGAACAGGAACAGCCCCTCCAGGGCGGAGAACAGCAGATCGTACTCCCCCGCCAGGGGGATGTACTCCACAATGCTCTCGTGGAGGAGGGTCTTGCTCACATAGCCGTTGAGGGCGGGCACTCCCGCCAGACTGAGCATGGGCAGCCCCATGAGCAGGGCCAGCATGGGCTTTCCCCGGCCATAGCCCCGGATCTCGTTGAGATCAAAGGAGTGGGTGGACAGGTGGATGATCCCCGCCAGGGGAAAGAGCACCATTTTAATGAGGGAGTGGTTCAGAATGTGCAGGATGGTTCCGTCCACCGCCAGGGCATTGTGCTCCCCCAGCAGGCACATCATGGCCGTCCCCACCAGAATAAAGCCGATTTGGGAGATGGAGGAGCAGGCCAAGGTGCGCTTCAGGTCGACGGAGCACACCGCCAGCACCGCCCCCAGCACCATGGTCACCGCCCCAATGGCGGCCAGCAGCAGCCCCCAGGCTCCGTCGTACAGGAAGATGGTGGTGGACAGCACCAGAATGCCGTATACTCCCGTCTTGATGATGATGCCGGAGAGCACCGCCGAGGCTGGGGCGGGGGCCGCCGGGTGGGCGGTGGGCAGCCAGATGTGCAGGGGGAAGGCCCCCGCCTTGGCCCCGAACCCCACCAGCACCAGCAGGGAGCCCGCCCACAGCAGCGTCCGGTCCTCCACCGCCGCCGCGGCCGCCCCCATCTGGTCCAGGTCCAGGGTGCCCAGCTGTCCGTAGAGGAGAAACAACCCGGCCAGCGCTGCCAAACCGCCGATCACCGCCACCGCCAGATAGGTCTCCCCCGCCTTCAGGGCCTGGTACTCCTCGGTCTGAATCACCAGGACAAAGGAGGTGAAGGACATGACCTCAAAAAATACAAAGGCGGTGAACAGGTCCGCCGACAGAAACACCCCCATGGTGGCCCCCAGGGTGAGCATCCAGAAGAAGTAGAATCGGTTCCGCTTGCGGACATGGACCATATACTCCCGGCAGAACACCGAGGCGGCCAGCCACCCCGCCGCCGTGAGCATGGCCATCAGGGTGTGAAAGCTCCCCGCCTGAAAGCGGATGCCCAGGGCGCAGAAGCCCTCCACCGACACCGAGGCCTGAGACAGTTCCGGATTGGTCCAGATAGACAGGACCAGCAGCAGCTCCATAGCTGTGGCCGACAGGACAAACATATCCCGGGCCTTCTCCTGCCAGCGGCCCAGCAGAAAGGCGAACAGGCCGGCCAGCATGGGGAAAAACACAGGGAACAGCAGAAATCGGGTCACTCTCTCCCCTCCTTTCCGGTTGATTTTCGCTTATACGCCCAACAGCAGAGAAACGGTGCGCTCCAGAACGCCCGCCCCCAGCCCCAGGACCACCGACCCCACAGACAGCACGGTCAGGGGGACGGTCATCCGCCAGCCGGGGTCCTGCCGGGCCCGCTTGGGCACCCGGACGGTGAGCTGCCGGTTCTGCCGGGGGAAGAAGGCCAGCAAAACGATCTCCATGAGGTACAGGGCGGTGAGCAGGGCGGACACGATGAGGGCCGCCGCCCCCAGATAGCCGATCCACTCCCCCATACCCACCGCCGCCGTGGCCAGCAGCCACTTGCTGGCAAAGCCCGCCAGGGGCGGCACCCCCATGAGTCCCAGGGAGGCTGTGGCAAAGGTGCCGAACACCACCGGCATGAGCACGCCGCAGCCCTCCACGTCGGGCACAAAGTCCCGGTGGAGCTTGTAGTGGACCGCGCCCACCCCGAAGAACAGGGTGATCTTCAGCACCGCGTGGACCACCATGTGAACCATGCCGGCAATGAGCCCCGCCGTGGTGAGGGTGGCGATCCCCAGGAGGATGTAGGACAGGTTGCTGACGGTGGACCAGGCCAGACGGCGCTTCAGGTGTTTGGTGCGCAGGGCCTTGGAGGAGGCGTAGACGATGGTGAACATGGCCACCCCCATGGCCAGACACTGGCACCAGCTTCCCCGGAGCAGGTCGGGGCCGAAGCCGTACCAGGTGATCCGGGCCACCGCGAACACCCCCGCCTTCACCACCGCCACCGCGTGGAGCAGGGCGGTCACCGGAGTGGGGGCCACCGAGGCCCGCAGCAGCCACTTGTGGCCAGGGAACACCGCCGCCTTGACGCCGAAGCCGAAGAAGCCCAGAATATAGGCCAGCCGCAAGGTATTTTCCTTGCTGGCCGTCACCGTCACGCTGCCTCCAAACTGGAAGAACCAGGCCCCGTGTTCGATCATCAGCACCATGGCAATGAAGCCCAGGGCGGCCCCGCACATGGAGTAGGTCAGATACACCCGCCCGGCATACCGGGCCTTGCCGTCCATGTGGTGCATCACCAGTGGCAGGGTGGCCAGGGTGAGCAGCTCATAAAAGAGGTACATAGTCAGCACGTTGGCGGAGAAGGCGATGCCCAGGGTCACACCAAAGCTGATGAGGTAAAAGACAAAGAAGCGGTTCTCGCTCCCCTCCCGGCTCATGTACTCCACCGCGTACAGGCTGGCCAGGGGCCACAGCACCGACACCAGGGCGGCAAAGATACAGGACAGGCCGTCCACCTGGAAGGCGATGGTCAGCTTCTCCCCCATGGACAGGAGCACCAGAGGTTCCTCCCCCCGGAGGGTGAACACCGCCGCCAGGGCGCACACCGCCGTCAGGCAGGCAGACCCCACCACAAAATTCTGCCGGGCCGTCCGGTCCTTGGGCCGCCAAGCGGCCAGGGCTCCCCCCGCCAGCATGGGCAGGGCGATGGCCAACAGCATCCACATGGGCTGATTTCCTCCTCTCCGGTGGATTTTTATTGGGCAGACCGCTGGTCAACCCTGGAACATGGGGCCCACGATCCCCTCCATCAGCGGGTCCAGCACCCCGGGGAACATCCCCAACAGCACCACCGCCGCCGTCAGCAGACACAGGGTGATCCACATGAGCCAGGTGTTCTGCTGGCGGACCACCGACTGCTGGTCAAAGTCTTTTCCCGGGAAAAATGCCCGGACCACGATGGGCAGCAGGTACCCCGCCGTCAGCAGGGCGGATACCATCAGCACGCCGATGCCCCAGAAGGCCATGGGACCGGTCTCCGCCGCCAGGGCCCCCTCCGCCAAAAACCACTTGCTCACAAAGCCGCCGGTGGGCGGGATGCCCACCAGGGACAGGGAGGCCAGGGTGAAGCACCACATGGTGATGCTGTACGGGCCGCCGATGCCCCGCAGCTGGGACACCTGGGTCAGGTGGGTCTGATAGATGATGGCGCCGGTGGCCATGAACAGGGCGTTCTTGGCGATGGCGTGGAACACCGCCTGATAGATGGCCCCCTCCAGGGCCAGGGGATGGAAGAGCATCAGCCCGAAGATCACATAGGACACCTGGCTCACCGTGGAGTAGGCCAGCCGTTTTTTCAGGGTATCCTCCCGCAGGGCCAGGGAGGAGCCCATGAACACCGTAATGAGGGAGAGCACCAGCACGGCGGTCTGGGCCCAGGAGCCGTCCAGGAAGGACCAGCCGAACAGGTAGTACACCACCCGGATCAGGGCCAGCACCCCCATCTTGGTGATGAGGCCGGACAGCACCGCCGAGGCGGGAGCGGGTGCCACCGGGTGGGCGATGGGCAGCCAGGCGTGGAGGGGGAACATCCCCGCCTTACATCCAAAGCCGATAGCCATGACAAAAAACACCGCCAGCAGCAGCTCCCGGTCCTCCCCCGCCCGGAGGGCGTCCAGCACCCCCCCGGGGGTAAACAGGTCGGTGGTGCAGTAGCCCTGGAGGACAAACAGCCCCAGCAAACCCAGCCCGGCTCCGGCCACCGAGAAGCCCAGATATCGGTAGGCCGCGTCCAGGGCCTTCCGGGTGCCGATGTGGAGCACCAGGGGGACGGAGAGCAGGGTCATCATCTCATAAAATAAGTACAGGGTGACCAGATTGCCCGCGAAGCACACCCCCATCATGGCCCCCAGGGTCATCAGGTAGAAGCCGAAGAATCGCTCCCGGTGGCCCTCGTGGTTCATGTACTCAAAGGCGAACACCGCCACCGCCAGCCAGACGGCGCAGATGAGCAGGGAGAACAGCCGCCCCAGGGCGTCCGCCTGGAGCACCAGGCGCACGCCCCCCGCCAGCGTCAGAATCTGGGCGGGCTCCGCTGCCCGCGCCCCCAGGACAGCCACCAGCGCCAGCTGGACAGCCAGGAGGAGAAAGATGACCCGGCGGCGGGTCTTTAACGTATGGATGCCCAGCACCCCCAGCCCGCCTAACAGCGGGAACAGGATGGGCAGCAGCAGCCAGCTTCCCGGCATCTTCTCACCTCCTCACAGTGCAATTTGCCGTTACGTTCAAAACAGGGCGATTCCCTGCTGGAGCAGCTCCCAGACCGGGCCGAAGGCGGTCCCCAGGAACACGTTGCCCGCCAGCAGGACCACCAGGGTCCCCTTCCCCGGCTTGTCGCTCCAGTCCCACACCAGGGGCTGCTCCTCCCCCGCCCGCTTCCGGCCCCAGATGGCCAGGATGGCGGGGATGTAGTACATGGCGTTGAGCACGGAGCTGGCCGCCAGCCCGAACAGGGCGGGGAAGGTCTGCCAGTCGGCCTCCAGGGCGGCCCCGGCGATGCAGTATTTGGCGGAAAAGCCCGCCAGCAGGGGCAGGCCGCACAGGGAGAGCCCTCCCACGGTAAAGGCCAGCCCCCCCAGAGGGGCCAGCCGGGCCGCACCCCGCAGCTCCCCCCAGTAGTGGCCGCCGGAGGCCCGGATCATCTCCCCAGCCCCCAGGAAAATCATGGACTTGGTCATGGCGTGGGCCAGAATCTGATAGCAGGCGGCGATCAGCCCCTCCGTGCTCCCCAGCCCTAAGGCCAGGAAGATGTAGGAGATCTGGGCGGAGGAGGAGTAGGCGATCATCCGCTTGACCTCCTCCTGCCGCAGGGCAGCCACCGAGGCGAACAGCATTCCCGCCAGTCCCAACAAAAACAGCAGGTCGTCCATGCAGATGCTCACCAGCAGGGCCGGGCTGAACACCCGCAGGACCAGCTTTAAAATAATCACCAGATAGCCCTTGAGCACCAGGCCGGACAGAATGGCGCTGGAGGCGGTGAAGGTGCTGGCGTGGGCGTCAGGCAGCCAGGCGTGGAAGGGGAACTGGGCGCTCTTGATGGACAGGCCCAGGGTCATCAGCAGAGCGGAGACCACCAGAGGGATGAAGTAGGTCCGGCTCTCCGCCAGGGCGGCCACCGCACCCTCCAGGCTGTCAAAGAGCAGGTGCCCGGTGATGCTGTACAAGATAGAGATTCCCAGCAGAATAAGTCCGGACCCCAGACAGCTGAACATCAGGTACCGGATGGCTGAGAGGATGGAGCGGCCGCTCTCCCGGGCGGCCACGGCGATGCAGGCGGTCACCGCCGCGATCTCTACAAAGACGTAGGCGGTAAACAGATCGTCGGTGTACACCATGGCCAGCAGCGCCCCGTACAGCAGCTGCATGAGCAGGCAGTACCACCCCAGCTGGTCGGAGCGCAGAGACTCCTTCAATTCCTGGGCCCCACCGGTGAGGGAGAGCACCATCACCAGGCTGAAGGTCAGGGCCAGCGCCGCCTCCAGGGGGCCGGCCCGGAGCATATTTCCCCATGGGGCGGGAAAGTGGCCCATCTGAAAGGTGAAGCTCTCCCCGGCCAGGCTCAGCTCCGCCAGAAGATAGGCCGAAGCCGCCGCCGCGGCCAGCTGCACCCCCCGGACCAGATCCAGGGCGCGGCTCCCGCTGCGGAGCAGGGGGACCAGGATGGCGCTGACCATGGCCAGAAGAATGCTGAGAAACGGGATATTATAGGACAAGGACAACGGCTTTTCCCCCCTCTCCTTGCAACAGGTCTCAGTGACCGCTCTTTTCCTCGCCCTCCCGGGCCAGCATGAGGATCACGTCCAGATTCAAACTGTGGTACTTCCGGTACAGGCGGTGGGTGAGGGCCAGAAACAGGGCCGTGGTGCTCACCGCCACCACGATGCCCGTGAGCACCAGCCCGCCGGGCACCGGGTTAATGTAGGCCTCCGCCGCCGATCCCGGCTCCACCATGGGGGCCTTCCCCCCGTCCACATAGCCCATGGCCGCCAGGAACAGGAAGACCGCCGTATCCATCAGGTTCATGCCGATAATCTTTTTGATGAGATTGGGGTGCAGGAACAGGGTGACGAAGCCGATGCTGAACAGCACCACCGCCGCCACGTAGTACCGCTGCTGCAGCAGCGTCTCTATCATTCCGTCTCCTCCTCTCCCGACAAAAACAGGGTATAAAAGGTGTACATGGTACAGGCTACGATGATCCCCACGCAGATGTTCAGGGGCAGGATCAACCCGCCGCTGAGCAGCTCCCCCGGCGTCCCCTTGGGTACGTCCCAGCCCACATGGTTACCCCCGGTGAAGAAGGAGTACCCCTTCATCACCCCATAGGCCAGCAGGCAGACCGCCGTCAGAACCGTGGTCCGGCGGCTGGGCAGCAGCTGCTCCATCCGCTCCTCCCCCAGCACCAGGGAGGCCAGGATCAATCCGGCCCCCAGCACCGCGCCCCCGGAGAAGCCTCCCCCGGGGCTCAGGTGTCCGTTGAGCACCACATAGATTCCAAAGAGGAGGATCACCGGCAGCAGGGACCGCCCCAGCAGGCTGGTGAGCTGGTCGGGCCCCCGGAAGGTGCGCAGATGCCGTCTGGGGCTGTTCAGCAGCAGAATGGTGCTGGAGGCCGCGGCAAAGAGCACCGCCGACTCCCCGAAGGTGTCGAAGGCCCGGTAGTCCAGAATCATTCCGGTGACCGCGTTCACCGCCCCGGTCTCCTCCGCCCCCCGCTCCAGGTAGCGCTCCGACACCTCATTGAGGGCGGGGGCGGACGGGTCGCCGAAGGCGGGCAGCTCCAGGGCCACCACCAGAAAGACCGCCGCCAGCACCAGCGTCACCGCCGCGCTGAGGGCCCAGTACAGTTTGATCTGCTTTTTCAGCCGGCCGGGGCGGTGTCTGAGGGGCTCCTGCCCCGTCAGATCCGGCGGGACCGGGTCCGGGCTGTGGGGCGCCGGGGCGGTGTCCGGGATCAGCCCCTTGGCCCTCCGTTCCTTCCAGCGCATGAGGCGGTAGGCCCCGAAGTCCATCTCCCCGTGGGCATCCATGTACTCCAGATACTCCTGGAACTCCTGCCGGGCCGGGTCCTCGGGCCCCTCGGGGCCGTCGGCCTCCTCCCCGCCGGCCCAGCGGAGAAAGCGCTCATACAAGCTCTCTCTGGTGGGATCAGTCTTCATCCCGCTCCATCCCCTTCAATCCGTTGATCTTCCGCAGGGTGAGGAAAAACAGCAGGGTGGTCACCCCGGCCCCCACCGCCGCCTCGGTCACCGCCAGGTCGGGGGACTCCAGCAGAAACCACAATAGGGACATCACCGCCGAATAGGCCATAAAAATGATCACCGACGACACCAGCCGCCTGCACAGGATGGCGGCGACGGCGCAGAAGATCAAAAAGGCCAGCAGCAGCACCTCCAGCAAAACCGTCACAGCTCCTGTTCCCCCTCTCCCGGCAGCTGGTCCGGGTCCAGCTCCAGCCCGGTCAGCACCTCCATGCGGGCAATCAGGTGGGCGGCCACCGGGTTTACCGTCCACAAAATCACCGCCGCCAGAATCAGCTTGGCGGAGTGGACCGTGAACCCGCACAGCACCAGCAGTCCCGCCGTAATCAGAAACAGCCCCAGGGTGTCGGCCAGGGCGCTGGCCTGGAGCAGGTCCAGGGTCCGCCGGAAGCGGAACAGCCCCACGGCGGCGATCACCACCACCAGCACGCCCAGCGACAGCAGAAGCACTCCAATTCCTGTCCGCAGCGTCACGACTTCTTCCCCCTTCTCCTCTCCCGGTGGCGGCGCACCGAGATGCGGCTGAGCACCGCCACCGCCAGCAGATTCAGCAGTCCGTACAGGATGGCCACGTCCACCAGATAGGACGCGCCCAGCACATAGGACAGGATGCACACCATCAGTACCACCACGGTGCAGATCAAATTGAGGGCCGCCAGCCGGTCGGTGTATCGGGGGCCCCGCACCGCCCGGATCAGGCAGAGAAGCATCACCGCCGTGAGGATGCACAGCAGCACAATCAGCACGTCCCGCAGGACCGGCGTACATTCCGCCATCTCACTTCTCCTCCCAACGGCGCAGTTTTTGGACGAAGCCGCACTCCGACAGCCCCGCGGCAAATTCCTGATCCATGGCATAGACGCACAGCCGCCCGTTTTTCAGAGAGACCGTGATGGTTCCCGGGGTCAGGGTGATGGAGTTGGCCAGCAGCATCTGATGCCCCGGCTCCCCCAGGCCGGACTGGAACCAGGTGAGCTTGGGCGCCCCCTTCCGCCGTTTTGGGAAGAGAATCCGGCCTATCACCTGGAGGTTGGCCCGCAGAATTTCCCAGGCCAGATAGAGGATATAAAAAACCGCCCTGGAGAAGCGGTCGATCCGGCCTGCTCCACCCAAGGGCGGCAGCTGTAATAGACGGTAGGATGCCCAGGACAAGACAGCCGAAACTACCATTCCGGCCGCAACCACCTGCAGATTCAGGCTCCCGTTGAGTACAATCCAAACCAAAAACAGCAACACAAACAAGGGCCTCGCTCCTCCTCCAGGGGGCTCCGCGCATCAGAGTCCAGAGACGCGGGCCTTTTCTTAACGAAATTATTATATCAGGCGCATTTGTAGAATGCAAGTGAAATGCAATTTTTTCATCCCAATGATTCTTTTTCTGACTGACAAAAATATTTTGTGGAGGCGCTCTCCGGCCCAATGAAAAGCGGACCGCGCCCCCTGCTTTGAGCGGCGCGGTCCGTGTTTATGATTATGTCTGTTTCTGCTGCTCCGCCTGGCGCAGCAGCTCCTCGGCGCTCTCCAGCAGGGAGGGCGTGATGGAGGCCCCTCCGATGAGGCGGGCCAGCTCCTCCCGCCGCTGGGAGCGGTCCAGCCGCTCCAGCCGGGTGTAGGTGCGCCCCTCCCGCTCCCCCTTCTGGACGGAGAAGTGGGTGTCCGCCATGGCGGCGATCTGGGGCAGGTGGGTGACGCACAGCACCTGCTTGCCCCGGGCCACCTGGGCCATCTTCTCGGCCACCTTCTGGGCGGCCCGGCCGGACACGCCGGTGTCCACCTCGTCAAAGACCAGGGTGCCGATCTGGTCCCCCTCGGCCAGCACATTTTTCAGGGCCAGCATGATCCGGGCCAGCTCGCCGCCGGAGGCCACCTTCTGGATGGGCTTCAGGGCCTCCCCCAGGTTGGCGGACATGAGGAACTGCACCTCGTCCAGGCCGGTCTCGTCCATCCCGGCCTCGCCTCCCTTGGGGGTGAACTCCGTCTGGAACTGGACCTTGGGCATGTCCAGCTGGCGCAGCTCCTCCTGGACCCGCGCCTGGAGGGCCCCGGCGGCCTCCCGCCGGGCCTGGGACAGGACCTCGCCCCGGCGCGCGGCCTCCTTTTGGGCCTTCTTTAAATCCTTCTCCAGCCGGGCCAGGGTGTCGTCGGCGTACTGGATCTGGTCCAGCTCCTTCCGGCACCGGTCCAGATAGGAGAGCATGTCCTCCACTGTGGGGCCGTACTTCTTCCGCAGGCGGTAGAGCAGGTCCAGCCGCTCCTCCACCTGATCCAGCTCCCCGGGGGAGAAGTCGAAGGAGCGGCTCAGATCCCGCAGGGTGTCCGCCGCGTCGTCGGCGGCGCACCGCAGGGCGGTGAGCTTTTCGGACAGCTCAGAGAGCTCCGGGCTGATGGAGGACACCCCCTGGACCTCCCCCTCCGCCTGGGCAATGAGGGAGCAGGCCCCGTCCCGGTCCTCGTCCCCGGACAGGGCAAACTCCGCACTCTGGACCGCCTCCATGAGCCTGCCCGCGCTGCGCAGCAGGGTCCGCCGGGCGGAGAGCTCCTCGTCCTCCCCGGCCTTCAGCTGTGCCCGCTCCAGCTCCTGAATCTGATAGTTCAGGGTGTCCACCCGGCGGGAGCGCTCCGCCTCGTCCATCTGGAGCTTGTCCATCTCCCGGCGGATGCCGTGCCACTTGCGGTAGGCCTCCTGGTAGGACTCCAGCAGCGGCTGGCACCCGCCGAACTGGTCCAGATAGCCCAGGTGACTGGCCGGGTCCAGAAGCTGCTGGCCGTCATGCTGGCCGTGGATGTTCAGCAGCTGCCGCCCCAGCTCCCGCAGCTGGGCCACCGTCACCAGCTTTCCGTCGATGCGGCACACGTTCCGGCCGTCCCCCTGGAGCTCCCGCTGGAGGAGCAGCTCCTCCTCCCCGGTGGGGAAGCCGTTCTCCTCCAGCCAGGGCAGGGGGGGCACCTGGGTGAACACCGCCGTCACCAGGGCGGACTTGGCCCCGGTGCGGATGAGTTCCCGGCTGGTGCGCTCCCCCAGCACTGCGCCGATGGAGTCGATGACGATGGATTTGCCCGCCCCCGTCTCGCCGGTGAGCACGTTGAAGCCCGGCTCGAACCGGATGTCCGCCGACTGAATGAGGGCGATATTTTCAATGTGAAGCAGGGAAAGCAAAGCTGTACTCCTCCTCTCTCCCGGTCACTTCAGAAGCTTGTGGACCTCCTGGTTGAAGCGCTCCGCCGCGTCGTTGTCCCGCATGATGAGGATGCCCGTGTCGTCTCCGGCCAGGCTGCCCACCATGCCGGGGATCTCCATGCTGTCCAGGGCGGAGCAGGCCGCCGAGGCCAGTCCGGGCATGGTCCGCACCACCACGATGTTCTGGGCCCGGTCCACCGAGGTGACGCCCTCCTTGAAGATGTTCCGCAGCCGGGCGTCCGAGTCGGCCAGCCCCTTCCGCTCAGAGGAGGCGTAGCGGTAGCCGCCGCCGGAGAGCTCCTTCACCAGCCGCAGCTCCTTAATGTCCCGGGAAATGGTGGCCTGGGTGGCGGAAAAGCCCCGGGCCTTCAGCTCGTCCAGCAGCTGCTCCTGGGTCTCCACATCCACCGCCTGAATGATGTTTAAGATCTCCGCTTGACGCGCGCGCTTCATGGGGTGTATCCTCCTAACTTCTGGTTGATGATCTCATAAAAGCTCCGGCCGGACAGCTGCACCAGCTGGGTCTTGTACTGGGACCGGGTGATCTCTACCCGCTCACCGCCTGTCAAGCGGATCGCCTTGCCGCCATCCACCGACAGATACAGGTGCTTCCGGTTCCCTCGGGGCAGCTGCACCACCACCCGGCGGTTCGGTTCCAGCACCAGAGCCCGGGCGGCCAGCTGGTGGGCGCACACCGGCGTGACGATCAGACACTGGGAGGAGGGCTCCACAATGGGCCCCCCCGCCGACATGGAGTAGGCGGTGGAGCCGGTGGGGGTGGCCACGATCACCCCATCCCCCATGATCCGCTGGACCAGGGTCTGGTCGGCCCAGACCTCCACCTCGGCCACCCGGGCCATGGACCCCTTGGAGAACACCGCGTCGTTGAGGGCCAGGTCCTGGCTCACCGGCCGCCCGCCCCGGAACACCCGCACGTCCAGCATCATCCGCTCCTCGGTGACGAAGTGCCCCTGAGCCAGGGGGACCAGCAGGGAGAGCTCAGTGCGCTCCAGCTCGGCCATAAAGCCCACGCTGCCCATGTTCACCCCCAGGATGGGCACCCCGTGGAGGGTGGCGTCCCGGGCGGCGTGGAGGATGGTCCCGTCCCCGCCGAAGCAAACCAACAGGTCAGCCCGGGGCAGCTCCTCCTCCAGCTGGTGGAGGGAGAGGTTCCGGGGCAGGTCCAGCCGGTCCCCCTTTTTGGGAACGAAGGGGAGGCACAGCACTGTCTCCGCCCCCGCCTTCCGCAAAATCCGGTCGGCCTCCAGGGCGGTGCGCAGGCCCTTGTCCCGGTATGGATTGGAGCTTAAAATGATCCTCATGCCCTGTCCCCCTTGTCCAGCTCGTGGGAGGCCTCCACCAGCGCCTTCAGGTCGCCGCCGTAGGCCGGCCCCGGCTGGGTGGACAGGTAGCCCAGGTACTCAATATTGCCCTCCGGCCCGCGGATAGGGGAAAAGGTAATATCCTTTACAGTAAATCCACCGTGGGCGGCGTGTTCCAGGAAGTGCTCCAACACCTCCAGGTGGACCGACGCATCCCGGACCACGCCCTTCTTGCCCACCTTGTCCTTTCCGGCCTCGAACTGGGGCTTGATGAGACAGACCCCCTCGCCCCCTTCCCTCATCAGGGGGCGCACCGCCGGGAAGATCAGGTTCAGGGAGATGAAGGACACGTCCACCGAAAAGAAGTCCAGGGGCTCCGGGATCTGCTCCCGGGTGAGGTAGCGGGCGTTGGTGCGCTCCATGCACACCACCTTGGGGTGGGTGCGCAGGCGGTAGTCCAGCTGGTTGTAGCCCACATCCACCGCATACACCTTCTCCGCCCCGTTCTGGAGCATACAGTCGGTGAAGCCGCCGGTGGAGGCCCCGATGTCGGCGCACACCGCCCCCTCCAGCCGGATGGGCCACAGCTCCATGGCCTTCTCCAGCTTCAGGCCCCCCCGGCTCACATAGGCCAGGGTCTTGCCCCGGACCTCAATGGCCGCGTCCTCCGCCACAGGGGCGCCCGCCTTGTCCACCTTCTGTCCGTTCACATAGACCTGTCCCGCCATAATGACGGCCTGGGCCTTCTGGCGGCTCTCCGCGAGCCCCCGCTCCACCATGGCCACATCCAGCCTCTTTTTACTGCTCACGGCCCAGCACCTCCATGGCCCGGCGGAACAGGCTGTCCCGGTCCAGGCCCAAACTTTTTTTCAGCAGATCCACCGCCCCGTGGGTCACATAGCCCCGTCCGCAGCTGACCAGAGCGGTCCGGGCCTGGACGCCCGCCGCCTCCAGAGCGGCCAGCGTCCGCACGCCCACACTCCCCTGTTCCACGCACTCCTCGGCCACCAGGAGATGGCCGGTCCTGCGGACAGACTTCAAAACAGCAGATGTGTCAAGGGGGGTAATGACATTCCACTTGACGACTTCGGCCTGGATTCCCGCCTGGGCCAGCCGGTCGGCCGCCCCCAGCAGTTCGTTGATCTCCGTGCCGTAGCCCGCCAGCGTAATGTCGGTTCCGGCACGGAGGACCACCACCGGCTCCGGCCCCGAGTCCTCCCGGAACTCCCCCTGGCCGCCCCGGGGGTAGCGCACCGCCACAGGCCCGGAGACCTGGCACACCGCCTCCTCCAGCATCCGGTCCAGCTCCGCGAAGCTGGCCGGGGCGTAGACGGTGATGCCAGGGATACTGTCCAGATAGGCCACGTCGAACACCCCGTGATGGGTCTCTCCGTCCTCCCCCACCAGACCGGCCCGGTCCACCGCCAGCACCACATGGAGGCGGTCGATGGCCATGTCGTGGAGGAGCATGTCGTAGCTGCGCTGCAAAAAGGTGGAGTACACCGCAAAGACGGGCACCGCCCCCTGCTTGGCCATGCCGGCGGCCATAGAGACGGCGCAGCCCTCGGCGATCCCCACATCGAAGAACCGCCCGGGATAGGCCTGAGCGAAGCTGTCCAGTCCGGTCCCCCCCACCATGGCCGCAGTGAGGGCGCAGATGCGGGGATCATTCCGGGCCAGCCGCACCATGGTCCGGCCAAAGACGCTGGAGAAGTTCTCCCCAGATGCTTTTTTCGGCTTCCCTGTCTCGGGATGGAAGGGGGACACGCCATGGAAGGCGTCCGGGTTTCGCTCCGCAGGCGCAAAGTCCTTTCCCTTTACAGTTCTTACATGGAGCAGAACCGGTTCCTTCAGACTGACGGCGTAGCGGAGAATTTTGGTCAAATAGGCCACGTCGTGACCGTCCACCGGCCCCAGGTAGGTGAAGCCCATGTTTTCAAACATGCTGCAGGGCAGAATACTCTGCTTCAGGGCCTTCTTTACGCTGTGGGTCACCCGGTAGAGCTTCCGCCCCAGCCAGAAGGAGCCCATCACCTTCCGGTAGCCCTGCTTGAAGCTCAGGTACTGGGGCTTGAGCCGCTGGCTGGCCAGATGCTGGGCCACCGCCCCCACGTTCTGGGCGATGGACATGCCGTTGTCATTGAGGATGACCAGCAGCTGCCCCCGGTACTGTCCCCCGTTGGACAGGCCCTCATAGGCCAGGCCGCCGGTGAGGGCCCCGTCCCCGATGAGGGCGGCCACGGTGTTGTCCTCCCCCATCACATCCCGGGCCTGGGCCATTCCCAGGGCCACCGCCACCGAGTTGGAGGCGTGTCCGGCAATAAAGGCGTCATGGATGCTCTCGCTGGGCTTCGGGAATCCGGCGATTCCTCCGAACTGCCGCAGAGTGGTCATCTGCTCCCGCCGCCCGGTGAGCATTTTGTGGAGGTAGCACTGGTGGCCCACATCGAATACCAGCCGGTCACGGCTGGTGTCCAGCACCCGGTGCAGGGCCACCGTCAGCTCCACCGCCCCCAGGTTGGAGGCCAGATGTCCCCCTGTCTGGGATACGTCCCGGATCAACTCCTCCCGAAGCGTCCGGCACAGCTCCGCCGCCTCCTGGTCACTGACCGCCCCCAAAATGGGACTGCGTTTTGTTTTCTCCAACTGTTCCTGCAAGAAAATCCCTCACATCTCTAAAGGCTCCCGGTCCCCCAGCCGGTTCACCAGATCATCGGCCCAACCAGTCCAATGGCGGTGCCCAGCAGGGCCCCCATAATCACCTGAGGCAGGGTGTGCCCCAGGTGCTCATTGAGCTTCTTCCCCTGAAATTCCTCCGGGAGGTCAGCCCAGTGCTCCCGGACATAGTTGAGCACCTTGGCCTGCTCTCCCGCCGCCCTTCGCACATTGCAGGCGTCGTACATCACCACCAGGGCCACCGCCGCAGACAGGGAAAACAGAGGGTCCCGCCAGCCGCAGATCTGGCCGATAGAGGCGGTGGCCGCACAGATGAAGGCGGAGTGGGAGGAGGGCATGTTGCCGCTTCCCACCATACGCTTCAGGTCCAGACTGCGGTTGACCACCAGATTGATCAGGGTCTTCAGCAGCTGAGCGATGAACCAGGCAAAAATAGCCAGATCCAAGGTCAGATTTCCTGTTAAAAAGCCGGCGTGATCCATTGTGTCCTCCCTTCGGCGCGCTGTCTCATTTTCTTCGCTGGGCCAGGCTCTGTGCCAGCTGGATCAGAAACTCCGGCTGGTCAAACCCTTCCAAAGCCGCCTCCGCCTGATCGGTGAGCCTGTGCACCAAAGCATGGCTCTCCTCCAGGCCCAGAGCGGTGACAAAGGTGCTCTTTTCGTTGACCCGGTCCGAACCTGTGGGCTTTCCCAGCTCCTCCGCCGTCCCCGTCACATCCAGAATGTCGTCCTGGATCTGAAAGGCCCGGCCCAGGCACTGGGCATAGGTCCGCACCGCTGCCCGCTGTTCCGCCGTTCCGCCGGCGGCGATGCAGCCCAGCTCCGCCGCTGCGGAGATGAGCGCTCCGGTTTTCAGGCTCTGGAGGCGCTCCAGCTCCTTTCGGGTGAGGGCTCGGCCCTCTCCGGCCATGTCCAGGGCCTGCCCCCCTACCATGCCCTCGGGTCCCGCCTCCTTGGCCAGGCAGGCGACCGCCTCCACCACCCGCTCCGCCGGGAGCTTGGCCCCGGCCAGGGTCTGGAAGGCGGCGGTGAGCAGTCCATCCCCCGCCAGGATGGCGGTGGCCTCTCCGTAAACTTTATGGTTGGTGGGCCGCCCCCGGCGCAGGTCGTCATCGTCCATAGCGGGCAGGTCGTCATGAATCAGGGAGTAGGTGTGGACCATCTCCACTCCGCAGGCAAAGTCCAGGGCGGCCTCCGGGTCTCCGCCGCACAGGCGGCAGCACTCCAGGGTGAGCACCGGCCGAATGCGCTTCCCTCCCGCCAGGAGGGAGTACTCCATGGCCTCAGTCAAATCGGCATACCGGGCGCTGTCCTGAAACCGGGCGTGGAGGGCGGCCTCTACCCTGCTCTGATCCTGCTTCAGCTGTGTCTCAAACTGTTCCCAGTCCATCGGTCACTCCTCCCCCTGGAAGGGCTGTTCCTGGGGCTGGCCGTCGGGGCCGGCGGTGAGCAGCTTCACCTTCTGCTCCGCCTCGTCCAGCTGGGCCGAGCAGGTCCGCAGGATGGCAGCCCCCTCCTCAAAGAGGGCCATGGCCTGCTCCAGGGGGGCGTCGCCCCGCTCCAGCAGGCCAACGATCTCCTCCAGGCGGGCCATGGACTGTTCAAAGGTCAGTTTCTTCTTGGTGGGCATGGGGGCCACATCCTTTCTTGGGTTCTTCTCGTTTCTGAGGGGGATTTCGCCGCCTGCGGGCGGCGACCTACTTTGCCCATGGCGGCAAAGTAGGCAAAACGCCACCGGTGACGGCTCCGATGAGCACTTCGTGCTCATAGTCGCCTTTCCCCGGACCCCATTACGGGGGACGCGTACCTGCTGGCTTTTACAGCATTTCCGGCGCGCAAAATCTGAGCGGCTGGTCTGAATTCCCGCCGGGCCACTGGGCCCTGGGTTTGTAAAAATTAGAACTGGTGTGGTTTAAGAACTGCGCCTGACTCTGTCGAGCCAACGCTTCAGGTCTGTTTCCCGCCGTAGGGGCGGGTAAGGGGCGCGGCCTCGCTCATGCTGCTGTTTCGTTCTTTCCGTAAAGGCGGCACACCTAGGCCGTCCTACGGTCTGTTCACCCCTTGCTGGTCTCCCCTTCTGTTCCCTCTACCCGGCAGGTCAGACTTCCGTCGGAGAGGCGCAGGGAAAACCTCTCCCCACTCTGAACGCTCCGGACGGAGGAGATCACCCCTCCATCCTCCTTCTGGGCGATGGAGTACCCCCGCCCCAGCACTTTCAGAGGGCTCATGGCGTCCAGGGCGGCGGCCAGGCGGGCAAACCGCTCCTGCTTCCCGGAGAGACACTTCTCCAGCCCCCGGCGTAAATCCTTGTCCAGGGCGGCAGAGCGGACTCTCAGCTGGAACAAACGGCTGACCATGCTGCTCCCCAGGCGCTGGGACAGATGGTCCAGTACAAGGCTCTTATCTTGAAAATAAACCTGGGGCTCGGTCATCACCCGGCTCTGGGCCAGACGCTCCAGTCCTTGCCGCTCCCGCAGGAGCCGGTGGCGCACCGCCTGCTCCAGCCGCTGACCCGCCCCCAGCAGTGAGGCGTACACCTCGTTCTGGTCGGGCACCGCCAGTTCGGCGGCATTGGAGGGAGTGGCCGCCCGCAAATCGGCGGCAAAGTCGGCGATGGTCACATCGGGCTCGTGGCCCACGGCGGAGATCACGGGGATGTCAGAGTCATAAATGGCCCGGGCCACGATCTCCTCGTTGAAGGCCCACAGGTCCTCCATAGAGCCGCCCCCGCGGCCAGTGATAATCAGGTCGGCCGCCTGGTGGAGGTTGGCCCAGCCGATGGCGGCGGCGATCTCCTCCGCCGCCCCCTCCCCCTGGACCCGCACCGGGAGGACATAGACCTGGGCCATGGGCCACCGGGCCCCTAAAATTCGGAGCATGTCCCGCACCGCCGCTCCGGCGGGGGAGGTCACCAGGGCGATCCGTCCCGGTATTCTGGGAATGGGCTTCTTGTGGGCCGGGTCGAAAATCCCCTCCTGGAGCAGGCGGGCCTTCAGCTGTTCAAAGGCCACCGCCAGGTCCCCCGCCCCCTCCGGAGTCAGGCGGACGCAGTAGAGCTGGTACTGCCCATCCCGGGGAAAGACGGTCACCCGCCCGGCGGCGATGACCTGCATGCCGTTCTGGGGCTGAAAACGCAGGGAGGCCGCGTCGCTGCGGAACATGACGCACCGCAGGGCCCCCTCCCCGTCCTTCAGGGTAAAGTAGTGGTGGCCCGAGGGGTAGCGCTTGTAGTTGGACAGCTCCCCCCGCACCAAAAGGCCGGACAGCAGCCTGTCCCGGTCCATAAAACTCTTGATATACTGCCCCACCTGACTGGGGGTGAGGATGGTCTGCCCGCCTCTTGCGTTCACAGCCTCTTCCCCCTCTCCAGGGCCCGCCAGGTGAGGACGGCCGTCCCCATGGCGTTGTCGGTGGAGAACTGGGGCTGGGCAAACAGGGCTCCGCAGTTCTGCCGCAATAGCTCCTTCAGCCGTCCGTTGGAGGCCACCCCCCCGGAGCACAGCACCGGCAGGCCGGGGTACGCCTCCATGGCGGCCTTGGTACAGGCCTGGACCACCCGGCAGACGGTCTCCTGGGCAAACCAGGCGATCTCCGCCGGTTCTTCCCCTCTCTGGACCATCTGCCTCACCTTGTTCTCCATGCCGGACAGGGAAAAGGTGAGACCGTTTACCTTCACCTTATAATATTCCCGCTTTTGCGCCTGGCGGCTGAGCTTCTCCACTCCTTTCCCTGCGGGGAAGGGCAGGCCCAGCAGCACACCAGTGCGGTCGATGAGCTGCCCGGCGGAGATATCGCTGGTCCCCCCCAGGATCTCCGCCCGGACGGCCACCCCGTCCTCCTCCGGCTCCACCCGGAGCAGCTCGGTGGTGCCCCCGGACAGGTGCCAGGCCAGGAAGGGCCGGTCCAGCAGGTCCAGCCGGCCGGCGGACCAGGCCGCCGCCGCCAAATGCCCCTGCTGATGGGAGAAGGCGTAAAAGGGCACCCCCAGCACCTGGGAGAGCACCTGGCCCTGGGAGGCTCCCGCCAGGAAGCAGGGCATATAGGAGCCCTCCACCGCCCGGGGGCGGGTGCTGGCCCCCACGGCCTGGACGGTCCCCAGGCCCCCCTCTCCCAGCAGCGCTTCCACCACCTCCGGCAGGTGCTTCACATGCTGAAAGAGGGCGTCGCTCTGGCGCAGGCCCAGCTCCCCCGGGCGCACCTCCAGCAGCCGTCCCTGGTTTCGCCCCCCCTCCCCGTCAAACACGGCGGCGGAGGTGGTGTAGTTGCTGGTGTCCAGCCCCAATACCGGCATGGGTCAGGCCTCCCCGCCGGGGGCTTCCTCCCCGCCGTTCTCCGGCTCCGCCTGCTCCCTAGCGGACTCGTCCGGCAGCTCGTTGCGAACAAAGGTGCCCAAAATCCCGTTGACGAAAGAGGCCACCTCCTGGGGCTCGTACTGCTTGGTCAGCTCCACGGCGGCGTCAATGGCCGAGGCGTTGGGCACATCGGGCATATACAGCACCTCATACATGGCGGTGCGCAGGATGGCTCGGGCCATGCGTGGAATCCGGCTCAGGGACCAGCCCACCGCATAGCGGCTGATGTAGGCGTCCAACTCCTCTCCGTGGGCGTAGACCCCCTCCACCAGGGCCCGGATGTATTCCCGCTGCTTTTCATTGGGGTACTGGGCGTACAGGGGGGATTCCTGCCCCAGGGTCTCAAAGCGCTCCCGGCTGAGCTCACTTTTCAGCACCTCTTCCGCGCTTCTGGCCCCAAACTCCAGCCCAAATACCAGATGTACCGCGATCTCGCGGGCATTGTTTCTTGTCATGTTTTTTCCTCCGTCCACCGGATCCTGTGGTAGTCTTGTCTCTGTCATTATACAGCCTGCGCGGTAAATCCGCAAGCCTCGGCCGGCTTCCGCTCCGGCCTCTCGCCCAGCGCCCGCGGGAAATTCCCCCCGGCACCGCAGATTCAGCAGAGATTATTATATACATGAATATACAAAAAAGAAACCCCTAAAATCCACAGTCCGTGAATTTTAGGAGTTTCTCTCTTCGTACCTTATGCCGTCGGAACGGCTCTCGGTCAGGCGTAGAACCGGTGTCCGCCAATGACGGCCACACAGGTCCGATTTCGGGAGGCCCAGCTGTTGGTTGCGGAATCAAAGTAGAGGGCATTTTTTACTTCCTCCACCACGCCGCCGTCCAAAACCAGCTTGGCCGCGATCACACTCTCAGCGTTGGGGGTGCTGCGGGCGATGTGGCCGCTCCAGTAGGTGGTAAACTGGTTCTTCTGTGCCAGGACCCCCTCAATAGTGCCGGGGAAAGAGGGATGCTTCACACGGTTCATGACCACGTTGCCCACCGCCATTTTTCCCTCCAGGGGCTGGTTCCCGCTCTCGGTATAGATGACCCGGGAGAGCCAGAACAGGTCGTCGGCGTTGTAATACTGATCCCCGGACTTGGCCGCGCCGCTCCCGCGGGTCACCGCGGTCACGCCGGTGGTGCCGTTCCAGGTCAAAGACCCGTCAAAGGCTTTCACCAGGGCGGAGAGGGGAACCATGATCTTGCCGTTCTCGATCTGGATCCCCTCCGGGGTGTAGAAGTACCGGCCGTTGACAGTGAGATACAGGTCCCCCGCCTTTGCAGTCAGGACCAGCTTGTCATTGTGCACCGTCGCCGTGCGGGTACCGGCGTCCCACTTGCTCTGGACCGTAGAGTCCAGACACTTGGACATGGGAACCAACGCCACATAAGTCGTATCGCCGCGATAAGTCTTTGCCACATCGGCAGTGACCGGCTGACCGTCCACCGTCAGGGTGGGGTCCACTTCCTCCACCTGGGACAACACACTCTCCCCAGATACGGCGGCCACAGGCTCGGCCTGTTCCTCCGTCTCCACCTGGGTGGCTGCTGTCTGTACGGCCTCGGAACCGCTCTCGTCTACCAGAGCAACGGAGTCCTCCTCCACACCAGCTCCCATGAGCAGGAGCACAGCAAAGGAGCTGATCAGCAGCGAACACAGCTTTCGTGTCATTGTCTTCACTCCTATGGTTACAAAATTATGTCAACAAAAGTGACAGCAAAAGCAACTGTTTGTTACTTTTGTTACCACATTGTAACTAATTCGCCCGGGCAATACAAGGGCAATTTTCACTATACTTTCTGTGAATTTCTTGTGTATTTTTTCTGACATGTATGAAAATATCCTGTTTATCTCCAAAACTATAACTTTTTCGTGAAGTTTTTGCCATTAAAACTGTACAAAGCATTTTTGCCCCAGAGGCCTCTCCTCCCGTCCTCCCGCTGCGGGAAAAACCGCGCCCTGTGACGAAAAGTTTTTCTTGCATTACCTTGGCATTTATGCTATATTAGATAGGCAATCGACGTGCAGGTGTAGTTCAATGGCAGAATGTCAGCTTCCCAAGCTGAACACGAGGGTTCGATTCCCTTCACCTGCTCCAAAAAGAAAGACATGATCTTTGATCATGTCTTTCTTTTTGGGTTCCAGCCGCCAAAGGCGGCTTCCACCCTTTGATTTAAAATGCTCGGCGGAAATGAATTCCGCCTGCGCCGAGGTTTTGCCTGCGGCAAAACGCTCGTACGGCGCAAAAGCGCCGCCGGCCAGAAGGCCGGTTGGGTGATCTTCAAGATAGCCGATTGAAAATTTGAAATATCTATATTGTGGCACCTTGTCACAAAAAAGGACACGACGTAAGTCGTGTCCTTTTTTGTGGGTTCCGCCGCCCAGATGTTCTTTCATTTTTCTCCGTTTGGTTCTGGTCAGCCCGCGTTTTTCTCTGCCTCCAGTTTCAACTGGAGGCGCTGACGGATATAGTCCGGCACAGCTTCCACCGGAATTTCCAGCGCGGCGGCCAGTTCGCCATGTAGCAGGGACTCGGCACGCCTCTGATAGTCCTGGTCCACCTTGCTGGGCTTTTTCCCTGACCGGCTTTTGTGCTGATTTTTGGTATAAACCAGCTTGATCAGCTGGACCAGATCCTCACAGCGGTGGGTCTCTAAAAATCCCCGGTACTGCTGCGCCAGAGCCCGATAATCCCGGTTGTCCACCTGGGCCTGCTGGATCTCCGGCAGGCGGTCGATCAACTCCTCCGCCGCCTCCCGGCTCAAGATCGGCCTCATAAACACCTGCGTGTCCACCGGAACATAGATGGTCTCCCGGCAATTCATAGGGGACAGGGTATAATATTCCCGCTTCGCCTTCGGATCAAAGGGGGGCGGCCCGATCTGCTCCACACGGCACACCCCAGTCTCGCTGTACACAATCAGATCTCCCACCGAAAACACGGCGCTTTCCCTCCTCCTCAAAATAAAAAAGCGGTTCTGACAACGTGACGAACGTGATCAGAACCGCGCGCTGTGATTTTATTTTAGCACATTTTTAGACGGAATGTAAGGAAAAAATCAAAATCCACCTCTCAGGCCACCTGTTCCAGCTCCTCCAGGGCCTCCCGCTCGCTGTCCGCCGAGAAGCAGAACCGGCCTGCCCAGTCAAAAACCTCTACATGTCCTCTTACCCAAACAATGCTGTAATCCATACGATTCTGCTCCTTTCCTCCTTGGGATGGTACAAGAATATCACAGTTCAAGTCCTATAAATCGGACTATTCATATTGTGTAAAACCTTTGCAGGCCTTCTGAATATAAGGAGAGCGGAGCCCGGCCGGGCTCCGCTCCAGGCTGTCGAAAAAGTCTAGAAACTTTTTCGACAGCCTGAAAAATGCCGTTACTTTTGCACCGCACAGCGGCGCAAAAGTCCTCGCTTCGCTTGCCGGAATCCTTGCACAGCAAGGATTCCGAGGCATTTGATCCCATTCGAGGCGGGCGGCTGCCCCCTCGAACTCCCCCGCCCAACTTGAGCGGATTCATCTCAACAGAGGTTTTTGGCAAGTAGAGAGCGGAGCCCGGCCGGGCTCCGCTCTCTGCATCTGTTGCTTTGTTTTGGTCCCTCACTGGCCGGGCTCAGGCCACAGTCTGGCAGAAGTTGGCCAGCACCTGGGCCACCTGGGCGCGGGTCGCGGTCCCGGCGGGAGTCAGCAGATTGTCCCCGGTGCCGGACATCAGCTTGGCGCTTACCGCCCAGGCCATGGCCTCCACCGCCCAGTCGGAGATCTTCTCCACGTCCTGGAAGCCCTCCAGAGGCTCGCCGTCCACCTGCACATCATAGCTCTTGTGCTGGGCGTAGCGGTACAGGATCAGGGCCATCTGCTCCCGGGTCAGGGCATCGTTGGGGGCGAAGCGGTCCCCGCCCACACCGGACACCAGGCCGTTCTCCGCGGCCCAGGCCACGGCGGCAGCGTACCAGTCGCCCTCCTCCACGTCGGAGAAGTCCTCCCCGCCGGATACCTGGGGCTTGCCCTCCATGGCGTACAGGGTCTGGGCCAGCATGGCGCGGGTCAGCGTGGTGCCGGGCTCAAAGCGGCCCTCCTCCACACCGGACATGATGCCCTGCTCATAGACATACTGCACGGCGGCATAGAACCAGTCGCTCTCGGCCACATCTTGGAAGATGGTCCCAAAGACCGCGGAGACCGTCACAGGGCTCTCCGGCATGGTAAAGGTGTAGGTCCCGTCCTCCTCCCGGGTGAGTTTTACCACCTGGTCCTGGCCGTCCCGGACCTCTAGCTTCTCCAGCCGGTACCCCTTCTCGGGGGTGACGGTGAGGGTGACCACTTTGCCGGACTGGACCTGGGTGCGGTCGGCGGATAGACTGCCGTTCTCGCCGGCCTCCAGGGTGACGGCGTGGCGGACAGGGGCGGGGGCGGACGCGCTGCCGCTGTCCTCGTCATAGGTCAGGTCTACCCGGTCAGAGCCGCCGATGGAGGCCCGAACCTGTTCCATAATTTCCTCCATGTCCTCGGTGCTGCCCAAGGTCCCGATCTGCTCTAAAGTTTCCGGGCTGATATACAGCAGATTGGTCTCCGGGCTGGCCTCCACGTTGTTCAAGGTCAGACTGGGCAGCTTGCTGTCCGCCTGGTAGGTGATGCTGGCCCCGGCCCCCTCCTGAGGCTTCAAGGCGCTGTTCTCCAGGGTGACGGAGGCGCCGTTCACCAGAATGGCGGCCGTCTGACCGCCCTGGACGGTGACGCCCTCTAAGCGGGCGTTCTCCGCCCCGGAGAAGGTCAGCACATGCTGGGCCTTGCCCCCGTCGGCAAAACAGGCGTTCCGGATGGCGCTGTCCGCCCCGTCCACCGCCAGCAGGCTGTCAATCTCCGCCTCTCCGGCGTAGGACACCGTGTGGCCCTGGCCGTTCAGGGTGACGCCGGCGGGCAGGGTCAGCACCGTGCCGGAGGCCTGGGACTCCGCCTGCTCGCCGGAGTCGACGGCTACGTCCTTCAATAGGGTGACGGTCTTGTCCCCCTCGGACAGCCCGGCGGCCTCCAGGGCCTGGGCCAGCGTCTCATAGGAGGCGCCGTCTACCTGGGCCTCCACTCCCAGGTTGTCCTGGTCCAGGTAGATGTGGTCCTTGCCGGAGGCGTACTCGGTCCAGATGTACAGGGACTGGCTCTCATTGGCCTGAATGGTTCCCTTTCCGCTGTCGCTCCACAGGGTGGGCCGCTCCTTGGTCTCGCTCTCGTTCACCAGAGCGGCCTGAGTCAGATCCAGCTGGGCCTCCCGGCACACCTCAATGCCGCCGAACTCATTGTTCGACACGTCAATGGTGCCGCTCAAGGTCACGGAGCCGCCGCTGACCTGAATTCCGGCGTTGGCCTGCTCCACGGTGACGTTCTGGAGCTGGGCCCCCTGGGCCTCGTAGAGCTTGATGCCGAACTCGCCGTTGTCCCAGCCCTCGGTGTTGGTGTTGGGGCCCTCAATCGTCAGGTCCCGCAGAGTGGCGCCGGCGGTCACCAGAATCCCGGCGTTGTTGGGGAACACATCCTCCCCCTCCCCTTTAGTAATGGTATAGCCGTTTCCGTCCAGAACGATCTCTTTTTCAATGACAAGCTGGCTGGTGAGCGTCACACTCCCGGACAGCTCCACGGTGCCGCCGGCCTGGGCCTGTTCCAGAGCGGCAATCAGGTCCTCCTCCGTCATGGAAGCCCCCTGGGCGTAAGACGTCATAGGCACCTGCGCGGCCATCAGAGACAGAGCCATCGCGGCAGAAAGGATTCTCTTGTTCATTCGAATACACTCCTTGTTACAGTGGCTTCCCACACTTGGACAGGTATTTTTTCTTTACACCTCTTGTACTGCAAAGTCTTGTTTAACCTATTTCCAAGGTGGGCAATACGGATTTTAGCCCATCCTCCCTCCTTTCGTCAACCGGGAGTGGCTGGAAGTTTCCCTTTCTGACCCTGGCAGTTTTTCCTTTCGGAAAATTTTTTCAAATTTTTTTGAAAAACCCGTTGACAACCTGTCCAACTTCTGCTAGAATAACACCCGTCGCCGCGAGTGTAGCTCATCTGGTAGAGCGCCACCTTGCCAAGGTGGAGGTAGCGAGTTCGAGCCTCGTCACTCGCTCCAAAAAGAAAGGACTTCCTATCGGAAGTCCTTTCTTTTTGGGTTTCAGCCGCCAAAGGCGGCTTTCACCCATTGGATTAAAATGCTCGGCGGAAGTGAATTCCGCCTGCGCCGAGGTTTTGCCTGCGGCAAAACGCTCGTACGGCGCAAAGGCGCCGCCGGCCAGAAGGCCGGTGGGGTGGTTTCCCCTATACCTTTTTGATATTTCAAAACATCGATTTTAACCGCCCCTTCTGGATTTGAATGCTCGGAGCGGCGGAGCCGCCCCTGCGCCGTCAGCCGCCTGGTTCAGAGAAAACCCACAGAAATATAAGGAGGCCTCTGTTATGACCCAAGTTGTCGCCGCCCTGATCTGGTCGGGAAACAAGTTTATGATCTGCCAGCGTCCGGCCCACAAGGCCCGGGGCCTGCTGTGGGAGTTTGTGGGCGGCAAGGTGGAGCCCGGCGAGACCAAGGAGGCCGCCCTCATCCGGGAGTGCCGGGAGGAGCTGGCCGTCACGGTGTCTGTGGGCGGCGTCTTTCTGGAGGTCACCCACTCCTACCCCGATCTCACCATCCACCTGACTCTGTTCCACGCCTCTATCGCGGAGGGCACGCCCCAGAAGCTGGAGCACAACGACATCCGCTGGATCACCGTGGACGAGATCCCCCAGTACGAGTTCTGTCCGGCGGACCAGGTCATCCTGGCCAAGCTGATGGAGTTGGGAGGACAGCGCTGATACGGCCTTCTTCGGAGTTCCATGCGCTTTTTCGGCAGATTATCCCCCAAGGATAAAAAAGGGCCGCATCCGGGAGGAGGCCGCGCAAGCGGCCCGCCATCTCACCGGATGCGGCCCAACATATTTGGAGCTTTTGAACGGGTCCCCTGCCGGCGGGGAGTGTTTTACAGGCGCGGCCCAGTTCTGCTCAAACTGCGCTTAAAAAAACCGAATCCGTCCCCCGGTCTGATCGGGGATCAGGTCCATCCGGTGCAGGATAGGGAGCAGAGCCTGAAACAAGATGTACAGCGCCGCCGCCTTGGGGAGAATGGTAATCAGGTTCTTGGCCAGGCTGGGGATGAACCAGCCCAGGTATCCCCCGCCCCGGACCATGGTGCTCCACACCGAGCCCATGGCCGCATTCACCAGCAGATTGACCACCGCGTTGGCCAGCACCAGGTTCACCACGGTGATCCGCCGGCGGAAGAAGAACAGGGCGTACACCAGCACTCCCGCCATGGTAGACAGGGTGTAGCCGGGGAAAAAGTCCCCGGTGGGCTGGAGCACAAACCCCAGAATATCCTCCACAAAGCCAAAGACCAGCCCCAGCACCGGCCCGCACACCAGGGCGCACACCGACCGGGCCAGGAAGCCCCAGGTGAGCTTGGTGTGCCAGATGGGGATGCCGGGGATCAGGGACAGGGCCCTGGTCACCGCAATCATCAGCGCCGCGAAGACCAGCAGCTTGAGGCACTTCATGGCCAGATTGGCCTCGTGCCAATAGGTGGGGGAACAGGGTGTTCGGTACAGGTTCATAGGCATTCGGATTTGCCGCATGATAAAAAAACCTCCTTCTGTGTTCGGCAGCCCGTTTTGCGGGAATGCCGCACAGAAGGAGGGAACTTTATCTCCGCTCGGCCCATGCGGCAGCGGGATGCGGACCACCCACTGCCGCGTTTTGGAAACGCTGTTCGTCCGGCGGACAACTCCCCGTCCCGCCGGCACTGAAGGTCCGGCCCATTCCAGGCCGGGACCAGCACGTGTGGCCCTACTCTGCCAACGGGCAGTATACTCTACTTTTCTGAAAAAAGCAAGGAAATTCTGGAGTACCCTCCCCCGCCGCCTCCCTCCCTTGTATTTCTCTGCCAAATATGCTATGATGGCATAACCGTTTTCCACTCCAATTTCATGCTATAACGAGGATCAATATGGATTATTTTCATCTAAACGCCAGCCGGGAGGAGCTGCTGAACATGAGCTCCCTGGGGCTGGCCCATCTGGGGGACGGGGTGTTTGAGCTGATGGTCCGCGCCTGGCTGTGCCTCCACGGGAAAGTCAAGGTAAAGGACCTGCACCGGGCCACTGTCCGCTATGTGGCCGCCCCCGCCCAGGCCGCCGCCATGGAGCGGCTGCTCCCCCTCCTCACCGACGAGGAGGCCGACGTGTACCGCCGGGGCCGGAACACCGCCCCCCACTCGGTGCCCCGGGCGGCCACCCGGGCCCAGTACCAGTCGGCCACCGGCCTGGAGGCTCTGTTCGGCTGGCTCTACCTCCAGGGCCGCACCGACCGCCTCAATGAGCTCTTTGAAGCCATTATGGATACCCCCGCCTAAACCATTCTGCATTTCTGCATTCTGCACTCTGCATTTCTATTGAGGTGATCCCATGCCGTTAGACGCCCTCTGCCTGTCCGGTCTGGTCCACGAGCTGGACCAGACGGTCACCGGCGGAAAAATTGATAAGATCTATCAGCCCGGCCGGGACGAGATCCTGCTGGCGGTGCGCACCCCCGCCCACGGGAACGTGCGCCTGCTGCTGTCAGCCAACCCCAACCACCCCCGGCCCCAGCTCACCCAGATCTCCCGGGAGAACCCGGACACGCCCCCTATGTTCTGCATGCTGCTGCGCAAGCACCTGTCCGGTGCCCGGCTGCTGGCGGTGGAACAGCCCCCGCTGGAGCGGGTGGTGATGTTCACCCTAGAGGCCCTCAACGAGCTGGGGGACCGGGTGGAGCGCAGGCTGGTGCTGGAGGCCATTGGCCGCCGGTCCAACCTGATCCTGCTGGACGAGTCCGGCCGTATCCTGGACTGCATGCGCCGGGTGGAGTCCAGCCTGGGGACCGGAAACGCCAATCAGCGCTCCCTGCTGCCCGGCATGTTCTACCACCTTCCCCCCGCCCAGGAGAAGCTGGACCCCGCCGCCCAGAGCCGGGAGGAGCTGGAGCGCCTGCTCTCCGACGCCCCGGAGGAGGCCCAGGCGGACAAGTGGCTGCTGGACACCTTCAGCGGCCTGTCCCCCCTGGTGTGCCGGGAGCTGGCCTTCCAGGCGGGGGGCGCCACCGACGTGCGCCTGAACGTGCTGGGCCCTGCCGGCCGGGCGCGGCTCCTGGACAGCCTGGAGGCCCTTCTGTCCCAGGTCCGGGAGTACCACCTCTCCCCCACCCTGCTCAGCCGGGACGGGGCCCCCTGGGACTTCACCTTCTTCCCGGTGGCCCAGTACGGCCCCCTGGTGGAGTGCACCCCCTTTTCCTCCTTTTCGGAGCTGCTGGACCGGTTCTATGAGCAGCGGGAGCACCTGGAGCGGGTGAAGCAGCGGGGGCAGGACCTGATCCGCTCGGTGACCACCGCAAGGGACCGCACCGCCCGCAAGATCGCCCACCAGGAGCAGGAGCTCGCCGCCACCCAGGACCGGGAGCGGCTGCGGGAGCTGGGGGACATCCTTACCTCCAACCTCTACCAGATGGAGCGGGGGATGGCCAGGCTTCGCACCGTGGACTTCTACGACCCGGAGGAAAAAGAGGTGGACATCCAGCTGGACCCCCTCCTCACCCCCCAGCAGAACGCCGCCAAGTATTATAAGGAGTACAACAAGGCCAAGACCGCCGAGGTGATGCTCACCCAGCAGCTGGAGAAAAACCGCCGGGAACTGGACTACCTCAACAGCGTCCTGGACACCATTCCCCTGGCCGAGGGGGAGAAGGATCTGGGGGAGATCCGCCAGGAGCTCACCGACACCGGCTATCTCCGCCGCCCCTCCAAGGCCAAGGGCCGGGAAAAGCGGGTGGTCTCCAAACCCATGGAGTTCCGCTCCTCCTCCGGCCTGCGCATCTCGGTGGGCAAGAACAACACCCAGAACGACCTGCTCACCTGTAAACAGGCCTTCAAGAGCGACATCTGGTTTCACACCCAGAAGATCCACGGCTCCCACGTGATCCTGTGGACCGAGGGACGAGAACCCGACCTGCAGAGCGTCCAGGAGGCCGCCTGTCTGGCCGCCTGGTTCTCCCAGGCCCGGGACAGCAGCAAGGTGCCGGTGGACTACACCCCGGTGAAGTATGTAAAAAAGCCCGGCGGGGCCCGGCCGGGTATGGTGATCTACACCACCTATGAGACCGCCTGGGTCACTCCGGACGGGGAGCTGGCCAAGCGGCTCCGGGTCTGCTGAACAATCTCACATTTTTCCATTTTGAAGCTGTGGGAGCATCCGAAAACTGGATGTTTCCACAGCTTTTTCCACAGAAAAGAATTTTATGCATGAAAATTTCCCCGATAATTCTCAGAGATTCGACGGGGTATGACGAAAAAACCGTCTCCCTCCCTCGAAACTAGGCGAAATGTGAGATATTTTTTCGACCAGTTTTTCTTCCTCTTTCCACAGGCACACTATATAATGTGGTCATGTGTTATAAAGGAGAGGAGAAAACGCTACATGATGGAAATTAAAATTGCATCCCGTACCTGCCCGGACGAGCTGGGCCGCTCCCGAACCTTTCACTATTCCCTTACGGTGGACACCGTGGAGTCGGGAGCTTTTTCCTGCGAAAACTACGGCGTAAAGATCTCCGAAGATGACGGGGACACCGCTGCCGTCCCTGGAATCACCACCAGCGCTCTTCGGATCGACGAGCTGATGACCCTTCTGGTGGAGCACGGCGTGGGTCCCGCCTCTCTGCGGGATGTGGTGGACGACTGGCTGTAATGTTTCTCTGGCCGCTTGGTTTTTCCCGCATGTGCCGGTCTCTCAGTTTTTCAGGCTGTCGAAAATGTCCTTGAACTTTTTCGACAGCCTGAAAAATGCCGTTACTTTTGTGCCGCACAGCGGCGCAAAAGTCCTCGCTCCGCTCGCCGGGAGCCTTGCACAGCAGGGCCCCCGAGGCATTCAATCCCATTCGAGGCGGGCGGCTGCCCCCTCGAGCTCCCCCGCCCAAACCCAGACAGATTTTATCCCACAGAGCCTTTTCAGCAAGCTGAAAAAAGCTGACCCATCCCAACGGGACGGGTCAGCTTTTTTATTCTTTCTCTTATCTCAGCGCGGTTCAGGACGATACTCAGCCCAGAACCACCAGCAGATCATCGGTGTTGACGGTGGCTCCAGTGGCCACAGCGATGGACTTGACCGTGCCGTCCACAGGGGCAGACACCTCGATCTCCATCTTCATGGCCTCCAGCACGATGAGCACGTCGCCCGCCTTCACGGACTGGCCCACAGAGCACTCCACCTTGAAGATGCTGCCGGGCATGGGGCTGTTCACCGCAGTCTCACCGGCGGCGGGAGCCGCAGCCGCAGGAGCGGGAGCGGGCGCAGCGGCGGGAGCCGGCGCGGGGGCGGGAGCAGCCGGGGCCGCAGCGGGCGCGGGTGCAGGGGCGGGAGCCGGTGCGGGGGCCGCGACGGGAGCGGCCACAGGAGCGGCAGCCACGGGGGCGGCGGGGCCGTCCGCCTTAGCCACAGAGACCTGGAAGGGCTTGCCGTCAATGGTCACGGTGAAGGAGCCGGTCAGGTCCTCACGCTTGCCCATCTTCAGGTAGGCAGGCTGATAAGAGGCGGCGAACTGGGGAATGGGACGGCTGGTGTAGCCGGGCACCGCGGGGGCGGGCACCTCGGTGTAGTACACGTGGCCCTGCCAGGCGGGGATGGGAGCCATATCCTCCAGCTTGGGGGCGGGAGCAGCTTCCTTCTTGGGCTCCGCCTTCTTGGCCTCCTCCTTGGGCGGGAAGCCGGCCTCGCGGTCCTTGAAGAAGGCCATGGCCACCTGGGGGAAGGCGATGTAGCTCAGCACGTCCTCGTCGCTCTTGGCGGTGGCGCCCAGCTCCTTCTTGGTCTTCTCAAACTCGGGCTCCAGGGAGTCGGCATAGCGGCCCTTCACCACGGGGGTGTCGCCCAGGATCTTCTTCTGAATGTCGGGGTCGATGGGGGCGGGAGTACGGCCGTACTCGCCGCGGCAGTAGGCTTTGATCTCCTTGCCCACCACCTTGTAGCGCTCGCCGGCCAGCACATTCTGCACGGCCTGAGAGCCCACCATCTGGCTGGTGGGGGTGACCAGAGGAGGATAGCCCAGGTCGGCGCGGACCTTGGGGGTCTCGGCCAGGGCATCGTCCAGCTTGTCCATGGCGTTCATCATCTTCAGCTGGGAGATCAGGTTGGACAGCATGCCGCCGGGGATCTGATAGTTCAGGCACTGGGTGTCGGTGGACATGGAGATGGGGTCCAGGGTGCCGTCGGCTAGGAAGTCGGCCCGGACGCCCTTGAAGAAGTCGGCCATCTCCACCAGCACCTTGTCGTCCAGATCCACCTGGTAGCCCAGCTGGCGCAGGGCGTAGGCCAGGGTCTCGGTGGCGGGCTGGGAGGTGCCGCCGGAGAAGGGGGAGATGGCGGTGTCGATCACGTCGGCGCCGGCCTCCACCGCCTTCAGGTCAGTCATGAAGGCCAGACCGGTGGTGCAGTGGGTGTGGATGACCAGAGGCAGCTCGGGCACCGCGTCCTTGATGGCGGAGACCAGATCATAGGCGTCCTTGGGCCCCATGATGCCGGCCATATCCTTGATGCAGATGGACTGCACGCCCATGCTCTTCAGGTCCTTGACCATCTGGACGTTCTTCTCCAGGGTGTGGACCGGGCTGGTGGTGAAGCAGATGGTGCCGGAGGCGTGGGCGCCCTGCTTGTTGGCCTCGTCAATGGCCACCTCCAGATTGCGCACATCGTTGAGGGCGTCAAAAATCCGGATGATGTCGATGCCGTTCTTCACGGAGTACTCCACAAACTTGCGCACCACGTCGTCGGGATAGTGCTTATAGCCCAGGATGTTCTGGCCGCGGAGCAGCATCTGCAGCTTGGTGTTGGGCATCTTGGCGCGGATCTTGCGCAGCCGCTCCCAGGGGTCCTCCCGCAGATAGCGCAGGCATACGTCAAAGGTGGCGCCGCCCCACACCTCGGCGGAGTAGAAGCCGGCCTTATCCATGGTCTCCAGGATGGGCTCAAACTTGCTGTAGGGGAGGCGGGTTGCGATCAGCGACTGGTTCGCGTCGCGCAGCACCGTCTCCGTAAACTGTACCTTTCTCATGTTGAATCGACCTCCAAATACTCTTTGGTATTCTCAATTCGGATCTGCCTTCTCACTCAGCATTCCGCTCTGTGGCGCCGGCCCCAAGCTCGCCGGAAAACTCACTGGTATCTATTTTAGTATATCTTCCGCCGCAACGCAACCCCTTAAGTGGAAAACCTTACAATTTTCCCGGGGCAAAATAGAAAAACACCGCGGTCAGCCGGGAAGAAAGCTGCCGCGGTGTCTATATGTCCAGAACTGCAGTGCCGGGACTGTTCGTCACCGCTCGCTGCATGTATGGTCCTCCATGTAGCCGTAGTAGGACTCCTCGCCGAAGATCAGATCGTCGATGTCCCGGTCCTCCCGAACACGGCTCCAGATATTGTTGGGCTCACGCTTCACCATTGTCATGCTTCTCACCTCCTCCTTTCTGTCTTTTGGGTATAAAAATACCACCGCCGCCTACCGCAAACGATGGAACAAAGTTTTGAGTTCGTATGAGCCTGTGGGAATTCACTCTTACGCACACACCAATGCTCCAGCACGTCCGCTCTGGTCCTTCTGGGCCGCCTGCTTCTCCATCTGCTGAGCCATTGGTCTTCACTCCATTCTCTCGTGGTAGCGTTTTTCGCCCGCACGCCGGGGCGCGTCCATTTCCTGTTTGGACATTCGTTATTGTAAACCCAAACCTGTCATTTTGTCAAGCGCTTTTTCGAAATTTTGCAAAACATTTTTCTTATTCCTGCAAAACGCCACATCTTGCGCTCAAAAAGGCGGGGACCAGGCATCTAAAAATACGCCTGGTCCTTCCGCATCCGTCATCAGGTTTTTTTTGTGGCGGAACCCTCCAGCAGCTGGAGCAGCAGTTCCTCGTTTCTCAGCGCCGCCTGGGCCAGGGCCTGGGACTTGTCCCGGAGGCGGGAGAGAACCACGTCGTAGTCCGCCATCAGGCGGTCGGCGCAGGCAATGGCCTCCCGGGCGTCAAAGCGCTCCACATGGCCGGCGGAGGGCAGCTCCAGTTCCTGGAGGTAGCTCTCCACCTTGGGGTCGTACACCAGCCCCAGGCAGGGCACCGCCATCCGGGCAGCAAAAATCAGGGTGTGCAGGCGCATGGCCACACACAGCCGGGCCTGTCCCAGCACCGCCATCAGCTCCTGAGGGGTGCAGGACTCCTCCAACAGATAGGAGGGCTCCTCCATGGCCTGGCGCACCTGCTGGGTGGCAGCCCGGTCGTGGCCGGGCTGCATCATCAGAAACAGAATCTCCATGCCGTAGGCCCGGCGCAGGTGGTCGCACAGGGCGGCCAGTTGCCGGGGAAACTCCCCCGTCCCCGGCCAGTCCCGCACGGAAACCGCCGCGAAGGGGACCCCCTGGAGCAGCCGGGCTGTCTCCAGCAGCTCCTGTCCCCGCTTCTCTGGGGCGGGAGGCAGATTGAACACCGGGTCCGCCGTCACATACAGGTCGGAGCGGCCCACCCCCATATCCTGGAGTTCTTTGGCAGAACTGCGGTCCCGGAGGGTGACCAGAGCCGCCCGCTCCACCGCCTTTTTCACCCGGCGGCGGTTGGCCGGCTTGCTCACCGGACCGATGCCGTTGGCGTAGAGCATCACCGGCTTGTGGAACCGCTCCGCCAGCCGGATGATGGACAGATAGTACAGAAGGGACCGGGTGGAGGTCCGGTCCTGCAGGAGGCTCCCCCCTCCGGACAGGAGCGCGTCACACCGGCGCAGGGCCCGCAGAACCTTCCACACCTGGAACCGTGGCACCGCATCCAGGCCGTACAGCCGCTCGGTCAGCGCCGGGTCGTTGGACAGGACGGTGATGGAGATATCCTCGCTGGCGGCCACAATTCCCTCCTGAATGGACTGGAGGATGGCGTCGTCTCCCGCGTTGGAGAAGCCGTAGTAGCCGCTCATCACCACATTATAGCGGCGCCGGCGCACCTGGTCGTACACCTTCAGGCAGTCCCCCGCCATCCGGCGCACCGAGTAGAAATCAAAGATCACCTGGCGGCCGTACTCCCCCAGCTCCGCCTTCTTCTCCGGCGGGAGGGCCAGGGCGGCCAGCACATCCTCCCGCAGCCGCTCCGGGGTGGACATGGGCAGACCCCGGCAGCAGAAATTGCCCGCCTGGGCCTCCTCCAGCTTGTCCGGGCCGAAGAGCCCCTGATAGCCCTCATTGCCCGCCACAATGACCGGCTTGGCCGCCGACATGGCCTCCAGGGCGGACCGGGACACCCCCACAAACAGGTCCCCCGCCGCCACAATCTCGTTGATGTCGGTGCGGGGGCCGGTCATCACCACGCAGGTGCGGCCCAGGTCGGCGTTCACCTGGTCGGCCTGGGCCTTGATCTCGTCAAAGACATTGCCCCCGCCGGTGATGATGAGCTGGATGCCGGGCACAGCCCGGTCCAGATCCTTGGCAATCTGCACCAGCTGGCGGGCCACCAGGGCCCGGTCCTCGTCCATCCGGCTCACATAGGAGATCACCGGCTTTTGGGGATCCAGACCCAGCTCGGCCATCACCCTGTCCCGGGATATCTCCGGGGAGAACTTGTTGGTGTCGATGCCGTTGACGGTGACGGTGATGTGCTCCTCCGGCACCCCGTACTCCCGCATCAGATAGGCCTTGATATCTTCGGACACAGCCACCGTCCGCTGCCCCCAGTTGGTGAGGTAGCGGAGCATCCCCCGGGTCTCAAAGACCCAGTGGGCGGTGGTGACAAATGGGAAATGCATGGTGGCGTGAAGCGTGCCGCACAGAAAGGCGGGGATGCGGGCGTGGGCGTGGACCACATCCGGCTTCTCCTTTTGGATGATCTCCTTGAGGAGCTTCCGGGAGCGGCGCATATACCTTACGTTCCGCCGGTGCATGGGGACCGAGTAGTGGCGGATGCCCGCCGCCTTGATCTCGGGCACGTACACTCCCCCGTTGGAGGCGATGGCCACGTCATGGCCCTCCGCTTTCAGCTCCTTGGCCAGCTCCACGATGTGGGTCTCCGCTCCGCCGATATCCAGGCCCATGGTGGCCATTAAAATCTTCACGGATGCTTCCCCCTCACTGGGCCGAATCCGCTCCCTGGACCTGGATGTCCGTCACCATCCCCAGGAAGTAGGCGTACTTGGTGTTGAAGTTCCGGTGGGAGTTGACGCCCAGGTCGTAGATCCGGTTCAGGGCCACCGAGCCGTCCGAACCGATCAGAGCGTCCCCCTCAATGGTCAGCAGGATATCATAGTATCCCTCCGCCGGCACATAGGCCACGGTGCCGTCGTCCAGCTCCCCCTGCTCCGTACCGGAGCTGACCTCAATGTCTACAATCGTTCCCAGGGAGCCGCCGGTGCTGCGCTCCTTGTCGAACAACTCATCCCCGATCTGAATGGCGGAGAGCATGTACTCCGGCTGGTTGTTCAGCTTCATCTGATAAACTACCTTGGTGGTGGTCACGCTGGTACCCGTCTGGGGCATCTGAGTCTTTACATAGATGGCCAGAGCCAGTACGGCCACCACCAGAATTACGATCACATCAATAATGCTGATCTTGCCGAACAGGCGGCCGTCACGATCCAGAATTTTCATCCTTCCGCCTCCCTCACAATCTCCGTCACCGGGCCGCTGCCCATGTAGCCGGGCCCGCGGACATAGGTGGTCTGTCCCACCCGGAAATCATAGCCCCCGTCCAGCAGGAGGGCCTCTCCGCTGTCGGTACAGGTGCTCTCCACGGTGACATATACATCCTCAAAGCCCTCCAGCACCGCGTCCACATAGGTGCGGGACTCCTGATCCAGCACCTGAACCACGGCGGGCTCCGCCCGCACGGACACCACGCTGCCCATCTGATAGTTTTTCACCGTGTCTACCAGGGGGTCGCCGGGCTGGATCAGCTCGCTGCTCCCCTCAGTCATACTTTGAAACATTATGGTGTACTGCACCGTCTGGGAGGTGGAGGCCGTCTCCCCTCCCCCGGACCGAAGGCCAAACCAGGCCACCGCTGCGCCCACCGCCAGAACCACCACCAGTATGATGGCATCGAACAGGTTCAGGCGCAGGCGGAATTTATGGTTATTTTGTTCCATGGGGCACTCCTTTCAGCACGTCAAGATATACTTGCTCCACATTTTTGGCAAAAATTTCTCCGGTAAACCGGCTCTGGAAAATCTCTCTAGCCCGGCAGCCCATCTGTTTCCGCTCTTCCGGGTGGTCCATCAGGCGGGCTATGCACCCGGCCAGAGCCTCGCTGTCCCGGCTGGGAAAGATCAGGCCGTTGTCCCCATCTTTCACCAGCCACGGATTTCCTCCGTAGTCGCTGACGATGGAGGGCAGCGCCAGACTCATGCCCTCCAGAAGGGCCATGCTGGTGGCCTCAGTACCATAGGAGGCGTTAAGCTGCACGTCCAGAATTGACAGCAGTCCAGCCACATCCGACCGGAACCCCAGCAGGGTCATCTCGTCCTCCACCCCCTGCTCCACCACGATCTCCCGCAGCCGCGCCTCAAAAGCGCCGGTGCCGGCCACCAGGATTCGGAACTTCCGACCCTGACTCTTTAAAATGTGGGCGGCCTGGGCCAGGTAGACGTGGCCCTTATACTCCTCCACCCGGGCTAGGATACCCAAAGTGAAGGTGTCCTCTCCCAGCCCCAGCGAGGCGCGCAGGGCGGCCTGTTCCTCCGGGGAAGTGGGTTTCAGGGGAGCCACTCCATTCATTACAATGGTAATCTTTTTGGGTGAAATTCCCCCATCCGTCAAATTCTCTGCCGTAGCGGGGCTGACGGCGATGATTCGGTCGGCGTAGTGCTCGTTGACCAGCTTGTTCACCCACCGGCCTGGGGGATAGCGCAGCTTGGCGGGCACTGGGAACGCGGAGTGGCGGCTGTACACCACCGGCACATGGCACCTCCGGGCCGCGATGCGCCCGGAGAGGGCCCCATGGGTGTGGACCAGGTCCGGTTTCTCCCGGCGGATGAGCTCCTCCAACACCCGCACGTCGGCACGACTGTAGGAGCGGTCGGCAATTCCGTCCACCTGGAACACCTTGGCCCCCGCCTCCTCCAAGGGGGGCACCAGCAAACTGCCCCGAGGCACAGCCACCCAAGTCTCAAACCGGCTGCGGTCTGTATAGCGGAGATAATTGAGAATGACCCGCCCGGCTCCGCCGATGTTTGTATCGCTGATGATGTTCATTACTCGGATCACATGTTCCGCCCCCTCTCCGGCAGCTGGCCGCGCCGGGCCAGCAGGCCGCCCAGGGCGATGAACACCCAGAACAGGAACATGACCCGGTAATTATAAAAGGAGTAGTCCGTCATGGCCTGGACCAGAAAACCCGCCATGCCGGCGGCGACCGCCGTCTGGTGGAAGCGGCTGAAGGAGTCCCTCTCCCGGCAGAAGGCGGAACACACGTCCCGGAAGAAGTGGAACAGCAGCAGCACGAAAATCACCAGGGCAATGACCCCCGCGTCACACATGATCTGCAAAAACAGGTTGTGGGAGTGGGGCGCGGTGATGCCGCTGTAACTGTACCGGGGATAGACCAGGTTGAAGGCCGCGTCCCCGGGCCCGATGCCGCACAGCCAGTAGTCCTTCAGCATGGCCAGGGTGCCCATCCAGATATACACCCGGTAGGAGGTGGACTGGTCCTCCAGGTTTCCAATGCTGGTAAAACGGGTGATGACCGAATCAGGCATGACAAAATACAAAGCCACCAGCAGCAGCGGGGCAAGCAGCAGAATCCGGGGCTGTAAAAACAGCACAAAGACAAATCCCGCAAACAGCAGTCCCAGCCAGGCCCCCCGGGACATCGTAAGCAGCATGCAGACGCACATAATGCCGCAGCAGCAAAAGTAAAAGACCCGCTTGCCCCAGCTCTTGGCAGACAGCAGTCCGGCCCCGCCCAGAGGAATGGCCAGGATCAGGTATTGCCCCAGCATGTTGGGGTTCTCCAAGGTAGAGGGTACCCGGAAAACATCGCCGAACATATCGCTGTCCACCCAGGCCTCCGACTGGTAGCCCCAGCCGAACAGATACTGGCACACCCCGTACAGGGCCACCGCCGTACCGGCAATTACCATGAGCATCAGCAGATTGTCCAGCTGCCGCTGGGTGGTGATGGAGTTCTCCAGCACCAGGGCAAATAGGATGAAGGCCACCGTCAGGCACCCGCCCAGCAGGCTGCCCGAACGGGTGACAGAGAACCAGGTCCCCACCAGATAGATGGCCGCGTACATCCAGATATAGCGGTTATAGGGGGTGTAGAACAGCTCCAGCTCCCGCCGCTCCATCACCAGAAGCAGCAGGGAGAAGCAGCTCACCAGCATCAGCCCCAGCACCGCCATAGTGGGCAGGATAGGGGCCAGCACCGCCGCCGCTCCCGCCCAGATCCAGCACTTCTGAAATACGCTCCCCGCGAACAGCTTCCGCAGGTGAAGGACCTCATAGATTTCGCTCAATCCCCGGTGGAGCCGCCGCCAAAGGCGGGTGAAGATGCTGCTCTCCGACTCCGCCCGCTCCAGGCGGAGGGGCGGGTGGATGAACCACTGGATGATCCCACTCCCCTGCCACTGCCGTCCAAACCACAGGCACAGGGCGAAAAGCGCCCGGTACAGGACGCTCGCTTTCACGATCCGCTGCATTCGTTCCATCGCTCAACCTCGTTTTCTCAGTTTGTTCCAAATACCTCTGGCCAGCTCCATCTCCTCCAGCCGCATCAGACCGGCCAGCAGAAAGTAGACCGCCGCACCCAGAACGGCGCAGAGGCCCAGCAGGACCACCTCGCCCAGCTTGCCCTCGGGCAGCAGGGACTCCAGCCAGGTCCGGGCCAGCCACACCGCCGCGGACATGCCCACAGCGGCCAGGAGCATCTTCCCAAAATCCCCCAAAAAGGCCCGGGACAGCACCCCCTCCCCCCGCAGCTCCAGGGGAACCAGCAGAAGAATGGCGTACAGGGTGGAGGACACCGTGGAGGAGATGGCCAGTCCCGCCACCCCCAGGGGCTCGGTGAGCACCATGCACAGCCCCAGGTTGGCTAAAATGGAAATAGCTCCGGCCACCAGGGGGGTGCGGCCATCCTGCCTGGCAAAGTAGGACCGGCTCAGAATATTCTGAAGGGCGTAGCCCACCATCCCCAGAGAGACCCAAACCAGGGCCTGGGAGGTGATAGACACGGAAAATTCGTCAAACTCCCCGCCTCCGTACAGGAAGGACACCAGGGGCCGGGCCAGGAGCATCAGGCCCGCCGCCATGGGGAGGACAAAAAACAAGCTCCCATGGACCGTCTGACGCAGGGTGTCCCGGAAGGCCGCCTCCTGGTGCTGGGCGGTGAGCCGGGACAGCTTGGGAAAGATCACGTTGGTGATGGACAGGATGAACACCCCGGCGATCACCAGGTACAAATTGGTGGAGTACTCCATGGCGGACACCCCCGCCCCGTCGTACAGGTGGGAGCCGAACCGGGAGTTGATGGTCAGGTTGATGGGCTGCACCCAAGTGGACACCATCACCGGCCCCATCAGGGCGAAGGCCCGGCGCATCCCGTCGGTGCGGAAGGAGAAGTTGGGGTGGTACCGGAAGCCGATCTGTTTTAAGGAAGGCACCTGTACCAGGGCCTGGAGCAGCCAGCCCGCCAGATAGGCGGCGGCCAGGCCGTATACCCCGTAATTCTCGTCCAGAAAGTAGAAGTAGCCGATGATGACCAGGTTGGACACCGTGCTGATCAGGGCGGGGATGTTGAACCGGTCCATGGCCTGCAGAATCCCCACAAAGGAGAAGGCCACTCCGGTAAAGAGCACCGTGGGGAACATCACCCGGGTGAGGGAGGCCGCCAGGGCGGCGGTCTGGGCGTCATAGCCGTCGGCAAACAGAGTCACCAGGGGCTCCGCAAAGAGAATGCCCAGCCCCGTCAAAAGGGCGGTGAGCAGGGTCATGACAGACAAAAAGTTGCCTCCAAACCGGAAGGCCTCCTGCTTTCCCTTCTGAGTCAGGTACTCGCTGAACACGGGGATGAAGCAGGCCGCAATGGCCGAGGCAAACACCACATCAAAAAAGACTCTCGGAATCCGGCTGGCCACATAAAAGGCCTTAGCCTCCATCCCGGCGGTGCCGTAGTGGACCGCCATGAGATGATCCCGATACAACCCCAGCACCTTTCCTATCAAAGTAATGACCATCACGATACTGATGGTCCGAGTGGCATGATCGTTTTCTTTTGCCAAACTGTTCGCTCCTCTCCCGCTCCGGTCTGGATTGAGCCGCGCTTTATTGTACACCAACCCCCTCCCTTTTTCAACCATTCTCCGCCAGATTCACGGCTTGTTCATACTTTTCCCATCTCCTTCGCCGGGCCGGAGTTTTTTCCACCTCCCCTCACATTGATTTTATGTAAATTCCCTGCTATAATGAAGGCGATTGTATCCCGCCCCGGCGGCGCGGTCCGCCGGAGCACGCCCGAATTCTATCTCAAGTTACAAGGAGTGTATCATGAATCGTTCCACCATTCCGAACCTGCCCAAGCGCGTTCTGGCTCTGGTGCTGGCGGCGGCTCTGCTGACTCCCTCCGCCTTCGCCTCCGCCGGGACTGCACAGATCAACACTGCCCAGACCCTGGCCGACGGTCTGGTCTACCGAAACACCGTCTCCAACCACTCCAGCGCCGGACGGATGGAGAGCTTCGCCCTGGAGTTGGAGCCCGACAGCGAGGTCTATCCCATTATGATCCAGGCCGCCGGCACCGTCTATGGGGCGGCCACCATCAACCGGGCCATCCGCACGGCGGAGGAGCTGGGCTATACCGTAGTGGGCGGCATCAACAGCGATTTTTTCACCCTGGGAAGCGGCGTTCCCAACGGAATCTCTATTGAAGACGGCGTCTACAAATCCAGCCCCGAGGAGGAGCACGCCATCTCCATGGTGGACGGCGAGCTGCGCCTGTCCGCCTCCCCCCAGGTGGAAATCACAGTCACCAACGAGCGCACCGGCGAGTCGGTCTCTCTCACCCACTTCAACAAGTGGCGCAGCTCCTCCGGTGGGCTCTACCTGTTCAATGAGGACTTCTCCACCGTCTCCACCCACACCGAATCCGCCGGAGGGCGGATGATCCGCATGGTGGTCTCGGATGAGGATCAGGACACTCCTCTCACCGTCAACAGCACCCTCACCCTGGAGGTGACCGACGTCTTTGAGACCGAGGACGCCCAGCCCATCGGGGAGGACAACTACATACTCACCGCCGCCTATGAGTCCGGCTACTGGGAACTGTTCAACAGCTATCAGGCAGGAGACGAGGTCACGCTGACCACCACCTGCTCTGACGCCAACCTGTCTCAGGCCCAGTGGGCCGGCGGCTGCGGCGACATCATTGTCTCCAACGGCTCCATCACCAACAGCGCCACCTGGAACTACGCCTCGGGCCGGGCTCCCCGCACCGCGGTGGGCGTTCAGGAGGACGGCACCATGATCTTCTACACCGCAGACGGCCGGCAGTCCGGCTACTCCGGCGGCCTGACCGAGATGGACCTGGCTGAAGAACTCCAGCGCCAGGGCTGCGTCTGGGCGGTCAATCTGGATGGAGGCGGCTCCACCACCTTTGCCCTCCGCGTCCCCGGCTCCAGCGGCCTCACCGTGGTCAACTCCCCCTCGGAGGGGAGCCTGCGCTCCTGCGCCGCCTTTATTCTGCTGGTCACTGACTCGGATACCGCCGACGGCGAGGCGGAGCGTCTGGCCCTGAAGGAGGACGGCCTGGTGGTGCTGGCCGGCTCCTCCGTCACTTTGGGCGACGTGGCCGCCCTGGACGGAAGCGCCTCCACGGTCTCCAGCCGGGTGTCCGACGCGGTCTTTACCTCGGAGGACGGACTGGGCTCCTTCAACGGCGGCGTCTACACCGCGGGGACCCGGGCCGGTACGGACACCATCTCCATCGACTCTCCCTCCCTGGGCATCTCCGGCACCGCCCAGATCCACGTGGTCACCGCCCTGTCCGACCTGACGGTCACCCGGGCGGGGAGCAGCTCCGCCGTGTCCTCCCTGTCTCTGGAGCCCGGTGAGACGGTCTCCCTGGCCGCCACAGGCACCTATTGGTCCCGCAGCGCCCTGCGCACTGGCTCCGCCGGCGTGACCTGGGCCGTCACCGGGAACGTGGGCACCATCACCCAGAACGGCGTGTTCACCGCCTCCAGCGGCGGCACCAGCGGAACCATCACTGCCACCGCCGGCGGCGTCACCAAGACTATCTCGGTGAGCCTGAACAACGTCCACACCGACGTCCCCGCCGACCACTGGGCCTATACAGCGGTGGAGTACTGCTATGACAACGGCATCGTCAGCGGCATCTCCGCCACTGAGTTCGGCACCAACTACTCCATCTCCCGCAAGGACTTCGTCCTGATGCTCTACGGGGCCCTGGACCGTCCCGCCGTGTCCGGCTCCTCCGGCTTCTCCGACGTGGCGGACGACGCCTACTACGCCGACGCCGTCACCTGGGCCAGCTCCAATGGCCTGGTGTCCGGCGTGTCTGAGGGCCGCTTCGCCCCCGACGACCTGGTCACCCGGGAGCAGGCCGCCACCATCCTCCACCAGGCCATGCCCCTGCTGGGCCTGAGCAGCGCGGAGGCCGACCTGTCCGTTTTGGATCAGTTCGCCGACCAGGGGCAGATCGCCGACTACGCCCGGCCCCACATGGCCGCTCTGGTGTCCCAGGGGCTGATGAGCGGCACGGGCTCCGGTCTGAACCCCAAGGGCAATCTGACCCGTGCGGAGATGGCTACCCTCCTCTACCGGCTTCTCACCACCTCTCCGGACAGCACGCCGGAGGAGCCCGACTCGGAGCCGGAAGTTAATCTGGACCCGGATGCCACACTGACTCTGGATGTGACGGAGTACACCCTGGCCTCCACCCAGACCCTGCAGCTCAACGCCTCCCTCACCGGCGGCACCGGGACCATCACCTGGAGCACCAGTGACGCCACCGTGGCTACCGTCTCCTCGGACGGCACCGTCACCAACGTGTACGCCGGGGTAGGCACTCCCTCGGTGACCATCACCGCCTCCTGCGGCTCTCTGACCGCCAGCGCGGTGATCCAGTGCTCCCCCGCCGACGTAGTGGGGCAGGTCACCGCCACCACCCTGAACGTCCGCTCCGGCCCCGGCACCGACTATACCGCCATCTCCAGCCTGAAATCCGGTGCTCAGGTGGTGGTGCTGGACACCTCCACCCCCGGCTGGTATCAGGTCCTCTTCTCCAGCGGCGGCGCCGCTGTCACCGGCTGGGTGTCCGCCGACTATCTCGCGCTTCTGTAACCGGTCTCCTCTTTCCGCAGCACAAGGGCGGAGAACTGCCAGTCAGTTCTCCGCCCACTTTTCTTTTATCCGCCTCCCCGGAAGGGGGCAGTTGCCGCTGCAGCGCCGGGAAATGAATTCCTTTGCCTGGCAGTCTGCCGCTCCCGAACCGCCGGTCTTCTCGGAATAAAAGACGGGGTCTGGAACCTTTGGTTCCAGACCCCGTCAGGCTGTCGAAAAAGTCCAAGGACTTTTCCGACAGCCTGAAAAATACCGTTACTTTCCCGCCGTTCAACGGCGGAAAAGTCCTCGCTGCGCTCGCTGAACGCCTTGCCAAGCAAGGCATTCAGGGCATTTGATCCCACTCGAGGCGGGCTGCCGCCCCCTCGAGCTCCCCCGCCAATACTCGGGCGGATTCATCTAAACAGAGGTTTTTCGACAAGCTGACGGGGTCTGGAACCTTTGGTTCCAGACCCCGCGTAGTGTTTCGATTGGAAAACAGGCTCAGCCTTTCTTCTTGCCGCCTGTCTTGCCCATGAGCAGCACCAGGAGGGCGATGATGCCCAGCACCACGAAGATGCCGATCATGCCCTGAGCCAGCATCTCCAGAGCCAAAAACATATTTTCACTCATCGTATACTCCTCCTCTTAACCCATGTTGGCGAAGAACTGCAGCACCACGCCGCCGGCGACCACGGAAGCGATCTGGCCGGACACGTTGGCGGCAGCCGCGTGCATCAGCAGGTGGTTCTGAGGATCAGCCTCCTGGCCCAGCTTCTCGATCACACGGGAGGACATGGGGAAGGCGGAGATGCCGGCAGCACCCACCATGGGGTTGATCTTGTTGTGGGGGGTGAAGATGTTCAGGATCTTCACGAAGATGACGCCCACCATGGAGTCCAGCACGAAGGCCACCAGGCCCAGGCACATGATCATGATGGTAGCGGGCTGGACGAACTGATCGGCCTTCATGGAGGCGGCGATGGTGATGCCCAGCAGCAGGGTGATCAGGTTGGCCAGATCGTTCTGAGCGGTCTTGGAGAGGCTCTCCAGCACACCGCACTCACGGATCAGGTTGCCGAACATGAGGAAGCCCACCAGAGCCACAGAGGAGGGGGCCACCAAGCCGGCAATCACGGAAACGACGATGGGGAACAGGATGCGCATCCGGCGGGTCACGCCCTGGGGCTTGTAGGGCATCCGCATGGCGCGCTCTTTCTTGGTGGTGACCAGCTTAATGGCAAAGGGCTGGATGATGGGAACCAGAGCCATGTAGGAGTAAGCGGCCACGGCGATGGCGCCGATGTAGTTGGAGCCCAGGGTCTGGGACACCAGGATGGAGGTGGGGCCGTCAGCGGCGCCGATGATGCCGATGGAGGCGGCGTCCTTCAGGTCGAAGCCCAGCACGACCGCGATGATGATGGTCAGGAAGATACCGGCCTGAGCAGCAGCGCCGCACAGGAACAGCTTGGGGTTGGACAGCAGAGGTCCGAAGTCGATCATGGCGCCGATGCCGATGAACAGCAGGATGGGCATGGCCTCACTGGCCTCGATGCCGATTTCAAACAGCCACTCAATGATACCGGCGGTCTCACCCAGCGCCTCACTGGTTTGATTGATAACACCGGACAGGGGCAGGTTGACCAGGATGGCGCCGAAGCCCATGGGCATCAGCAGAGAGGGCTCAAACCCCTTCTCGATGGCCAGGTAAATCAGCACCGCGCCCACCACATACATGACAGCCTGCTGCCATGTAATGGAGAGGATGCCGCTTACCAGAAACGAAAAATCCATGTAATTTCCTCCCTTTACGTCTTTCTCTTTTGCAGCCTTTTTAGGGAGCGCCTGCATGCATCCTGTGAGCATGACAAAAAAGACCTGCGTTCCCCCATCAGAACACAGGTCTGGTCATTTCAGGCAAAACCAGGAAGGAAGGACCTTCCAGGATTGTTGGCTCTGCCACACAGCAGATACTGTGCCGACTACTCCCCTAAGCCCGACTATCGTATCAAATTATTCATCCAATGTCAAGAATTCTTCTTCAAAAATTTATTCCGTCTTAACGGGCTCCGGCCTCTGATACAGCCGCCTCAATGGCGCTCTCCTCGTCCCGCATGGCGGACAGGGTCTGGTTCAGCAGCTCATCCAAATCCCAGCCCAGCAGCTCCGCACCCTGGGCGATGATCTCCCGGGAGCAGCCGGCGGCAAATTTCTTGTCCTTGAACTTCTTTTTGAGAGACTTGAGCTCCATATCCGCCACGCTCTTGGAGGGGCGCATCAGGGCCGCCGCGCCGATGAGGCCGGTGAGCTCATCCACGGCAAAGAGCACCTTCTCCATCTGGTGTTCCGGCTTGATGTCCACCCGGTGGCCCCAGCCGTGGCTGGCTGTGGCCCGGATGATGGCCTCGTCCACCCCGGCCTCCCGCATGAGCTCCTGGGACTTCTCGCAGTGCTCCTCCGGCCAGCGCTCAAAGTCCAGGTCGTGGAGCAGACCCACAATGGACCAGAATTCCTTCTCGTCCCCATAGCCCAGCTTATCCGCAAACCAGCCCATCACATGCTCCACCGTAATGGCGTGGCGGAGGTGAAAGGGCTCCTCATTGTACTTAGTCAGCAGGTCCCAGGCCTGCTCTCTTGTGATGGACATGCGCGCTTCCTCCTTATCTCTATTTTCCCTTGCATTTGAATCAAAACGGCGGGGGGCTGCCCCCCGCCCTAAAAGACTTCCGCGGCTCTCCCCTTTTCCCGGGGAAAAATCAGGCGGTCCACCGTGTCTATCTGCCAGCCAATGGCTTGGGCCATGCCTCGCTGGACCTCCAGCCGTGTGTCAGGGAGATAATACTCCGGCAGACCGGCACGGGCCTCCATAGCGCACTTCCAGTCCTCCCGAATGCACTGTGACAGCTCCGCCCGATCCTCTGGAGTGTGTCCGCCCTCACGGCACAGGTCAATATTTTTTACTATAGTGCGGCAGAACAGAAAGCACCGGGGCAGTTCCCGCCGGTCGTGCCGCTTGGCATAGCACAGCAGGGCCAGCAGCCCCATCTGAATCCGTTCCAGCTCCTCCGGGGTATAGACCAGCTGCTGCATGATGCCGCTCCGCCTCCCCCTCAGCGTCAGTAGGCCACCACAATGCCGCCCTCATTGGCGTACACGGTGGTAATACCCCCCGCCTCCAGAATGAGGACCTTCTCCGCCTGGCAGGTCTCCTCGATCCGGCGCTTCACCTGGAAGGCCCGGTCCAGGCAGCCGCAGTGGCAGATGGCCACGGTGCGCCCCTTGTGGGCGGGGTCGGCGGCGATGCGCTCCACCAGCTTATTCAGGGCCTGCTTCATGGACAGGGCCTGTCCCAGCTTGCAGATCTCACCCTCCGGGGTGGCCCCGCACAGCAGCTTGATTTTCAGGGCGCTGGTGACCACCGCCTGCAGCTTGGTGAGCCGCCCGTTTTTCCGCAGGTTGTCCAGCGACTCCAGCACAAACAGGGTCTGCATCTGGTAGATGAACTGCTCCACCTCCCGGACCACCTTTTTAAAGGGCATGCCGGAGGAGGCCAGCTCCTGGATCTTCAGAGCGGCCAGCACCTCGCCGGAGGAGGCGGAACAGGAGTTGAATACGTGGATATTGCGCTCAGGCTGCTCCTCCTCCAGCAGGACGCGGGCCTGTTCCGCGCTGTTGTGAGAGCCGCTGAGCAGGGCGGACAGGGTAACCACATAGACGTCCTCCCCCTCCTCTCCCTGGTATGCGTCCAGGTAGGCCTGGGGCGAGGGACAGGCGGTGGAGGGTGCGTCCTCGCTCTGGCGCATGGACCAGAGCAGATCCGCCTGGTCCAGGGTGTCGTCGTCCACAAAGACGCTCCCGTTGGCGTGGATGGAGAGCGGAACCTTCACAAAGCAGGGGTCCTTGCGCATTTGGGGCGTCAGGTCACAGCAGCTGTCCACTACGATCTTAAAACTCATGCTCTTCATCTCCAAATATCATTTTTAAAACGAAATTAACATTATCTTTACCATAACACAGGCCGGAGAAATTGTAAAGGGAATTTTCGTCGATTTTTACAGCGGCTCCCCCGTCTCCTCTCTCAGCTCAGAGAGCAGCTTCTTGTCCTCCTTGGAGGACAGGTCCAGCTTTTCGTACAGGTCGGGCCGGCGGCGGTAGGTGCGCAGGATGGACTGCTTCCGCCGCCACTGATCCACCTTGGCGTGGTTGCCGGAGAGCAGGATGGACGGCACCGCCCGGTCGTGCCACACCTCGGGCCGGGAGTACTGGGGAGCCTCCAGCATGCCGCTCCAGTGGCTCTCGTTCTCATAGCAGGAGGGGTCGGAGAGCACCCCGGGCACCAGGCGGCACACCGCGTCGGCCACCGCCATGGCGGGAATCTCCCCTCCGGTCATCACAAAGTCCCCCAGGGAGATCTCCTCGTCCACGCACTCCTCAATGAAGCGCTCGTCGATTCCCTCGTAGTGGCCGCACACCAGAATGAGCCGGGTGTAGTCGTCCCGCAGCCGCCGGGCGTCCGCCTGGCAGAAGGTCTTGCCCGCCGGGGACATGTAAATGGTGTGGACCCGCTCCCCCGCCTCGCCGCAGATGTGCTTCCAGCACTGGTAGAGGGGGTCGGCCTGCATCACCGCCCCCCGGCCGCCGCCGTAGGGGTAGTCGTCCACCTGCCGCTGCTTATTCAAGGTGTAATCCCGGATCTGGTGGCACTCGATACGGATATAGCCCCGCTCCTGCCCCCGGCCCAGAATCGACTCGCACAGCATATCGCCCACCACATCCGGGAAGAGCGTCATAATATCAATCCGGTACATAATTTCCTCTGATCCCTCACTTACGGTTCTGTCGTTCTCTTGATTATACGCAATCGCCCCCGGCTTTTCAAGCCGGAATTCATCCCGTACCCGCTACAGCAGCCCGGCCGCCCGCAGCAGGAAAATCCACAGGAACAGCGTAATCATGCTGAAAGCGGAGGTCCACACCACATACTGGCGGGCCAGCTCGGCGTCGCCGCCCATCTCCTCCGCCATCACCGCGCTGGCCGAGGCCACCGGCGAGCCGTACATGCCCACCAGGGCGCTGAGTACCGCCGGCGTCACCGTGAACAGGCCCAGGCCGTCGGCCAAAAAGGCCATGCCGAAGCCCACCGCCGGCGCCACAATCAGCCGCTGGACCACGCCCACCGCCAGCTCCTTCTTCAGGCCGCCCACCGCGCTGAAATTGACCCGGGCCCCCAGAAGAATCAGAATCAGGGGCGAGGCCATGTCCGCCAGGCTCTCCACCGCGGAATACAAAAAGGGCAGGCTTCCGGACAGGGAGAACACCAGCTCCCCCTGGGCGTTCCGGGGGATGAACTCCCGCAGGACCAGGCAGATCAGCCCCGCCACCTGGCCCAGGATCATGGGATTGGTGGCGATCTTCTTCAGGATGCCCCCCACATCCACCGCCCGGTTCGGCTGGTCGGAGTAGATGGTCAGGAACAGCACCGCCGCCACGTTGTAGTAAATGATGGCCGGGGCCTGGATGCTTGCGGAGACCGCGCCTCCCGCCGCCCCTCCCAGAGAGAAGGCCAGGGTGGTCCCGATGATGGCAAAGTTGCTGCGGAAGCTGTTTTGGATCATAATGCCCCGCCGCTCCCGGCGGTCTGTAAAGATATGGGCCTCCACCCAGCCCAGCCCCGTCAGCACCAGACAGGTGGCCAGCACGAACCAGATGCTGTCCAGGTGAATCTCCCGCAGGGAGGACAGGCTGTAGATGTTGCGGAACATCATGGCGGAAATGCCGAAGCGGAAGGTGAAGGTGTTCATCTTCCGCAGCAGTTCATCGTCAAAAAAATGGGCCGCCTTCAGCCCCCACCCCAGCAGCATCAGAAGCAGCATGGGCGTGACCGCGTTAAAGGCGTACAGGAAGGTATCAAACATTGCGAAGCCTCTCTCTTTTCATCCGCAGTGCCCGCCGTCTCCCGCACGGCGGGCAGAATCGTATCTCCCGGCCAGACGGCCGGCTTTTTTATATTATAGCGAATTTCATGGGCCGGCACAAGATACCCCTTCACGCAGAAAGGCGGGCACTCCGGTAGGGAGTGCCCGCCTCAGTCTGTCAAAGAACTCCTGTTTTCAAGAGATGAAAACAGGGATTTTGTAAGAAAAAGGGAAAAGAAAAGTGAAGG
>NZ_JACJJE010000180.1 GCF_016899775.1 Pseudoflavonifractor capillosus
GCAACAAACTGTACGGAGATTTCCCAGGCGTTGGAGCTGAGAAATCAGTTGGATCAATACATACTGGATCCGGAAATTTTCTCTCCAGAGGATCAGGCCCGGAGCGAGCTCGCCGCCATGCTGCCGGAAGCGGACGCTCAGATGGTGGCCAGTCACTTGAACCTATACGCTTATGGCAGCGAGCTGATGAAGGAAAACAACAGTGTCCAGACGGACTATGGCCTGCTGGAACGCCGAGATGGGCAGCCCATTCAAGCCATGGAGAAACCGCACCTGGAGATGGGGGGAATGAATCGTTGAAGCAGCAGGAGAGACTTTTTCATCTGTTGGACGGC
>NZ_JACJJE010000181.1 GCF_016899775.1 Pseudoflavonifractor capillosus
GACGTTGATAGGTCGGAGGTGTAAGCACAGCAATGTGTTGAGCTGACCGATACTAATCCGCCGAGGGCTTGACCTGAGTGGTTCAGGCAAGAAAAGAAATGCAGGCGCTTGCGAGCGAGGACTTGCGAGGTTCACTGTTCGGTTTTGAAGGTGCAGACAAAGCGCCCACCCTCTGGAGAGAGAGAAAGCGGGAAGCGGATATTAAGGTGAGACTTGGTAGAAAGCTTTCTTTGCATACTTTCTTTCTCGAAAGAAAGTATGCGCCTTTAGCTCAGTTGGTAGAGCAACTGACTCTTAATCAGTGGGTCCCGGGTTCGAATCCCTGA
>NZ_JACJJE010000182.1 GCF_016899775.1 Pseudoflavonifractor capillosus
GACGTTGATAGGTCGGAGGTGTAAGCACAGCAATGTGTTGAGCTGACCGATACTAATCCGCCGAGGGCTTGACCTGAATGGTTCAGGCAAGGAAGAAATGCAGGCGCTTGCAAGCGAGGATTTGCGAGGTTCACTGTTCGGTTTTGAAGGTGCAGACAAAGCGCCCACCCTCTGGAGAAAAAGAGAGCGTACGAGAAAACAAGGATAAAGTTTTCTTTGCATACTTTCTTTTTCAAAAGAAAGTATGCGCCTTTAGCTCAGTTGGTAGAGCAACTGACTCTTAATCAGTGGGTCCCGGGTTCGAATCCCTGA
>NZ_JACJJE010000183.1 GCF_016899775.1 Pseudoflavonifractor capillosus
GTACCCGCCCCTGGGGGCGGCCCTGGCCCAGGGGGAGCCGGGGGAGGGGATGGCCCGGGCCCCCCTGTGGCTGATGGTTCTGTGTGCCGCCTTCATGGCCCTGGGGACCAGCGTGGGGGGACGTCGGATCATCGACACGGTGGGCCGGGATATGGTGTCCCTGGGGCCTCGGGAGGGGTTCTCCGCCGACCTGGCGGGGATGGCCTGCCTGCTGCTGGCTACGGCGCTGGGGCTGCCCGTGTCCACCACCCACACCCGTACCTCCGCCCTGCTGGGGGTGGGCTCGGCCGGAGGGAGGCGGGC
>NZ_JACJJE010000184.1 GCF_016899775.1 Pseudoflavonifractor capillosus
GAACTTCTTTCCATGTATCTGTTCCAATAGAATAATTACAAAAGAAAACTTTTTCTCCATTCATTATTTCAACAACTCCTTTAATTTGCCAAGACGCTCCAGTGCCTCATCAATCGTTGCTTCCTCTCTCGCAAAATGCAGACGGATCAGATGGTTTACATCCTCCTTAAAGAAACTGGATCCAGGTACCGCAGCAACACCGATATTTTTGATCATCCACTCACAGAATTCCAGATCCGTATAGCCCGCAAACTTCGGCAGATCCAGAAACTCCTGAATAT
>NZ_JACJJE010000185.1 GCF_016899775.1 Pseudoflavonifractor capillosus
CACGTAGTGTATCATACAGACCTACTTTGTCATATAAATAGTCGAATTTGCCATTGAACAGATAATTTCTGTATTCTCCCGGATTATAGACCTCGGCGATAAAGATCAGTTTCGGATGTTCAGCTTTGATTTGCGGAATCACCCATCCCCAGAATTCTACAGGAACCATTTCTGCCATATCACAGCGGAATCCGTCAATGCCTTTGGCAGACCAGAACAGTAGGATGTCACGCATCTTCACCCATGTGTCCGGAATCGGTTCGAAGTGGCGGCTATGACC
>NZ_JACJJE010000186.1 GCF_016899775.1 Pseudoflavonifractor capillosus
GAAGTCGTTGCTGGCGGTGACTACTTCGTGCCTGCCGGTGTTCAGAACTACTCCGTGCTGGAGCAGTATGTGCCCGAGGGGTACGAGATGACTGTGTCCGGTGATTTCATGGCCGAGGACGGCGGCAAGCTGGTTGTCAACATCGAGAAGATCAGCACCGACGTTATCATGAACATCCAGTTCAAGTACGGCGATGAAGTCGTTGCTGGCGGTGACTACTTCGTGCCTGCCGGCGTTCAGAACTACTCCGTGCTGGAGCAGTATGTGCCCGA
>NZ_JACJJE010000018.1 GCF_016899775.1 Pseudoflavonifractor capillosus
CCCCACAGCCGCAGCCGGTCCCTCCTCCCCGCCCAGCGGTACCACACCGACGGGGAGGGGGTGCTCACCGCCGCCTTCCGGGAGCCCTGCGCCGTGGAGGTGTGCGGCCCGGAGGGGGAGCTTCTGGCCGGCCTGGAGCTGACCCAGGGGGAGAACCATCACACCATCCAGCTTTGAGAGGAGCGTACCATGGCAAATCCAGTTGTCCAAACGGCGACATGCACCTGCAGCTTCGGGGCGGCCCCCGCCGTCCTGACGGTGACCAGCCAGCAGACGGTGTCCATCTGCAAGATGCCGGCGGCCACCATCCAGGATGGGGCGGCCCTCAGCAACGTGCCCACCTTCGGCATGTGCTCCAACCCGGCCAACCCCACCGTGGCGTCGGCCACCGCGGCGGCCATGGGGGTGCTCACCCCCATGCCCTGCGTCCCCGCCACGGTGGCCTGGGCCCCGGGCTGTCCCACGGTGACGGTGTGCAAGCGGCCGCTGCTGAACAGCACCAGCAAGCTGACCTGTTCCTACGGGGGCGTGATCCAGGTGACCGTGACCCCGGCCATGACGGTGAAGGTGCCGTAAGCGCGGACCGGCGGCAGAGAGGAGGGCTTGGCTATGGAGGAGTACGACCTGCGGGACGTTTCCTATGAAAAACTGAATCGGGGCTATGAGAACCAGTGGGAGCTGATGGACGACCTGTTCGCCTGGCTGGACCTGCGCATCTACTTCTTCTACGAGCACCACCAGTGGCTGGGCCCCAAGAACGACATGCGGAACATGATGGGGCTGGTGGTCAGCCGGGAGGAGTTTGAGCACAACCTGGTGAAGGCGGCCCAGCTGGGGCTGGCCGCCCAGCTGGACGGGGGGGAGGCGGCCCAGCTGGAGTCCTCCCAGGTGACCATCCGGGCCCGGCTGGAGCGGACGAGGGCGGAATTCCCTCTGCTGCGCATGTTCCGGGAGCTGGGGCTGGAGGAGTTTGAAGAGGGCTGTCTGGTGCTTGCCTACGCCGCCGCCCTGGATCAGAAGTATGAGAAGCTGCTGGCCTACCTTCAGGACGACATCACCCAGAAGGTCCCCACCACCGCCCTGGCGGTCCAGCTGTTCCTCCCCCTGGAGCGGACCATGGAGGAGTACCTGTCCCGCTTTGCCCGCCGGGACAAGTTTACCAGCCTCTTTGACCGGGAGCGCCTGGCGGCCGGGCAGCTGGTGTTGCGCCCCTCGGTGCTGGAGTTTCTCAGCACCGGGACGGTGGCCCCCATGCCCGGACTGCGGATCTTTGACGGGGCGGGGGAGGCCCCCTCCGGCCCCCTGGTGATCGGCCAGGAGGCGGCCCGCCGCCTGGACCTGCTGTTCCGGGAGCCGGGGGAGCGGGTCATCTGCCTCACAGGGGGGCCGGGCACGGGCAAGCGCTTTCAGGTGGAGCACCTGATGGCGCGGGAAAAACAGCGCTGCGTGTTTGTCTCCCTGGACGGGGAGCGGCCGGAGGAGCTGGCCCAGGAGGGGGTGCTGGTGGCCCGGCTGACGGGGGCCTGCCTGTGCGTGTCCCACATGGAGCGGACGGACGCCGAGGGAAAGCTGCTCCCGGCGGAGGAGAAGCTGCTCCAGGGAATCCTGGACCAGGAGCCCGCCCATGAGAAGCTGTTTCTCCTGTCCCAGCTGCCCATCCGGGCCCGCCTGAGCCGCCTGACGGTGGAGCTGGAGGTGCCCGACCCCACGGAGGAGGAGCGCATCGCCCTGTTTCAGGCTTTTCTGGGAGAGGCGGAGCTGGGAGACGGACTGACCGTGGAGGAGCTGGCCGCCAAATTCCGGTTCTCCCCCCGGCAGATTGAGCTGGCCTGCCGGCAGGCGGCGGGCTTGACCAAACTCAGGGGGGAGGGGGCCATCTCCAGCCGGGAGATGCACCAGTGCTGCTACCGGCAGGTGGTCCACAAGCTGGGAGATCTGGCCAGCCGAGTGCGCCCTGCCTTCCACTGGGACGACGTGGTGATGCCGGAGGACCAGAAAAAACTCCTCCAGCACGCCTGCGGACACATCAAATTTCAGCACCAGGTCTACTACGGCTGGGGGTTCGACCGGAAGATCGCCTACGGGCGCGGGCTGTCCATCCTGTTCGCCGGGGCCCCGGGCACCGGAAAGACCATGTGCGCCCAGGTGATCGCCAATGAGCTGAACATGGAGATGTATAAAATCAACATCTCCCAGATCGTCAGCAAGTACATCGGGGAGACGGAGAAAAACCTCCAGGCGGTGTTTACCGAGGCCAAGCGGTCCAACTGCGTCCTCTTCTTCGACGAGTGCGACGCCCTCTTCGGCAAGCGCAGCGAGGTGAAGGACGCCCACGACCGAAACGCCAACGTGGAGGTGGCCTACCTCCTCCAGCAGATCGAGGAGTACGACGGGGTGTGCATCCTGGCCACCAACCTGATCGGCAACATCGACGAGGCCTTCATGCGGCGCATCACCTATGTGGTTCGCTTCCCCTTCCCGGACGCGGCCATGCGGGAGGAGATCTACCGCCGCACCATCCCCCAGCAGGCCCCCCTGTCCGACGACATCGACTGGGCCTTTCTGGCGGAGAAGTTCGAGCTGTCCGGCGGACACATCAAGAATATCGTCCTCTCCGCCGCCTTTCTGGCGGCCCTGGAGGGGCAGAGCATCGGAATGTCCCACCTGCTGCGCACCGCGGTGGGAGAGATGAAGAAAAATGAGATCGTAGTGGTCCGGGAGGAGCTGCGGGAGTACGCGGACCTGCTGGACGGCTGAACCGGCCCCGACCTGACGGGGGCTGCAGGAACGGAAACGAGGTGGACCGCCCTTGAAACGGAATACAAGCTTTACCCTGGGAAAAAAGCTGCTGCTGATGGTGCTGCTGGTGAGCCTGATTTTAAGCGCCGCCGCTCTGGCCGCAGGCTACCATGTCTATTTCCGAGACACCAGGGCCCTCTATGGCCAGTTTGGCGAGAGCATCGCCCGGACCTTTGCCAGCCAGCTGGACCCGGAGGAGCTGGAAGGCTATGCCCGGGGCGGATCGGAGGACGAGCGGTATGGGGAGCTCCGGGACGCTCTGGTGGCTGCGGCCAGGGAGGGGGGCGTGGCCCGCCTGGATGTGGTGCGCCCCCAGGAGAACGGAGCGCTGGTTTTGTTCAGCACCGGCGAGGCGGACACGGAGGGGACTGCCTCTCTGGGGGATATCCGGCCTCTGGAGGGCTCCCTGGCAGAGGCGCTGGACGACATGCGTGCCGGCGGGACCGTGGACCCGGTGACCTGGCAGGACGGGGAGCTGGGCTGGAGGATGATGACGGCCGCCCCGGTGTACCGGACGGACGGCACCGCCTGCGCCTACGTGGTGGCGGAGCTGGACATGGAGCCGGCGGTCCAGGCCCAGCGGGATTTCCTGCTGGGGACCGGCGTACTGCTGGCGGTGCTGGCGGCGGTGCTGATCGCGGCGTACATGCTGGTGATCCGGCGCAGCTTCATTCAGCCCATCCGGCTTCTGACCAAGGCGGCCCAGGACTATGAGGGGGGCGAGGACAAGTCCACCTTTACCAAGGTGAAGATCAAGAGCCACGACGAGCTGCGCACCCTCTCCGACGCCTTCCGGATGATGCTGGTGGAGATCGACCTGAACAACTTTGAGCAGAAGGAACTGGCCGTCCGGGAGCAGAAGCTGGAGATCGAGCTGCAGCTGGCCAACGAGCTCAACAGCTCCATGCTCCCCAAGGAGCTGCCCCGGCGGGAGCAGGGGTATGAGTTTGCCGTCCGGGGTCTGCTGTGCTCCGGCCGGGAGGTGGAGTACGACTTCTACGACTACTTCATGCTGGATCAGGACCGCCTGTGCGTGATCATCGGGGCGGTGCCGGGGGAGGGGATTCCCCAGGCCCTCTACACGGTCATGGCTCAGACGGCCATCAAGAGCCAGCTGCGCTCCGGCCTCCCGCTGGCGGCGGCCATGACGGCGGCCAACAGCCAGCTCCACGAGATGAGCGGCACCTTTGTGCTCCACGCCCTGGTGGGGGTGCTGGACGGCATGACGGGGAAATTTTCCTGTATCAACGCCGGGCAGGAGGTCCCCCTGCTGATGCGGAGCCAGGACCGGTACGAGTGGGTCCAGGCCCCCCCCTACGCTCCGCTGGGACAGAATGAGAATGTGGTCTATCAGGTGCTGGAACTGGAGCTGCACCAGGGGGACCGGATGTTCTTCCACACCCGGGGCCTGGGAGAGATCCAGGACGAGCAGGGCAGGGCCTTTTCCGAGGAGCAGCTCCGGGCGGCCCTGAACCTCAGCGAGAGCCGGGCCCTGGATCTGGAGCGGCAGCTGGAATTTGTCCGGGACGAGGCGGCGGCCTACTCCAGCCGGGTGCAGGTGGACGGCTATGCCATGCTGACCCTGGAGTACCGCCGGCGGGACCGGGCCATGGCCCACTGCGTGCTCACCGCCGGCCCGGAGGGGGAGCAGAAGCTGCTGGACTTTCTCCGGGGCCAGCTGAAGGCCAACGGCTTTACCGGCCGCCGCCTGGCGGAGGCGGCGGTGCTGGCCGACGAGCTGTTTGTCCTGTGCTGCCAGCAGGCGGAGCCGGACGCCCGCTTTTTGGCCCAGTGCGCCATGCCGGAGGGAGAGAATCTGATGGTGCTCCGGCTGAAGGGCCCCATGGGGGCCAAAGACCCGCTGAAGTCTGCGCAGGGGGATTCCGCGGTGCGGGCGGCGGAGTATGTGCTCCAAAATACCCAGCGGGTGACCTTCGAGAGCCGGGACAGCATGGATGTGATCACCGTGACAAAGCGTCTGGAGGCGGAGCCCTCCGGGCGGACGGCCGAAACACACCGGGCGGGGGGATGAGGTTATGGCGGAACAATGTTTTCCGGCGAAGCTGGACCAGCTGGAGCCGGTGCAGAAATTTGTCCTGGATCAGCTGAGGGGGTTCCCCTACACAGAGCGGACCCGGGCGCAGCTGGACGTGGCGGTGGAGGAGATCTTCGTCAACATCGCCCGCTACGCCTATCCCCCGGATCAGCCGGGGTGGGCCCTGGTTCGATGCCAGGTGGAGCAGGGCCCGCTGCGGATTCAGATTCAGTTCGTGGATGCCGGCATCCCGTTCAACCCCCTGGCCAAAAAGGATGCGGATATCACCCTGTCTGCGGAGGAGCGGCATATCGGCGGGCTTGGGATTTTGATGGTGAAGCGCTCCATGGACGCGGCGGATTATGTGTATTCAGGCGGGAACAACATTTTGACGCTTACAAAATACCTTTGAATCCAGGGCGGCAGCCATGCCGCTGCATGGCTGCAGTACAGCTGACAGAACGCACAAAATCGACAGACAAGCGTCATGGGAGAATTGTATAAATTTCGATGCATATCACACAAAATTAGGAAATGAGGTAAAAAACAATGACGATCACAACTACCCGGAACGGCAGCGCGCTGACCCTCCAGCTGGAGGGCCGGCTGGATACTACGACCTCGCCCCAGCTGGAGGCGGAGTTGTCCGCGTCTTTGGACGGGGTGACGCAGCTGACCCTGGACCTGCAGCAGCTGGCCTATCTCTCTTCCGCTGGATTGCGGGTGATCCTGGGCGCCCAGAAACGGATGAACAAACAGGGACAGATGGTGGTGCGCCATGTGAACGAGACCATCATGGAAGTCTTTGAGGTGACAGGGTTTGTGGATATTTTGACGATTGAGGCATGATCTATGCTGACAGACACAAAAAAAGAGGGGCCGTTCCAAGAGAAGAGGCTGTGCCGAAGCGTTGAATTGTCGGATCAATCCAACATTGAGCGGATCCGGGCGAGGTTTGGACATAATCTCAGTGCGCATGCGTTTCCTTCGCTATATTTGTGGCAGAAGGAAATGGGGCTGTCTTTATACATGGAAGATGATTTTTTTGCTGTAAAAATTGACAGCCGGGGCAGCAATTCATGGTTTTTCCCCTGCGGTGATGAAGAAAAAATAAATCGGTTCATCCGCGGCGGGATGGATACCGCCCATTTTTCCCTGTGTTACCTGCGCCCCGGCGATGTGCAGTGGCTGATCCGTCACTTTCCGGATCGCTGGGAGGTGCGCAGGGAGGAGGAGTCTGACGAGTATATCTGCAGGATTTCCGATTACTTGGCGATGGAGGGGAGTCAGTATTCGGAGGTTCGGAAAAAAATCCGCCATCTGGAGCGGGAATACGGTGTGAAGGTACAGCCGATTTCTGACGCAACCATTGACGATGCGCAAAGTGTTCTGCGTCAGTGGCGTGAAGTGGCGCACCATGTCAGTGACGGGAATGTAGAGGACAGAATCGTGAGCGAGACGGCGCTGCAGAAGCGCAATGAATTGAATATTTTCGGCAGCATTTTATATCTCGATGAAAAGCCGGTTGCCATGTATGCGGGCTTTCCCATTGATGCTGTAACAATGGATGTGGTGGTGGGAAAGTGTGTGCCGGGCGCACCGAATTACACGGTATATTTTGCCATGCGGGAATTTTTAAGACAGTACCAGGACAGGTTCCTGTACTGTAACTTAGAGGAGGATTTGGGGATTCCGGGGATCCGAATGGTAAAGCGGAAAATGCGCCCAATCGCATTCAATGAAATTTGGGAGGCCGAATTGAAGTGATCAGGAGAGAGAAGGACTACTTCATTTCCCGTATGTTTTGCCGCCTGTTGGTCCCATCGCTGTTTTCGTCTGTGGGATTTGCTCTGGCGGATATGATGGATTCCATCGTATTGGGGCAGAGGATGGGTGAAGTGGGACTGGCCGCAACCAATCTGTGTTTACCGCTGTTTATGCTGATCAACGCGGTCATGGATGGACTGGGAATTGGCGGGTGCGTGCGTTTTTCGCAAAAATTGGGCGATGGACGCGCGGAGGAGGCCGTACAGTGCTTTAACCGGATTGTATCTGCGGCAGTATTCCTTGGAATGGGAATGGGGCTGCTGGCCAATCTTTTCCCGCAATTCATGCTGAAAATTTTGGGAACTGTGCCGAGTGACGGGGCCCTGTACTCGGCCTGCGGTTCTTATGCCCGAGTTCTGATGGCAGGTTCTCCGATTTTGATGCTGAATGTGATCTTATCCAATTTTCTGCGCAATGACAATCGGGAGCGCCTGGCGTCAATCGGCTTCTTTGTGGGAAATATGGTTGATTTCTCGCTGAACATACTCCTGGTTCTGGTGCTGAATTTGGGAACGGTCGGGGCTGCCGCGTCGACGGTGATCGGTTCTGGAGTGGCGATCCTGATTTATTTACCTGGAATTCTTGAAAAGGGGCACATTTTGAAATTGGAGCCGGTAAAAACGGAGTGGGCGGAGGTGCTCTCCTGTTTCCGAACCGGATTTTCCACATCCGTGCAGCACCTGTTCCGCTTGGCCTTTTTCCTTCTGGTCAACCGGCTGCTGATGGGGCAGGGGACAGAAGACGGCGTGGCAATTTTTAGTGTGGTCTACAGCGCATCCTTCCTGATTTTGTACTTATTCAATGGAACGGCGGAGGCGGCTCAGCCTTTGGTCAGTACATTCGCAGGAGAGGGCAGCGAGGAAGATGCCCGCCGGGTTCGCGTGCTGTCTCTGAGGTGGGGATTGCTTGCAGGATGTGCAGCCGCAGTGGTTGTCTTTCTATTTGCAGAAGAAGTGTGCTGGATCTTCGGTATTGCGGAGGAATTGAGACAATCCGGCGCCTGGGCGCTCCGAATCTTTTGCATTGGAGCGGGCGTCACAGGGATAAACACCATTTTGGAAAGCTATTACCAGGCGAAGGAAGAGGTGGTTTCAGCTTTTTTGATTACTTCTCTGCGCAGCTGTTTCATTTTGATACCGTGTACGCTGCTGCTGTCGCAGCTTGGTATCCGGTGGATTTGGTTTATGTATCCGCTGACAGAGTTGCTCACCCTGCTGGTGTTTGCGGCCTGCCATCGCTTTCTTGCAGATCAGCGGAGCGTTTTGGCCCCGGAACGCCGGCTCTCTCTCACCATTGAAGGAGAGGAACAGATCGGGCAGGTGCTTGAGCAGGTGACCCAGTTTTGTGAGCGGTGGCAGGCGGACCAGCGGCAGGGCCACTTTGTGACCATGGCTGTGGAGGAGATTGCAATGTCTATTTTACAAAAGGCCATGGGCAAAGCGGTTGATGGCCGCATTCACATCACGCTGGCGGCCCAGGAGGATGGAGAATTTGTGCTCCATTTTATTGATAATGCGGTGAAATTCGATCCATTTTCCCTGAAAAGCGGGCGAGTAAGCAATTTCTTTGAAGATTTGGATGTGAATGCAGTGGGAATGATGATTGTTCGCAAGAAAGCAAAGGAATTCCTATACCGCCAGAGTCAGGGGTTCAATTCCCTGATGGTCCGAATTGGAAAATAGGAGGAACTGACACATGAAGCTGTCCCTGAAGAGTAAGGTTATCCTGGTCGTATTGCTTTTTACTGTGATACTGTCTACCTGCACTGTCATGCTGAGCTATCTGACCTATACAAATTCCTTCCAAAACTATTATGAGAGCCTGGCGGGATCCATTGCAAAATCTACGGCATCTGTTGTGGACAAGCGGCAGGTAGAGGCGGTGGCGGATGAAGTATTAAAGACATATCAGCGAATCTGCGATGAAACCGGCGGCGCGCCTGACCTGAGCGCGTTTTCCCAGGAGGAACTGGAGGCCTATTATGCCGAATTCCATTACATCACCGGGATGCCGGAGTACCAGGAGCTTTTGGAGCTGCTCAACCAGCTTCGTGAAGATAACGGGGTTGTCTCGCTGTATTTGGGATACCATGAACTGAACACCATGAAGGACCTGTATCTTGTGGACGCCAGTGCAGAAGAGAGCTGCATCCCCGGGGATTATGACAATGTAGAAGCGGACCAGGTGGAGCAGCTTCGGGCGGGAAATTTTGACATGCCTGCGTACATTACAAACTATCCCGACTATGGGTGGCTGTGCTCTGCAAGCGCTACGATTGAAAATGCGGACGGCGAGGTGATCGGGGTCGCGCTTGTGGATATTTCCATGAACGAGATCATGGGGGACGCCCAGGAGTTCTTACAGACATTGATTTTGCTGATTGCAGTGGTGGCGCTGATTATGGCCGGGCTGATTTTGCTTCTGGTCAATCGGACGATTGTGCTCCCCATCAATCAGATGGCCCGCGCCGCCCTGCAGTATGTGTCCGACCGCCGCACCAGCGAGGGGCGTTCCGCCTCCGCCGGGGGGCGCCGGGCGGCTGCGGGCGAAGAGGAAGAGGAGCGTTCGGCCATTTCCAAGCTGAACATCCGCACCGGCGACGAGATCCAGGCCCTCTCCGAGGCCATCAAAACCATGGAGCTGGAGATCAACGAGTACATCCAGGACCTGACCGCCGTCACGGCGGAGAAGGAGCGCATCGGCGCTGAGCTGAATGTGGCCACCCAGATCCAGGCGGACATGCTGCCCAGAATTTTCCCGGCCTTCCCGGAGCGGGAGGAATTCGACGTGTATGCCACCATGAACCCGGCCAAAGAGGTGGGCGGTGACTTCTACGACTTCTTCCTGGTGGACGACGACCACCTGGCGGTGGTCATCGCCGACGTATCCGGCAAGGGGGTGCCCGCGGCCCTGTTTATGGTGATTGCCAAGACCCTCATCAAGAACCACGCCCAGAATCAGGAGGCGCCGGGCACGGTGTTCACCCAGACCAACGAACAGCTGTGCGAGGGCAACGACGCCGGACTGTTCGTCACCGGATGGATGGGCGTGCTGGAGATCAGCACCGGCAAGTTTGTCTATGTAAACGCGGGCCACAACCCGCCCCTGCTGAAGCGGGCCGGAGGGACCTTTGAGTGGCTCAAAAGCCGCCCGGGCTTTGTGCTGGCCGGCATGGAGGGGGTCCGCTACCGGGAGAACACCCTGCAGCTGGAGCCGGGGGACCGGCTCTACCTGTACACCGACGGCGTCACGGAGGCCACCAACAGCCGCGAGGAGCTCTTCGGAGACGAGCGCCTCCAGAATGCGCTGAATGAGTACATGGATCTGCCCGTGGAGCAGTTCCTGCCCAAGATCAAGGAGTGCATCGACGCCTTTGTGGGCGGCGCGGATCAGTTTGACGACATCACAATGCTCGCTCTGGACTATCAGAGCAAAGGGGAGACGGAACATGATTGAACGTATATTTCCCGCCACGGAGGATCAGCTGGAGCCGGTCCAGAGCTTTATTGATGGGGAGCTGGAGCGGTACGACTGTCCGCCCAAGGCTCAGATCCAGCTGGCGGTGGCGGTTGAGGAAATTTTCATCAACATTGTCCGTTATGCCTACCACCCGGAGGTCGGCCTGGCCACCGTCCGATGCAGCGTGGGGGGAGATCCCCTTCAGGTCACCATCCAGTTTCTGGACAACGGGAAGCCCTTCAATCCGCTGGAAAAGGAGGACGCCGACATCACCCTCTCCGCGGAGGAGCGGGACATCGGCGGCCTGGGCATCCTGATGGTGAAAAAGAGCATGGACGCGGTGGACTATGAGTATGTGGACGGAAAGAATATCCTGACCATCCGAAAGAATCTATAAATGCGGTGCGCGGCGGGAAAGCGGAAGGGGAAAAACGGCCCGTTTCCCGTCTGCCGCCCTGGACAGGGAAGAAAAAGGGGAAACGACAGCAGAAAAAGGGCTGCAGATATGGTATAATCATCGTATAGAATTCTGCCTTGGCGCTGCTGTGCATGGACCCTGACCGGAGAGAAGAAAAACGGCTGGAGCCCGGAGAGGCTGTCCGGCGAAGAGGACAGGAGGAATGGAGATGTCTCAGATCTACACCACACGGCGCAGAGCGGTCCGGGATGCCGGGAAAGCGGCCGCACCGGCGAGAGAGACGCGGCAGGAGACATACTACGGCGGATTCAGCGAGACAGACGGGGGGATGGGCTCCCAGCTGGGGGAACTGATGCAGGCCCGGATGCGTCAGCACTTCCTGGACCATCAGAACCCTGCGGCCGAGCGGGAGGCGGACCAACTGTCCGCTGGACTGGACAGCGCCCGTACGCCGGAGGAGGTCAAGAGCCGCCTGGGTGAGCGCCTGGGCGCGGACTTTTCCGGCGTCCGTTTCCACACCGGCTCCGGCGCGGTGAGCTCCGCCGAACAGATGGGCGCCCGAGCCTATGCCACGGGCCGGGACGTGTATTTCGGCAAGGGGGGCTTTGACCCCTCTGTGGCCGCCCACGAGCTGGTCCACACCGTCCAGCAGGGACTGGTGGAGAGCAGCACGCCCACCGTCTCCGCCCCGGCGGGAGAAGTGCAGATGCTGCCGAAACTGTTTAAAAAGATCGGCGGTCTGTTTAAGAAGGGCTCCAAAGCACAGGAGGCCGCCGCCTCTCAGGAGGCCGTCCCGGAGAGCGCCCTGGAGGCTGGCCTGGAGAGCGCCGGCGGGGGACCGCGCATGCAGCTTGCCTCTGCCCAGGCGGGCGAGGCCGCTGAGACCATAACCGGAGAAGAGGAGCCCGTCACAGAGTCTGTCCCAGAGAGCATCCCGGAGGCAGGCCTGGGAGGCGCCTCCGGGGGACTGCGCATGCAGCTTGCTTCCGCCCAGGTGGGCGAGGCCGCTAAGACTTTAACCGAAACCAAGGAGAAGAAGCCCAGTCTGCTCTCCCGGGCCTGGGGCGGCATCAAGAAGGGCGCCGCCTATGTGGGCGGCGCGATCAGCGGCAAGCTGAATTCGCTCAAGCGCCAGCACCAGCGGGCGGTGGACGACCTGAACCACCACCGGGAGGACTACAAGGCCATGTCCCGGACAGACCGCTTCCTCTGGACCCTGAAAAACCCCCTGGCCCGGATCATGGCCAGCGGCAGCATGGAGGACACCAAGGCGCGGGACGCCCGGGCCAAGCTGCTGGAGGAGAAGGCGGTGGCGTTGGCCGCCGATGTCCAGGGGGACGGCGGCTATGACCTGGGCGACGCCGCCTTTGATCCCATGGAGCTGATGGAGGGGCCCGGTATCGCCACGTCCGTGGAGCGGGACAAGCGTGAGGCGGAGGCCGCCCGGCGGGGCGACCTGCCCAATCTGGAGGCGACAGAGCCCTTGGAGGAGATCGGCGCGGAGGCCGGCGCTGCAGGCGAGGAGGAGAGTGCGTCCTTCTTTGACGAGCCGGTGGTCGGAGAGGACGACTCGGCCATTCCGGAACTGTTGGATGCCACGTCGGGAATCACTCAAGTGGCCGGTCTCGCGGGAGGAGCCTCCGGAAGCCTGTCGTCCGACCCGGCCAATCCGGAGGTGACAGCGTCCTCGGAGGAGGTCAACGAAAAGGCGGCCCTGGAGAAGGCCCGCGGCGCGAAAGCGGAGGGGTACACCGGTACATCTTCCCTGCTTCAGGACGACGTGTTCCACGGCAAGCCCAAGACGCTTGCGTCCCTGGGCAGCACGGGGGTCGGCCTGGGTACGGATAACCTGACCAATGTGGCCAGGGCGCGGGAGAGCATTCCGCAGATCGAGAGCGAGATGCAGCAGTATCTGGCGGGAGCGGGCCACACCAAAGACGACAGTGAGTACAAGGCGCTTGAGCAGACCCTCAAGGACCAGCAGGATGTGGGGAATCTCACTGCCGGTGAGCGGGTCTTCGGCGTCAGCAGCGGCCTCCTCCAGATGGGGGCGGCCGGCCTGGAGGCCGGCGGAAATATCATGAAGGCCCACAGCCAGCGCAAGAAGGGCGACGACGCCGGAGCGGCCACCCACAGCTTCTACACCATGAGCAATATTGCGGACTTCGGAACCGGATTGTCCAAGGTGATCGGCTACGGCTCCGCGGCTACCGATATGGTGGGCCCCATCGGCCAGCAGGTCATCCCGGGCTTGGGCATCGCCAGCGGCGGGATGAAGGCCATCGGCGGCGGCATCCAGCTGGGTTCCGCCCTCAGCACGAAGAAGAAGATGGATGATCGGATCAAGGCCATGGATGAAGCGCAAAAGAGCGGCGCCCAGCGTACCCGAGACCAGGAGCGGATGTACCGCACCTTTAAGCAGGCCAGCGGCATGGCCAAGGCCAACGCAGTGGAGGGCGGCATCAAGCTGGGCTCCGGCGTGCTCAACGCCACCGGCAACGCCATGACCCTGGGCGGCGTCACGGCGATCGCCGGAACGATCGTGTCCGGTCTCGGAACCGCCGCGGATTTGGCCGGCGGTCTTGTGGTGGACAAGATGAAGAAGGGCGTCCGCGCCGACACGGTGAACGAGGAGATCGGCCTGGACGAGAAGATCAAGGCTCTGATGGCTCAGGACGACTCCATCACGGAGAAGGAGGCCAAGCACATCGTGCTCAAATCCATGGGCTTCTCCACCGGCAAGCGGAAAGAGGCCTTCCAGCACATCACCATGCGCCGGGCGGCGGAGCTGTACCGGCGGGCCAACGGCGGCGACGAAGAAGCGGAGTCCATTGTGAAGGAACTGGGGCTCAGCAAGACCGGAAGCGGCTACAGTCTCCAGGGCATCGCGGAGAAGCTGGGCATGGACAGCAGCACCACCTGGCAGGAACAGATGAAGGCCACCAAGGAGTCCCGGGGTCACAATCCCTTTAAAAACAAGAAGAAGGCGGCATAGCGGAATGAAGGGCGCGCCGCCCTGAATGAGCAGAGGATAAGGAGCGTCGGTTATGGATTTGGCGAAGCAGAAGCAGTTTTTTCAGATTTTGGAACAGAAGCTGAACGGCATGGGCATGCAGACGGCGGCGGCGGCAGGCGCCGGAGCCCCCCAGATAGGGGATACCCTGCGGGTCCTGGTTCCTATCACGGACGAGGGAGAGGCGGTGCTGCTGGAGCTGATGGCAGCCGCCATCGATGAGGAGACAGACCTGCTTCAGTTCTATACCACCATGGTGATGGAACTGGCGGCGGACCGCGGACAGCTGGCGCGGACGCTGATGCAGTGGAACTTCCTGTGCCCCCTCGGATCGTTTGGCGTTTTTGAGGAGGGGAACCAGCTCTACCACAAGTACGGCATTCTGCTCACCGGAGAGGAGGAGCTGGATAGGCTGGCGGAGCATGTGATCCAGATTCTGAGCGTTCTCTACGAGGTGTTGGAGCAAAAATTTCCGGCAGCCAAGGAGTTCAGCAGGAAACTGGACACATAGAGGGCAAAATTCTGTGGATAATGGATGACGTAAAAGCCAGGCTGGAATAAATTCCAGCCTGGCTCAGCTTGTCGAAAAACCTCTGTCTAGACGAATCCGCCCGAGTATTGGCGGGGGAGCTCGAGGGGGCGGCAGCCCGCCTCGAATGGAATCAAATGCCCCGGAAGCCTTGCTGTGCAAGGATTCCGGCAAGCGGAGCGAGGACTTTTGCACCGCTGTGCGGCGCAAAAGTAACGGCATTTTTACAGGCCGTCGGAAAAGTCCTTGGACGTTTCCGACGGCCTGAAGCCAGGCTGGAATAAATTCCAGCCTGGCTTTTCCGTTACCCTTTCTCCCACGCGTTTCGGTAGATCCAATCGGTAAAGATGTTCCGCGCCCGGGGCAGGTTGGCGGAGCTGATGGGAATTCGCGCGCCGTCCGACATGAGGAAGTCGCTACTCTCGATGCGCTCCGCATGGTTCAGATTGACCAGGAAGCTGCGGTGGCAGCGGAAGAAATCCGGGCTGTCAACGGCGCGCTCCAGGTCGTCCAGGCTCTTTCGCACCACCACAGTCTGGCGGAGAGTGTGGATGTGGGATTGGTGGCCCAGCACTTCGATGTACAGGACGGAGGCCAGAGGAAACTCCTGCGTTTCCCCCTCCGCGTAGACGGAGAGGCTGCGCAGGGGCTCCGGCATGTGCTCCAGGCACCAGTCCAGAGCGCGGTCCACCTCCTCCTGCCGGAAGGGCTTGACCAGGTAGTCGGAGGCCCTCACCTCAAAGCTGTCCACCCCGTGGTCGGTGCTGGTGGTGGCAAACACGATGGACGCGCCGTATCCGGCGGCGCGGAGCCGGCGGGCGGTCTCCACACCGGAGATCCCCGGCATGTAGATATCCAGGAACAAAACTTGACAGGCATTTGCCCGGCGGACGCTTTGCAGCAGCTCCTCGCCGCTGACAAAAAAGTGGACTTGAAGAGAGAGCCCCTGCCGGCGGGCGTAATTTCGGAGCATGCGGCTCAGTATGACCCGTTCTTCTTCCAGGTCGTCGCATATCGCGATTTGAAGAGGCTTCATAGGCTGTCACATCCGTTTCCAGAGGCCGGAGGCTCCTCCTCCGCCAGCTGAAGCCGGAGCTGCCGGTAGGCATCGGATATGGGCTTCCGGCTGCCGCGGTTCATGGGGATCAGGGTCCCGTCCGACATGAGAAGCCCCTGGCTGTCCAGCTGTCGGACGTGGGTGAGATTGATCAGAAAGCTGCGCTGGCAGCGGAAAAACAGCCCCTTGGGGAGGCGGGCCTCCAGAGAGGACAGGGTCTCACAGTTGACGATGCACTCCTGAGAGCTGTGGACCAGGCAGCCCCGCCGGGCGCCCTCCGCCCATATCAGGTCGCACAGGGGGAGGCGGACCCGGAGGCGGTCGGAGAGAATCTCCAGCCGCTCCAGAGAGTCCCACCACAGCTTGGCGCAGCGGCGCAGAGCCGTGAAAAGCGCGCTCTGCCGGACGGGCTTCTGGAGAAAGCCGTCCGGGTGGAGAGAGTAGCTGTCAATGGCGGCCTGGGGGCGGGAGGAGCAGACCAGCAGGGCCGTGGAGGCGGAGGAGACCATGCCGGAGGGCGGAAGCCCGGCGTCCAGGTCCCAAATGACGATGGCCGGACCGGAGGCGCCGGGGGACCAGAGCTCTGTCTCCATATCGGCGCAGGTGGACCAGGTCCAGAGACGGAGCATCCGGGCCAGGGAGCCGGCCTCCTCTGAAGTGCTCATATGGATCAGAAAGCGCATGGGAAATTCCTCTTTCGTCAGGAGTCTTACTGCCGGGATGCCCGCCGCGGAAATTTACCGGCCCGGGGTTTGTCGGATGACGCAGTACATAGTATATAATATTTTATTCCTCCCCTCCGGCTTTTCAATAGGCGTGCGCCGAATGGTCGGTTTTCCGGCACGAAAAACAAAAAATGGGCCGTCTGAGTGATCAGACGGCCCATAAAATTGGGACAAAATTCAGTTTTTGGAATTATTTGCGGATTTTACAAGGCGGTGCGCTCGGGCGGGCCGGTTAGGCCTTGTTGAAAATTGGAAATGTGCCCGACGGCGAGGGATTTTTCGCCGGCAAGGCAATTTGACGCGGCAATCCTTGGTGGATTGCAAGGAAAATGAACGCAGCCGAGTGGAAAAAGCCCCGCTGTTTTGGCATATTGACATGTTTCAAACATGGCCTAGGAAAAAGACGCCTGGGAGATGTCCAGAGGCTGGCCGCTGCGGTTGTCGATGTCGGTGCCGTTGCCCTCAAACCGGCAGCCGGGCAGGTTCAGGGCGTCCTCCGTGGGCTCCCCCTCGATGAGAATGCCCGTGCCGTTGCGAAGGAACTGGTTGTCCGGGGCGACGGAGTTGAAAAAGTTTGTCCGGTTGGTGTTGTAGTGGATGGCCACCTCATTGCCCTCAAAGCGGCATTCGGTATAGCAGATGCCGCCGTCGGCCCCGGTGCCGTGGCACATCAGGGCGGTGCGCCAGCCGGTGAAGGTGCAGCCGATGGTCCAGGTCCGCTGGGCGGCGGTGACGCCCACTCCGTCTCCGCTCCCCACAAAATCAAGGTCATAGAGATAGTTGACCCCATTGCTGATCTTCGGATTCACCTGGACGGAGCCGGTAAAGACCGTGCGGCCCTCCCCCTCCGTATTGCCGTACAGATTTACCGACCGGCCGGTGATGGACAGGTCCCCCTCATAGGTGACGGCGGGCAGGTGGAGATTCACCACGTCATGGTCCCCGACCTGGTCCTCGATGGAGTCCACCAGGGTTTGGAGAGCCTCGATGGTATCCATGGGCGCGTCCTCCGGGTAGATGTTCACGGTCTCGATCAGGTCCACGTTCAGCGTCTGGTGGAGCAGGATCACGTCCCCGTTGTCCATGGTGATGGTCCAGGTGCCCCGGGCGGAGTTCTCCCGGCCCAGGAACTGGGTGAAGCTGGTGAGGGCGGCGTCGGGGGCGTAGCTCTCATAGGCCGGCTCGCCGTAGCGGATGTAGCCGGAGGGGTCGTCCGGCGTGTCAAACTCCGCGGTGACCGACGCCACCTTCCGCAGAAAGATCCCCCCGGCATTGGCGCCGGTGTCCTTGTGGTGGATAAACAGACAGACGGGGAAGGTGTACTCCCCGTCTTGTTCCGCCGTATGGGTGATGACGGGGGCCGGTTCATAGGGGGTGTCCCGCCAGCCCAGGAGGATCTGATAGGTGCCGTCCTCGTCGGTGTAGATCACCTCTCCCGTGCCGCCGTCGTCGTAGACCTGGGGCCGGGTGGAGAGGTACCAGCCCGCCCCCGCCGCTGCCAGAAGCAGAAGAACCGCAAAAATCGGGAGAGCCCTGCGCAGGGCTCTCCTCCAGCTTAACGCTGGAGGAACAAGTTCCTTGCGCACGTTGACGCTTTTGCCGCAGTAGGGGCAGAAGGAGGCGTTCGGGTGGAGCTGGGAGCCGCAGTGAGGGCAGCTTACAAAGGTCTTGTCCGGCATGTCACAGCACCTCCATCAGGCGGAGCACGTCGGAGTACCGGTTTTTCGGGTTCACCTGGGTGCAGCGGGCCACGATATGGCCCAGCCGGCCGGGGGCCAGCTGCTTGGAGGGGTGCTTCCCGGTGAGCATGACATTGATCAGAACGCCCACGGCGAAGATGTCCGTGCGCTGGTCGGTCTGGGACAGGCCGTACTGCTCCGGGGCGGCAAAGCCGGTGGTGCCCAGAATCTGGGTGTCGGTGTCCTCCTCCGGCTTGTAGAGCCGGGCGGCGTCGAAATCGATCAGCACGGCCTCGTCCCCCCGCAGGATGATGTTGTCCGGCTTCACGTCCCGGTGGACTGCCCCAAGGGAGTGGAGCACCCACAGGGCCCGGCAGACCTGGGTGACGATTTCCCGGGTCTCCTTCACGGTGAACAAGGTGTCCTTGAGGAGAAAGTCCAGCGTGTCCCCCTGGATATACTCCTCCAGAATCAGGTGCTCCTCCCCCTGGGAGGCCACCTCCAGGGTGACGGGGAGGTGGGCGCAGGTGTAATGGAGCAGCTTCTGGTAGACCTCGGCATTGCCGGTAAAATGCCGCAGCACAAGGGGTTTGCCGTCTGTTCGGTGCCGGATCAGGTATACGCCGCCCCGGTCACTCTCCTTCATCCGGCGAACCAGTTCGTATTCTGTTTGCAGAATTTCCAGCAGCCAGGAATAGATAAGAATCCCTCCCTCAAAAGCAAAATACGATGCAGGGAGCATATTGTTTTCCAAGTCAAAGTGTTATAAAATAGTATAAACGATTTAAAACTGGAAGTAAAGAGGGGAAAGGTTGTGAAAAAAAGCAGCACCCTGGATCTGAGCCGCGGGCTGATGAGCGAGCCGAACCTGGACGCCTATCTGGCCCAGAACCAGTCTGACTTCTCCGATGAGGACATGACTGGCTTTCTGAACCGGCTCTACCAGAGAATCGCGGTTTCCAAGGCAACCCTGGCCCGGCAGGCGGGCATGAGCGAGGTGTATCTCCACCAGGTGTTTTCCGGCCGGAGGCGGCCCTCCCGGGACCGGCTGCTGTGCCTGTGCATCTGCATGGACGCCTCGCTGGAGGAGGTCCAGCAGGTACTCAAGGGAGGCGCCTACGCTCCGCTCTACCCCAGGCACAAGCGGGACGCCATTATCAGCCATGGGATTCTCCATGGCACTGCTCTGGAAAAGATCAATGAGAAGCTGGCCCAGGAACAGGAGCAGCCCCTGTTCTGATCGGGTGAGAACTGCAGGACACGCAAACCAGACAAAGATCCCGCTCCCTGTGGATTGGGAGCGGGATCTTCTGCGTTTTGCGGGAATTACATCAGCTGCTTGCCGTCCTGGAAGGCGCTGCCCACCTTCTCGCCCAGCTTCCGGTAGGCGGCGTGGATGGGGTCGAAGGTGATGGGGTCCAGCTTGTCCGGGTCGATCCTGCCGTCGTCCCCCAGAATGCGCTCGTCGGCGCTGACGTTGACGATCTCTCCCACCAGGCGGCAGGTCTGGGGGTCATAGCTCACCAGCCTGCACTCCAGGGCCATGGGCAGCTCGTCGATGAGAGGGGCGTCCACAAATTCAGAGCGGGTGGTGTGCCAGCCCGCCTTCTCCAGCTTCCTGGGCTCCGTGTTGCCCGAGGCGATTCCCACATAGTCGCAGGCCACCATCTGCTCCGCGGTGGCCATGCTGATGGTGAAGGCCTTCCGGGCCAGGATATTGGCGGTGGTCTTGTGCCCCTCGCTGATGCACACGGAGATCTCGCTGGCCTCGCTGATGCCGCCCCAGGCGGCGTTCATGGCGTCGGGAGTGCCGTCCTCCCCGTAGGTGGCCAGGATCAGCACCGGCTGGGGATAGGTCCAGGGCTTGGCGCCGAAGTTTTTACGCATGATACATTACCTCCAATCAAAGCTCTGTCCGGCGGCGGAGAGAGGTCCGGACCGGAAAAATCAGGTTCCCCTCTATGATACTCCCGCTTGGGACAGGAATCAATGGAAATCCCCGCCCCGGGGCATGGATCGCGGTTTCCCTCTTTCATTTTTCAGAAGAATATGGTATACTACACTTTGTTACGAATTTCACAAGGAGAGAGGTTGGACCGTGGGAAACGTCACGCTGATTGGAATGCCGGGTTCGGGGAAAAGTACGGTGGGAGTATTGCTGGCCAAGGCTCTGGGCTATGGCTTTCTGGATACGGATCTGGTGATCCAGCAGCAGGAGGGGGCGCTCCTCCAGGAGATCCTGGACGAGAAGGGGGTCCCCTATTTTCTGGACGCGGAGGAGCGTGCGGTGCGCTCGGTGGAGTGCGACCGGCACGTGATCGCCCCCGGGGGCAGCGTGGTCTGCCGGGAGGGGGCCATCGCCCACCTGAAGGCCGCGGGTCCGGTGATCTATCTGCGGGTGCCCCTGGAGGAGCTGAAGGCCCGGATTCACAATCTGGACTCCCGGGGCATCGCCCTGGAGCCGGGGCAGACCCTGGAGGACATCATGGACCTCCGGGCCCCCCTGTATGAGCGCTACGCCGACGCGGTGGTGGACGCCGTCCCCGGACAGTCCACGGCCCAGACCGTCTCCTCAGTGCTGGAGCGCCTGGAACAGCTGGTTCCGGGCCTCACCTGGCACGCCCCCAGCCCACAGGGAACCGTGGGCCGGCCCCGGAAGGAAGATTCTCCGGAGGCCGAATGAAAAGAAGGAAGTAGAACATGACATTTCAGACACTGGGGCTGTGCGCCCCGATTTTGACCGCCCTGGAGGAGCACGGGTATGAGCGGCCCTCCCCCATCCAGGAGAAGGCCATTCCCCCCGCCCTGGCCGGGCGGGACGTGCTGGGCTGCGCCCAGACGGGCACCGGCAAGACCTGCGCCTTTGCCGCTCCCATTTTACAGCGCCTGAGCGCCTCCAGGGTCCAGGGACACCCCCTGCGGGCCCTGATCCTCACCCCCACCCGGGAGCTGGCCATTCAGATCGAGGAGAGCTTCCTGGCCTACGGCAAGCACCTGCCCCTGCGGTGCGCCGTCATCTTCGGCGGCGTGGGCCAGAACCCCCAGGTGGAGGCCCTGGGCCGGGGGGTGGACATCCTGGTGGCCACTCCGGGCCGGCTCATGGACCTGTACCAGCAGGGCTTCGTCAAGCTGGACCAGCTGGAGATCTTCGTGCTGGACGAGGCCGACCGGATGCTGGACATGGGCTTCATCCACGACGTGAAGAAGATCCTCAAGTGGCTGCCCCGCAGGAAGCAGACCATGCTGTTTTCCGCCACCATGCCCCCGGAGATCGCCGAGCTGGTGAACTCCCTGCTCCACGACCCGGTTCGGGTGGCGGTGGACCCGGTGTCCTCCCCGGTGGAGGCCATCCAGCAGTCGGTGTACTTTGTGGACAAGAACAACAAGACCAAGCTGCTGGCCTATCTGATCCGGGAGCTGGACGTGAAAAACGCCCTGGTGTTCACCCGCACCAAGCACGGGGCCAACAAGGTGGCCAGGGATCTGGCCAAGGCGGGCATCACCGCCGCCGCCATCCACGGCAACAAGAGCCAGACCGCCCGGCAGCAGGCCCTGGCCGACTTCAAGGCCGGGAAGATCCAGTGCCTGGTGGCCACCGACATCGCCGCCCGGGGACTGGACATCGAGGAGCTCTCCCACGTGTTCAACTACAATCTCCCCGAGGTGCCTGAGACCTACGTCCACCGCATCGGCCGCACCGGCCGGGCGGGCCGGGAGGGGGCTGCCGTCGCCTTCTGCGACTTTGGGGAGAAGCCCCTGCTCCGCGACATTGAGAAGCTGATGGGCCGCACCGTGCCGGCGGTGGAGGATCACCCCTACCCCATGGTGGTGCTGGAGGCCCCTAAGAAGGACAAGCGCGGCCGCATCATCAACGAGGAGGACGCGGAGGCCCGGGCCGCCGCCAAGGAGCGCCGCCGGGCCCAGGACGCCGCCAACAAGGCGGCCGCCGAGGAGCGGAAGAAGAAGGCCGGGGAGGCGGTGCTGTCCGCCGTCTCCGCCGTGGCCGCCGCCGTCACCGGCGAGGGCGGCTCCCAGGATGGGAAGAAAAAGAAACGCCGCCGGAAAAAGGGCAAGGGCGGCGGGGAGGCCGCCCCGGTCCAGGAGGCGCAGGCGCCGGAGACGCCGGTCCGGGAGACTGCCCGGGTCAAGCCCCTCCGCCCCGGCGTGCGGCTGGATACGGGGGACGCCATGCCCCGCACGGAATTTGACCGGCCCGACCCCCTGGCCGGCGACCACATCATGGACGCCACCGCCCGGCTGCTGGCCCCCCGGAAGAGCACCCTCAGCCGGGAGGGGAGCGCCGCCTCCCGCCGCGCCGCCCCCAGAAAGCGGCGCAGAGGGAATGCGGGGGGCGAGGGAGAGCCCCGCGCCGCCGGGAAGGAGAAACCCCAGCGCGCCGCCGCCCCCGCCGAGGCGGGCCGGAAGAAGCGGAGCGAGGCCGGGGAGAGCAAGGCCCGTCCGGCTGCCCGCTCCCCCAAAAAGCACCGGGGCGGCCCCCGGGGCCCCATTGAGCCCATGAAGTCCAACCGCACCAAGGACTCCACCGAGCAGCACAGCTTGATGAAGCCCTACTATCTGGACAACTGACCCCGGGGCGGCACGCTCCCCCGCGGACATACCCGCCTCACAGGGGCGGGGAACATAGAGAACCATTCCGGAAAAGGGAAACAAAATAAAAAACTGGAGGGCATGAACAATGGATTATCAGGCAATGTATCAGCAGAAGCTGACCACTCCGGAGGAGGCGGTCAAGGTCGTCAAGTCCGGCGACTGGGTGGACTACACCTGGTGCACCAACCACCCGGTGGCCCTGGACAAGGCCCTGGCCGCCCGGAAGGACGAGCTCACCGACGTGAAGATCCGGGGCGGCGTCACCATGTGGATGCCGGAGATCGCCAAGGCCGACGACGCCGGCGACCACTTCACCTGGCACTCCTGGCACTGCAGCGGCATTGACCGCAAGATCATGAAGAAGGGCATGGGCTACTTCAGCCCCATGCGCTACTCCGAGCTGCCCCGGTTCTACCGGGAGAACCTGGCCCCTGTGGACGTGGTGATGCTCCAGGTGAGCCCCATGGACGCCCACGGCAACTTCAACTTCGGCCTGGCCGCCTCCCACCTGGCGGACATGATGGCCCGGGCCAAGTGCATCATCGTGGAGGTCAACCAGAATATGCCCTGGGTGTACGGCCTCACCGGCACCGAGATCAACATTCAGGACGTGGACTTCGTGGTGGAGGGGGACAATCCCCCCGTGGCCCAGCTGGGCGGCGGCGGAGAGCCCACCGACGTGGACCGGGCGGTGGCCAACCTGGTGGTGCCCGAGATCCCCAACGGCGCCTGCCTGCAGCTGGGCATCGGCGGCATGCCCAACACCATCGGCGCCATGATCGCCCAGTCCGACCTGAAGGACCTGTCCGTCCACACGGAGATGTATGTGGACGGCTTTGTGGACATCGCCGCCGCCGGCAAGATCACCGGCCGCCACAAGAACCTGGACAAGGGCCGCCAGGTCTACGCCTTCGCCGCCGGCACCCAGAAGCTGTACGACTACGTGAACCGCAACCCGGACGTGATGGCCGCCCCGGTGGACTACACCAACGACGTGCGGGTCATCGGCCAGATCGACAACTTCATCTCCATCAACAACGCGGTGGACCTGGACCTGTTCGGCCAGGTGAACGCCGAGTCCGCCGGCCTCAAGCACATCTCCGGCACCGGCGGCCAGCTGGACTTCGTCATGGGCGCCTATCTGTCCAAGGGCGGCAAGAGCTTCATCTGCCTGTCCTCCACCGTCACCGGCAAGGACGGCACCATGAAGAGCCGCATCGTCCCCACCCTCACCAACGGCTCCATCTGCACCGACCCCCGGTCCTGTGTCCACTACATCGTCACCGAGTACGGCATGGTGAACCTGAAGGGCCTGTCCACCTGGGAGCGGGCAGAGGCCCTCATCTCCATCGCCCACCCCGACTTCCGGGAGCAGCTCATCGCCGACGCCGAGAAAATGGGTATCTGGCGCCGCAGCAACAAGTGAGACCATAAATGATATAAAGAGGACCCCGGCCTGCGGCCGGGGTCCTCTTTTATCCTTCCAGTGTCCAAAGAAAATTTTCCAGTTTCAAACGGCTGCCCACCGTGGTCCCCTCGGGGAGGAGAAACATGGTGATGGAGTGGGGCTGCCCCTGGTCGGAGACCAGGTCGGCGTAGTCCCCCTGGATGGCGGCCACCGTGTAAAAAATCGGGTCCATATGCCGGCGCTCCTTTCCGCTTCCGGCGCTCCGCCAGTATATTGGCGGAACATCCAGTAAACTGATCTTGCAAAATTCGAGTTTTTTCCCTATCCTGGATATAGGCCCTGTTTAAACCATGTCAACATCCCCCAACGGCGGGCCTTTTCCCGCCATACCGCATTGATTTTCCTTGCAATACACAAAGGATTGCCGCGTCAAACCGCCTCGTCCGGCGAAAAAATCCCTCGCCGCTGGGCACATTTCCATGCTTCAAACAGGGCCTGGATGACAGAACTGGTTTCACCGCTCCAGAAAAAGAGAGGGGATGCCCCGTGTCCGGTGAGAAAAGACGGTCGCTGAATGAAAATCTCTCCCGCAACCTCAGCTTGATCTACACCCTGCGGCGGGAGACGGAGAAGATCAACCTGGCGGAGTTTGCCAACCAACTGGGAATCGGCCACACCACCTTACAGAATGTCCTCCGCCAAAAGTGCAATTTGACCCTGGACACGGTGGACCTCATCGCCCAACGGCTGGACTTCCCAGCCCTTCAGCTTCTGGCTGACCAGTACCCGGAGACCGACCTGACCCGGGGCGCCCTCCTTCTGGAGATGGTGGGGATGTGCGGCGGCCTGACGCCGGAGCGGCGCATGCGGGTGGCCATGCAGCTGTGCCGGGTGCTGGAGGAGCTGGCAGAGGCGGAGACGGCGGGGTTCAGCGGATGATGTCCCACTGGACCGGGCGGTAGAAGAGGGCCTCCACCTGCTCCGGGTCCCGGGTCCGGCCCAGCACCCACATGAGCTTGGTCACCGCCGCCTCCAGAGTCATGTTATAGCCCTCCAGAAGGCGGTACTTCTCCTTCACCTGATAGCCCACCTGATAGACCGCCATGTCGCTCCCCTCATAGGGCACCTGGGTGAGCATCACGATGGTCTTGCCCGCCTGGAGCCACCGCTCCACCGCCTGGGCGAAGGGGCCGGAGCCGCCCCCCGGCAGGCCGCCCACCCCGAAGCTCTGGAGGATGACCGCCTGATAGCTGTCCTCCAGGGCGGCCAGGGCCTCGGTCCCCATGCCGGGGATCAGGGTGAGAAGCAGGACCCGGTCCTCCAGAGTGTGGTAGAAGTCGGGGGACTCCTTGGCGTCCAGGGCGGGGAGATAGCGGATGAGCCGCCCATCCCGGATGACCCCGATCTCCGGGTAGTCCACGCTGGAGAAGGCGTTGAAGCTCTTGGTGCGCTCCTTCCGGGCACGGGTACCCAGGATCACCTTGCCGTCAAAGACCAGGCTGACCCCCCGGGAGCCCTCTGAAGCGGCGTAGAGAAAGGCGTTATATAAATTCATCCGGGCGTCGGTGTTCTCCAGACAGATGGACTTCTGGGAGCCGGTGAGCACGATGGGCTTGGGGGAAAACTGGATCAGGTAGGACAGGGCCGCCGCGGTATAGGCCATAGTGTCGGTGCCGTGGGTGACCACAAAGCCGTCGTACTGGTCGTAGTGCTCCTCGATGGCCCGGGCCATCCGCAGCCAGTGGCTGGGCCCCAGGTTGCTGCTGTCCAGGTTCATCAGCTGGATGGTCTCCACCCGGCACAGCTCCCCGATGGCGGGGACATAGCCCAGAATCTCCCGGGAGGTGATGGCCGGGGCCAGCCCCTGGCCCGTCTCCCGGGAGGCGATGGTGCCTCCGGTGGCCAGCATGAGGATGTGCTTCATCGAAATTCCGCCTCCTGTCAAGCCCCGCGGGGGCCCTATGTAGGATTACAGAAAGGTCTCCACCGCCCGGCGGGCGGAGTAGAGCTCGGTGAGCCGGGCGGCCAGCGCGGAGGAGTTGTAGCCCAGGGCGCCCACCGGACAGTGGGCCACGCAGGACATGCAGCTGATGCACTTGTTGTCAGCCCACAGCAGGGTCTTGGGGTCCATGGCCCCGGTGGGGCACACCTGAGCGCAGAAGCCGCACCCCAGGCAGATGTCCCAGTCCCGATCCTTCTTCACCGGCACCGCCGGCTTGGGGGCGGGGGAGGGGTTGCCGGGCACCTCCGCCTCGGTCCAGCCGGGCTGGGAGAGCTTCTCCTTCACCCCCTGGACAAAGGCGTTCAGAGCCGCCATGTCCTCCTCGTCCGGGCGGCCCACGCCCAGAGTGGGGGCGAAGATGTGGGGGGTGATGACGGCGGCGGCCCCTACGCAGCGGAAGCCCCGCTCTCCCATCTCCCGCTTCATCTGGGCCAGGGCGTCGTCGTAGTGCCGGTTGCCGTAGGTGGCCAGGATCACGCAGGGGGTGTTGTCCCCCTTCAGGCCGTCCAGCAGTCCGGGCACCGCCGGGTGCTGCCCGGCGTACACCGGCAGGGCCAGAACCAGCAGGTCCTCCGGGGTGAACTGCTTCTCCTTCTTGTTGGGGCCGGTGAGCTCCAGCAGCTCCGCCTCCCCCTCAAACAGGGAGCAGACGGCCTCCAGGGCGCGCTTGGTTCCTCCGGTTGGGCTGAAATAGGCCCCGATTGCGTGTGTCATACGATCTTCCCCTTTCCTCATTTGTTTGACTTGGTGGAAAAGAGGGGGCCGTCCGGCCCCCTCCCAGGCTGTCGGAAAAGTCCAAGGACTTTTCCGACAGCCTGAAAAAATGCCGTTACTTTTGCGCCGCAACAGCGGCGCAAAAGTCCTCGCTTCGCTTGCCGGAATCCTTGCACAGCAAGGCTTCCGGGGCATTTGATCCCACTCGAGGCGGGCGGCTGCCCCCTCGAGCTCCCCCGCCCTGTCTCAGGCGGATTTTATTCTGTATAGGTTTTTCGATAAACTGAGAGGGGGCCGGACGGCCCCCTCTTTTGTTTTGGCAGAATTCTCCTTACAGGCACTGGAGATATTTTCCGTACAAAGTCATGCTCAGCTCGTCCCCGATGGCGTGGACGTGGTCGGCGGTGATCCAGCCCTCCTGGAGCCCCAGCTCCTCCAGACAGCCCACATAGCGTCCGGTCTCGTCCTGGATCTCCTTGATGGTCTGGCCGGCGGTGAGCAGACTGTCCGCCGTACCCGCGTCCAGCCAGGTGAACCCCTTCTCCAGGGGGATGACCTGGAGCTGCCCCCGGCGGAGGTACTCCAGATTCACGTCGGTGATCTCCAGCTCCCCGCGGGCGGAGGGCTTCAGGTTCCCGGCGATCTCCATGACCTGGTTGTCATAGAAGTAGAGGCCGGGGACGATGTAGTTGGACTTGGGGTGGCGGGGCTTCTCCTCGATGGAGATGGCCCGGCCGCTCTCGTCGAACTCCACCACGCCGAAGGGGCGGGGGTCCTCCACCCAATAGCCGAAGACGGTGGCCCCGGACCGGCCGGCGGCGGCCTGCTTCAGGGTGGCGCCCAGGGAGGGGGCGTAGAAGATGTTGTCCCCCAGCACCAGGCACACGTGGTCGGCGCCCACAAACTCCCGGCCGATGAGCAGGGCGTCGGCGATGCCCCGGGCCACCGGCTGCTCCGCGTAGGTGATCTGCAGCCCGTACTGGCTGCCGTCCCCCAGCAGGGCCCGGAAGGTGTCTGTCTCCCCCGGGGGGACGATGACCATAATATCAGAGATCCCCGCCTGCATCAAAATGGCGATGGGATAGTAGATCAGCGGCTTGTCATAGACGGGCAAGAGCGGCTTACACACCGGCTTGGTCATGGGATAAAGGCGGGTGCCCTTTCCCGCGGCTAATACAATACCCTTCACAGCATCCTCCTGTTTTCTGTCGGCTGCCTCTTAACGAAATGGAGCAAAGTGCCCCATTAGGTCGTCAAAATCCCGAAACAGCCTGGATTTCTGACCCATTCAATATATCATGTTCCATAACCCTTTTCAAGGGGCTTTCCATTAAGAGTTTATGAATATAGGCGCCGAAGGGGGCTGGTCCTAGTTCTCCCGGTCTGCGGAGCCGTCCGGCACGCCGGCGGGAAGATCCGCGAACTGCCTCAGAAGGGCCATGCAGCGGTTCAGGCAGGACTCCAGGTCCTCGGACCCGTCGGAGCTGAAGCTGAAGCGGAGGAGCTCCGCGGCGAAGCTCAGCTTCAGGTGCTGAAGGGTCAGCTCCCGGTGGAGCTCCGGCTCCTCTCCGATCAGGACATAGATGGGGACGGAGAGGGCGCGGGCCAGGCAGCTCAGGCTCTGGAGAGAGGGGTTCCCCTCCCCGCGCTCATAGGCGGACAGGCTGCTGGCAGAGATGCCGGAGCGGTCCTCCAGCGCCTCCAGAGAGAGGCTGCACCGCCTGCGCAGCATACGGAGCTGTGCGCCGAACCTTTTTCGCAGTTCTTCCTGCGTCAACGCGGCATCCCCTCCTTCCTTAAGCTGATTCGCTTGCTGAGAACAGGATACCTGATTCCAAAAATTCTGTCAATTCCTCTTTGCGCCGGCTTCAGGCCGCCGGAGCGGCGGAACAGCGGAAGATTCCGGAGCATTTCCTCACCCGCGCTCCCGGGGCGGGAGAAGATTTTCAAAAAAGCCATATTCATTTTTCGGATTTTATGGTATGATACCAATGAATGCGCGGCCGCCTGGGATTTGAGGCGGCCCGGCGGGGAAAGGAGAGTGACGGACATGAAAAGACATTGGAGCGCGGGGCTGTTCTGGCTGGCGGTTCTGGTGCTGACTCTGTCCGGCTGCTTCTTCCGGGCGCCGGCGGACCTGTATCAGAGTCCGGAGCAGTCGGCGGACTACCTGAGCCTGACCCAGACCATCCGAAACGCGAAGAACGCCCTGTCCCAGGAGTACGGGGTGGAGGTGGAGGACATCTCCGTGATGAGCGGCAACAACACCGCCCTCATTCAGCTCCAGGATATGGACGGGGACGGGACAACGGAGACGGCGGTCACCTTTTTCCGGGTGCCCGACGCGGACCGGCCTTTGAAGATCTACTTTTTTACCAAGTCGGATGAGGACACTTATACCGCCAGCGCGGTGGTGGAGGGGACCGGCTCCTCCATCTACCGGGTGGACTATGTGGACCTGAACGGAAACGGGACCAAGGAAGTGGTGGTCAGCTGGCAGATGAACACCGGCGCCTACCTCTTGGGGGCCTACTCCCTGGAGGAGGTCATGAACCGCAACGTACAGCAGGCGGCGGTCTCCTCCTCCGCCTCCGGGGCGGCGGCGGTGCCCAAGCAGGACGCCCTGCGGGCCGAGGAGTGGATGACCACCGCCTATACGGAATACGCCCTCTATGATCTGGACCAGGACACCCGCACGGAGATCGCGGTGATCCAGGTGGACCCGGCGGGCACCAACAGCACAGTGCAGATCTACGGCTGGCGGGACGGCACCTTTATGATCCGGGATACCGTCTCCCTGTCCGCGGGAATCGTCAGCAACGGCATCCGGAATGTAGCCGCCAACCTCCTCCGGGGGGAGGAAAACGTGCCGGTGCGGGCCCTGTATATCTCCAGCGAACTGGCCGACGGGCGCCATGCGGTGGATGTGGTGACCTACCGGGACGGGAAGCTTGCCAATCTGAGCCTGGATGAGACCGGCGTGAGCCGGGACGTGCTGGACCGGTATGTGGATCTGGACCCCGCGGACGTCAATGAGGACGGGGTGCTGGAGCTGCCCAGCCCCATCCAGCTGCCCAGCAGCAGCGACACCTCCGCCTCGGATTTCTGGCTCATCGACTGGAGCCAGTACACCAGCCGGGGGACAAAGGAGTATGTGTGCACCACCTACCACAATATCGCCGACGGCTGGTACCTGACGGTCCCGGAGGATTGGAAGGACCAGATCACGCTGAGCCGGAACGACTTTGTCACGGGACAGCGGGCGGTCTCCTTCTACCACCTGGACGAGAAGGGCCAGCGGGAGAGCAGCCCCTTCCTGGTGATCTATAAGTTTGCCAGCCAGTTCAGCCGGGCGGAGACCTCCAACCGGTTCCTCCTGCGGGAGGAGGAGGGGGCGGTATACGCCGCCACCCTCTACGACAGCGACTGGGACTGCGGCATGGACAGCACAGAGCTTCAGGCGGCCTTCCATCTGATCCAAAGCAGCTGGACCGACTGACGGGAAGCCGATGAGAGGGAGACAGACATGAGAAAAGTTTTGGTTTTGGAGGATGAAGAGAATATCCGCAGCTTTGTGGTCATCAACCTGAAGCGGGCGGGCTATGAGACCATCGAGGCCGGCACCGGGGAGGAGGCCCTGGCCCTCATCAAGGAGGACCCGGGCATCAAGGTGGCGCTGCTGGACATCATGCTGCCCGGTATCGACGGCTTTGAGGTGTGCCGCCGCATCCGGGCCATGGACAGCAAAATCGGAATCATCATGCTCACCGCCCGCACCCAGGAGATGGACAAGGTCACCGGCCTGATGACCGGGGCGGACGACTATGTGACCAAGCCCTTCTCTCCGGCGGAGCTCACCGCCCGGGTGGACGCCCTGTTCCGCCGCACCGGCGGCGAGGAGGAATCCGTTTCCGCCGACGAGATCAGCCAGCCCCCCTTCCTGCTGAACACCCGCAACCGGACCCTGGAGAAAAACGGCCAGCGTGTGAAGCTCACTCAGGTGGAGTACGGCATCGTCAAGCTGTTCATGGAGAATCCGGGAAAGGCCCTCTCCCGGGAGGAGATCCTGGACGCGGTGTGGGGCAAGGACTACTTCGGCGAGCTGAAAATCGTGGACGTGAACATCCGCCGCCTGCGCATCAAAATCGAGGACAACCCCACGAAACCGACGTATGTGAATACGGTGTGGGGCTACGGTTATAAGTGGGGCAGCTGAGACGGCTGTTACGGCTGTCATAGACGGCACAGCACTGAGAACGCACAATTCATTTTTAAGGAGGTGGAGACATGGCCAAAAAAGTAAAGATCACGGACCAGCGGAAGATCCGGGGCATCCGCCGCCGCTGGCTCATCAACAGCGTGGGCGTGGTGCTGCTGGTGCTGGTGCTGGCCCTGGCCACCTTCTCCGCCGCCATCTGGAGCTACTACTACTCCTCCACCACGAGCGACCTGCAGCGCCGGGCGGAATCCACCGCCGGCGGCTTTGCCTCCTATACCCGCAGCCAGTATTGGACCAACGCCCAGAACGCGGTGCAGCGCTTTGAGGAGAAGACCAAGCTGGAGCTCCAGTTCCTGGACACCTCCGGCTCCGTCCAGTACTCCAGCAACGACCTGGCCGCCGGCACCACGCCGGACACGCCGGAGATCCAGGAGGCCCTGACCAACCAGGAGGTCCAGGTGTGGATCGGCTCCGACCCGGATACCGGAGAGCGGATCGCCACCGCCTCCGCCCCCATCGTCTACCACGGGCAGACGGTGGCGGTGGTGCGCTATGTGACCTCCCTGGTGAACATCGACCGGCAGTATGTGCTGGCGGTGGCCCTGGCCTGCCTGCTGGGGGCGGTGATTTTCGCCCTGGTCTACTTCTCCAACCTGTACTTTGTCCGCTCCATTGTGGAGCCCATTGCCAGCATCACCGAGACTGCCCGGCTCATCGCCGACGGCAGCTACGGGGTGCAGATCGAGAAGAAGTACGACGACGAGGTGGGGGAGCTCACCGACACCATCAACGACATGTCTCTGAAAATCAAGCAGTCGGAGAAGACCCAGTCGGAGTTTATCTCCTCCGTCTCCCATGAGCTGCGCACCCCTCTCACCGCCATCACCGGCTGGGCGGAGACCATCCAGAGCGGCGAGCTGAAAAACCCCGAGGACGTGCGGAAGGGCATGGACATCATCGTGTCCGAGGCCCGGCGGCTCACCAACATGGTGGAGGAGCTGCTGGAGTTCTCCCGCATCTCCGACGGCCGGTTCACCCTGTCGGTGGAGCCCATGGACCTGAAGGCGGAGCTGGAGGACGCGGTGTACACCTACCGGGAGTTCTTCCGCCGGGAGGGCATCGAGCTCACCTACCAGGACTGCCCGGAGGAGATGCTCCCTATCAGCGGCGACCCGGAGCGGATGCGTCAGGTGTTCTGCAACCTGCTGGACAACGCGGCCAAGCACGGCGGCTCCGGCAAGCGCATCGACGTGTCCATCGCCCAGGACGGGGAGGAGGCGGTCATCCGCATCCGGGACTACGGCCCCGGCATCCCTGAGGAGGAGCTGCCCCACGTGAAGTACAAGTTCTACAAGGGGAGCTCCAAGGCACGGGGCTCCGGCATCGGCCTGGCGGTGTGCGAGGAGATCGTCACCCGCCACGAGGGGACCCTCACCATCGGCAACGCGGAGGGGGGCGGCTGTCTGGTGACCATCCGCCTGCCCATTGAAGCCTAGCGTGCCGGGAACCTTGCAATTTTCCCAAAAACTTGATAAAATACCCTGGGCGCGGATGCGCCTGCGGGGATGCGCCTGCGGGGATGCCTGTCCCCCGATCCAAAGGAGAAACTACTGCTCATGCGAACAACGGAAGAACAAAACAACTGTCAGACCTGTCCCGCCGGCGGGTTCAAGACCATGTGCGGCGGGCAGGCCCTCATTGAGGGCATCATGATGCGCGGCCCCAAAAAGCAGGCCATCGTGGTGCGCAAGCCAGACGGCGAGCTGGCCGTCAAGGAGAGCCAGCTGAAATTCATCAAGGACCGCTACCCGGTTCTGGGCCTGCCCCTGGTCCGGGGGGTGGTGACCTTCTGCGCCTCCATGGTGGAGGGGGTCAAGGCCCTCATGTTCTCGGCGGAGTTCTACCCCGAGGACGAGGAGGCGGAGCCGGAGGAGCCCTCCAAGTTCGAACTGTGGCTGGAGAAGCGGCTGGGCAGCGAGAAGATGGCCTCTCTGGTGGTCACCCTGGCGGTGATCCTGGGCATCGGCATGTCCATCGGCCTGTTTTTCCTGCTGCCCACCCTGCTGGGGACGGCGGTCACGGTGGTGACCGACTCCATGCTGGTGCGGAACGTGGCGGAGAGCCTGCTGAAGCTGGCCATTTTTGTGGGGTATCTGGCCCTGTGCTCCCGGATGAAGGACATCCACCGGGTCTTTGAGTACCACGGGGCGGAGCACAAGACCATCTTCTGCTACGAGGCCGGTCTGCCCCTCACGGTGGAGAACGTGCGCAGGCAGCCCCGGCACCACCCCAGGTGCGGGACCAGCTTCCTCTTTATGGTCATCGCCATCTCCATCATCGTGTCCACCATCGTCTTTGCCATCTGGCCGGTTCACCACCCGCTGCTGCGGTTTCTGGCCCACCTGCTCATGCTCCCCATCATCGTGGGGGTGAGCTATGAGTTCAACCGGTGGGCGGGCCGCCACGACGGCCCCATCACCAAGATTTTGACCGCCCCCGGCCTGTGGCTCCAGAATTTCACCACCTTCGAGCCGGACGACTCCATGATCGAGGTGGGCATTACGGCGCTGAAGCTGGTGCTGCCCGAGGTGAAGGGCGAGGACGCGTGGTAAAATGCAGAATGCAGGAATGCAGAATGCAGAATGAATGGGGAGCGGCGTGGCCTGCGGGGTGAAAACACGCCGGCTGGAAATTCCTGAGCCGTGTTTGAAAAAAGCAGGGGCAGTTGAGAGTTATATTCTGCCTTCTGCATTTTTCATTACAACAAAGTGGGGGGTGAACGAAATGGCGACCACCTATAACAACCTATATCTGGACACCCGTGCCCGGCTGAAGAAGGCCGGGGTGGAGGCCGCCCAGCTGGAGGCCCGGGAGCTGCTGTGCTACGCCTCGGACAAGAGCCGGGAGCAGCTCTACCGGGATATGCCCCTGTACGTCTCCGGCGAGTTGGAGAAGCGGGTGGAGGCCCTGGTCCAGCGCCGTCTGGCGGGGGAGCCGGTGGCCTACATCGTGGGGGAGTGGGAGTTTTACGGCCTCTCCCTGGACATCTCCAGCGACGTGCTCATCCCCCGGTCGGACACCGAGGTGCTGGCCGAGCGGGGCATTATGAAGGCCAAGGCGGCCGGAGAGGGCTGCCGGGTGCTGGACCTGTGCGCCGGCAGCGGCTGCGTGGGGCTGGCCGTGGCGGTCCACGCCCCCCAGTGCCGGGTGGTGCTGGGCGAGCTGTCCGAGGGGGCCCTGCGGGTGTGCAAGCAGAACGTGCGCCGCAACAACCTGAACGCCCGGGTGACCTGCCTGTCTGTGGACGCGATGGAGCCGCCTCCCGCCGCCCTGTGGGACTTTGACGTGGTGGTGTGCAATCCCCCCTACATCCCCTCCGGCGACATTGCGGGGCTGGACGTGTCCGTGCGGGACTACGAGCCCCGGATGGCCCTGGACGGCGGGGCGGACGGCCTGGACTTTTACCGCTTTATCGCCTCCAAGTGGAAGAGCGCCATCCGCTTGGGGGGCACTTTGCTGTTTGAGGTAGGCATCGGGCAGGCCCCCGATGTGGAGGAGATCCTCTCCCAGAACGGCTTTGAGCAGATCCAGACCACCGCCGACACCCAGGGCATCTGGCGGGTGGTGGAGGGCACCATCAATAATTGACAATTTACAATTGACAATGGACAATGGGTGCGCGGCGGAGCCGCGTGCGGGGAAAAGTCCGGTCAATGGGACGAATCCAGCGGTAAGCTGTTGACACAGAAGAAAGCCGGCCCGGAGAGGAAAACGGGCCGGAGGCAAAGGAGATATGAAGTATGGCGACCAAGAAACCGGCGGTGGAGAGTGCGTCTCCCGCCTCGGATAAGAAGAAGGCGCTGGAGACGGCGGTGGCCCAGATCGAGCGGGCCTACGGCAAGGGCTCCATTATGCGCCTGGGTGAGAATGTGGACGTGATGGTGGAGTCCATCCCCACCGGCTCCCTGTCTCTGGACCTGGCTCTGGGGATCGGCGGACTGCCCCGGGGGCGGATCATCGAGATCTACGGCCCCGAGTCCTCCGGTAAGACCACCCTGGCCCTCCATGTGGTGGCCGAGGCCCAGAAGCGGGGGGGCGAGGTGGCCTTCATCGACGCCGAGCACGCCCTGGACCCCACCTACGCCCGGGCCCTGGGGGTGGACATCGACTCCATGCTCATCTCCCAGCCGGACACCGGCGAGCAGGGCCTGGAGATCTGCGAGGCCCTGGTGCGCTCCGGCGCCATCGACGTGGTGGTGGTGGACTCGGTGGCCGCGCTGACCCCCCGGGCCGAGATCGAGGGCGACATGGGCGACTCCCACGTGGGCCTGCTGGCCCGGCTCATGAGCCAGGCCCTGCGGAAGCTGGCCGGCTGCATCGCCAAGACCAACTGTATCGTCATCTTCATTAACCAGCTGCGCGAGAAGGTGGGCGTGGTCTACGGCAACCCGGAGGTCACCACCGGCGGCCGGGCCCTGAAGTTCTATTCCTCCGTGCGCATTGACGTGCGGCGTGTCGAGGCCCTGAAGAGCGGCTCCGAGATCATCGGCAACCGCACCCGGGCCAAGATTGTGAAGAACAAGGTCGCGCCCCCCTTCCGGGAGGCGGAGTTCGACATCATGTACGGAGAGGGCATCTCCAAGGTGGGCGAGCTGCTGGACCTGGGCGTGAAGCTGGACCTGGTGCAGAAGAGCGGCTCCTGGTTTGCCATGGGCGAGCTGCGCCTGGGTCAGGGCCGGGACGCGGCCAAGCAGTATTTACGGGACAACCCGGACCTGGCGGAGGACCTGGAGCAGAAGATCCGACAGAACTCCTTCAAGCTCCTGTCCAAGCAGGGGCAGGCGGCCGCCCGGGCCGCCGGCCGGGCGGTGGACGTGTCCGCCGACGACTTCGAGGACGGGGAGGAGTAATCCCCTGTGGTCATTCAGCAGCTGAAGCCCTCTCAGCGGGTGGCGGGCCGCTGGCTGGCGGTGATGGAGGACGGCTCCATCCTGCGCCTGGGGGAGAATGAGGTCTTAAACTTCTCCCTGTACGCCGGGAGGGAGCTCACCGACCAGGAGGCCGAGCAGCTCACCGCCTCGGCGGAGAAAAACAGCCGCCGGGAGCGGGCCCTGAATCTGGCGGCGGGGAAGCCCATGTCCCGCCGGGAATTAGAGCGCAAGCTGGCCGGCTGGGGCGCGGGGGAGGAGGAGCAGGCCGCCGTCTGCGACCGCCTGGAGGAGCTGGGCATCCTCAACGACGCCCAGTACGCCGAGCTGGTGGTCCGCCACTACTCCGCCAAGGGCTGCGGGGAGCGGAAACTCCGGGACGAGCTCTACCGCCGGGGGGTGCCCCGGGATCTGTGGGAGGAGGCCCTCACCCAGGCGGAGGACCCGGCGGAGGCCATCGACGCCTTTGTGGCCAAAAAACTGAAAGGGGCCGCTGTCAGCGACCCCAAAGAGTTGAAAAAAGTGTCCGACGCCCTGGCCCGCCGGGGGTACTCCTGGAGCGACATCTCGGAGGCCCTGCGGCGCTACGGCGCACAGTGGGAGGATTAGGCGGAAATCTCCATCAGCTCCAGCATCAGCTGCCCCCCAAACTGACTGCCCCTGCGGAAGGCGTCACACTCCAGCCCCCGCAGGACCGCCCGGAGCTTCGGGAGGAACTCTTTGGGGAGATGTTCGGACGCCCCGTCCAGGGCGGTTAGAATATCCTTGGGCAGTTCCAGCAGAGGGTCCTCCTCAAAGAGATTTAGTGTTTCGTTGAAGTAGAATTTGTTGAGATATTCAAACATCAAAAAACATCCTCTCTTTTAAAATGAGATATGCTTATGTTAGTTTTTATCTAACATAAGCATATCAGGTTTTATCTACGTTGTCAAGGAGATTTTATGTTCCAACAACAATTATTTGGAGAGCGCCTAAAAAAGCTCCGGCTTGAAAATCGAGTCTCCCAACAGCAGATAGCCGATTTGCTCCACGTTACCAGAACACAGGTGAGCGATATGGAGAACGGGAAAACAGGTACTTCACTGGTTCGGCTGGTTCTGCTGGCGGAATTTTACCATGTCTCCACCGATTACCTCCTGGGAATCACCGACGACCCCGCCTGGAGGGGCAAATAACTCCCTAAGCCTTCCCCTTTAGGGGAAGGTGCCCCCGAAGGGGGCGGATGAGGTCCCTTGGGGAAATTTCGCCGCTCCGGCGGCGAGTGACTTTTTGGGCGCCCAAAAAGTCACCAAAAAAGCGCTAGGGGGTCGGCTCAGAATGGACACTTCGTGTCCATATTCGCCGTCCCCCTAGGACCCCCATTTACGGGGGCCGCCAATTAGGCCGCCTTGGCGGTCGACGCAAAGGCGCGGGTGGCTCAGCTGACTGGTTCCCGTTCTATCACCGCTGCTGCTGAGCTTCCGGTAGCCTTTGGGTGTTTCTCCTCCTGGTTGGAAGCGCGCCTTTGTGCGGGGTGGGGCCCAAGTTCGGCTCGGATGGACGGCGGGAACGGAACGGGTTTGGTTTTTCGTAGGGGCCGGTCCCAGACCGGCCCGCGGGAGGGGCAATTCCCCATCCCCTCTGTCTCGCTACGCTCGACATCATCCCTACCCCTTTTGGCCTACGGCCATTTCCCCCTGATAGGGGGAATCGGCCCCTTGATAAGGGGAGTCGTCCCCTCCCCTACGGGTTTTAAGAAAGCCTTTCGGGGTTGGGTAGGGGAGCCCCTTGGGGCTCCCGTCGGGGGCGTGCGGGCCAAGAAGTCACCCTCATCCGTCTGGCCTAGCGGCCAGCCACCTTCCCCCTGGAAGGGGGAAGGCTTGAGCGGGCGGGTCTGGGACCCGCCCCTACGGCGAATTACGAAAACGGTTTCACGCCTTCGTAGGGGCCGGTCCCAGACCGGCCCGCCAGGATTCGCACCGGGAGCGTTGGCTGAAAAAACCCAGGCGCAGTTATGGAACCGCACCGGCGGCAATTTTTGCAACCCCAGGGCCCGGTGGCCCGGAAGGAATCGCGGAAAGCCACTCAGATTTTGCGCGCCGGAAATATTGCAAGACCTGACAGGTACGCGTCCCCCGTAATGGGGTCCGGGGAAAGCAGTCCTATGGACCTAGGCGGAGCGAAGCGGAGCCGTAGTCCATCGGCTGCGTCCCCGGCGGCGTTTTGGTTACTTTGCCGCCGTGGGCAAAGTAACCCGCCGTCCGCAGACGGCGGAATCTCTTGCGAAAAAACAAAGAACATTGGAGCGATGATGATGCCATACAAAGTAGCCTTTGTCTCTCTCGGCTGTGCCAAGAACCTGGTAAACACCGAGCAGATGATGGCCCTGTGCCGGGACGCCGGCCACACCGTCACCGGCGACCCGGAGGGGGCCGACGTGGCGGTGCTGAACACCTGCGGCTTTATTGAGTCCGCCAAGAGCGAGGCCATCGAGAACATTCTGGAGCTCTCCCAGCTGAAGGACCAGGGCAAGCTGAAAAAACTGCTGGTGGCGGGCTGCCTCACCCAGCGCTACCCCGACGACATCCGCACCGAGCTGCCCGAGGTGGACGGCATGCTGGGCACCGGCAGCTACACCGACGTGGTGACGGCGGTGGAGGAGCTCATGTCCGGGGAGCACCCGGAGCACTTTGAGCGCATCGACCGGGCCTATGACGACGGGGAGCGGATGGTGACCACCCCGCCCTACACCGCCTATCTGAAAATCGCCGAGGGGTGCAGCAACGGCTGTGCCTTCTGCATCATCCCCAAGCTGCGGGGACGGTACCGCAGCCGCACCATGGACTCCCTCCTGCGGGAGGCCAAGGAGCTGGAGGCCCGGGGCACCAAGGAGCTCATCGTCATTGCCCAGGACATCACCCGGTACGGCCTGGATTTGAAGGACGGCTCCTCCCTGGCGGGACTTTTGAAGGAGCTGTGCAAGCTGGACTTCCACTGGATCCGGCTCCACTACCTGTACCCGGAGGTCATCACCGACGAGCTCATCGACGTGATCGCCCATGAGAAGAAGATCGTCCACTACCTGGACATCCCCATCCAGCACTGCAACGACCGGATCTTGAAGGCCATGCGCCGCCACAACACCCGGCAGGAGCTGGAGGAGCTGTTTGCCAAGCTGCGGAAGGCCATCCCTGACGTGGTGCTGCGCACCTCGCTGATCTGCGGCCTGCCCGGGGAGACCGACGAGGAGTTCGAGGAGCTGTGCGACTTCCTCCGGGAGCAGAAGCTCCAGCGGGCCGGCGTGTTCCAGTTCTCCCCGGAGGAGGGCACCCTTGCCGAGCGGATGGAGGACCAGGTCCCCGGTGAAGTAGCCGCCCGCCGGGTGGAGCTGGTGGTGGACCTCCAGTCCCGTATTATGGACGAGTACAACGAGGAGCGGCTGGGCACCGTCATGGAGGTGCTGTGCGAGGGCTTCGACTCCCAGGCGGGCTGCTTCGTGGGCCGCACCTACGCCGACTCGGTGGAGATCGACGGCCACGTGTACTTCACCGCCGCGGGTGTGGTCCCGGCCGGCGCCTTTGTGAACGTGCGCATCACCGGCGTGTCCGACGGGGATTTGACCGGCGAGGTGGAGGACTGAGCCGTCTCTTTTAACAGAGCGACCCTGTAAGTATCACGTATCCCGTCCCCAACCCCGGCGGGCGGCCCGGTGTGCCGCCCCTACGGTGAATTTGGAAACCGTCCTTCTTTTTCGTAGGGGCCGGACACTGGACGGCCGTGGAGCGGCCTTTGGCCGCTTACCTCATCCGTCACGCTTCGCGTGCCACCTTCCCCTAAAGGGGAAGGCTTGCGGGCGGCTAATAGCCGCCCCTACGGAGGATAACGGACGATTCCCGAGAACGGCGGGCGGGTGAGGGCACCCGCCCCTACGGCGTATCCAGCACCGGGAACGTTTGCTCGGCAAAGCCAGGCGCGGGAGTTGAACCGCACCAGCGGCAAATTTTGCAGACCCAGGGCCCAGTGGCCCGGCGGGAATCGCGGAAAGCCACTCAAATTTTGCGCGCCGGAAGGGCATTGCCCACCCAGAGGGGGAGCCACCGTAATGGGGGGCAGGGGAAGGCTTGCGGGCGGGTGAGGGCACCCGCCCCTACGGCGTATCCAGCACCGGGAACGTTTGCTCGGCAAAGCCAGGCGCGAAAGCGGAACCGCACCAGCGGCAATTTTTGCAAACCCAGGGCCCAGTGGCCCGGTGGGAATTGCGGAAAGCCACTCAAATTTTGCGCGCCGGAAGGGCATTGCCCACCCAAAGGGGTAACCCACGTAAACGGGGTCCGGGGAAAGCGGTCCTATGGGCACGAAGTGCCCATCGGCCGCGTCCCCGGTGGCGTTTTGGTTACTTTGCCGCCATGGGCAAAGTAACTCGCCGCCCGCAGGCGGCGAAACCTTCTGCGAACAACGGAACCCATTCCGAAACTTGCCCCCTCATCCGCCCCCTTCGGGGGCACCTTCCCCCCAGGGGGAAGGCTTTTCAGGAGGATCTTTGTAAGCATACGCATTACCAACGTGTCCGATGAGGATTTGACTGGTGAGGTGGAGGACTGTCTTGAGTTTACACTAAACTTTGTACAAACTCAAGGGGCAAATCTGACGAAAATGAGCGGGTACTTTTTGATAAAATGTACTTTTCTTAGTGTATTTTGTGTGGTACAATAAAAAAGGAGTGGCATAATATGCCCATAAGCTATGACAAATTCTTTCTGTTGCTGAAACAGAAAGGCTTGAAAAAGTATGACCTCCGAAAAAATAAGGTTATCGGTGTCGCCACGCTAGACAATATGCGCACGGGAAAACGCCATATTGATACCCGCACCATCGAAAAGCTGTGCGCCTATCTGCACTGCCAGCCGGGGGACATCATGGAATACATCCCGGCCGAGGAAACAGACAAAGGAGAAACGAACCAATGAATACCGCCAACAAGCTGACCATCCTCCGGGTGTTTATGATCCCGGTGTTTCTGCTGGTGCTCTACCTGGATGTGCCCAACGCCAACTACTGGGCCCTGACCATCTTTGTGATTGCCAGCCTGACCGACACCCTGGACGGGTACATCGCCCGCCACTACAACCAGACCACCGACTTCGGCAAGTTTATGGACCCCCTGGCGGACAAGTGCCTGGTCACCGCCGCCATGCTGTGGTTTGTGGAGATCGGCCAGATGCCCGCCTGGGCCCTGCTGGTGGTCATCATCCGGGAGTTCGGCGTGTCCGGTCTGCGGATGGTGGCGGCGGACAAGGGCCGGGTCATCGCCGCCGGCTGGTCGGGCAAGGTCAAGACCGCCTCCACCATGGTGTGCATTGTGCTCATGTTCCTGCCCATCCCGGCGGAGCTGAACCTGGCCTGTGTGGCGGTGATCGTGGTCACCACCATCTACTCCGGCGTGGAGTATTTTGTCAAGAACCGGGACGTGATCTCGGAGATCAAGTAAAAAGTGTTCAGGCAGGGCCGTATAAACGGCCCTGCCCTTTTTCGTACAAAAATTTCAGAAATTGTGCAGCCTTTTCCCCCGGAATCCCGTGTAATAAGTAAAGAGAAAAAGGAGGCGAGGGTATGGAACGGGAGGAGGCGGAGCGGCTGGTGGCCCAGTACGGCTCCGCGGTGTACCGCCTGGCCTACGCCCGCACGGGGAGCCGGGAGGATGCGGAGGACGTGACCCAGGAGACCTTTCTCCGCCTGGTGCGCTCATCCCCGGTCTTTCAGGACGGGGCCCACGAGAAGGCGTGGCTGCTGCGGGTGGCCGCCCACTGCGCGGCGGATGTGTTCCGGGCCCCCTGGCGGAAGCGGGACCTGCCCCTGGAGGCGGCGGCGGGGGCCTCAGTCCCTCCCCCGGAGGAGCCGGACGGGAGCGTGCTCTCGGCGGTGCTGGCTCTGCCGGAGAAGTACCGGCTGCCGGTCCACCTGTTTTACTACGAGGGCTATTCCATCAAGGAGGCGGCGGCAATTCTGGGCCGGCGGGAGGGCACCGTGCGGGCGCAGCTCACCCGGGCCCGGGCCATGCTGCGGGACAGATTGGAGGCGGAGCGCACATGATGGAACAGAAATACCGGCGGGAGATGGACCGGGTGGAGCTGTCCCCGGACCAGCGCGCCCGCATTGTCCAGGCCATGGTGGAGGAGCCGCCCCGGAAACAGCGCCGGCGGCCCCCGGTGCGGCTGCTGATAGCGGCGGCGCTGGTCTGCGGGGTGCTCACCACCTCGGCCCTGGCCCTGTCTCCCGCCCTGCGGGACTACCTGGCCCAGGCCCTGGGCAGCTTCACCTCCTACAGTCAGGAGCCGGAGGGGGCTGTGGCGGCGGACGAGAAGGTGGAGGTTCGGGTGGTGTCGGCGGTGACCGACCAGTACCGGATGAAAATTTATGTGGAGGCACAGGACCTGACCGGGGAATATTTTACCGACGACCGCATCCTTATGTGGTGGAAGATTCCGCGGGAGTGGGGAGGTGCGAGTGTTTCTTCCGTGCCCTATGCCATCGCCTACGACCCGGAGACCCACACCGCCCTCTTTGAGCTGAACCTGAGCGGGTACCAGCGGGCGGAGGTGAGCGAGGAGCTGGAACTGACGGTAGATTGGATTCAAGCTGGGCAGATGGAAGTGGAGACCACGGAGGCCCTGCCGGTAGAGCTGCTGTCCGACCAGTACCTGGAGACCATGACCCTGGACAACGGGAACCTGGTTCTGGTCCCGGAGCAGACCCCCGCGGAGCTGGAGGGAACGGACCTGTTCCGCCTGTCCTCCCTGGGCTTTGCCCCGGACGGGACCCTCCAGGCGATTTTTGAGCTCTCCCAGGAGCTGGCGGAGGACGACAGCATCCTGCTGGGGAAGAATGAGCTCTCGTTTACAGCCCTTGTGGACGGCGAGCTCCCCTTTGGCGAGGATACGGAGTGGGAGCACTACTCCTTCACCTGGAACGGAAGGCCCTATGTGGGCTGCGGTCAGAAAATGCCGTTGACTGACAAAGACCGGGTGACACTGAGCAATGTGTCCGGGGGGCTGACGAGACACATTTCGGGCCCCTGGACCATCTCCTTCCCGGTGGAAAACATTCCGGTGAAAGAAATCGAACTCACCGGAGACATCGGAGAGTGGTCTTATCCCACCACGTTTGCCATCAGTCCCTTGGGGGCCATGATGACTGGGAGCATCGACGTGGGTTCCTGGGGCAACGGGCCCTTCGCGGTAATTTATGAGGACGGGACCCGGTTTGAGGATGTTACGGTGAGACACAGCATCTTTACCCCTGGGGAGCTGTGCGTCCTGGGCAACTGGGAGTTTACCGAGCCACTGGACCTGGACCGGGCTGTCACGGTGGAAATTGGGGACTGGCAAATCCCCCTCACCGGCCCGGAGGCGGGCGTGGTGCGGCCCCAATAGCACAAGAATCCCCCTGGGCAGCGGCCCAGGGGGAAATTCTTTCTTCGATTATGAGAGCTCCAGATGCCCGATGACCTCCTGGAGCTGCTGGGCGGAGGAGAGGAGGGCGGACTTCTCCTGGGGGGCCAGGGGGATCTCCAGCACGGTCTCCACCCCGTCCTGGCCCACAATGGCGGGAATGCTCAGGCACAGGTTTTCAAGGCCGTACTCCCCCTCCAGCACCGCCGAGATGGGCAGCATGGCCGACTCGTTTTTTACGATACACTCGGCGATGCGGGCTACCGCCATGGCGATGCCGTAGTAGGTGGCCCCCTTGCGCTCAATGATCTCATAGGCGCTGTCCCGCACCTCGTGGTAGATGCGGTCCAGCTCGGCGCGGTAATTTTTCTTCCCCCGCAGCTGGCAGAAGTGGTCCAGGTCCAGGCTGGAGATGTTGGCGCTGCTCCACACCGCCAGCTCGCTGTCCCCGTGCTCACCGATGATGGCGGCGTGGACGTTCCGGCTGTCCACCCCCAGGTACTGCCCCAGCAGGTATTTTAGGCGGGCGGTGTCCAGCACCGTCCCGGAGCCGATCACGTGCTTGGCGGGCAGGCCGGACAGCTTCCAGGCGGCGTAGGTGAGCACGTCCACCGGGTTGGACACCACCAGCAGAATGCCCTGGAACAGCCTCTTGGTGAGCTCCGGGATGATGCTCTTTAAAATGGCCACGTTTTTGTCGATCAGGTCCAGCCGGGTCTCGCCGGGCTTCTGGTTGGCCCCGGCGGTGAGGATGACCATGGCGCAGTCGGCCACGTCGTCATAGGTCCCGGCGTAGATCTGCATGGAGGCGGCGTAGGGGAGCCCGTGGCTCAGGTCCATGGCCTCCCCCTCCGCCTTGGCCTGGTTGGCGTCGATGAGCACCAGCTCGGAGTACAGCCCCCGCTGCATCAGGCTGAAGGCGATGGACGACCCCACAAAGCCGCAGCCGATAATGGCCGCCTTTCGGACGTTTATCATAATGGGCACGCTCCTTTCGTTTCTCCGTGCTATTCTGTCCCATTTTCCGCCGGGACATTCCGGCGGGAGGGGAAGGAGCGTCCTTCTTCGTCAGCCTTCTGTGACGGCGGCCAGCAGTCCCCGGCAGCCGGAGAGCACGTCCTGCCAGGTGGCCTCAAAGTCCCCGGTGTACCAGGGATCTGCCACCTCTTGGCCGGATCGGCCGGCGTAATCCAGCATCAGATGGATCTTTTCCCCCGGGTCGCCGCCGCAGATGCGGCGCATATTCCGGATGTTGGCCTGGTCCATGCCGATGAGCAGGTCCCAGTCCTCATAGTCCTCCCGCCGCAGCTGCCGGGCCCGCTTGCCCTCACAGCTGATGCCGTGCTGGGCCAGCTTCCGGCGAGCCGGGGGATAGACCGGGTTGCCGATCTCCTCGGTGCTGGTGGCCGCGGAGGCGATAGAAAACTGGTCCTCCAGCCCCGCCTTTTTCACCAGGTCCTTTAAAACGAACTCAGCCATTGGGCTTCTGCAAATATTGCCGTGGCACACAAAAAGTATTTTGGTCATCTTTTTATAACTCCTCATAAGTCCTGTATTTCTTCTCATATGCTTGATATTACAGGATTTTTCACACTTTTCGTGCAGCCTGAGCTTCCACCTGTTTTGAAGATATCTTCTCGAATCTTCTCAGGATTTCTCATGTTTTTTCCTGCAATATTGGTAAAGGCGTTGGTAAAGAAAGCCGCTTTACCAACGGGCAATTTTAGGCGTTCGACACACGCAGCAGTTCATCTTTGGCGTCGTCAAACTTCACATGGGTGTAGGTATTCAGTGTTACGCTGATGTCTGCATGGCCCATGATGTACTGCAATGTCTTGGGGTTCATCCCGGATTTTGCCATGTTGGAACAGAAGGTGTGCCTGCACACATGAGGGGTTACTTTCGGCATCTGGATGCGGTAAATTTTATTATACTTCTGGACAATATGCTCCAGGTACTTCTCCCAATGAAGGGCTACCATAGGCATATCGTTCTTGTCCAGAAACAGAAAACCAACGTATCCATCTACCATTGGCTCCGCTTTGGGAACCGCACGGTTGGCGATGATCCGGCGGAAACAGGATGCTACCTCCTCAGTCATCGGGACATATCGGATACCACTTTCTGTCTTTGGCTGCTGGATCACATACTCCATCTGTGATGTCCTCTGCAACTGACGATCTACTTTGATACGCATTTCCTCAAACTCAACATCCTGGATCGTAAGTCCACAGAATTCCGAGATACGAAGCCCTGTGTGAAAGAGGATATAGATCCCGTCGTAGTATCTGCTGAAATGCTTGTCCTCTTTGATAAATTTCAGAAGATCCCGTTCCTGTTTCCGGCTGATGGCTTCTCTCGTCACTGAGTCATTGACGATCACCGATGCCAGCTCAAAACCGAACGGATTCTTGCGGATCAGGTCATCATCCACTGCCATCTGGAATGCCGGTCTGAGAACACCACGAATCGAATGAATGGAGCTATACCCTCGGCCATCCACCTTCTGAAGCTTGATGAGCCATGCTTTGGCATCCGACAAGCGCACCTTGTCAATGCGCTGCCTGCCGAACGGTTCTTTTTTCAAGATGTTGATCACCGTCTTGTATCCTGCGACCGTATTATGGCGAACGCCGGTTTTCAGGGACACATATTTTTCCACCAGTTCCAAAACCGTGAGCTTTCCACCGTTGGTTACGATGTGATCGAACAAATCAGCCTCAATCTGCTTTTCCTTTTCTCTCAGGGAAGACTCTCGCTTTTTCCCCTTGGGCATAGGATCATTTTTATCCAGCCTCCAGCTGTACACATTTTGCTCTTTGCCATCCTCGTCCAGATAGCGGAACCGATACCTCCCATCCTTGCGCTGATACTCGCCTTCTCGCAAAATCCGATTGCGATTGTCTCGTCTTTTTTCACTCATTGAAATCTCTCCTCTAAAAGAAAGGAGAGCCAGACTTGCACTCTTATCATAGCACAAGTTTGGCTCTCCGTATAGCTTTGCCATGAAGGAATGGCGATCTGCCATCGACTTTTTGAAAGGCTATTATACAGCAGTGGCCTGATCCAGATACCTCTCAAATTTCTCCCGTTTGATCAAAGCACGGTTTCCATTCATCACATAAAAATCCTCATTGGGGTGCTCATCAATCAGCATCCGCAGCTTTCCCTCTCCGATATGATAATATCCGGCGGCTTCCTCAATGGTCAGGGTATAGCGGCGCCAGACCGGAATATCCAAACACTTCTTACTGCAAGTCATAGTCTTTTCATTTTCCATAGGCTACCTCCATAGATCAGAAAGGCCAGGCAAAGGGAACCTGCAACGAAGTCCGGCAACGGACTCCGAAAAACCTGCAACCTATCGTCTGGCCATCGTTTCTTACTTTTCAGATTTTCTTGTGAAATCTCGTTGCTTTCGTTGTCAGAGAACAGATACCTACCAAAAAGCCTAGCTTTACGGGTATTTATCGTATCAATACCTCCACTTTTGCGGCAACAAAGTCAGCAACCAGCCGACAACCTACTGGGCAACAAGCCCTGTAAATCAGGCAATCCACTCCTTTGGCAGCTCCAGCTGACGGACTTCTTCCTCGCTCAGCTCCACAAATCCACCTTCGTTGTCGGTCAGTTCGTTGCCGGAAATCTCCCTTTCCCAGCCACGCTGACGCCCATATCCAGCAAACATCCGGGGGTTAGAGAAGGGCTTCCAGCCCGTCACCACCGTGTTCATGATCTCGTTGATGTTGTGCAACTGCCAACGCTTCGGCTCCTCAAAGGCGTGTCCCAACGCTTCCTTGAATAGCTGCTTGGAGCAGACCACATTGCCGGTGTAGTGTTCCAGAAACCCCTGAATCTGCCCAGCCTCAGTGTCCTCCGGCATGAAGTCCTTCTGAACCTCCACCAGCTGCTTCTGAATCTCCTTTGAAAACTTCATGGAATACTCTCCGCTGCGGTAAATGGTCATAGCCTCCGCCCATACCTGCAACAGATATTCTCTGGAAGCGGCTTCGTCCTCCAGAATGTGAACCTCAGCTTTCTCCGGGTAAATCATCACCGGCAGGAACCGACGATTTCCGGCCCGGTCAAGGGGGAGGAAGTCCAGCGTGTTGGAGGAACCACCGAACACACACTGCCGCAGTCGGTCTTTGGGCTGGGTCTCATAGGGCGTGCGGTAGGTTTCCTTTTGGCGGCTGATAAAGGAGCGGATCTCCTCGATGCTCTTGGCGTTACTGGTGGCCAGCATCTCCGACATCTCGATAATCCAGTGGCCTTGCAGCTTGGCAAACACCTTGTCATCATCCAGCTTTTTTAGGTCATCAGAGAACCACTCATCCTGTATAGCCAGGAAGCGAAAGAAGGTGGACTTTCCAGCTCCCTGACCGCCCACCAGACAGAGCAGCTCCTCATACTTGGAACCCGGATGGAACACCCGGCGGATGGCTCCCAGCAGGAAGTGCTTGAGCATTTCTTCCACATAGTTGCTCTCGTCTGCCCCCAGAAAATGATGCAGACAAGAGCGTATCCGGGGCTTGCCGTCCCACGCCAGACTGTTCAGAACATCCTGAATGGGGTGATAGCAGTTTTCGTTTGCTACGATGGAGAGCGCCGCCATCAGCTTCTTTTCGCTGGTCAAACCGTAGTTCTGCTCAAAGTAAAGGAGCAGATATTTGACATCGGTATCGGTCAAGGCGCTGGTGCTTCTGCGCCAACCCAGATCCCTCACAATATCCACACGGTCGGTCAGCAGATTCAGCCGGATAGCACCCCGCAAAAGCGGATCTTGGCAGAACACCGTGCGGCAATTTCCAATGGTGTTGGCCGGTTGTCCTTTCTCGGTGACGGAGAGATTTTCCCGCACCTGCTCAACGGTCAATTCCACGCTTTCGATCTGCCGGGTTGCAGGCACTAAACTCTGCGATTCGCTGTTCAATGCTTCTCACCTCCTCAAGAGAAAAGCATCTGATTTCTTCGCAAAATCAGATGCCTTAAAGCTCCATATCCTGTTTTTCCTGCTGCTTTTTCCGGTTGGATTCTCTCTGTGCGCTATCCTGCTTGGCTTTTTTCAGGAAAGCAAGGATGGATTCCTTGGCCTTTTCCTGAATCTGCTGTTTACCAGCCTGTTTAACCTCCGGCTGCATCAGCTTCTTCTGGATTTTTGTCAGTGCAGACTGCATGGCATTTTTGATTTTCGAGACGACCCCATCCAATCGGGCGGCAGCATACTCACGCTCTTTTTGCGGAGCTTTCCGTTCCGGCGAGAGAACCCAGTTTTTCGTTTCTTCCACCAACCGAAGATCCTCCTTGTGGGTTTCCTGCCGGACAGTGTCGGTGACAACCTCCACCGCCTTGTCATAGGCAATATCCGAAACTTCTTCTACCAGCGTTTCCACATCTTCGATTTTCAGGGTCAGCTCCTCCAGCTTCTGTTCCTGGGCGGCCAGCTGCTCCTTTTGCTTCATCAGAATGTAGTCCTGCTTCTCCAGATACGCTCGCCCACCATAGGACGGCTCCTGCTCCAGATGCACCCCGTGTTTGCGGCTGATGTCAAAGAGCAGCGTCCGGCATACTGCATCAAAGGTTTGTTTTCGATTGTTGTGTTTGCCCTTGGGCTTACTCGGATCGGGCAATTCAAAGCCCAGTTCCTCCAGTGCCTTTTCCTGTTGGGGACACAGCTCCCCATACCGGTTTTTACAGTCAAACACATGGCGTTCATGGATATGGGGCGTGCCCTCATCCAGATGCAGCGCCCAGTCCAGAATGTGGATATGGGAACCAAAGCGCCGTTCAAACTCCTCATAAAATTCGCTGACGATGAGCGCCAGCGTACCCGGTGGAACGGATTCTTCCATGGTGCCGATCTGGTAGATACTTTCCTCCGGGCAGGTCTTGTTGTTTTTCAAAAGATCTTCCACCGTGCGGTTGCGCTCGGTGTGCCGGGTTTTCTCGTTCCGGGCATTCTGGGCATCCACATGGTCGGAATAATGCTCGTAGTAATACATCCGCTCAATTTCTTCAAAGCTGAAATCCGGCTGTTCCGGGTTCTCCCGAATTTCCGGGGTAGTGAAACCACGGTAGCAGTCCCAGTACACATTTTTCTTGGCTCGCTGGGCGTCAATGTGTTCGCTGTTTTCCACATCAAACCGGCGGTCATTGTGCCGGGGATTATAGGTGCCATGCTTGCCGGAGCGTCCGTTATGCCGTGTCAGTTTCAATTTCCATCCCTCCAATCTCTGTTGATTTTCCCGAAGGGGAGCAGCGGCGAAGCCGTCAAACCTGCGGATTTCTGCGTCAGGTAATACCCAGTATGAATTGACGCAAAGCATCAACTCTCCCTGGGCAAGGCGTTTCACCCTTGACCCGATGGGGCTGGCTGCCCTCAACCCGCCAATGGGCGTTGCCCCTTGACCCCAACAGGGCGCTGCACCCCTGTACCCAGCACAAAGGGCTTGCCGCCCTCTGTACTCCTGCCCGGAGAAGCTGACTTCTACCACTTGTACGGTTTCTGTCAGTTCCTCCGGCTCTGAATGCTCCTTTTGTCGCATTTCCCGGTATAGGGGATACTGGGATATCACGATACCAATTCACCGCAAAAATACCGGGTGCAGACCCATTATTTTCCTGTGAATTGACCCGATTTCAGGCGCTCTTCTTGTCCGTCTGCAAGACCTGAAATCCGTGCTGTTTGGCGTACTCTCTGGCAGCAGCCAGCCGTTCCTCGCTGTACGGCGGTACCAGACGGATGGACAGGCGGGACTTGTCCATCACATAGGTCACGCTGCCCTCTGTGGTGCTACGCTCCAACCGGCACAGCTGGGGATACTTGCGGCTGAACTCGGCCAGCCTGCGCTTCAGATCGGCGTTGAAGGTGTAGATACTGGCGGTGTCCTCCGCCTCGTTCCAGTTGATGATGGTTTCTTTCTCATACTTAGACAGCTTCGTCATACAGATCCTCCTCATAGTCGGTGTTTTCCTTTACCAAACGCAGGCGGCGCTTGGCACGGTAATACTCGTCCATCTCAGCACGGAGCTGATGATAAAAGCCGGTGTACCAGCTTTCTGACATCTCCGTTTCCATCTTCCGGGCCAGCTCCAGCATCCGATGTTTGGCCTGAGGGTCAACGGTTAAGGCAGTCAGCCATTTCAGCCGCGTTACCGTGTTGTGGTGATTGGGACAGGCAAAGGCATACAGCACTTTCTTTTCCCGGATACTCAATTTCATAAAATCAACCTCCTAAAAGTTTATTTTCTATGTGTTAGTTGCCGGTTTGCCTGCAATCGCTCCTGCCCGGATTTTCCCCGGCGTATTGTCCCTCTTGGTGCGCTCCTGTCATGGCGTCACTTCCCCAAAGGTCATACCCCTTGCAGACGGTCATTCAATTTTCAAGGTTCTATGTCTCCTGACAAAACTTATTTTACGGAAAAAACAGGCCCTCTCCCGTATATCCAAAACGATGGAAAACGGTTTGAAACCAGCATATTTCCACGCTTATGGAATCCATGGTATAATGGTTGAAAAGGGAAGGATTTTCTTGACGAGAGGGGGAATTTGGATGCAAACAAAGCTGTCTATCCCGGAACGGTTAAAAGACTTGCGGGTGGTGGATAAGCACCTGACACTGGAGCAGCTGGCTGAGCAGACCGGACTTTCTAAATCTGCTCTCAGCAAATATGAAAGCGACGATTATAAGGACATCAGCCCGTTTGCCATCGCTACGCTGGCGGAATTTTATGGGGTGTCCACCGACTACCTGATGGGGTTATCGGAAAATAAAAATCACCCAAACACAGAGCTTCAGGCCCTGCATTTGAGTGATGATATGGTTGCATTATTGAGCAGCGGAAAAATCAACAACCGGCTGCTGTGTGAGATTGCCACCCACGAGAACTTCCAGCGGCTGATGACGGATATTGAGATTTTTGTTGACCGCATCGCTGATATGCGGATTGCTCAGATGAATCTGGTGCTGGAGGCCACCCGACAGGAAGTGATCCGCAGCCATGCGCCGAGGGAGAACGACCTTTATGTCCGCACGCTGGAGTTGGGACAGGTACAGGAAAGTGACTTTTTCAGCCACACAATTCACGACGATCTGGACAGCATCATCCAGGATATTCGGAAGACCCATGTCACCGACCGCACCACCGCCGATCCGCAGCCGACTTTCACGGAGGTCAAAGAAAAATTTGACCGTGCCATGCGGCTGGGCAGCAATGAGGAACGGGTAATCCACGAGTTCTGTGACCAGATGCAGATTCCCTTCGACAAGATTGCGTCCGAGGATTTCTCGGCGTTTATGCGGATACTGAGCCTGTCCAAGCTGCTGAAGAATCCCAACAATATGAGAGGGAAGGCCCGGCCGCAAAAGTACCACAGTACTAAGAATAGGAAGAAAAGATCCAATTAAAGGCTATCGCGTAAAGAGCATCCTGTTTCATTTGAACGCAGGATGCTCTTTTTACAAATATTCAGTTTTCAAAACGATTGTGGCAGATTGTTAATCACTAAGTACCCTGGAGCTTAATTTCAATAATCTCTTTTTGCGTATCCTTGTCTATTGCAATTTTGAAATCATCACCAAGTGTGATCGAAAAATCAAATCCCTTATCTTCCGTAGCGATAGAGCCTGTTCCATTTTCTATCGCTTCAGCATCTCCCTGCTGAAGTTTGAGTTTAGCGGAGAACCATCCGCTCAATGTGATTTTCCCGTTTTCAATTTTCCACTTGGACAGTACCATCTTCGGAAAATCCAGAATCTCAACATAGTCGGCCAAATAATCGACACACTCCGCTTTATGCTTCTCTGCATACTCAAAAACTGCGTTTTCTTGTGTCTGTGCAAATCCTTCTATTTGCGAAATACAAGAAATGCAAATGTCAGAAACCTGTTTTAGAAGCAAATATGCAGATTTAAAGATTATTTGCCACTCTTCATCCAAGGGACTTATTATTTCATGAAACAGAGCATTTCTCAGTGCATATACATAATTAGCAAACCAGTCCACAGCCTTTGTTGCAATCAACTGTGCATATTTTCCCTGATGTGACTTATATATGTTTTCTCGCTCTGAACGGCTAAACCCATTAAACGGAATCTGGTAAATAATTGCATAAGAGTTCGATGCAATCAGCGGATCCACCTCGTGAGGATATTTGTAGTTGTATTCAAATCTGAGACGAAGTGCTGTGTCCAATCGCAAACAGGCATCTTTAATTTTCCTGGTTACTGTTTGGTTGAACCCCTTCTTCGGGAGTGTTATATCAATATAATGTCGAAGTGTGCCTGTTATCTCACTCATTACCGCATCATAAAAGTCACGCATAAATTGCGTTTCATTTATAATGAGGTCTTGATGCTTATGTTTCTCTACCGTGGAACAAACAATTGGACGAAGATCAATTTCTTTTTTTATGCTTTCGTTATACTTTGTTGTGCGGAACTGACCGGATACACCAAGGTAGAATTTCAGAATATGCTTATCAACAATATGTAGATTTGCTTGATATCGCTCCTTCAGGCTACCATCTTTATCCAGATCAATGGTCTTCTCCTCATAGGAGAAATCGCGATTGATTTGGAAAAAAGTCTGGAAGAAATATTGAGGAAAAACATCCATCACTTTTCGCATACTAATAGGATACATTGCAAATACTTCTTGGGCAAAATTGTCTGTATCGATGTTCTTTTGAACAAAGGGCATAATACCATCTTTGTAAGCATTCAAAAAAGGTTTGTCTCCTCGAGGCATACCATCTTCCGTAAAAACATCAACATCAGGATTCAATTCTCTTAAAACTGCAATAAAAGTAAACCATGTTTTGATGAACAGTGTTACAAAATCAGACTCGGTAATCGCTTTCCATTGCTCATATTTTCTTTCTACCTGCATATCACTGTTCCACCTTATCTTTTAGCCATGCCAGTGAAGCATCTTCTCCCTGCTCGATTGCGATCTCAACGGCCTGCTTTGCATATTCAAGGAGCTGCTTAGATTGGCGGCGAAGTGCAAACGATTTCTGAACCATCTCTGCGAGTTCTCTCTGCTTATCCATATCCAATACGGGAATAATGACATTTTCAATTTCGGAGGGCTTCCAATGCTGAATAATAGCTCCGTTAGAGTCTCGCTCAGCTTGCATTTGTACAACAGGGGAATTAAGAACAAGCGTCAAATAGTCCGGAAGTACTTCACTCGTATTTTTAACAGTTAGATGCAGTAATGCACCAGATGTAATAATATCTTCATCATGCTCCAATTTATATGCAATTCCAACACTACCATCCTTTGAAAAGAGAATCGTATCTTTTTTAGGAAACAGCGCCTTTACATTTTCAACAACATCATGCGAAAGGTAGATTTCTGGCGATGTGATTTCATGCTTAGAAACGTCCCTTACACGAATAAAAGGAATGCCTTCGTCTTTGTATGCGTCACTACCTGGTTCAATAGATTTTTTGATGCTAACAATTCCATTATTTCCACCTAGCCGCTTGCTTGAAAACTTCTTGAGGGCATCAAAAAGAGCATCAAATTTAGGCTGGTAGTATTCTGAATCAAGGCGTCCTGTTTTCATAAAGCTGTCAGAAAAGTTTTTTATAGAAACAGCTGCAGTGGGAAAGTGCGATATGCCCAGGGTCGTTTCAAGCATATCCACAGCGCTATCGTAGTTTTGCTGAGATACTTGCTTAATATTCACTGACCGATTGTAAAGATCCTCAATCGCTTTCTGCAGCACCATTGAGTATTCCGGAATATAAATACCATCAATAGAGCTGAGGGTAAGATGCGGTTGCCCAGTCTGACTGGCAGATCGCCACATTAGTTTTTGCCCAAAAGAACTGTGTAAATATGCCCAAAGATAAAACTTATTGAGATCAGTTATATCGTCTGTTCTTAGGATTATTACATCGCGACAGGTAGCATAAACATTAAACTCATCTGTTACAAGGCCAACTTTTGCCAATGTATTGCCGCCCTTCGCAATAATAATATCTCCGGGATAAGCCAGGGCGATGGTTTTACTATTATTCTTTAGCACTTCTTCAGGCAGAAAAACCGTTTTGTCTGAAATGACAACAAGTCCATCGACGATTTCGTTTACTCGTAGAAACGGAATATTGTTTCTGTCAGAACTGTAATATCCTGTAATCGAGGGATAAAAAGCACTGCAATCCGTTTTCCCGTTGTGATCGGAGATAGTTTTTCCTTCCATAGACGCAAGAACGTTTTCCCAAATGAGGTTATCTTTCTGATAATATTCTGCATCTATACGAAGAAGCTTATCCTTAACATACCGGAGATTGATTTCGCTACATTCCAGCCCATCCATTAAAGCCTTATACTTGGCTTCATCAAAAGGTTCAACGGATGGGCTTATTGAAAAAAACTCAGACCTTCCTTTTTTGCAAACTCAATAAACGCTTCCGCAATGCCCGCAGGTGTCAATCCCTCATGGCTATACAAGTCGTGGTCAACAATCAAATGTCCATGGCGGTCAAGAATATTTTCTCCTGTAGTAGGATCTTTCACATAAATTTTATCGCCAGAGTTATCCTTGCTCGGCTTCTGCATAGTGGCGAAAAAGATAGGATAATCTTCCTTTTTAGGGCACAAGACGTCATCCCACTTCTGTACAAACAGAACTGAGGTTTTGGTTCCAGTATGAGGTTTAAACACATTGCCATGCAAGCCGACGACAGCAAGAATACGACAGCGTTCAGCAATAAACTCACGAATGTATTTGTCGCTGGCGTTGTTGAATCGACCTTGCGGTAAAACGATCGCCATACGACCGCCAGGTTTCAGAAAGTTCAGATTACGCTCAATAAACAGCACATCACGGCCAACCTTATTCTGCCATTTGCCGGCACTGTTTTTACCGAGTTCATAATGAGAAATGATGGTGCTTTCTTTGATGTCACCAGCAAAGGGGGGATTAGCCATCACGAGATCGAATTGAAACCGGCTATAATCCTTCACACCAGAAGGCTGGAGTTTTTTTAGCTTCTTAAAGCCTTCGTTATAGGTGTCAATCCAATCATCTTGTTTGGTGGTTTCACCCCAACGGGAATAGTCCAGTGTGTTCAGATGAAGTACATTGGTCTGACCGTCACCTGCAATCAAATTAAGGGTTCGAGCTACACGGACGGTCTTTTCGTCAAAATCAATCGCAAAAACATTGTCTCTAACAAAATTGGTTTCTTCAGGAATTCGTTCTGCAGCAGTAAATCCTTCACCTTCAGGAAGTCCTTTTTCTCTACGGATGTCTTTCCAGACCTTGAAAATGCTATGAACCGTAAAGCCAGAGCTGCCACAAGCGGTGTCGATAATCTTGTCCTTTGTTGTAGGATTCATCATTTTTACACACATATCAATGACATATCGAGGCGTAAAATACTGGCCTTTTTCACCCTTCTGAGCCTTGCTCATCAGATATTCAAAGGCATCATCTACAACATCAAGATTGTTGTTAAATAACTTTATATCCTGCAAAGAAGCAACACAGACTGCAAGGTGAGACGGGGAAAGCAGAATTTTGCTTTCATCCGTAAAAATACCTTCCCATTTCTTTTTGGCATCATCGAACAGCCCCTGTATCTTTTCTTTCAGTTCAAAATCAGTGTCTCCGGTGTTGCGGAACTGCAAATAGGCAGTGGGGTCATTGGCGCAGATCAACTCATCATACAGCTTGGCAAAAATGAGCTTGAAGATTTCTTCAAAGGAATCCACTCCCGCACTCGCCAGAACTTCATCTTCCATTTCCTTAATTAGAGCTCGGAGAGATTTTTTCTGAGTGCTGATTTTGTCTTTTCGCTTCAGATCTTCATAGGTGAACTTTTCGTTAATGATATCTGAAAGTTTCTGCGTCGCCTTAGGAATGTCGCTGATTTCCTCGAAAAAATTGGGGTCTTTTCGGTTGTAACAGGAAATCTGTTCACCGTTCGTCCAAACACCGATAGGCGCACCAGTAGCATTGCAGTAAGACTTCAGCTGCTCCTTGCCATCAGTGAGCTTGGGCTTTTTCAGCTCCACGATGATATAGGGAACCATCGGGCGATCTTTATCCATGATCGCAATATCAGCCCGCTTTACTTCACGGCCAAAGTGAATCGGAGTTTCCAGCTGAATCCGACTTGCCGCATATCCGTATTCGTTCATGAGTTTATGAATATAGAGTTGGCGAACAGCTTCTTCGGGAGTAAGTTTAATTGCCTTATCACGGATTGCACAAGTGATATAAGGAACCTCTGCACCGCGGACAGACTTCATGAAAATACGAGACTCTACTGCGGATTTGTCCTCCGCAGAAAAAAGGGTGTCGTCGTATGTAGTATTTTTAAAAAGTTCATTCAATGTCATTTTTATTTCCTCCTGATGCGGTACCCGCACAAATAAGTTGCTCGATTTGTATAACTTGTTCTTCTGAGGGGTCTACTGCGATTAGCTGTCTTATCAGGCCCCATAGTTTGGGCTTTCTACTGAGTTCTGCGTTTATATCTGGTGGTGGCGTTCCCTTTGCATTTGCGAAAAGGATCAACATCTTTTCACGCAGTTCAGGAGGTGGTTGAAGCTTCTCTAATAACTTTAGAAACACTTCCTCAGAGGGAAAAATCACACCGCTCTCAATCGAGCTGAGAGATGCATTGGTGATATCAACAGCCAGCGCCAATTGCCTTTGCGAAAGATGCGGTTGCTTCTTTTCTCTTGATTGCTTGATCCACTTGCCGAGTTTCTTCTTATCGGCAGCTGATACAGCCATTGATATTCCTCCCTTCATAGTGTTAGCTGTTAATTAACAGCTAACACTATAATAACACATCTGAATTTTAATCGTCAAGACGATTTGCCCTCAACGATCGAGTAGATGAATCTCAATTTGTGAAACTTTAAAGAGCCGGACTTCGTTAAAGAAGTCCGGCTCTGACTCTATGCATAAATTATTCTGTCATGACCTCAATCATCATTTTGGCCCCCAGCTTAAAGCTACTCTGGAATAGTAGGCATTCTGCCATGGTCTGATGTTCATGTACTGCATCCGTGTACCGGGAGAACAATTCCTTCTGCTCATCTGTCATGGTAGCGAGAAGTTTTTCCTCGTTCCTGGTAATCAACCGGAGTACTTCTTTGTATTCCTTGCAGGCGATTGTATCGTATTCTGTCGGCTCAATATTACCGTACCAGAATTCTTCTAAAATCCTCATACAGCATCCTCCTCGTAGATCAGCTCCCGGAGGATGATTTCCTCTGCACGGCTGTGGATGCTGTTCATAGCTCTGACCCATGACATCTGATCTTGGGTTTTCAATTCCTCCGTAATCCCCTCGGTTTCTTTCATCTGGGCAATGATACAATTCAGCCGGTTCTGTGCCTGCTCGTTCAGGTCAGCCAGATATGTCCAGAGTCTGTCACTCAAAATCAGGTCATTATACTGGGCTGGATGGTACTGCTCCAAATAGTCTTTGTGCATCCGTCCCCAAATCCCAATAGGCCGGGTTTCTTCCCGCAATTCCAAGTCGGGGATATAGTAGTCGCCAACCAACGTATAATGCAGGCCATTGTGTTCATCGTAAATATGTTTTTTGAGCTCTTTCATGTTGTTGATCTCCTCATTCTGGTGTAATAGTTAGCAAGCCTGGCTCTCCAGAAATATTGGTAAATCATTGGTAAAACTGATGTTGAAACACAGGAAGTGCTTGATTTACAAGCGTTTTTTCACGTCCGGTAAATCCTGCCGTGGCACACGAATAGTATTTTTATCATATCTCTTATATCCCTTCAAAAGCCTTCAAACCTTGATATTACGGGCTTTCCGGCGCTCTTTTCAATTTTTGTGTTTTGCCTTAAATTCACGCTCTTCTTTGTAAATCTACGCAAATTCACGGGCAAATGGTGTAGTAATTGGTGTAGTAACTTGGTGCATTTTCAACCTGATTTTCTCTGCTTTTCCGGCATGACAGTTCCCTTGAAATCTATAATTTTTGCCATCTGCTCTGCTGCCCGGTCATAGCTGGCGTGGGTGTAGACATTCAGCGTTACTCCAACGTCAGAGTGTCCCATCACATACTGCAAGGTCTTTATATCCATACCAGCGTTTGCCATATTGGTACAGAAAGTATGGCGGAACACATGGGGTGTGATATGCGGCAGCGGCTTGTCCGGGTACAGCTTCTTATACTTTTTCATCGCCCAGCGCATTTCATTTTCGGTATGCAACGCCACCTTGGGTTTGTCGTCCTTATCCAACAGCAGAAATCCGCTGTATCCGTCTACAATGATTTCCGTCTTTATCTTCCTGCGGCGTTCAAGAATATTCTTCAGACTTTGATAGACTTCCTCTGTCATGGGAATAAAGCGGCAGCCGCACTCCGTCTTGGTTTTCTCGACATAATACTTTCCGCCCCGTTCCCGGACAAGTTGGTGGTCTACCCGGATTCGCCGGTTTTCAAAATCCAAATCACTTTTTGTAAGGCCGCAAAATTCACTGACACGCATACCCGTTCCCAGCAGCACGACAAATTCATCATAATACTTGGTGTAGGTTTTGTCCTCCCGGATAAAGCCCATCCAAATCTCCTGCTGTTCCTCCGTCATGGCAATCCGCTTCTGTGAGTCATTGGGAACCACGTCCACTAATTTGAAGTCAAAAGGATTGCGGCGGATAATATCCTCGTTGTATGCCATCTGAAAAGCGGGTTTCACAACGCCCCTGACACTGGTGATGGTGCTGTACCCTTTCCCGTCGCTATGGAGCTTCATAATCCACTGTTGCGCGTCTGATACCTTAATATCCCTTATCTTCCGGTAGCTAAAATCTTCTTTTTTAATCAGGTTCAGAACAAAATTGTACCCGATTTTGGTATTGTAGCGCACACCCTGTTTCAAGCTGATATAGCGTTCCACAAGGGCAATCACGGTTGCTTTTCCAGCGGCATAGTCAATCCCTTCGTCAAGCTGCTTCTGGATTTCTTTTTCCTTTTCCCGCAATTCCTTCAAATCAGAGGAATAGATGGTCTGCCGTTTGCCTTGAACGTCTGTATAGCGGTACTGATAAATCAGGTCTTTTCTCTGGCTCTCTCCTGTCCGCAGGATTCTTCCTTTATGGTCTTTGCGTTTCTCGGACATTGTCAAACTCCTTTCCGTGATGGAAAGAGCCTTGATATGACATAACTATTGTATCATATCAAGTTCTGCTTTCACATCACAAATTTCAAATGGAATACTCCTGCTCAATGAATTTATCAAATAGACGGCGTTTTATCAGGCGCTTGCTCCCCACCCACAAAACAAATTGGCAATTCTGTTCACTGGTAAGGTCGCGCAGCTTGTTGATACCAATTCCTGAATACGCAGCCGCTTCTTCTAAGGTCAAATTACTCTTTTCCCAAATCGGGACTTCCTTCATAGGCAATACTCCTTTCAGTCAGCAATCAGTTTCTTCATGCTCTTCATTTTCCGCTGCGCGGTTTCCTGCCGGAAGTTGTCGCCGGTGAAGCGTACCGGGACGCACATGGAAAGCAGGCGGTCATAAATCCGGGAATGGGCGGTGTCCTCCGGGTTCCGCAGGTCGTCCAGCGTGAGGTTGGTCGTGACGATCAGCGGCTTGCCGCTGCGGTAACGGCTGTCAATCACATTGAAA
>NZ_JACJJE010000187.1 GCF_016899775.1 Pseudoflavonifractor capillosus
TTATTAAAGTTTCTAAGGCTTTTGTATCTCACTTTCGTGAAAAGAAAAGCGGAACGTTTATTAATATAACGTCGACTTTTGGATTAATGGGTTTTCCGACTTGCTCTATTTACAGCGCTACAAAGTTTGCAGTTGATGGTTTCTCTGAAAGTTTGGCATCTGAATTAGTTCAATTTGGAATTCAGGTAAAAGTAGTCGCGCCGGGCGGAATGCAAACCGATTTTACGACAAGATCTATGGATGGTGGTCAGCATAAAGCGTATGAA
>NZ_JACJJE010000188.1 GCF_016899775.1 Pseudoflavonifractor capillosus
ATGTTTGTTCGACCGTTGAAAAGCCCCGATGAGAAAAAGAAAAATCGCTCATAGATTGCCGCCGTAGAAAGAGTGATATGACATAACCGTTTCAAGAACCACCCACGCTTCTTCAAGCGTGTAGTTCTCTAACACGCTTTTAAAGGTTCGATAAAATCTGCTTCGAACCTGGGTCTGCCGACCCGCGCAGTATGCAAGCCCTGCTTGGGCCATTTCCTTGCTTTCATAAAGCCCGCCTTTTAAACGCGTCAAAAACCCAAGGATG
>NZ_JACJJE010000189.1 GCF_016899775.1 Pseudoflavonifractor capillosus
GTACAGTAGGGGACATTGAATCACTTCCATTTTTAGAAGCGGTACGTCAAGTCCATGCGGAAAATAAAACTGAGGATGTTGTGTTTGTTCATACAACACTGATTCCTAAAGTTCCTGCAAGTAACGAATTCAAAACAAAACCAACTCAACATAGTTTTAAAGAGCTTATGTCACACGGTATTAAAGCTAATATTATTGTTACACGTTGTGATGAGCCTTTAACTCAAGATATGAAGAATAAGATTGCGCTTTTCTGTGATGTTA
>NZ_JACJJE010000190.1 GCF_016899775.1 Pseudoflavonifractor capillosus
GCTCATCCTGCTGTGCCATTGCACGCCATTGCACACGCACTTGCCGCAATGGTTCGATCACCTGCGCCTGCCAAGGACGCGCCAATTGTTGCAATGCATGCACGCGCTCGGGCACACACGCCACGCCCCGCTGTTCCAGCCACGCGCCGCAGAGCAGCAGGCACACATCCGCCCCTTGCTCCTGCAAGCGCAGGCAGGCGGCCTCGACGCCCGGGCGGGCGTAAGTCGAGAGGGCAAAGCTCCACAGGTCAGCGCACATATTC
>NZ_JACJJE010000191.1 GCF_016899775.1 Pseudoflavonifractor capillosus
CCACTGCGATCCCCGGAAAAACAGCATTCCAGGTATTAGAAGAATATCCTGATTCAGGTGAAAATATTGTTGATGCGCTGGCAGTGTTCCTGCGCCGGTTGCATTCGATTCCTGTTTGTAATTGTCCTTTTAACAGCGATCGCGTATTTCGTCTCGCTCAGGCGCAATCACGAATGAATAACGGTTTGGTTGATGCGAGTGATTTTGATGACGAGCGTAATGGCTGGCCTGTTGAACAAGTCTGGAAAGAAATGCATAAAC
>NZ_JACJJE010000192.1 GCF_016899775.1 Pseudoflavonifractor capillosus
GGGCCCATAGCTCAGCTGGCTAGAGCGCACGACTGATAATCGTGAGGTCGGTGGTTCGAGTCCACTTGGGCCCACCAAAAAATAATTGACAATGAATAATTGACAATTGACAATATCGGAGCGAGGCGGAAGCGGAGCGAAGTAATTGTCAATTATAAATTGTCAATTGTCAATTTCACCGGGGGTTTAGTTCAGCTGGTAGAACACTTGCTTTGCAAGCAAGGGGTCACCGGTTCGAGTCCGGTAACCTCCAC
>NZ_JACJJE010000193.1 GCF_016899775.1 Pseudoflavonifractor capillosus
AACTGGATGTTCATGATAACGTCGGTGCTGATCTTCTCGATGTTGACAACCAGCTTGCCGCCGTCCTCGGCCATGAAGTCGCCGGACACAGTCATCTCGTACCCTTCGGGCACATACTGCTCCAGCACGGAGTAGTTCTGAACGCCGGCAGGTACGAAGTAGTCACCGCCGGCAATGACTTCATCGCCGTACTTGAACTGGATGTTCATGATAACGTCGGTGCTGATCTTCTCGATGTTGACAACCAGCTTGC
>NZ_JACJJE010000194.1 GCF_016899775.1 Pseudoflavonifractor capillosus
CACCGAAGGGCGGAGCGGGCCGTCGGCCCGCGAAGCCCAAAAAGAAAGACACGCTATAAGCGTGTCTTTCTTTTTGGCAAAGCACTACAATCCAGATATTTCAAATTTTCGATTTGCCATCTTGATATCTTGCCCAACGGCCCTTCTGGGCCGCGCCGCTTTTGCGGCGTACGAGCGTTTTGCCGGAGGCAAAACCTCGGCGGAGGGATGGCTCTGCCATCCCGAGCATTTGAATCACCGAAGGGCGGAGCGG
>NZ_JACJJE010000195.1 GCF_016899775.1 Pseudoflavonifractor capillosus
GCCATCTCGTTGCGGGTGACGTTCTGATCAGGGTTGAAGTCTCCGTTCTCGTCGCCGACCATGATCTCCACGGCCTGGAGAACCTCGATGGCTTCCTGATTGTCCTCAGAAGTCACGTCCGCGTAGCTCGCGGCGCTGGAGCCCATCACCATCAGGCCGGAAATCATGGCCGCGGTGAGACCCAGGCTGAGAGCACGCTTCAGGTTTCTCATTGGAATTCCTCCTTTTAAATTCAGGTTCGGAGGAAAGTT
>NZ_JACJJE010000196.1 GCF_016899775.1 Pseudoflavonifractor capillosus
ATTGTATTGATTTTCAGGATTTAAGTTTTCACGCTGCTTTGTCCTGAACATCAAAACCAAGATTGCGTGTGAACTGAACGAGTCCTGCCTGAATGCTCTTGGTTAATTTACGTTTCTGGTCTTCACGCAACGATATGATCGGCCTTGTTCGCTGGTGCGCTCGCGCTCCTTCCCTCTGAGTGCCTATCGTCAACATCAAAGGATCGGCCCGAAAGATTGAATCCAAAGCATCGGGGCTTGTCATCGAATC
>NZ_JACJJE010000019.1 GCF_016899775.1 Pseudoflavonifractor capillosus
AGATGTGTATAAGAGACAGCTCGGGGGGCAGGGGCGGCCGCTCCTCCTCCCAGGGGGGCGTGTCCGCCGCGCTGGGGGCCGCCGGCCTGGTCGGCGCGGCAGGGACCGCAGGGGTGGGAGCTGGTGGGGACTGGACCGGCGCGGCCGGTTGAGGAACCGGGGCCGCCGGAGGGGCCGGGGTCACCACAGAGGCCGGAATCCCTCCGGCCAGCAGCTCCTCCAGCCGGGCCACCCGGGCGGCCAGCCCGGCGGCGGAGTCGTCCAGCCGCTCGTCGCACAGGCGGATGAGGCACAGCTCCGCGTCGGTGCGGCGGCTGCTGCTCCGGGCCAGCTCGGGCAGGGTGGACTGGAGCAGCTTTAAGATCTGAAGCAGGCGGGGGGCGGTGAACTGCTCCCCCAGGCTGCGCATGGTGTTTCCATCGTAGCCGCCGGTGAGGAGGGCGGTTCCGCCCTGGGGGGCGGTCTTCCGCAGCAGCAGGTCCCGGGCCAGGGAAGATAACTCCTCCAGCACCGAGGACACGTCCTTGCCGTTCCCGTACAGCCGCCCCAGGGTTTCCAGGGCTCCGGCGGTGTCGCGGACGGCGATGAGGCCCATGAGCTTGGCGGTCTCCAGATTGCCCGCCAGCCCCAGGGTGTCCAGGATCTCCTGCTCGTCCACCCGCTGTCCGGCCCCGGCGCATTGGTCCAGCAGGGACAGGGCGTCCCGCATGCCGCCGTCGGCCAGCCGGGCCAGGAGGGCGGCCCCCTCCCCCGTCAGGTCGATGCCCTCCTGCCCGGCCACATAGCCCAGCCGCTGGGCGATCTGACCCGGGAGGATGCGCTTGAAGGAGAACTGCTGGCACCGGGATTTGATGGTGGCGGGCACCTTGTGGAGCTCCGTGGTGGCCAGAATGAACATCAGGTGCTCCGGGGGCTCCTCCAGGATTTTCAGCAGGGCGTTGAAGGCGGGGGTGGACAGCATGTGCACCTCGTCCACGATGTACACCCGCTTGCGCACGGCGGCGGGGGTGTACACCGCCTCGTCCCGGAGGGCGCGCACCTGGTCCACGCCGTTGTTGGAGGCGGCGTCCAGCTCCAGCACGTCCAGGATGGACCCGTTCTCAATGCCCAGACAGGCGGGACACTGGTTGCAGGGGTTGCCGTCCACCGGGTTCTGGCAGTTCACCGCCCGGGACAGAATCTTGGCGCAGGTGGTCTTGCCGGTGCCCCGGGTGCCGGTAAAGAGGTAGGCGTGGGACAGCCGCCCGGAGGCCACCTGGCGCTTGAGGGTCTCGGTGATGTGGTCCTGCCCCACCACGTCGTCAAAGGTGCGGGGCCGCCATTTGCGGTATAGGGCTTGGTACATGGGGGTCACCTCGAAAGAAAACAAACGATGTTTGATACTTGCAGGGGGATTTCGCCGCCGCCCTATTTTGCAGGGTTTCGCCCTGCGGGGCGAGTTTCTTTCCCAGCGATGGGAAAGAAACCAAAGAATCGCCGGGGGACGCGGCCGACGGGCACTTCGTGCCCATAGGACCGCCACCCTACCCCCTCTGTCGCTTCGCGACATCTCCCCCTGACAGGGGGAGTCGGCCCCCGGTCCCCTATTTTTACGGGAGCCGCCAATTAGGCGGGCTTGGCAGTTATCGCAAAGGCGCGGGTGGCTCAGCGGAATGGTTTCTCTTCTATTACCGCTGCCGCTGAGTTGTCGGCAGCCTTTGGGGATTGCCTCGATCGGTGGAAAGCGCGCCTTTTGGGCGGGTGGGGCTCAAGTTCGGCGCAGAGGGACGGCGGGCGGGTGAGGACACCCGCCCCTACGAAGAAGGGGGAGCGTTCCGAAATATCGCTAGGGGCCGGTCCCAGACCGGCCCGCGGGCGCGCACTGTGCGCCCCTACGGTTGAAACGGACCGCCCTCATAATCAGGACTGTTCCCCTCATCCGGCACGGCCTGCGGCCGTGCCTCCCTACCCCTTTTGGCCTACGGCCATTTCCCCTTGCCTTCCCCTTTAGGGGAAGGTGCCCCCGAAGGGGGCGGATGAGGTATCCCGTATTTTGAATCGGGTGCGTTGGTTCGGAAAACCCAGGCGCGGCGGGGGAACCGCACATGCCCTAATTTTTGCAAACCCAGGGCCCAGTGGCCCGGCGGGAATTTAGAGCGTCACTCAGATTTTGCGCGCCGGAAATTTTGCTTGGACTTGCAGGTATGCGTCCCCCGTAATGGGGGACCGGGGGCAAGGCGAATATGGACACGGAGTGTCCATCCTGAGCCGTCCCCCGGCGATTCTTTGGTGACTTTCTCATCGCTGAGAAAGTCACTCGCCGCCGCAGCGGCGAAATTCCCCGGCGCGACCAATCCACGGGACGCGGCGCGCCGGGTCGTGGCCCAGGCCAGCTTCTCTTGCCCCTACGGGGCAATTCACCTTCTCGCGCCCTACGAAAAGAGGAATCATTGCTTGCCGCCCGCAGGCGGCGGACCCCCTGCGCCTAAACTTACATAAAGAAAAACCTTCGGTGGAGAGCAAGGCCGCACACCGGCCTTTGAAGCGCGCGGTATGTCCGTTACCGGGACAGCCGGCTCAAGGACAGTACCCCCGCGGCACACGCGGCGGGCCGCTTAGTGCTGCTCGGTTCCCCGCCTGACACGGTTCACGGAGCCGCGTTGCGCGGGACCGGCCTATCATCACTGCTTATCCAGGTCAGACGACACATCACACGTCCGGGGGCCGGGATTCATCCCTGCTGTAGCGGGTTGCAGGTACAGGGCACCGCTATCTCCCCAACTAGTGCGGCCTTGCTCTCCGCCGAAGGCGGAACAATCAGACTGGGAATCATTTTACTATAATTCTGCCCGCTTGGCAACTGATTTTTTCGCCGAAAACCGGGGAAGGCTGGACAAGAATGGGGAAACCTTATATAATAGGAGCGCTACGCGGGCCAGAACCCGCAGCGGGATTCGGGGCCGCGCCGGGGAAAACGGCGTCCTGCACAGCCTGATGTGTCGAGTGGTGGGCCTTGGATCACAGGAGACATACCACAAGAGACAGAAGGAGCGAACGTTTGAATTATGGAGATCAACGGCGAAATTGTCAGTGAAAACGTCCGGTATGCGGACCTGGGGCTGTCCGAGCCCATTATGAAGGCCCTGGAGAAGAAGGGCTATGAGCAGGCCACCCCCGTCCAGGGGGGCGCCATCCCCTATTTTATGGAGTATAAGGATGTCATCGCCAAGGCCCCCACGGGGACGGGCAAGACCTTTGCTTTCGGCATCCCCATGGTGGAGCACATCGACCCGGAGTCCAGCGACGTGCTGGCCCTGGTGCTGGCCCCCACCCGGGAGCTGGCCATCCAGATCCGGGACGAGCTGCGGGACCTGTGCGCCTTCAAAGAGGGAGTGCGCACCGTGTGCCTGTACGGCGGACAGCCCATCGACAAGCAGATCACACAATTAAAAAAGAGACCCCAGATCGTGGTGGCCACTCCCGGCCGCCTGATGGACCATGTGAAGCGCCGCACCGTCCGCCTGGACCAGGTGGAGACGGTGGTGCTGGACGAGGCCGACCGGATGCTGGACATGGGCTTCATCCGGGACGTGACCCGCATCCTGGACCTGATGCCCCAGCGGCGGAACCTGGGCCTCTTTTCCGCCACCATTTCCCGGGAAGTGATGGACATCTCCTGGGTGTACCAGCGGGACCCGGTGGAGATCACCGTCCGGGCTGACGAGCAGAACAAGCCGGACATCAGCCAGTACCGCCTGGACGTGGAGCGGAACGAGAAGGTGGACGCCATGGTCCGCCTCATGGAGATCGGGGGCTTTGACCGGGTCATCGCCTTCTGCAACACGAAGAACATGACCGACCGGCTCTCCGGCCTGCTGCGGATGCGGGGGGTCACCTGCGAGGCCATCCACGGGGACATCCAGCAGCGGGTGCGGGAGAAGACCCTCCAGAAATTCCGGGAGGGCAAGCTGCGGGTGCTGGCTGCCACCGACGTGGCCGCCCGGGGGCTGGACATCGACGACGTGGACGCGGTGTTCAACTACGACGTGCCCGACGAGAATGAGTACTACATCCACCGCATCGGCCGCACCGGCCGGGCCAAGCGCCACGGGGTGGCCTACTCCCTGGTGTCCAACATCACCGAGGGCATCCGCCTGGACGACATTCAGAAGAACACCGGCAACCAGATCCAGAAGATGGTCCTCAACGACCAGGGGGAGCTGGAGCCGGCTCCGGCCAAGGGATGAAGCCGGGGAAAAGAAAACGCCATTTTGTGCTGAACTTCTTCGCCTGTTTCCTGATCCCGGTGTACACCATCTCCTTTGCCGGGGGTACAGAGTGGTTCGGCAGCAATTTTTCCGTGATCGCCGTCACCGGGTGGGACCACTACCGGGGATTCCTCTACTGGGGCCTGCTGGCGGGCAGCTACTTCTTTGTGGTGGTCAACCGTCTGGCCTTCTCGCTGCCTGGACAGTGGGCGCGGCTGGCGGTGTCATGGCTGGTGCTGGCCGCCTGCCTGGCCCTGGGGTATGCCCTGGCCATCCCCTATCTGCCTGACTACTTCCCACGGTTTGCCGCCCTCCATGTGGGACTGGCCGCCGGAGCCTGCGCCCTGCTGATGCTGGCCCTGCTGGCGGTCCTGCTTATCCTGCGCCGGCAGCGGCCGGAGCGGTACGGCCGCCTGCTGATTGCCTGGGGCCTGATCGTGCTGGGGAGCGCCGTGCTGTTTTTGATCCCGCGGATGGTGTCCAGCGCTCTGGAGGTGTTTTTTACCATCTCCGCCGCGCTGCTGGCCCGGAAGCTCTACATGCTCCGGCAGGGGGAACTATGAATGGGTTTCCTTCCAATTTTTATGGTTCTTTAATCTGATTCCCAGGATGTTTTCAATCCTGCCGTAGTATGATAAGGACAACGAAAAAGGGCGCGAGCCCCGTAATTATTGGAATGGAGTGTTTTCGATATGAAAAAGCTGTATAAGACCGAGGGCCCTTACAAGATGGTGGCCGGCGTGTGCGGCGGCATCGCGGAGTATTTCGACATCGACCCCACTCTGGTGCGGGTGGCCTGGGTGATCGCCACGGTGTTCAGCTTCTCGGCGCTGTTCTGGATCTATGTGGTGTGTGCCATCATCATGCCCCGGAAGAGCGACGTGTACCCCGGATATTAAATGTATGAGGGGCTGCGGGCGGGTCGGAGACCCGCCCTGCCTTCTTTCCGGCGGTTTTCTGAGAACAGTCTATAAGGAGGAGCACCATGCTTCAGACCCGGATCTCCACCCCCGCGGATATTCCCCGCCAGCGAGAGCTGTGGCAGCTGGCCTTTGGGGACGACGGGGCCTATGTGGACAACTTCTATCACACCTACTATAAGCCGGAGCGGATGCTTATGCTGGAGGAGGACGGGGTGGTCCAGGCCATGACCGCCTGGTTCGACACCACCTTCGCGGTGCCCGGCCGGGGGAAGTACCGGGCGGCCTATCTGTACGCCGTGGCCACCCACCCGGAGGCTCGGGGCCGGGGACTGGCCGGGCGGCTGCTCTCCGATGCGGACGGCTTTTTCCGCTCCTGGGGCATTCCGGCGGTGACCACCAAGCCGGCGGAGCCCTCTCTGCACCAGTTTTTCGGGAGAAATGGCTTCCGGGAGTGCTTTGTTCACGGGCAGAACTTCTTTCACTGGGAGAAAGCGGACCGGAATCCAGGCGCGGTGAAGTCCCTGGAGCGGCTCTCACCGGGGGAATATACCGCCCTGCGGGAGAGTTGGCTGGCGGAGACGCCTCACATTGTCATCCCGGAGGAGATGATGGGCTATCAGGCGGGAGCCTGCGCCCTCACCCCCGGCGGGGGCTTGTATGCCCTGGCCGCCCCCCGCGGCCGGGCCGTCCTGTGCGCCGAGGGGATAGAAAACGGCAAACTGCTGGTCAAGGAGCTCCTGTGCGCCCCGGAGGACAGGGACTGGGTGCTGGAGTGTCTGCCCAGCCTTCTGCCCCACTGGTGCATGACGTACCGTGTGCCGGAAGGCAGCCAGCCCTTTGCCATGCTCAAGTGGCTCGACCCGGAGGTGGAGGCCGCCTGGGACTGGTCCAGCACCGCCTACCTTGGGCTGGCCTTTGACTGAACTCCTGCATTCTGATTGTGGATGGCTGGATTTCCGTTTTGGAATCCAGCCGCTTTTTGTTTGTTTCGTCAAAAATCCGCATGGATTTCTGTGGAAAGGAACGAAAGGCTGGGAGCTGCCACAGTCGTTTTGTTGTGGTGACACCCACAAAAAATTTGCTTTACTTCCTGGCATTTTATGTTATACTACACATAAGGACGAGCGATAGAGCCCTTTTTGATGTCCTTTAAACTTGATTTAAAGAGCGGAATGAAAGGATTCTGTCAAAATCTTGGAAAATCGCCACAAAAAATACATTATAGGAGGAATGTCATCATGAACAAGTACATCGAGAGAGTTCTGGCCGAGACCAAGGCGAAGAATGCCAACGAGCCCGAGTTCCTGCAGACCGTCGAGGAGGTCCTCAGCTCCCTGGAGCCCGTGATCGACGCCCATCCCGAGTACGAGAAGGCCGCCCTGCTGGAGCGGATGGTCGAGCCCGAGCGCGTCATCGAGTTCCGCGTGACCTGGGAGGACGACAATCACGTGTGGCATGTCAACCGCGGCTACCGCGTTCAGTACAACGCGGCTCTTGGCCCCTACAAGGGAGGCATCCGCTTTGACCCCTCCGTCAACCTCTCTATCGTGAAGTTCCTGGGCTTCGAGCAGGTCTTTAAGGACGCCATGACTGGTCTGCCCATCGGCGGCGCCAAGGGCGGCTCCGACTTCGATCCTCGCGGCAAGAGCGACGCCGAGGTCATGCGTTTCTGCCAGGCCTTCATCACCGAGCTGTATCGTCACATCGGCCAGGACATCGACTGCCCCGCCGGCGACCTGGGCTGCGGCGGCCGTGAGATCGGCTATATGTATGGTCAGTACCGCCGCATCGTGGGCGCTGCTGAGTTTGGCGCTCTGTCCGGCAAGGCTGTCTGCACCGGCGGCTCCATCCTGCGTCCCGAGGCCACCGGCTACGGCGCTGTGTACTATCTGGTCGAGGCTCTGGCCCATGACGGCGAGTCCATCGAGGGCAAGCGCATCGCTATGTCCGGCTACGGCAACGTGGGCTGGGGCATCATGAAGAAGGCCGCTCAGCTGGGCGCCAAGGTCACCTACTTCGCCGGCCCCGACGGCTACATCCACGATCCCGACGGCGTGTGCACCGAGGAGAAGCTGAACTACATCTTGGAGATGCGCGCCAACGATCCCATGCACTGCAAGCCCTATGCGGACAAGTTTGACTGCGAGTTCGTACCCAACACCAAGTGCTGGGGCGTGAAGGACGTGGACATCTATATGCCCGCCGCCACTCAGAACGACGTCAACATCGAGTGGGCCAAGAAGATTGCCGAGTCCGGTGTGAAGTACTACATCGAGGTCGCCAACATGCCCACCACCAACGACGCTCTGGAGTTCCTGAAGGAGCAGAAGCACATGGTCGTCGCCCCCTCCAAGGCTGTCAACGCCGGCGGCGTGTCCGTGTCCGAGCTGGAGATGGCTCAGAACGCCGAGCGCGTGTACTGGACTGCTGAGGAAGTGGACGCCAAGCTGCAGAGCATCATGAAGAACATCTATCACTCCTCCGTTGAGGTTGCTGAGCGCTATGGTCTGGGCTATGACCTGGTCGCCGGCGCCAACATCGTGGGCTTCCAGAAGGTCGCCGACGCCATGATGGCTCAGGGCATCTTCTAATTCAGCACACAACCATTTCAACACGATTCCTTTCCCCGGGGGTCCTCTCAGTGAGGGCCCCCGGGCTTTCTTGTTTTCCGGCAAAAAAGCGCCTCCGCCGGAGCGGAGGCGCAAAATGCGTGGGGAATCAGGACGCAGCCTGGGAGGAGGCGGAACTGGAAGCGCTGGAGCTGGAGGAAGCGGAGCTGCCGGAGGAGGAAGAGCCGGAGCCGCTGCTGTCGGCCTCCTGCTGGGCGGCGGCCTCCTCCTCGATGGCGGTGCGCAGGGAGAGGAGCTTCTCATAGAAGGCGGGGGGGTCCACCTGGGCAAAGGCCTCAGTGGTCTCCACCGGGTTGGCGTCCAGCCAGCCCTGGCGCAGGTCGGTCATCTGCTGGGCGATGTACCCGCTGCGGAAGTTTGCCGGGTCCAGGGGGAGGCGGAGGATGATGTGGTAGCCGTAGACGCTCTCCACGATGCCGCTGACCTCGCCGTCGGACAGGGCCTGGGCGGCCTCCTCAAAGGGAGCCACCATCTGTCCGGGAGAGGCCACGTAGCCGTCAGCCCCGTTCAGCGAGCCGTCCGAGGCGGTGTCCTCGCTGTACTGGGCCATCAGCTGGTCAAAGAGGGCCTCCTTGTCGCCGGCGGCCTGGAGCTGAGCCAGCAGGTCCTCGGCCAGGGCCTTCTTCTCGGCCACGGTGGCCTCGTCCAGAGGCTCATACTCCCCGGTGGGGTTGCCGTTCTCGTCGGTGAGGGGGCTGTTGGTGTCCACCGTCTTCAGAAGGATGTGCTTGGCCCGGTAGTAGCCCTGATCTTTGGCGTAGGAGAGCACCTGGTCGTCGGTGGGGTAGCCGGCGCTCCCCTCCCCGTACAGCTTCTCCTGAAGCTGGCTGTTCAGGTCGTTCACCTCAAAGAGGGTGGTGTACAGCTCCGGAGTGAGGGCGTTGTACCACAGGGAGTGGTCCAGCAGCTCGGCGCTGCCGGCCTGAGTCTCCATGGAGGCCATCAGGTCGCTCACCTGCTGGGAGAGATCCGGGGAGACGGAGATCCCCTCCGCCTGAGCCTGGATGGGGAGCAGGGCGTACAGGGCGGCGTTGTTCAGGGAGGCGTCCAGGATGCCCTGTTCAAAGGTCTGGCCGTTGCCCATATCCAGCTCCCAGACGGTGTCCATGGAGGAGGGGTCCTGGATGGAGCTGTCCACCAGGTAGGCCATCCAGTACAGCAGGCTTCCGGCGGTGATGTCCGCGCCCCCGGCGCGGGCCACCACCGTGTCGCCGGACAGGCCGGCGGTGGTCAGGTAGGGGTCGGTGACAGAGGCCAGGTCGATGGGCGCATCCTCCTGGGAGGACGAGGAGGCGCCGTTCTGGCAGCCGCTCAGGGCGGTCAGGGTCAGAGCAAGGGACAGGGAGAGGGCTCCCAGCCGTTTCAGATGGGTCATAAGCAGTCGGATTCCTTTCTATTTAAAAAGGTAATGGGCCCGGAGCAGGGGCCGCTTTTGGGTATCATAGCACAAAGGAGCGGCGGGAGCAAGGGGAAAGGAGGCCGCTTGCCGCCCTCTCTCCCCCATCCCAGGCGGGGACGGTTTTTTTCCGCAGAACGGCGGGGCGAATCCGGCGGGAAATTTGCTAAAAAAATTTGAAAAAGTCCTTGACACACACGGGGGTGTTGATGTATGATACCAAAGTCCCTGTAAGGGGGCAATGCGATGATGCGGGAGATTGCTCAGCAATGAGGGAACTTCCGCGGAGTATGTCCGAGCTAGAATCGGGCGGCTGAAGGACCTGGGCACGGCGTATATCGCTGTGGTTGGGTGGAACCGGCCTGCTTGCTGCGCCGGTTTCTTTCATGTCACGGAGTGATACGCACGAGAACGTGGACAGGAACTTCACCGTACGAAGCATGAAGGACAAAGAAATTCACTTCGTATGTATTAAGGAGGAAACAACCCATGGCAGCTCAGAAAGAAATGATCCGCATCCGCCTGAAGGCCTATGACCACCAGCTCATCGACCAGAGCGCGGAGAAGATCGTGGAGACCGCCAAGCGCACCGGCGCTTCCGTCTCCGGTCCCATTCCCCTGCCCACCAAGAAGGAAGTCGTCACCATCCTGCGCGCCGTCCACAAGTACAAGGACAGCCGCGAGCAGTTCGAGCGCCGCACCCACAAGCGGCTCATCGACGTCATCAAGCCCTCCCCCAAGACCGTGGAGGCCCTGATGAGCCTGGAGCTTCCCGCCGGCGTGGAGATCGAGATCAAGCTGTAATTCAGCCGGTCTCAAGCACAACTTTGTTGTACCCGCAGTCCATCGCGTCATAGAGATGGACGGGTCAAGTCGCGAGAGCAATGCCAGCCCATTGGGCAACTCTCCCGACCAATAACCTTTATAGGAGGAAATCCAACATGGAGAAAGCGATCATCGGCAAAAAGATCGGCATGACCCAGGTCTTCGATGAGGCTGGCCGCGTGGTCCCTGTGACCGTGATCCAGGCCGGGCCCTGCACCGTGGTGCAGAAGAAGACCGCCGAGAAGGATGGCTATGAGGCCATTCAGCTGGGTTATGAGACGGTTGCTGAGCGCAAGCTCACCAAGCCCGAGGTCGGCCACCAGAAGAAGGCCGGCATGACCGAGTTCAAGAAGGTTCTGAAGGAGTTCCGTCTGGACGACTGCTCCAAGTACGAGGTGGGCGACGAGCTCACCGCCGAGGTCTTCGCCGCCGGCGACCGTGTGGACGTGACCGGCATCAGCAAGGGCCACGGCTACGAGGGCGTTGTTAAGCGCCACGGTGCCGCTGTCAAGCGCAACACCCACGGCGGCGGCCCTGTGCACCGCAACATCGGCTCTCTGGGCGCCACCAGCCACATGTCCAAGATCATCAAGGGCACCATCGGTGCCGGCCAGATGGGCAACGAGCAGGTCACCGTCATGAACCTGGACGTGGTCCAGGTGGACACCGAGCTGGGCATCATCGCCGTGCGCGGCGCCATCCCCGGCCCCAAGGGCGGCGTGGTGTTCCTGCGCAACAGCGTGAAGAAGTTCTTCGAGCCCAAGGGCGCCGCCGGCGTCAGCGTCAACCCGCAGAAGGCTTCCGGCCGCAACCCGCAGAAGGCTTCCGCCCGCAACAAGTAAGGAAAGGAGAGTGTAAATCATGGCTAAAGCAAATGTGTTTAACATGGCCGGCCAGCAGGTCGGCGAGATCGAGCTCTCCGATGCGGTGTTCGGCATCGAGCCCAACACGGCTGTGGTCCACGAGGTGGTCAAGAACCACCTGGCCAACTGCCGTCAGGGCACCCAGAGCGCTCTGACCCGCGCCGAGGTCTCCGGCGGCGGCAAGAAGCCCTGGCGCCAGAAGGGCACCGGCCACGCCCGTCAGGGTTCCACCCGGGCTCCCCAGTGGACCCACGGCGGCATCGTGTTTGCCCCCAAGCCCCGCACCTACCGCTACACCCTCAACAAGAAGGTGAAGCGTCTGGCTCTGAAGTCCGCCCTGTCCGCCAAGGCCGCCTCCGGCGACATCCTGGTGGTGGACGGCCTGAAGCTGGACGAGGTGAAGACCAAGGCCATGAAGGGCTTCCTGGACAGCATCCAGGCCGGCAAGTCCGTGGTCATCACCCCTGAGGTGGAGAAGAATGTGGTCCTGTCCGCCCGGAACATCCCCGGCGTCATCACCACCACCGCCAAGGTCCTGAGCGTTTACGACATCGTCAACGCCAACCGCCTGGTGGTCGATAAGGCCGCCCTGGCTATCATTGAGGAGGTGTTCGCATAATGACCGCTTATGATATCATCAAGCGCCCCATCATCACCGAGCAGTCCATGGCGGACGCCGAGATGAAGCGCTACACCTTCGAGGTGGCCAAGACCGCCAACAAGATCGAGATCGCCAAGGCGGTCGAGGAGATCTTCGGCGTGAAGGTCGCCAAGGTGAACACCCTGAACATGCAGGGCAAAATGAAGCGCATGGGCTACCGGCCCGCCGGCCGCCGGCCCAGCTGGAAGAAGGCCATGGTCACCCTGACCGCCGATTCCAAGACCATCGAGTTCTTCGAAGGCATGGTGTAAGGAGGAGATTGAGAAATGGCTATCAAGACTTATAAGCCCACAACGCCCTCCCGCCGCCACATGACTGTGTCCGCCTTCGAGGGCATCGACAAGAAGGCCAAGCCCGAGCGCGCCCTCACCGAGGTGCTGAAGAAGCACGCGGGCCGCAACAGCTACGGCCGCATCACCGTCCGCCACCACGGCGGCGGCAACAAGCAGAAGTACCGCATCATCGACTTCAAGCGGGACAAAGAGGGCAAGGCCACTGTGGTCAACCTGCAGTACGACCCCAACCGCTCCGCCAACATCGCTCTGATCGAGTATGAGGACGGCGAGCGCCGCTATATCCTGGCCCCCAACGGCCTGAAGGCCGGCCACATCATCATGACCGGCGCCGACGCCGACATCCTGCCCGGCAACTGCCTGCCCATCGCCAACATCCCTGTGGGCGAGATGATCCACAACATCGAGCTCTACCCCGGCAAGGGCGCTCAGCTGGTCCGCGCCGCCGGCGTGGCCGCTCAGCTGATGGCCAAGGAGAACGGCATGGCTCAGGTCCGCCTCCCCTCCGGCGAGGTGCGCTATATCCGCGAGAACTGCAAGGCCACCATCGGCCAGGTGGGCAACACCGACCACGCCAACATTCAGATCGGTAAGGCCGGCCGCAAGCGCCACATGGGCTGGCGGCCCACCGTCCGCGGCTCCGTCATGAACCCCAATGACCACCCCCACGGCGGCGGCGAGGGCAAGAGCCCTGTCGGCCGTCCCGGCCCGGTCACTCCCTGGGGCAAGCCCGCTCTGGGTTACAAGACCCGCAAGACCAAGAACCGCACCGATAAGTTCATCGTGAAGCGCCGCAACGCCAAGTAAGGAGGGAGTAAAAGATGAGCAGAAGTATCAAGAAAGGCCCCTTTTGCGCCCCCGAGCTGCTGAAGCGGGTCGATGAAATGAATCAGACCGGCGACAAGAAGGTGCTGAAGACCTGGAGCCGCGCCTCCACCATCTTCCCCTCCTTCGTGGGTCACACCTTCGCCGTCCACGACGGCCGCAAGCACGTGCCCGTCTATGTGACCGAGGATATGGTCGGCCACAAGCTGGGCGAGTTCGTTCCCACCCGCACCTTCAAGGGTCACGCGGGTTCCAAGACCGGTAAGTAAGGAGGAGAGAGAGCAATGGAAGCTGTTGCAAACCTGAGATATCTGCGGATCTCTCCCCGTAAGGTGAAGATCGTCCTGGACCTGATCCGCGGCAAGGACGTGGCCACCGCCACCGCGATTTTGCTGAACACCCCCAAGGCCGCCTCTGAGCCTGTGCTCAAGCTGCTGAAGAGCGCTGCGGCCAATGCGGAGAACAACCACCAGATGGACCCTGAGAAGCTGTATGTGTCCGCCTGCTATGCCAACCCCGGCCCCATCATCAAGCGCATCATGCCCCGGGCCCAGGGCCGGGCGTACCGCATCAACAAGCGCACCTCTCACGTCACCATCGCCGTGAGCGAGCGCTAAGGGAGGAGGAACAATATGGGACAGAAAGTCAATCCCCACGGCCTTCGCGTGGGCGTCATCAAGGATTGGGACTCCCGCTGGTACGCGAAGAACGAGCTGGTCGGCGACCTGCTGGTGGAGGACAAGAAGATCCGTGACTACTTGAAGAAGACTCTGTACGGCGCCGGCATCCCCAAGATCGAGATCGAGCGGGACAACGCCAAGGTCCGTATTTACCTGCACTGCGCCCGCCCCGGCGTCGTCATCGGCAAGGGCGGCGAGGAGATCAAGGCCCTGGAGGCCAAGCTGGTCAAGATGATCGGCAAGCCCGTGGACCTGAAGATCGTGGAAGTGCGCAACTCCGACATGGACGCTCAGCTGGTGGCCGAGAACATCGCCCAGCAGCTGGAGAAGCGTATCGGCTTCCGCCGCGCCATGAAGAACGCCATGGGCCGCGCCATGCGCGCCGGCGCCCTGGGCATCAAGACCAGCGTTTCCGGCCGTCTGGGCGGCGCTGAGATTGCCCGCACCGAGCACTACCACGACGGCACCATCCCCCTGCAGACTCTGCGCGCCGACATCGACTACGGCTTCGCTGAGGCTGCCACCACCTACGGCCGCATCGGCGTGAAGGTGTGGATCTACAAGGGCGAGGTGCTGACTCAGGCCCTGCGCACCACCCCCCGCACCCTGGATACCAGCAAGCCCTATCAGGAGCGCCGTGAGCGCCGCGACCGCCGCAACGGCGACCGCCGGGGCGGCTTCCGCCGGGACGGGGAGCGCCGCAACAACTTTAACCGTGATAACAACCGTGGCCCCCGCCCCGCCGGTCAGGCCAACACTCCTAAGGAAGGAGGCGCTCAGTAATGCTGCTGCCGAAGCGCGTTAAATACCGCCGCGTCCACCGCGGCCGCATGAAGGGCAAGGCCACCCGCGGCAATACCGTCACTTACGGTGAGTTTGGCCTGGTGGCCACTGAGCCCAGCTGGATCACCAGCAACCAGATCGAGGCCGCCCGTATCGCCATGACCCGTTACACCAAGCGTGGCGGTAAGGTGTGGATCAAGATCTTCCCCGATAAGCCCGTCACCGAGAAGCCGGCCGAGACCCGCATGGGTTCCGGTAAGGGCTCTCCCGAGTACTGGGTGGCCGTGGTCAAGCCCGGCCGCGTGATGTTCGAGATCGCCGGCGTCTCCGAGGAGGTCGCCCGCGAGGCTCTGCGCCTGGCCAGCCACAAGCTGCCTGTCAAGTGCAAGATCGTGAAGCGTGAAGAGACCGAGAAGGGTGGTGAAGCGTAATGAAGGCCAATGAGATCCGCAAGCTCTCCGGCGCGGAGCTGGAGACCAAGCTGATGGACCTGAAGAAGGACCTGTTCAACCTGCGCCTTCAGCACGCCACCAATCAGCTGGACAACCCCATCCGCATTGCGGAGGTTAAGAAGGACATCGCCCGGGTCAAGACCATCATCCGCGAGCAGCAGCTCGCCGGCCGCTAAGAGGAGGAGATAGAAGATGGAAAACAGAACTTCTTCCCGTAAGACCAGAGTCGGCCTGGTGGTTTCGGACAAGATGGACAAGACCGTGGTGGTCGCCGTCGCCGACCGTGTGGCCCACCCTCTGTATAAGAAGATCGTCAAGAGAACCTATAAGCTGAAGGCTCACGACGAGAACAACCAGTGCGGCGTGGGTGACCGCGTCCGCGTGATGGAGACCCGCCCCCTGTCCAAGGACAAGCGGTGGCGCGTGGTCGAAATCATCGAGAAGGCGAAGTAAGGAGGTGCCGGCATGATTCAGGAAGAAAGCTATCTGAAGGTCGCCGATAACACCGGCGCCAAGGAGATCAAGACCATCCGTGTGCTGGGCGGTTCCAAGCGCAAGTTCGGCAACATCGGAGACGTGATTGTGGCCTCCGTTCGGAAGGCCCAGCCCGGCGGAACCGTGAAGAAGGGCGAGGTGGTCAAGGCCGTTATCGTCCGCACCTCCCGGGGTGTGCGCCGCGCCGACGGCTCTTACGTCCGCTTCGACGACAACGCCGCCGTCCTCATCCGTGAGGACAAGAACCCCCGCGGCACCCGTATCTTTGGCCCCGTGGCCCGCGAGCTGCGCGACAAGGACTATATGAAGATCCTGTCCCTGGCTCCCGAAGTGCTGTAAGGGAGGGTAACGAAGCATGAAGAAAATGAGCATCAAGAAGGACGACCTGGTGGTCGTGCTGTCCGGCAAGGACAAGGGCAAGCAGGGCAAGGTCCTGGAGGTCCAGCCCAAGAGCGGCAAGGTGGTCGTGGAGAACATCAACGTGGTCTCCCGCCACACCAAGCCCCGCAAGCAGGGCGACCAGGGCGGCATCCTGAAGAAGGAGGCCCCCCTCTACGCCTGCAAGGTGCAGAAGGTCTGCCCCAAGTGCAACAAGCCCACCCGCATCGGCCACAAGGTCGAGGGCGACAAGAAGGTCCGCATCTGCAAGAAGTGCGGCGCCGAGATCTGAGAGAGGAGGAGTGAATCGAAATGGCTAATACGCCCAACCTGAAGAAGCTGTATCAGGACGAGGTCGCTCCTGCTCTGATGCAGAAGTTCGGCTATAAGTCCACCATGCAGATCCCCCGTCTGGAGAAGATCGTGGTCAACGTGGGCTGCAGCGAGGCCCGGGAGAACGCCAAGGTGCTGGACGCCGTGGTGAACGACCTGACCACCATCACCGGCCAGAAGGCCGTCATCACCAAGGCCAAGAAGTCCGTGGCTAACTTCAAGCTCCGTGAGGGCATGCCCATCGGAGCCAAGGTCACCCTGCGCGGCAACAAGATGTGGGAGTTCCTGGACCGTCTGTTCAACGTGGCTCTGCCCCGTGTCCGTGACTTCCGGGGCATCTCCGCCGACTCCTTCGACGGCCGCGGCAACTACGCCCTGGGCGTCAAGGAGCAGCTGATCTTCCCCGAGATCGAGTACGACAAGATCGACAAGATCCGCGGCATGGACATCGTGGTCTGCACCACCGCCCAGACTGACGAAGAGGCCCGTGAGCTGCTCAAGCTCGTGGGCGCGCCCTTCGCCACCCGCTAAGGAGGAGGATGAACAATGGCTAAGAAGTCTATGATTCTCAAGCAGCAGAAGGAGCCCAAGTTCTCCTCCCGCCGCTACAACCGCTGCAAGCTGTGCGGCCGTCCCCACGCTTACCTGCGGGACTACGGCATCTGCCGTATCTGCTTCCGGGAGCTGGCCTATAAGGGCCAGATCCCCGGTGTGAAGAAAGCTTCCTGGTAATTCTGAATACTCAGACCGCCAGGTCAATAACGTCTTGGAAGGAACCGGCTGTGTCTGCACAACCGGTTCCTTCTGGACAAAAGTGAACCACGCGTCCGGGCGTGCGAGGCTAAAAAGTCTTGCAATCCGGACATAAATGAGGTATAATCAGGTGCTTGCGCGCCGAGAGGTCTTTTTTAGGGACACACCCGGCGCCGTGGGCGAGGCGAAACCCGGGATCGCAGGGGCCGCGGAAGGGCTCCGGGCGACTGCCGGGGATTTGCGCTGTTTCATTCCTTTTGGTCAAACCCGCCTCGGGACGGCGGTTTTGATAAATAGTGCCAAAGGCACGAAGGCGGTCAATAGGTCGAAGGGTCTACCTGCCCTGCGATACCTTGCCGCTTGTACCGGCTTACCCAACGGCCGGTAATCGAATAGGAGGTAAAGACTCATGCATATCACGGATCCCATTGCGGATATGCTCACCCGCATCCGCAACGCGAACAACGCCAAGCATGACACCGTGGACGTCCCCGCGTCCAACATGAAGAAGTCCATCGCGCAGATCCTGCTGGATGAAGGCTATATCAAGAACTTCCAGCTGATCGACGACGGGACTCAGGGCGTTATCCGCATCACCCTGAAGTATGGTGCCGGCAAGGAGAAGGTCATCTCCGGTCTGCGCCGCGTGTCCAAGCCTGGCCTGCGCGTGTATGCCGGCGCGGACGAGCTGCCCAAGGTTTTACGCGGGCTGGGCATCGCCATCGTATCCACGTCCAAGGGCGTCATGACCGACAAGAAGGCCCGTCAGGCCCATGTCGGCGGCGAAGTCCTGGCATTTGTCTGGTAAGGAGGGTTATAGGAATGTCTAGAATTGGTAGAGCTCCTATCGCCGTCCCCGCCGGCGTGGAGGTTAAGATCGAGGCGGAGAATGTGGTCACTGTGAAGGGCCCCAAGGGCACCCTGACCCGTCAGTTCCACCCCAACATGAAGATCGAGCAGGAGGGTGAGGTCATCCACGTCACCCGTCCCAACGACGCCAAGGAGAACCGCGCTCTGCACGGCCTGACCCGGACCCTGATCCACAACATGGTGGTGGGCGTCACCGAGGGCTACAAGAAGGAGCTGGACGTGAACGGCGTCGGCTACCGTGTGGCCAAGGAGGGCAACAAGCTGGTTATGAACCTGGGCTTCTCCCATCAGGTCACCATGGAGGAGATCCCCGGCATCACCATCGAGGTTCCCGGCCCCAACAAGATCGTCATTCACGGCTGCGACAAGCAGCAGGTGGGCCAGTTTGCCGCCGAAGTGAGAGAGAAGCGTCCGCCTGAGCCTTATAAGGGCAAGGGCATCAAGTATACCGACGAGGTCATCCGCCGCAAGGCTGGTAAGACCGGCGCCAAGAAGTAAGAAGGAGGTGTGCCAACATGATCAACAGACCCGATACCCGTTCTCAGCGCATTAAGCGCCACAAGCGCGTGCGTGCGAAAATCTCCGGCACGCCCGAGCGTCCCCGCCTGAACGTGTTCCGCAGCGAGACCAACATCTACGCCCAGATCATCGACGATGTGAGCGGCAAGACCCTGGTCTCCGCTTCCACCCTGGAGAAGGACTTCTCCTGCGAAGGCACCAAGACCGACGCCGCCAAGCAGGTGGGCGTCACCGTGGCCGAGCGTGCCAAGGCGAAGGGCATTGAGACCGTGGTCTTCGACCGCGGCGGCTATGTGTACCATGGCCGTGTCAAGGCTCTGGCCGAGGGCGCCCGTGAGGGCGGCCTGCAGTTCTAAGGGAGGAGGAAACGACAATGCCTAGATTTGAGAAACAACCCAGCGAGTACGTGGAGAAGCTCGTCTCTCTGAACCGCGTGTCCAAGACCGTCAAGGGCGGCCGCGTCATGAAGTTCGCCGCTCTGATGGTGGTGGGCGATGAGAAGGGCCGCGTGGGCTTCGGCACCGGCAAGGCCGCCGAGGTGCCCGAGGCCATCCGCAAGGGCATCGAGGACGCCAAGAAGAACATGATCACCGTGTCCCTGTCCGGCACCACCATTCCCCACGAGGTCATCGGCGCCTTCGGCGCCGGCCGCGTGCTGATGAAGCCCGCCGCTCCCGGTACCGGCGTCATCGCCGGCGGCGCCGTCCGCGCCGTGCTGGAGGCCGTGGGAATCAAGGACATCTACACCAAGTGCCTGCGCTCCAACAATCCGCAGAACGTGGTCTCCGCCGCTTTTGAGGGCCTGAAGTCCCTGAGAAGCCCTGAGGAGGTCGCCCGCATCCGCGGCAAGAGCGTGGAAGAGATCTTGGAGTAAGGAGGGCACTCACAATGGCTAATCTGAACATCAAGCTGGTCAAGAGCCTGAACGGCCGCATCGCCAAGCACAAGGCGACCGCCGAGGCCCTGGGCCTTCACAAGATCGGCGACACCACCGTGCAGCCCGACAACGCGGCCACCCGGGGCAAGGTCGCCCAGATCGGCTACCTGCTCCAGGTATCCGAGGAAAACTAAGAGGAGGCGCGAGACAATGAATCTGCATGAACTCTCCCCCGCCGCCGGTTCCAACACCAAGGCCTACCGCAAGGGCCGCGGCAACGGCTCCGGCAACGGTAAGACCGCCGGCCGCGGCCAGAAGGGCCAGTGGGCCCGCTCCGGCGGCGGTGTCCGCGTGGGCTTCGAGGGCGGCCAGATGCCTCTGGCCCGCCGCCTGCCCAAGCGCGGTTTCCACAACATTTTTGCCAAGCCCCTGGAGGCGGTGAACGTCTCCACCTTGGACGCCAAGTTTGCCGACGGTGAGACTGTCACCGTTCAGGCTCTGCTGGAGAAGGGCATCCTGTCCAAGTGCCAGTACGGCGTCAAGATCCTGGGCAACGGCTCCATCAGCAAGAAGCTGACCGTCCAGGCTTCCGCCTTCTCCGCCTCCGCCAAGGAAAAAATCGAAGCTGCGGGTGGTAAGGTGGAGGTGGTCTGATATGATCAAGACCGTCCGGGACGCCTGGCAGATCCCGGAGCTGCGCCGTAAGATCCTGTTTACCATCTTCGCGCTGCTCATCTTCCGCCTGGGCGCCGCCATTCCGGTGCCTTATATCAACACCTCTGGTCTGGAGACCTATCTGAGCGCCCAGAGCGGCACCATTCTGGGTCTGATGAACGCCATGAGCGGCTCCGCCTTCTCCATGGCGACCCTGTTCGCTCTGAGCATTCAGCCCTATATCAACAGCTCCATCATCATCCAGCTGCTCACCGTGGCCATCCCCGCTCTGGAGCGGCTGGCCAAGGAGGGCGGCGAGGAGGGCCGGAAGAAGATCGCCTCCATCACCCGGTACACCACCGTGGCCATCGGCCTGATCCAGGGCTTTGGCTACTACAGCCTGATCAACAGCTACGATCTGGTGGAGACCGAGGGCCTGCCCGCTGTGTGGGTGGCTATCGTCATCATCCTGTCCTTCACTGCCGGCTCCGCCTTCCTCATGTGGCTGGGCGAGCAGATCACCGAGTTCGGCATCGGCAACGGCATCTCTGTGCTGCTGTTCGCCGGTATCGTCTCCCGCTTCCCCCACATGCTCCGGGATATGATCAGCGGCATTCAGGCCTACCTGAATCCCCGTACCGAGGAGCAGCTGGCGGCCATGACCGAGGTGGAGCGGGCGGCCTATGAGAACAGCATCCTGGCCCCCTGGATGATCGCGGTCATCGTCGTGGGCATGCTGGCTCTGGTGGTCCTGATCGTATTCATCTCCAACTCCGAGCGCCGCCTGCCGGTTCAGTACGCCAAGCGGGTGGTGGGACGGAAGATGTACGGCGGCCAGTCCACCCACATTCCCATCAAGGTGAATATGGGCGGCGTCATGCCCATCATCTTCGCCCAGTCCATCGCCATGATCCCCGCCACCATCGGCGCTTTCGCCGGGTGGACCACGGAGAGCGGCGGCTTCGGCGGCACCTTGATGATGCTGTTCGATACGGCGAACCCCTTCTACAGCGTGCTGTATTTCCTGCTCATCGTGGGCTTCAGCTATTTCTACGCCACCATGCAGTTCAACCCCGTGGAGGTGGCCAACAACCTGAAGAAGAACGGCGGCTTCATTCCCGGCTTCCGTCCGGGCAAGCCCACCGCCGACTTCATTCTGAAGGTCCTCAACAAGATTACCATGTTCGGAGCCCTCTACCTGTCCATCGTGGCCATCGCGCCCATCATCACCGGCAACCTGTTCGGGTACAGCTCCCTGGCCATCGGCGGCACCTCCGTGATCATCGTGGTGGGCGTCGCCCTGGAGACCACCAAGCAGATGGAGGCCCAGATGCTCATGCGGCACTACAAGGGCTTCCTGGAGTAATGGGAAGAGAGGCGTTATGGGTATGAAGTTGATCCTGCTGGGCGCCCCCGGCGCGGGAAAAGGCACCCAAGCGGAGATCCTCAGCGCGAAGCTGGGAATCCCCACCATCTCCACCGGCAACATGCTCCGTGCCGCCATCCAGGAGGGAACTCCTGTGGGTCTGGAGGCCAAGAGCTATATGGACGCGGGCAAGCTGGTCCCCGATGATGTGATCATCCGCGTGGTGAAAGAGCGCATCGGGCAGCCGGACTGCCAGAGCGGTTTCATCCTGGACGGGGTGCCCCGCACCATCGGCCAGGCCGAGGCCCTCTCCCAGGCGGGGGTCTCCTTCGACCGGGTGATCTCCATTGAGATCAGCGATCAGGAGATCGAGGACCGCATGGGCGGCCGCCGTGTGTGCAGCAAGTGCGGCGCCTCTTACCATTTGAAAGCCCGTCCCACCAAGGTGGAGGGCGTGTGCGACGCCTGCGGGGCCCCGGTGGTCCAGCGGGCCGACGACAAGCCCGAGACCGTGCGGGAGCGTCTGCGCGTCTACCACGAGCAGACCGAGCCCCTGAAGGACTACTACCAGAGCAAGGGAACCCTGCGCTCGGTGGACAACCAGCCCACCATTGAGGCCACCACGGCCGTGATTCTGGAGGCGTTGGAGTCTTGAAGGGCATCGAAATGATTTCCATGAAATCTCCCCGGGAGATTGAGGCCATGCGCAAGGCCGGGCGGCTCACCGCCCAGGCCCGCGCCCTGGCCGGATCTATGGTGGCCCCTGGGGTCACCACCCATGAGATCGACACCGCCGTCCGGCGCTTTATCGAGAGCCACGGCGGAAAGCCCTCCTTCCTGGGCTACGCCGGATTCCCTGGATCTGCCTGCATCTCGGTGAACGAGGTGGTGATCCACGGCATCCCGGGCCCCCGGAAGCTGAAAGAGGGCGATATCGTCAGCGTGGACGTGGGGGCCTATATTGACGGTTTCCACGGGGACTGCGCCGCCACCTACGCCTGCGGTGAGATCAGCGATGAGGCCAAGAAGCTCATCCAGGTCACGCAGCAGAGCTTCTGGGAGGGCATCAAAATGGCCCGCAGCGGCTGCCGTGTCTCAGACATCGGCCATGCGGTCCAGGAGTATGTGGAGGCCAACGGCTTCTCTGTGGTCCGGGATTTTGTGGGCCACGGCGTGGGCCGCAATCTCCACGAGGCCCCCGAGGTGCGCAACTTCGGGCCCGCCGGCCACGGTCCCCGGCTCCAGCCGGGCATGACCATCGCCGTGGAGCCCATGGTGTGCGCCGGCGACTGGCAGGTGAAGGTACTGGCCGACAAGTGGACCACCGTGTCCCTGGACGGCTCCCTCACCGCCCACTATGAAAATACCATCCTCATCACTGAGGACGGCCCCGAGATCCTCACCGTCACCGAGGATGGAGCCTATGTCTGATCACAAAGGGCAGATCGTCCGGGCAACTGCCGGACGGGACAAGGAAGGCATCTTCTGCGTCATGGGTGTGGAAGAGGAGACCGGCCGGCTGCTGCTGGCCGACGGAAAGCGACGGAGAGCGGCCCATCCCAAGGCGAAAAAGCTGCGGCATGTGGAGGCCCTCACCCCGCCGGACCGCCCCTTTGACCACCCCGCCATCCAGAAGCTGAAACAAGGAGAACCGGTGTCGGACCGGGAACTGAGAAGGGCGCTGGCCGCCTTCAAGGAGGGAATCACGCTTGGCGAAAGATGATATGATCGAACTGGAGGGAGTCGTCACCGAGTCCCTTCCCAATACCACGTTCCACGTGGACATTGGCAATGGCCACATTATCCTGGCCCATATTTCCGGGAAGCTGCGGATGAACTTTATCCGCATCCTGCCCGGCGACAAGGTGACCGTTCAGATGTCACCCTACGACCTCACCCGAGGCCGTATTACCTGGCGTTCTAAGTAACTATTAACGACCAAATCGTCCGGCTTTCCCTGGAAGCCTTGCCTTCCGGGGTCCGTCAAGACTCCCGTCCCCCCGCGGGGACAGCGGCCGCAGGCCGCCCCAAATGCGAGCCCAACGAAGTGGGTCGCATTTGGAGAGGAGAAACAGCGGAGTGAGTGAGCCCTCGCGCTTGCGCGGGGGCGAAGGATACGGAGCTTGTTTCGACGAGGAGGGGCCATTAAGGCATTCATCAGGAGGTTTTAACTATGAAAGTCAGACCGTCCGTGAAGCCCATGTGCGAGAAGTGCAAAGTCATCAAGCGCAAGGGCAAAGTCATGGTTATTTGCGAAAACCCCAAGCATAAGCAGAGACAAGGTTAATTGGAGGTGCTGTAAGAATGGCTCGTATTGCCGGTATTGACCTGCCGAGAGAGAAGCGAATTGAGATCGGCCTCACTTATATCTACGGCATTGGGCGCACCAGCGCCAACAAGATCCTGGCCCAGGCCGGAATCAACCCTGACACCCGCGTGAAGGACCTGTCCGAGGAGGACGAGACCAAGCTGCGTGAGATCATTGGCCACGAGTACACCGTGGAGGGCGACCTGCGCCGCAATGTGGCGATGGACATCAAGCGCCTGACCGAGATCGGCTGCTACCGCGGCGTCCGCCACCGCAAGGGGCTGCCCGTGCGCGGCCAGCGGACCAAGACCAACGCCCGTACCCGCAAGGGTCCCAAGCGTACCGTCGCCAACAAGAAGAAGTAAGGAGGGATAACACATGGCTGCGAATACCAAGGGTAAGAAAGTGGTGCGCAAGCGCCGCGAGCGTAAGAACGTAGAGAAGGGCCAGGTGCATATCCGCTCCTCCTTCAACAACACCATGGTGACTGTCACCGATCTTCAGGGCAACGCCCTGTCCTGGGCCTCCTCCGGCGGCCTGGGCTTCCGCGGTTCCCGTAAGTCCACCCCCTTCGCCGCGCAGACCGCCGCTGAGACGGCCGCCAAGGCCGCCATGGAGTACGGCCTGAAGACCGTTGAGGTCTACGTGAAGGGCCCCGGCGCCGGCCGTGAGGCCGCCATCCGCGCCCTGCAGGCCGTTGGCCTGGAGGTCACCCTGATCAAGGACGTGACCCCCGTTCCCCACAACGGCTGCCGGCCGCCCAAGCGCCGCCGCGTCTGATCTGGAAGAAGGAGGTTTTGACAGATGGCTAGAAATATGCAGCCCATTGCCAAGCGGTGCAAGGCGCTGAACCTGTCCCCCGCCGTCATGGGCTATGACAAGAAGACAACCAACCGCAACCCCAAGGGGCAGATGCGGAGAAAGCAGTCCGAGTACGCCATGCAGCTGACCGAGAAGCAGAAGGTCAAGTTTGTCTACGGCATCATGGAGAAGCAGTTCCATATGTACTATGAGAAGGCCAACCGGATGCAGGGCAAGACCGGTGAGAACCTGCTGACTCTCATCGAGCGCCGCCTGGACAATGTGGTGTACCGCCTGGGCTTCGCCAAGACCCGCCGTGAGGCCCGCCAGCTGACCACCCACGGTCACTTCACCGTCAACGGCCAGCGGGTGGACATCCCCTCCTACCTGGTGAAGGTGGGAGACGTCATCGAGGTCCGGGAGAAGAGCCGCTCCTCCGTGAAGTTCAAGGGCCTGGTGGGTGAGGACGCCCCCATGGTCACCATCCCCAAGTGGCTGGAGCGCGCCAAGAATACCCTCCAGGGCAAGGTCGTTGCTCTCCCCGTTCGGGACGACATCGACTTCCCCGTGGAAGAGCACCTCATCGTCGAGCTGTACTCTAAGTAAGGAACCGAGCCTGTGGGCCTTCGGCCTGTCCGAAGGCCCAGGGGCGTCTTTTCTCCGCAGAGATTTCCCTGCGGCGGCGCCCTGTTGAAGTTAGACTTAGACAACCCTCAGATATTGGTGAGCTGAATCAGACGGCGGGATACGCCGTCGCGAAAAGGAGGGTATCATAGCATATGGTAGAAATCGAGAAGCCCCGCATTGAATGCGTGGAGAATCCCGGCGACAGCTCCTATGGCAAGTACGTGGTGGAGCCCCTGGAGCGCGGCTACGGCACCACTCTGGGCAACTCCCTGCGCCGTATCCTGCTGTCCTCTCTGCCGGGCACCGCGGTGACTTCTATCAAGATCGCCGGCGTCCAGCACGAGTTTTCCACCATCCCGGGCGTGAAGGAGGACGTGACCGAGATCGTCCTCAACATCAAGAGCATCATCGCCAAGCTCCACTGTGAGGAGACCAAGACCGTCCACATCGAGGCCTCCGGCGAGTGCGAGGTCACCGCCGGCGACATCAAGGCGGACGCGGATGTGGAGATCCTCAACCCGGAGCTGCACATCGCTACTCTGGGCGCGGACGCCACCCTGTCCATGGAGCTGACCCTGTCCCACGGCCGCGGCTATGTCCCCGCCGACCGGAACAAGCCCGCCCAGACCATCATCGGTCTGATCCCCGTGGACTCCATCTACACCCCCGTCCGCAAGGTCAACTACACTGTGGAGAACACCCGTGTGGGCGACGCCACGGACTATGACAAGCTGACCCTGGAGGTCTGGACCGACGGGACCATCGACGCCCGGGACGCGGTCTCTCTGGGAGCCCGCATTCTGTGTGACCACTTCACCCTGTTTACCGACCTGAGCGAGACCATGGGCAGCCGTTCCACTGTGGTGGAGAAGGCCGAGACCCAGCGGGACAAGGTGATGGAGATGACCATTGACGACATGGACCTGTCTGTGCGCTCCTACAACTGCCTGAAACGGGCCAACATCAACACGGTGGAGGACCTGATCTCCAAGACCGAGGAAGAGATGATGAAGGTGCGCAACCTGGGCCGCAAGTCCCTGGAAGAGGTCATCAACAAGCTGGCTATGATGGGCCTGTCCCTGGCCAGCGACGACAACAACAACTAAGCGTATATTACGCAGGATACAGGCAGGCTGCTGGGAAGAGCTTTCCCTCTCCCCTCCCCTGCCGGGGGCAGCGAGGAAGGTATGTAACGTTCCGCTTCCCGTGCCGCCGCGAGGCGGTCCTTCACAGGTGTCCCGGGCCCTATGCGCCCAATGAACGAATTTTTTAAGAGTGATCTCGCAGCGCGAGGTCGAAGGAGTGTTTGTTATGTCTATGAAGCATCGCAAGCTGGGCCGCACCAGCGATCAGCGCCGGGCTATGCTCCGCGCCATGGTTACCTATCTGCTGGAGAACGGCCAGATCAAGACCACCGTCACCCGCGCCAAGGAAGTGGCTCCTGTGGCCGAGAAGATGATCACCCTGGCCAAGAAGAACGATCTGCCCGCCTACCGGCAGGCTCTGGGCTACATCACCAAGGAGGATGTGGCTAAGAAGCTGTTCCAGGAGATCGGCCCCAAGTACGCCGACCGCAACGGCGGCTACACCCGTGTGGTGAAGATTGGCCCCCGCCGCGGCGACGCCGCCGAGATGGCCATTGTTCAGCTGGTCTGATCCGGCCGCTGACACAGGAAAAACGCAAATCCCGCCCCTTTTGGGGCGGGATTCGCTGAATCCTTACCCAAAACGAAAATTTCCCCTTTACTTTTTGAAAAAACCTGCTATAATATCATAAGCAGGCTTTCGCCGGGAAAAGCAATATATGGGCCTATAGCTCAGCTGGGAGAGCGTACGGTTCGCATCCGTAAGGTCGTCGGTTCGATCCCGATTAGGTCCACCAAAATGGAAATCGCCGCAGTGAAAAACTGCGGCGATTTTTCGTTTGACCACAGAAAGAGTTCTGTTTTGATCACTTTAAGGGCACCCCTTTTTGAAGGGTACCCTTCATTGTTTATTGCGGCGCAGGATTTTAGAGTCATTCTCAGTCCGGAACATCATCGTGTTTTGGATCGTTACAGAAACGCCGCCATCTCCTTCATATAGGCGGGCACGTCCAGCCCATGGGGACAGTGGGCGGTACACGCGCCGCAGCCGATGCAGGCGGAGGGACGTTTGTTCTCCGGCAGGGCGCCCAGCCGGGCCAGACGCCAGGAGGACAGGCTCTTTTCTCCCCCGGTCTTGTACTCGTTGAAAGCGGTGAGCAGGAAGGGGATGTCCAGATGCTGGGGGCAGTCGGCGCAGCAGTAGCGGCAGCCCGTGCAGGGCACCGCATAGAGAACGTGGATCACGTCGCTCACCTGCCGCACCAGAGTAATCTCCTGTTCAGACAGAGGCTTGTCGTGGGAGAAGGTCTGGACATTGTCTTTTACCTGCTCCAGAGAGGACATCCCGCTTAGAACCACGGCGATCCCCGGCAGTGTCCGAAGGAACCGGAAGGCCCACGAAGCTGCCGTGGCGCCGGGCTTGGCGGTCAGCAGGAGATTGCGTCCCGCCTCAGGCAGATCCGCCAGCATCCCGCCGTGGGCCGGCTCCATCACCATAATGGGGATGTCGTGTTCCCGGAGGATCTCGTACAGCGCCCGGGCCGTCCCGTGGAACCAGTCGTAGTAGTTCAGCTGAATCTGCACAAAGTCCCATGGGCCGCGGGCCAGCATCTGCCGCAGGGCATCGGGGGAACCGTGGAAGGAGAATCCGAAATACCGGATCTTTCCCAGCCGCTTCTGCTCCCGGAAATACTCCGGCGCGCCGTGATCCAGATAGTCGGAGATCAGCTTGTACGTCACCCCGTGGAGCAGATAGAAGTCGATGCGGTCCATCTGGAGCCGGTCCAGCTGCCGGGCAAACTGTTTTTTATAGTCCGGTTCCGCCTGTACGTTGAATTTGTCGGCCACGTAGAAGATGTTCCGGGGATACCCTTTCAGCGCCTTCCCCAGAAACACCTCGGACTGCCCCATGTGGTAGATATACGCTGTGTCAAAGTAGTTGATCCCGTGGGTGATGCAGAAGTCGACCAGCTCTATAGCCTTCGCTTCATCAATGGGTTTTGCAAACCCCGGTTCTGTCTGGGGCAGACGCATCGCCCCCCATGCCCAGCTGGGACAGCTGGAGATCCTCAAATTGGTGATACCGCATACTTGTCAACCCGTCCTCTCATCGTATTGGCGGCCGCGGAACGGTCCCTTTCAGAGTTAGTATAAGGGTAAAGTAAACTTGAGAGTCAATCCCCTTTTCTTGACGGAGCCCTCCTTTTTTCGCTATACTGCACCCAAAGGGGCGATCTATATGAACTACACCATCAAAAAAGTCTCAGAGATGACCGGCCTGTCCATTCCAACCATCCGGTACTACGACAAAGAGGGGCTTCTGCCGGACCTTCAGCGCAAGGAGTCCGGCTACCGGGTCTTTTCAGACCGGGACCTGGAGGCCATCGACCTCATCGGGTGCTTCAAGGAATCTGGACTGACGATTCAGGAGATCCGGCACTTCATGTCCCTGGTCAGGCAGGGGGACGTCACCTTGGATGAGCGCCTTGCCATCTACCAGACGTATATTGCCCGGCTGGAGGAGAAGCTGGCCGCTGTGCAAAATGCGCTGGAGCACTCGCGACGCACCCTGGCGTTTTATGAGATTGCGGCGAAAACCGGATCAGAGGAGACTGCGAAAGATCTCTACCTCGCACGTTATGGAGAGGAGAACGGATAGGAGTCTGTTCCTGTTCAGAGGAAACATCCGGGCGGACAGAGAAAGGAGCCGTGCCTCGCCGGTGGAGGATAGCCTGCTGCTCTGGGCCTCTCCCCTGCCGAGCTGTCCAGCGAACATCTGCAGACCCCTATGGGGCTCTTTCGCGGGAACGCAACCCGGTGAGAGTACGGCATCGCCCCTATGCCGCAGCGGGCGGCTTGGCGGGAAAAAATTTATAAAACCGGAAAACGTCTCTGTTCGGCCTCACGCCGAATGGAGGCGTTTTTAGGTAAGAAAACCTGAAACTATATTGACACAGCGTCAGAATAGTGATATAGTACAGTTACTGACACAGTGTCAGAGCTGCAATACTATAACCGCGCGGTCTGCAAAGGGAGGTTTTTCCATGAAGGAAAAGATCTATTTTACGCGGGAGATCACCCCGGAGAAAGTCGTTGAGCTATACCGCGCCCTGGGGGCAGAGCTGCCCGGCAGGGTGGCGGTGAAGGTTCACTCCGGGGAAAAAGGCAACCAGAATTTTCTGCGCCCGGAGTTCTGGCGGCCCATGGTGGAGGCAGTCCACGGAACCGTCGTGGAATGCAACACCGCCTATGGCGACGCGGCCGGTGGCGTGCGGGACCACACGGAGTCCCATCGGAAGCTCCTGGAGGAGCACGGCTGGACCCAATACTTCGATGTGGACCTGATGGATGCCCAGGGTCCGGACGTGGTCTGGCCCATCCCAAACGGAAAAATCCTTCAGGAGAACCACCTGGGCAAAAACATCATGAACTATGACTCCATGCTGGTGCTGGCCCACTTCAAGGGGCATCCCATGGGCGGCTACGGCGGCGCCCTGAAGCAGCTGGCTATCGGCTGCGCCTCCCGGGCGGGCAAGGCCCTGATCCACTCCGCCGGCAAAACAGACGACCGTTTTGAAACCTGGCGGCAGCACGCCAGCCCTGTGGCCTTCCCGGAGGCCATGGCCGACGCTGCCTCCAGCGTGGTGGAGCATTTTAAGGGAAAAATCGCCTTCATCAATGTGATGAAGAACCTGTCCATGGACTGCGACTGCTGTGAGGTGGCCGAGGACCCCTGCATGAAGGATATCGGTATCCTGGCCTCTCTGGACCCGGTGGCCATCGACCAGGCCTGCATCGACCTGGTGATGAACTCCGACGATCCGGGAAAGGAGCACTTTATGGAGCGGGTGAACAGCCGCAACGGCATCCATACCATCGAGGCCGCGGCTGACCTGGGCTTCGGCTCCCGGGAATATGAACTGATTGAGCTGTAAGACTTGAAACGGAGGAGAACCATATGAGCAACATTTTGGTGGCCTATTTTTCCGCCAGCGGCGTGACCGCCCGGGCGGCGAAGGAGATTGCCCGGGCCGTGGGCGCGGACCTGTATGAGATCCGCCCGGCGGAGCCCTACACCGACGCAGACCTGAACTGGATGGACAAGAAGAGCCGCAGCACCAGGGAGATGAACGACCCGGCATGCCGGCCCGCCATTACCGGGGCGGTGGAGAACATGGAACAGTATGACACGGTATTCGTGGGGTTTCCCATCTGGTGGGCAGTGGAACCCCGGGTCGTGGATACCTTCTTGGAGGGCTATGATTTCTCCGGCAAGACGGCGATCCCCTTTGCCACCTCCGGCGGGAGCGGCATCAGCAGAGCGGAGAAGAGCTTGGAGGACCACTGCCCCAAGGCCGATTGGAAGCGGGGCAAGCTGGTGAACAGCGGCGCGGCGGCCTGGGCCAGGTCCGTTTTGGGACTGTGAGGCGGCCATGCCCAAGGGATCGGAAGAACTGACCCACGCCAGGCGGGAAGAGATCATCGACGCCTGCGCCGCCCTCTATGAGACCATGGGGTTTCGGGACATCACCATTCGGGACATCGGGGCCAAAACCTCCTTCACCCGTACCTCGATTTACAATTACTTTCAGACCAAGGAGGAGATCTTTCTGGCCCTGCTCCAGCGGGAACACGAGCGGTGGGCCGCGGATCTGGAAGAGCTGGCCCGGCGGGACGGGCCGCTGTCCGCCGGGGAGTTTGCGGACGGGATGGCCCGCGTGCTGGAGAAGCGCGGCTGCATGCTGAAGCTGATGAGCATGAACCTCTACGATATGGAGGGAAACAGCCGGCTGGAAAATCTGGTGGACTTCAAGCGGGCCTATGCCGGCGCGCTGGGGGCGGTCACCCGCTGTCTGGAGAAGGCGTTCCCCCATCTGACTGCGGATGAGACGCAAAGCTTCCTCTACGCCTTCTTTCCCTTCCTGTTCGGCGTTTATCCCTACACCTCCCACACGGAGAAACAGCTGGCGGCTATGGAGGCTGCCCAGGTGGCGTACACCCCCGCCTCCATTTACGAGCTGACAAAGTCCTTTGTGGGCAATTTTTTGCGGGCCTTTGAGTAAGGAACCCCAGGCGGGCACAAGGAGGCAGATCAAATGAAGATTCTTGTTCTGGAGGGCAGCCCCAACCGGCATGGCTCCTCCAATTTCCTGGCGGAGGAATTTATCCGCGGAGCCAGGGAGGCGGGCCATGCGGTGGAGGTCATCGATGCGGCCCATGCCGACCTCCACCCCTGCAGCGGCTGTGTCCGCTGCGGATATGAGGGCCCCTGTGTTCAGAAGGACGACATGGAGCAGTTCCGCCGGCAGATCCTGGATGCGGACATGCTGGTATTTGTGACCCCCCTGTACTACTACGGGATGTCCGCCCAGCTGAAGATCCTGGTGGACCGGTTCTGCGCCATCAACAGCAGCATCACCCGGAAGCACATGAAGTCCGCCCTCCTGGCCGCCGCATGGAACGCGGACAGCTGGACCTTTGAGGCCCTGGAGGCACATTACCGCACCCTGGTGCGCTATCTGGATCTGGAGGATCAGGGCACGGTGCTGGGCAGGGGATGCGGAACCCTGTCCATGACAAAGCGGTCCCGCTACCCCAAGCTGGCCTATGAGCTGGGCCGCCGTCTATGAAAACAGAGGTTGGAGGATTACCATGGAATACAGAGTGCACCCCAAAACGGGGGACAAGATCAGCGTCATCGGCATCGGCACCGGCCCCATCTTCGAGGCGCCGGAGCGGGAGGCGGCCGCCGCGCTGGCCTGCGCCTATGAGCGCGGGGTCAACTACCTGGACTTCGCCACCGCCGGGGCCGGGACCTTCCCCTATGTGGGAGCGGCCCTCGGCTCTGTGCGGCGGGAGCTGTTTTATCAGATCCACTTCGGCGCCAACTACGAGAGCGGTGAATACGGCTGGACCACAGACCTGGACACCATCCGGCGTCAGGTGGACTGGCAGCTGAAGGAGCTGAGGACCGACTATATCGACTTCGGCATGATCCACTGCCTGGACGAGGAGCGGGATTGGAGGGCGTACCGGGAAAACGGCGTGCTGGACTATCTGCTGGAGCTGAAGAAGTCCGGCGTGGTGCGGCACATCGGCCTCAGCTCCCACACGCCGGAGCTGATCCAGAAGATCCTGGACACCGGCCTGGTGGAGCAGCTGATGTTCTCCATCAACCCCGCCTACGACTACCAGCACGGGGAGTTCGCCATCGGCAGCGCCTCGGAGCGGATGAAGCTCTACCAGCGCTGCGAGGCGGAGGGGATCGGCATCTCCGTCATGAAGCCCTACTCCGCCGGACAGCTGCTCAGCGATCAGACCTCCCCCTTTGGCAGGGCCCTCACCAAGGTCCAGTGCCTCCAGTACGCCTTGGACAAGCCGGGGGTGCTGACGGTGCTGCCCGGCATCCGGAACCTGGAGGACATAAAGGAGGCGCTCTCCTGGCTGGACGCCTCCCCAGAGGAGCGGGACTACTCCGTCCTGGGGACCTTCACTCCCAGGGACGTCACCGGAACCTGTGTGTACTGCAACCACTGTGCCCCCTGTCCGGCGGGGCTGAACATCGGCCTCATCAACAAGTATTACGATCTGGCCAAGATCGGCGACGCCATGGCGGCGGACCACTACGCCAAGCTGGAAAAGCACGCCTCCGACTGCATCTCCTGCGGCCACTGCGACCGCCGCTGTCCCTTCCGTGTGGCCCAGTCGGACCGCATGAAACGGATTGCGGAATATTTTGGCAGATAAGAGCTGTCTGCTCCCCGTCCTCTCCGGCGCGGCGTGCTGGAGAGGGCTGGGGAGCATTTTGACCGCAAAACGGCATCAATAAAATTGATTTCCCAGGGGCTCCCTTTCGCAGGGAGCCCCCTTTCGGTTTACCGGGCCCAAATATTGGAGAAGGGGCCCTTCAGAATTCCACGCCCGGCAGAGACTGTTTCGGCTGGGCGGGAAGGACGGCGCACTGTGTCGAGGGACGGCGGTCAGGAATAGACTGACCTGGGGCCCTGCCCCAGAAGGAGGTAATACGAATGGGTATTACAAATTCAAACAAGGTGCTCAGCACCGGACAGATCGACTGCGGGGAGACGCTGAAGGTCACGCTGGCCCTCACCGCCGCGCCGGATATCCTGTCGAATCCGGTGGATATCGCCCTGGTGCTGGACCGCTCGGGAAGCATGGCCGGCGCCCCTCTGGCCAACATGAAGGCGGGGGCGAAGACCTTTATTGATATCATCGCGGAGTCCACCGGTGGGCAGCCGACGGGAGAGATCGGCGCGGGGAGCCGCATCGGCATTGTCAGCTTCGCGGACACTGCTGTGCAGGACACCCAGCTGATCACCTCGGTGGCCGATCTGAAGGACGCGGTGGACGCCCTGTCGGCCGGCGGCAGCACCAACCACGCGGAGGCGTTTGAACAGGCGGCCTCCCTGTTCGACCCCAGCTCCAGCAGTGCCAGGGTCATCGTCATGTTTACCGACGGGAACACCACCACCGGCGTCCCGCCGGCCCCCGTGGCCGCCGCGGCCCGTGCCCAGGGCATCACCATCTACTGCATCGGCCTGATCGGGTCGGACGGGGTGGACGTGAGCGCCCTCAACGACTGGGCCACCGACCCAGACGCCGCCCATGTGGCGGTCACGCCGGACGCCGCCGACCTGGAGCAGTTATTCGCCGACCTGGCCGCCAATATTTCCAAGACGGGGGCCACCAACATCGTGATCCATGAGGTGGTGACCGCCGACTTTGTCATCACCAGCATCACCCCTCCTGGCCAGGGCAGCGCCATGCAGCTGGACGACACCTCCCTGCGCTGGACTATTCCCGCCCTGGGGGTGAGCGCCTCGGAGAGCGCTACCCTGGAATTTTTCGTCCGCCATGTGGGGAACACGCCCGGCGTCAAGCTGGTCAACGAGTCCATCTCCTACACGGACACCGAAGGGAACCAGGTGACATTCCTGGAGCCCACCGTGACGGTGGAGTGCGACGTGGTGGTCCAGCCGGAGGAGTGCCCGATCCCTGTGGATCTGACCGTCCGCGGCTGCCAGGACTCGGTGGTGGTGAATCTGGGCGACGTGTTCCTGGAGTCCCAGGGCCGCATTCTCCAGCTGGATCTGACCCTGAAACAGGTCTGTCCCGGCAAGCGGGTGGCGCTGGCCGTGATCCTCACCGAAGTGGATGAGAACGGCCAGGAGCACGCCCGGGGGATGAAGACGGTCATCATCCCGGCCCACGATTTCCCCAACTGCCGGGACGTGCTGGTGAAGTGCATCAAATTTGTGGTGCCGGAGGACCTGGACGGGACCGGCGGAAACACCCGGCCCATGTGCGAGCCCCGCAGCTTCCGGGCCCGCGTCATCGCTCATAACATCGACAGCGATTTTTGCTGCTGCTGCGGCCCCATCGTGACGGTGTGATAGAATCCCCGGCTCCCCCTCTGACCCGACTGGGGCGAAGGCGGGAGAAAATGCCCGGCGCAGGCATCGCCTGCGCCGGGCTGTTTTGGGGACTGGGGATTTTAGAAGCGGCGGAAGGGCGGGGTCACACCCGAAGCACCCGCCCCTCCTTTCGGGGCTTGGGCGCGGGGTGTGGGTTCCCCTCCCGCGGGCGGCCCAGAAGGACCTGGAGGACGGCGTAGTAGTCCGTCCGAATCCCCCACCGGCGCAGGAGCTCCTGGCCGTAGGGGTCGGCGAAGGCGGTCCACCCCTGGCCGATGTAGCAGCCGCCTACCCCCAGGGAGTCCGCGGCCAGCAGCATGTTCTCCGCCGCCGCGGCGCAGTCCTCCGGGGCAAAGAGAAAGTTTTTGGGGGCGAACAGGGTGACCACTGTGGGGGCCCCGTAAAAGGCGTCGGTGATGGCGGGGGCGTCGGCGATACTGGGCTGCTCCCGGGAGACATAGCTGCCGGCGGCGGCCATGCGGGGGTGGGAGTTGGCCCGCTTGATCCGGCCCAGGCGGAGGTTCACCTCCCGGTCCTGGCTCACCACAAAGAGGGGGCCCTGCCGCCCGCCGGCGCTGGGGGCGTACAGGCCCGCCTGGAGGATCTGCTCCAGCGCCCCCTCGTCGATCTGCCGGGGATCAAACTGACGGATGGACCGGCGGTGGAGGATGGTCTGCATCACCTGGTTCATGCTCCGGCCACCTCCTTCCAGCACTGGGGGTCGGCGGCGTAAAAGTTTCCATCCCGCCCGCTGGCCACCGCCGGACAGCCCCGGCACCAGGCCAGAAGCTCGCACTTGGCGCACTTCTCAAAGCGGGCAAAGTCCCGGTACTCCTCCATCCGGCACACCCACAGGTCGGCCAGCCGGTCGGTGAACACGTTCCCCACCCTGCTGTTCTGCACCCGGCGGCAGGCGTATACGTCCCCGGTGGGCAGAATGGTCAGGTGGCAGCAGCCGCAGTTGCAGCCGCCGTAGATTACCCCTGGTTCCGCAGTCTCCGGGATATGAAACTCGCCCGTCTCATACTCGTACAGGGTCCACAGGTGGTCCTTCTTGTTGAAATAGGTCTCACAGCCCGCGGCCTCGTATGCTTTGAACTTCCTGTCGCAGTCGGCCAGGAGCTGCCGGTAGCGCAGGGGCTCGACGCCCACATCCTTCTCCCCGCTGGTGGGGCAGTAGCGGGCAAAGGCGTACACGTCCGCCCCGTGGGCCACCACCGTGTCGATGAGCTCCGGGATCTGGTCGATGTTGACGCCGGACACGGTGGTCATAATCACCGCCCGGATACCGGCCTTTTTGATGCAGGCGATTTTCTCCAGGGTGCAGTCGAAGCTGCCCGGCTTGCGGAACCAGTCGTGGGTCTCCCGCAGGCCGTCCAGGGAGAGCTGGTACTTCTCACAGCCGTACTCCTCCAGCCGCCGGCACACTTCGTCGTCCAGGTGGAAGGGGTTGCCCAGAATGGTGAAGGGGATCTCATTTTCCTTCATCAGCCCCAGCAGTTCCCAGAAGCTGGGGTGCAGGATGGGGTCGCCCCCGGTGAGGTAGAAGTAGGGCAGGCGGCGGTGGATTTTGCAGAAGTCCAGGCAGTTGTAGAAAGTATCCTGGATCTGAGGCCAGGTCATGGCGTCCGGCTCCCTGCCGGCGTCCTCCGAGAAGATGTAGCAGTGCTTGCAGCGCTGGTCGCAGGCGTCGGTGATGTGCCACTGAAAGGCAAAGTATTCCATAGCAAGTTACCTCCTGATGGGTGTGTGGAGCGGGGCGCATTTCCCCAGAGGCGGGGCACGTCCCTCGGGAAGTGCGCCCCATTGGCCCGCCCGGCGGGGGCGGGCCAGAGGGCGCGGGCGCTTACTGCCGGCCGCCGGCGCCGCAGGCGCTTCCGCAGGCGGTGGGCTTGGGGTCGCCAGCTCCGCAGGCAGAGCCGCAGGCGGCGGGTTTCTCCTCCGGCTTGTTCCCCGCCCCACAGGCGGCACCGCAGGCGGAGGAGGCCTTTTCCTCTCCCCTGCCGCTCCAGCCAAACAGATCCTTCAATGCCATACTCGGTTCCTCCTTGAATTTCGTCTGGGAATCAGGGGTTTCCCTGTTCCCTGCGCTTAGTATAGCGGCGGCCGATTGTCCCCCACAAGTACGCACTTTTTTATAACCAGGTCACCTTTTTGTAACTCCTTGACCGGGTTTTGGATGGGGATTATAATGGGAACAACATCATTCCAAGGGGAAGGGAGGGGCGATCCATGCTGACCAAGGAGGAGATGCCCGCCTGTCCGGTGGCCACCACTGTGGCCCTCATCGGCAGCAAGTGGAAGCTGTTGATTCTGCGGAATCTGATGGCCCGGCCCTGGCGGTTCAACGAATTGAAGAAGGACCTGAACGGGGTCAGCCAGAAGGTGCTCACCGACAGCCTGCGCTCGCTGGAGGAGGACGGGATCGTCACCCGCACAGTCTACCCGGAGGTGCCGCCCCGGGTGGAGTACGCCCTCAGCGACCTGGGGGAGTCCATGCGGCCCATTATCGACGTGATGCGGCGGTGGGGGCTGGAGTACCAGACGCGCATGAGACAAAAGAGCTGACCGCAGAGGAAAATGTTAGACGCGCACGGGGCGCTTTGCCGCCTCCCTGCGCGTCTTTTTTCGGGGCGGAGGAAAAAGCCTGCGGGCCCTGTTGCGTTTTCCGCCTGGAGCCGTCTTTTGATGTGCAGAAGTATACAGCGAGGAGATGATACCATGCCTTGGGATGAGCAGGAGGCCGCCTTCCATGGGAGCGACCGGGAGTTTCTCCTGTGGCTCTATCAGGAGTTCAGCCGCCTGATGTTCTACACCGCCCAAAAGTACCTGGCCGATCCCCACAGCCAGGAGGAGGTGGTTCAGGAGAGCCTGAAAAAGCTCATTGAGAAGGTGGCCGTCCTGCGGCGGCTGAAGCGGCCCGCCCTGGCCGGATATGTGCGCGCCACGGTGCGGAACACCGCTATCGACCTGCTGAAGGTCCAGGGGCGGGAGAGGGAGCGGGTGGTGGGTCTGGAGGACCTGACCCAGGGAGAGACGCCCCGGACGGACAGTCTGGACGAGACGGTGTTCTGCCGGGAGGAGGTCCAGCGGCTGCGGGAGATCTGGCCCCAGCTGGACGGGGAGACCCGGATGCTGCTGGAGCGCAAGTACATCCTGGGCTATGAGAATGAGGAGCTGGGGCGGATGCTGGGCTGCCGGACGGACAGCGTGCGCATGAAGCTGACCCGGGCCAGGAGGAAGGTGCTCCGGCTGATGGGAAAGGAGGCGGAGAAGCGTGAAAAACCGTGAACAGCTGTGGGAGGACTATGAGGAGGCCCGCTTCGCCCTGCTGATGGACGCCCTGGCGGAGGCCGAGGGGGAGGAGGCCCTGCGCCTGAGCGAGGCGCTGAACCGGGACCCGGAGGGGGCGCTCCCGCCGGAGGTGGACCGGCGCTGTGAGGCGGTTATCCGCGAGGCCTTTGTCCAAAGGCGGCTCCACGCCACCGGACGGACTGCCGTCCGGTGGCTCACCAAAGTCCTGGTGGCGGCAATGCTGGGGGCGGTCATGTTCGCCGCCGCCTTCGCCCTCAGCGAGGACGTGCGGGTGGCCACCCTGAACGCAGTCATTGAGGTGATGGACGACCGGACCCAGATCACCTTTGAGAGCGCCGGCGGGGACGCCGGGGGGACGGCCGCGCCCCCCGCGGAGGGGACTGCGGCGGAGGATGGACTGGAGTACCACTACAACATCGCCCTGGAGTGGGTGCCGGAGGGGTTTGAGCTGGAGGGCGGTATTGAAGGAGGCAGTGACTTGGTGAGCTATCTGAGTCCGGTGGACGGCTTACTTGAAGTAAGTGTCACTCCCTATAGCCAAAGCTCAGTGTACAATTTAAATACAGAGGGCTGCACAAAGCGGGAGATTACCGTGCAGGGGCATCCCGCTGAGCTGTATGTCACAGGGGAAGAGATGCTTCAAAAGCGATTCTCTATGACTGGATTTGACATCTGGAGCGATATGATGATCTATTGGATTGATGAGAACAACCGGGTCATCGTGCAGATTAACGCCACAAATCTGACGGAGGAGGAGATGCTCCGCCTGGCGGAGGGGTTCCACTGGGGCGGGGGACAGTAGGGCACGCATGGAAATGGTGCGGAGCGGGGAGGCACCCTCATCCGCCTCGCTGCGCTCGGCACCTTCCCCCTGAGAGGGGGAAGGCGGGCGGCCCAGGTGTGCCGCCCCTACGGGAAAAACGAACTGCCTTTATACCGGACTGTTCCCCTCATCCGTCACGCTTTGCGTGACACCTGTCCCTATCCCCTCTGGCCTTTGGCCATCATCCCTACCCCTTTTGGCCTACGGCCATTTCCCCCTGATAGGGGGAATCGGCCCCTTGATAAGGGGAGTCGTCCTCCCCTACAGGCTTCAAGAAAAGATTCCGAGTTTGGGTAGGGGAGCCCCTTGGGGCTCCCGCCAGAATTGCACCGGGAGCGTTGGCTCGGCAAAGGCAGGCGCGGCTGTGGAAATGTTGCACCTGCAATTTTTGCAAACCCAGGGCCCGGTGGCCCGGGAGAACACGCGGACCGCCACTCAGATTTTGCGCGCCGGAAATTCTCCGCCTCCTTACAGGTATGCGTTCCCCGTAATGGGGTCCGGGGAAAGCAGTCCTATGGACCTAGGCGGAGCGAAGCGGAGCCGTAGTCCATCGGCTGCGTCCCCGGCGGCGTTTTGGTGACTTTGCCGCCGGGGGCAAAGTCACTCGCCGTCCGCAGACGGCGAAACTTCCCTGCGTACAACGAATTCAATCCGAAACCTGTCCCCTCATCCGGCTGGCCTTACGGCCAGCCACCTTCCCCCTGGGGGGAAGGCTTAAAAAGGACAGGCGGCGAAACTCCCCCCGAAGAACAAAAGACGCGCCCGCACTGGCTTTGAATGACCAGCGCGGGCGCGTCTTAATTTTTTGGAAGGAACCGAAACGGTCCGTCAGGACTGAGCGGCCCCGGCCTCGATCTTCTGCTGCTTGTGTTTGCGGCCCTTTTTGGTGCCGTCCAGATTCTCCCGCCGGATGAGCAGGTAGAAGGCAGGCATCAGGAACATGGCCAGGATGGTGGAGGCCACCAGGCCGCCCACCATGACGTAGGCCATATCCTTCATCATGCCCATACCGCTGTCGGTGGAGAACATCATGGGCACCATGGAGATGATGGTGGTGAGGGTGGTCATCAGGATGGGGCGCAGGCGGGTGGTGCCCGCCTCCACTAGGGCGTCGCCCAGGGGCATGGTCTGCCGCAACTGGTCGGTGCCGTCCACCAGGTAGATGCCGTTGTTCACCGCAATGCCGATGAGCATCAGGAAGCCCATCAGGCCCACGATGCTCATGGGCCGGCCGGTGAGGAACACCAGTCCCACGCAGCCGATGAGGCTCAGGGGGATGCACATCATCACCATGATGGACAGGCGGGGGGAGTCGAACTGAATGGCCATGACCAGGAATACCAGGAAGGCGCCCGCCAGAATGGCGGTGGTCATGCTCTCCAGGCCGTCGGCGGTGCTCTGGTCCATCATGCCGATGCCCACGCTCACGCCCGCGGGCAGGGTCACCCCGGCCACCTGGGCGTCAATGGCCTCCGGGGCGCTGTATTTGGCCGTGTCGGTGGTGGTGGCGGTGAGGGTGACGCTGTACTGGCCGTCCTGCCGGGTGATGGTGGGCAGGGTGGTGATGTACTCCACGGTGGAGATGTCCCGCAGGGCCACCTGCTGGCCGGTCTGGGTGGTGATGGAGTAGTCCAGCAGGGAGGTGATGTCGTCGTATTTGCCCTCGGGGTACTCCAGGACCACGTCGTACTCGGTGTCCTCATAGGTCACCGAGGTGGCGGTGAGGCCGTCCAGCAGGTAGTAGATCTGCATGGCCACCGCCGACTCGGAGGTGCCCAGGGCCATGGCCTTCTGAGAGTCGATGACGATGCGGCCCTTGGACTGGCTGGAGTTGAAGGGGTTTTCAATGCGGATGACGCCGGGCACCTGGGCCATGGCGTCCTCCACGGACGCGGCGGCCTCCTGGAGGGAGTCCAGGTCGTTGGACAGCAGGACCACGTCCTTGCTGTTGCTGCTCATCATGGAGCTCATGTCCATGGTGCCGGTGGGGGAGACGGACACGTCCATGTCCGGCATGCTGCCGAACTGGTTGGTGTACTCCACCACCGCCTCCTCGCTGGAGCGGCCGCAGTTGCTCACTGCGTAGGCGGTGAAGGAGGCGGTGCTGCCGGAGATGTCCAGAGTGACGCTCTCGAAGTTCTCGTCGGCCAGGAGGGCGTCCTCCAGGGCCTGGATGCGCTGGCTCATCACCTCCACCTTGGTGCCGGAGCGGAAGGCGGCGCTGATGGTGATGCTGCCGTCAAAGTTGCTGGGCATGAGCACAAATTCCATCTGGCTCATCAGCAGGATGGCGGCCACGAAGCAGGCCGCGCCCACCGACACCACCCGGCCCGGGTGGCGCAGCAGCCGGGGCAGGGTGCGGCGGTAAAAGGCCTTGAAACGGCCCAGAATCCGGTTGGTGATGAGCTCGTCCCGGGTGCGGGGCTTGAGCCAGATAAAGGCCAGGGGGACCACCACCACGGCGGACAGGAAGGAACAGGTCAGAGTCAGCAGGATGGTCCAGCTCAGAGGGGCGGTCATCATGCCCACCAGGCCCTCGGCCATGGCCATGGGGATGTACACCACCACGGTGGTGAGGGTGCCCGCCAGAATGGACATGAGCATGGTGCTGGTGCCCACGGCGGCGGCCTCTCTGGCCTCCAGGCCGTCCTCCTTGGCGCGCATGCAGCTCTCCAGGATGACAATGGAGTTGTCCACGATCATGCCGATGGCGATGATGAGGGCCGAGCCGGTCATCAGATCGATGTTGAAGCCGGCGAAGTTCAGCAGAATCACCGCCAGCAGAATGGACAGGGGCATGCTGACGCCCACGATCAGGCTGGCTTTCAGGTCGCCGAAGAAGACAAACAGGACGAGCATGGTGAGGATGACGCCGGTGATGAGGGTGTTGAGAATCTCACCCAGGGTCTCCAGAATGCTGTCGCCCTCGCTGTAAGTGACCTGGAAGCCCACGCCGTCCACGCTGTACTGGTCCAGCACGTCCTGAACGGCGCTGCACACCTCCATGGTGGAGGCGGAGTCCTGCTTGGTGACGGTGAGCATGACGCTCTCCTCGCCGTTATAGCGGCTGACCGAATCGGCCTCCGCCTTGTAGAGGTTGAAGAAGGTGCAGATGTCCTCCAGCATGACCGTCTGGCCGGAGGGGGTCTGGATGGGCAGGTCCCGGAAGCTGGGGTTGACCTCCACGTTGCCGTACACCCCCAGGGCGATGTCCTGGGAGCCCAGAGACACGCTGCCCACAGGCATGTCGAAGTCGGCCGCCGCGATGGCGGAGCCTACGGTGGAGATGGACAGGCCATACTGGCGCATGGCCGCCTCATCCAGCACGATGCGCAGATACTCGTCCCGGGCGCCGGACAGCTCCACCCGGGCCACGCCGCCGATGTTCTCCAGGGCGGGGACCACGTCGTCCTCCAGATAGTCGGTTACGTCGATCCCCTCGGGGGCGGTGGCGGAGATGATCATGGTGCCCAGGGCATCGGCGCTGATCTCCATGATCATGGGGTCCTGGCAGTCGTCCGGCAGGGAGGGCATCAGGTTGTCGATGGCGCTTTTCAGATCGGAGTAGGCGTCGTTCATATCCGTGCCGTAGTTGTAGGTCAGCTGCAGCATGGTGTAGTTTTCCGAGGAGTAGGAGTTGATGCTGTCCAGGCCGGACAGGGACTCGCACTCCTCCTCCAGGGGCTGGGTGAGCAGCCGGTCCACGCTGTCCGCGTCCGCTCCGGGCCAGGTGACCATCACCAGCTCCATGGGCATCTCCATATCCGGCATGTACTCCAGGGGCATCTGGCTCAGAGAGGCGGAGCCGAATACCACGATGCCCAGGATCAGCATAATCACGGACATGGGGCGGCGCAGGACTAATTGAACAAACTTCATGGCCCGTTATCCCTCCGCCTCTCCGCCGGCCGTCTCACCGGAGGCGGCGCTGCTGCTCTGGGACGAGGCGGCCGGGGAGTCCGCCGGTGCCGAGGAGTCGGCGGGCGCGGAGGAATCCGCGGGAGCATCCGTCTCCGCGCCGGCCAGGCGCACGTCGGCGCCGTCCCGCAGGCTGGCCGACCAGGTGGTAATGACCTGGTCCCCCGGGGTCAGGCCGTCGGTCACTGCGATCTCGTCGGCGGTGTACAGGCCGATGGTCACGTCGCTGCGGACAGCTTTCCCGTCCTGAAGCAGATACACATAGGCCACGCCGTCCTCAAAGAACATGGCGTCGCTGGGAACCAGAACGGCCCCGTTGGCCCGGTGGGCGGTGGTGGTCAGCTCCACCGACAGGCCGTCGGGCAGATCCTGCGCCCCGTCGATGACGGCCTTCACCTGGAACTGCCCCACCTGGGCGTTGACCACGCCGCCGATCTCGGTGACAGCCCCCTCATAGGTCTGGCCGTTGTAGTTGACGGTCACCGCCTGGCCGGGGGTGAGGGTCTGGCGCACCGAGTCGGTGACATAGAAGGTGACCGTCTTGTTGCTGCCGTTGGAGATGACAAAGGCGGCGGTGCCCGAGGCGGCGAAGTTGTTCTCCGTCACGTTTACCGCCTCCACCACCCCGGAGATGGGGGCGGTGAGGTTGTAGAGGGAGAGCTGGTACTGGGCCGACTCCACCCCCACCTGGGCGGACCGGATGCCCGCCTGGGCGGAGTTCAGCGAGGCCCGGGCGGCCTCCACCCCGGCCTGGGCGGACAGAAGGGTCTGATGGGCCTGGTCCACCTCCGCCTGGGAGGCGGCTCCGATCTCCAGCAGGGCCAGAGTGTCGTCGTAGTTGTCCTGGGCCAGGCGCAGCTGCTCCTGGAGGAGGGGCAGGTCGGCCCCGCCGTAGTTGGCCACGGCGCTGTTGTAGCTCTCCTGGGCGCTGCTCACCGCGGCCTGGGCGTTCTGAAGGCTGAGGCGGGCGCTCTCGTCGTCAAAGCGGCACAGCAGGTCACCGGCGGTGACGGTGTCCCCCACCGAGACGGCCACCTGTTCCACATTGCCGGATACCATGGCCACCACGCTGGCGGTGCCCTCGGCGGAGATGGTGCCGATGTAGGTGCTCTGGGTGCTCAGATCGCCGGTCTGGACGGCGGTGGTTTCCACCGTGACCGTGGGGTCCAGCACAGGTTCCTCCACCTGCTCCTGACAGCCGCTCAGGGCCAGGACCAGGGCGCAGCAGAGCAGGGCGGATCGTGTTCGATTCATAGACGTGTACTCCATCCTTTCTCCCGTTCAGGGAATTCACATCCCGCGCGGGGGCGGCCATAGGCCGCCCCCGCGCTGTGTTTCAGTATCATCGGGCCAGGGTGCGGAGGGCCCGCGGAGGGAAGTCCGGCGGCGGTCAGCTCTGGGAGAGCTGGCCGGTCTCCACCGCCCAGCAATAGCTGTTCCGGGCGGTGAACAGATCCCGCCAGGCGCCGTCCACCGTGGACTGGGCGGAGGCCACATTGTCCTGAGCGGTGAGCACCTCGGAGTAGGAGATCAGGCCCAGGTCGTAGCGGGTCTGGGCGGTCTCCAGCAGGGTCTGCTGCCAGGCCAGGGCGGACTGGGCGTTTTCCAGCACCTGCTCATAGTTGGCAAGAGAGTCGTACAGGGACTTGAAGCTGGTCTCAAAGTTCTGGACGGTGGACTGGTAGGTGAGCTGGGCGGCGTTCCAGGTGTGCTCCGCCTGCTGGTACAGATACTGCTTGCTGGCGCCCCGGTAGTCGGACTGGTCGTCTTCCCACTGCTCCTTTGCGTCGTCCAGGGTGAGCTGGGCGTTCCGCAGGGTCCAGCTGGCCGCCTTGGCGGCCTCCAGATCGGCCTCGTAGTCGGGCTCCTCCCACGCCGTCTCCTCCTGAGTGGGCAGGGGACCCAGGATGAGCTCCCCGGTGGGGTCCTCACCGATCAGGTTCTGAAGCTGGATCTTCAGCTGGCGGATGTTGGAGTCCAGGGTGGCCAGCTGGCTGACGGTCTGGGCCCGGGTCTGCTCCAGCTCAGTCACCGTCTGCTGGGACACCTGGCCCAGCTGCTCTCGCAGGCGCAGCTGCTCCAGGTTGCGGTCAATGGTGTCCAGCCCCCGCTGGCCGTCGGCGGCCTGCTGCTCCAGGCCCACCAGGGTGATGTACAGGTTCTCGCCCCCGGACACCACCTGGTTGACAGTGTCCTCCAGCTGCCAGACCACGTCGGCGTTGTCCGCCTGGAGCTCCCCGTCCTTGATGGAGTCAAACACGTCCCGCAGGGAGTCATAGCTCTGGTCCAGGGCGTCGGCGGCCTGGCCGGCCCCCATAAGAATCATCATCCACTGGGCCTGGGCGATGTCGTTGAGCTGCCGGCGCAGGTCCTCGTACATCTGGTCGTAGTCGATGTCCTCGATTCCAGTGATGTTCTCAATGAGAATTCGGGCGTTGAGGCTCTCCGCCCGGATGCGGTCGTCCAGATTCCCCCAGGTCACCGTCCCCTCCGGGTCGGGCTCCGGCTCAGGCTCGGCCTCCCCCGCTTCGGTTCCGTCCGTCTGGGCGGCCTCCTCCTCCTGGACCGCCTCCTGGGCGGTTCCCTTCTCCTCGTCCGGCTCGGCGGCCATGGAGGGGAGGGTCAGTGTGCCGGCCAGGGTCAGAATGGCCAGCAGCATAGAGATGCTTCGTTTCATGGAAGGTTCCTCCGTTGGATTCATGCTTCTGCATGCAGATTGGTCATCGTAGTCATCATAGCGCGGGAAGGTAAACTGAGCGTAAACTGCCCCAAGGCCCGGCTAGGAGAGAATACCGGATTTTTTCGGCATTCCGCCCTTGATTTTGTCGAAGCGCACAGACCGGAAGGGGTTGGAAGTTTACACTGGGTTTACCCGGAGCGGCTATCCTGAGGAAAGAGACGGTCCGGCCCTTTGACGGGGGCTGTCCGCGGCGGTATAATACCGTTGATACTACTCTTAAATATAGAATAACTCCGGCGGGGGAGAATGTCCAGAAGGATTTTTTGGGCGGGCACGGCCGCCCCGGAGGGAGAGGAGGAGCGGCATGGCGACCATTTTGCTGGTGGAGGACGACGACTCCATGCGCCTGCTCACCACCGCCAAACTGAAGCACCAGTTCAACATAGTGTGCGCCGGGGACGGCGTGGAGGCGCTGGAGGTGTTGGAGCGCCGAGCGGTGGACCTGATCATCGCCGACGTGATGATGCCCCGGATGGACGGGTACACCCTGGTGAAGACCCTGCGGGAGCGGGGGGACTCCATCCCCGTGCTGCTGCTCACCGCCAAGCAGTCCTTTGAGGACAAGCGGGAGGGGTTTTCCTCCGGCATTGACGACTATATGACCAAGCCGGTGAACTATGAGGAGCTCACCTGGCGGCTCAACGCCCTGCTGCGCCGCTCCCGCATCGCCAGCGAGCAGAAAATTGTGGTGGGGCGGGTGGTGCTGGACTCCGGCACCTACACGGTGCAGCGGGAGGGGGAGACCCTGGAGCTGCCCAGGAAGGAGTTTGAGCTGCTCTATAAGCTCCTGTCCTACCCCGGACAGATCTTCACCCGCAACCAGCTGCTGGACGGTGTCTGGGGCTATGACTCGGAGAGCGGGGAGGACACGGTGAAGACCCACATCAGCCGCCTGCGCAACAAGCTGCGGGACATCCCGGAGTTCCGCATCGTCACCATCAAGGGCCTGGGCTATAAGGCGGAGATTACCAAGGAGGAAGGCGCATGAATAAGAGAAAGCGGGGACATAACCGCACACTGGGATTCTGGCTGGCGCTGGAGTCCATCGTGGTGACCCTGGCCGCCGTGGCCCCCTTCGCCCTGCTCCACCTGGTGAACCGCTTTTACTGGCTTAGGGCCTCCACGGTGCTTGCCCTGGGGATGCTGGTGATCATGGGCAGCGTGGTGGGGGTCACCGCCACCCTGTTCAGCCGCCGGTTCAACCGGATGGTCTCCGGCCTGACCCGGGGGCTGCGGGCGGTGGCCGACGGGGACTTCTCCCAGCGGCTGGAGCCGGAGGAGGGCGGCCCCCTTCAGCCCGCCTATGAGGACTTCAACAAGATGTCCAAGGAGCTCCAGAGCATCCAGACCCTGCGCACCGACTTCATCAACCACTTCTCCCACGAGTTCAAGACCCCCATCACCGCCATCAAGGGCTTTGCCGAGCTCCTCCGGGAGCCGGATACCACCCCGGAGGAGCGGGACCAGTATCTCCAGATCATTCTGGACGAGTCCTCCCGCCTGGCCGATCTGGCCAACAGCACCCTGCTGCTCACCAAGCTGGAGTCCCAGCAGTGCATCGCGGAGAAGCGGCCCTACTCCCTGGACGAGCAGATCAAGCGGTGCGCCATTCTCCTCTCCCCCGCCTGGGAGAAAAAGCGGATCTCCTTCACCGCCAATCTGGAGCCGGCGGAGTACGCGGGCAATGAGGAGCTGATGCGCCATGTGTGGATCAACCTGCTGAACAACGCGGTGAAATACACCCCCGAGGGGGGCGAGATCACCGTCACCCTTCAGGCCCGGCCGGAGGAACTGACGGTCTCGGTGGCCGACACCGGCATCGGCATGTCGGAGGAGGTACGGGCCCATATCTTTGATAAATACTACCAGGGGAACCCCAACGGCAGCGGGCGGGGCCTGGGCCTGGGCCTGTCCATCGTCCAGCGGATCGTGGAGCTGTGCGGCGGCCAGATCCAGGTGGACAGCGTGGAGGACCAGGGGAGTACCTTCACCGTCCGGCTGCCCCGGGCGGTGTAGCGCCCGGTGGGATACGGCCTCAGAAAGAAAAAAGCGGGGACAGGTCTATGACCTGTCCCCGCAGGCTGTCGGAAAAGTCCAAGAACTTTTCCGACAGCCTGCAAAAATGCCGTTACTTTTGCGCCGCTATTCGGCGCAAAAGTCCTCGCTTCGCTTGCCGAAAGCCTTGCACAGCAAGGCTTCCGGGGCATTTGATCCCATTCGAGGCGGGCGGCTGCCCCCTCGAGCTCCCCCGCCCTGACGCAGGCGGATTTGATGCTGCGTGGGTTTTCGACAAACTGAAACGGGGACAGGTCTATGACCTGTCCCCGTTTTGTTATACGGGATCGTAGTAGATGAGCATGCTCAGCTGGACCGGCTCATCCCCGGCGTTGGCGTAGCGGTGGGGCTGGTCCGCCGGGAAGCGGATGGAGTCCCCGGCGTTCAGGCGGTGGACCTCCTCCCCCACGCCGATCTCCGCCGTCCCCTGGAAAACGGTGATATACTCCTCCGTCCCCCGCATGTGGGGCTGGGCCTCCAAACGGCCCCGGGGCTCGATGACGATGCGGTAGGTCTCAAACAGCCGCCGCTCGTCAAAGGGAAAGGCGGGGTAGTTGCGGTAGCGCCCCCCGTCCTCCTCCAGAGGCGCGCCGCACCGGAGGACGGACACCCCCTCGCTCTGGGGCTCCACCAGGGAGGTGAAGGAGACCTTGAATCCGTTGGCGATCTTCCACGCCACCGAGATGGTGGGGTTGACCTCCCCCTTCTCAATCTGGGCCAGCATGCTCCGGGACACCCCGGTGAGCTCCGCCGCCCCGTCCAGGGTCAGCTTCTTCCGCTCCCGGGCGGCCCGGACATTTCGGGCGATGACGTCGTTGACATTCAAAGATGCAGTCCTCCTATTGACAATATAGTATCACAAGAGTACAATATAAGAGAAATCCGGGATACTGGATTTTTCGTCCTGGATATTGTATCATCCCTGGAACAGGAGGTCAAGCGCCATGTTTCCCTGGTACGCCTTCCTCACCTACGCGGTGATCACCGCCGCCACCCCGGGTCCCAATAACATCATGTCCATGTCCAACGCCGGACGGCTGGGCTTCCGGCGGGCCCTGCCCTTCAATCTGGGCATCTGGGTGGGATTCACCATTGTGATGGTGCTGTGCACCCTGTTCTGCACCGCCCTGTCCGCCCTGATCCCGGCCATCCGGCTGCCCATGCTGGTGCTGGGGGCGGCCTATATGCTCTATCTGGCCTGGGGCACCTTCCGCAGCTCCGACGTGATCCAGGAGGACCACTCCCGGGAGGGGTTCCTGTCCGGCCTGCTCCTCCAGTTCATCAACCCGAAAATATATCTCTACTGCATCATGTCCATGGAGGCCTACATCCTCCCCTACTATGGCGGACAGCCGGTGATTCTGTTTCTCTTTGCCCTGCTGCTGGCCTTCATCGGGTTTGCGTTCACCCTGGCCTGGGCGGCCTTCGGGTCGGTATTCCGCCTCCTGTTCTCCCGGCACGCCCGGGCGGTCAACACCATTATGGCCCTGCTGCTGGTGTACTGCGCCGTCTCCCTGTTTCTGTGAGCTACACCCCCCGCAGCTCCACCTGCTCCACATAGGGCCGGACCAGGTCCGCGAAGCTCCCCAGCGTCTCCCCGTCCCAGGGGTGGAGCCCCTCCCGGAGCACCGTGTCCCGGTCCACAAAGCTCTGGAGGAAGTACCGCTTCGCACCGGCGATCCAGGGGCCGATGGCCTTGAAGCTGTCCGCGTCGTGGAACTCCCGTACCACCGTGGTGCGGAACTCGTAGTCCACCGTCCCCTGGAGCAGGAAGGAGACGCTCTCCCGGAAGGGGGCCAGGTCCAGGCCGGGCACCCCCGCCGTCTCCCCGTACCGCCCGGGACTGTTTTTCACGTCCATGGCCACATAGTCCACCAGACCCGCCTCCGCCAGGGCCCGCAGCTGAGCGGGGCGGCCGCCGTTGGTGTCCAGCTTCACCGGATAGCCCAGCTCCTTGATTTGAGAGAGCAGCTCCGGCAGGTCCGGGCGGAGCAGGGGTTCCCCTCCCGTGACGCACACCCCGTCCAGCAGGCCCCGGCGCTTGCGCAGAAAGGCCAGCAGCTCTTCGCTGTCCAGCTCGGCCGGCATGGGGCCCAGCACCAGTCCGCCGTTGTGGCAGAAGGGGCAGCGCAGGTCGCACCCCCCCAGAAATACGGTACACGCCACCCTGCCGGGATAGTCCAGCAGGGTCATCTTCTGCAGTCCCTGAATATCCATGTCCGTCTCCTCCCACAGCGCGTTTTCTCCTCCCATTGTAGAGTCGGGCCGGGCGGCTGTCAACGGGGGGCGGTCCCAGGGGGAAAATTCCATGAAAATTCCCCGTTGTTCCCGGCGGCGGGACATGGTAAAATAATATGTACATTTTTCCACGGATACAAAGGAGACCGTTCCATGTTATATGCCATTCTTGCGGCCGTTCTGGTGGCCCTGGACCAGCTGGTGAAGTATCTGGTGGTCCAGAATATCCCCCTGGGGGAGCATGTGCCCTTCCTCCCCTATCTCCTGGACCTGACCTATGTGGAGAACACGGGGGCCGCCTTCTCCCTGTTCTCCGACCACACCTGGATTCTCGCCCTCATCTCTCTGGTGATGTCGGTGCTGCTGGCCATCGCGGTGTGGAAGCCCCTGTTCCGCCACCCCTTCGGCCGGACGGCCCTGGCCCTGCTGCTGGCGGGGGCGGTGGGCAACCTCATCGACCGGGTCCTCCAGGGCTATGTGGTGGACATGTTCCACGTGCTGTTCATGGAGTTCGCCGTGTTCAACGTGGCCGACATCTGCGTGGTGGTGGGGGGCTTCGCCGCGGTGGTCTACTACCTGTTCTTCTATGAGAAGCTGGAGGGCAAGTCCAAGGACACCGGCGCCCCCAAGGAGGAGCAGGCGTGATCCCCCTCATCCTCACCCCGGAGGCGGGGGGCGAGCGGCTGGACGCCTTTCTGGCCCGCAGCGTAGAGGGGCTCACCCGCTCCGCCGCCCAGCGGCTGCTGGAGGAGGGGGCGGTGACCAGCGGAGGCCGCCCCCTGAAAAAGAGCGAAAAGACCGCCTCCGGGCAGGTCATTCAGGTGGTCCTCCCGGAGCCGGAGCCGGTGGACGTTCTCCCCCAGAACATCCCCCTGGATGTGGTGTATGAGGACAGCGACGTGATCGTGGTGAACAAGCCGGTGGGCATGGTGGTCCACCCCGCCCCCGGCCATCCAGACGGGACTTTGGTCAACGCTCTGTTATATCACTGCGGCAATACACTCTCCGGAATCAATGGAGAGCTGCGGCCGGGCATCGTCCACCGCATCGACCGGGACACCTCCGGCCTCATCATCGCGGCGAAAAACGACAAGGCCCACCTGGCCCTGGCGGAGCAGCTCCAGGACCACTCCCTGGCCCGGGTGTACGAGGCGGTGGCGGTGGGCAGTTTCCGGGAGGACTCGGGCACGGTGGACGCCCCCATCGGCCGCCACCCTGTGGACCGGAAGAAGATGGCCGTGGAGCCCCGAAACGGGCGGCCGGCGGTGACCCACTGGAGGGTACTGGCCCGCTATCCCGGCCATACCCACGTGGAGTGCCGCCTGGAGACCGGCCGCACCCACCAGATCCGGGTCCACCTGGCCTCCATCGGCCACCCACTTCTGGGGGACACGGTGTACGGCAGCAAAAAGCCCTACCCCGGCCTGGCCGGCCAGTGTTTACACGCCCGAAAACTGATTTTCCGGCATCCGAGGACCGGGGAGCAGGTGGAGCTGGAGTGCCCTCTGCCCGACTGGTTCCAGGGGGTGCTGGACAAGCTGGAGCGGATGTCTAGATAAACACACTCGATAGACAAAACAGCGGCGCGGAACTTGTTGTTCCGCGCCGCTGTTTTGTTTATTTTGGATTTCTCCGCCGGGCCGCTTTCAGCCGGGCCATGGCCCGGGCCAGGGCGGCCTTGGAGTTGTAGTAGTCCCGCACGCTGAGCTTCTGTTTAAGGCGCTCCTCCGCCCGCTCCCGGGCGGCCTCGGCCCGCTTCAGGTCGATGTCTTCGGGGCGCTCGGCGGCGGACACCAGGACCATCACCCGGTCGGGCATGATCTCGGTGAGCCCCTGGCCCACCACCGCGTAAGTCCACTCCCCGCTCTGACGGAACCGCAGGTCCCCGGGGACCACGGCGGTGGCGATGGGCTCATGGCCCGCCTCCACCCCCAGGGAGCCGTCCAGGGCGGGGAGGACCAGGGCCTCCGCCTCCCCGATGAAGAACTGCTTATCCGGGGTGACGATCTCCAGGTGGAAGGTCTTCTTGGCCTCCTGGGCCTGTGCCGCTTCCGCCACTTAGATCACCCCCATGTCCCGGGCCTTCTTGCGCACCTCGTCCACATCGCCGGTCATGCTGAAGGCGGCCTCGGGCAGGTGGTCCAGCTCGCCTCCCAGGATGGCCTCGAAGGAGCGCAGGGTGTCCTCCAGCTTTACGAAGCGGCCCTCCAGGCCGGTGAAGGTCTGGGCCACCGAGAAGGGCTGGGAGAAGAACTGCTGCACCCGGCGGGCCCGCTCCACCGCCTGCTTGTCGTCCTCGCTGAGCTCCTCCATACCCAGGATGGCGATGATGTCCTGGAGCTCCCGGTAGCGCTGCAAGAGCTCCTGCACCGCCCGGGCGATCTTGTAGTGGCGCTCCCCTACCACGTCGGGCTCCAGAATCCGGGAGGTGGACTCCAGGGGGTCCACGGCGGGGTAGATGCCCTGCTCCACGATCTTCCGGGACAGCACGGTGGTGGCGTCCAGGTGGGTGAAGGTGGTGGCGGGGGCGGGGTCGGTGAGGTCGTCGGCGGGGACGTACACCGCCTGCACCGAGGTGATGGCCCCGCTCTTGGTGGAGGTGATGCGCTCCTGGAGGGCGCCCATCTCGTTGGCCAGGGTGGGCTGATAGCCCACGGCGGAGGGCATGCGGCCCATGAGGGCGGACACCTCGCTGCCCGCCTGGACATAGCGGAAGATGTTGTCGATGAACAGCAGCACATCCTGGTGCTCCTGGTCCCGGAAATACTCGGCCATGGTCAGCCCGGTGAGGGCCACCCGCATCCGGGCCCCGGGGGACTCGTTCATCTGGCCGAACACCAGGGCGGTCTTGGAGATGACGCCGGACTCGGTCATCTCCCGCCACAGGTCGCTGCCCTCACGGGTGCGCTCCCCCACGCCGGTGAAGATGGAGTAGCCCCCGTGCTGGGTGGCGATGTTGTGGATGAGCTCCTGGATGAGGACGGTCTTGCCCACTCCGGCGCCGCCGAACAGGCCAATCTTGCCGCCCCGAGCGTAGGGGGCCAGCAGGTCGATGACCTTGATGCCCGTCTCAAACAGGTCCACCACGGGGCGCTGGTCGGCAAAGCTGGGGGGCTGGCGGTGGATGGACCACCGCTCCTGGGCGTCCACATCCCCCTTGCCGTCAATGGGGTCCCCCAGCACGTTGAAAATGCGGCCCAGCACCTTCTCGCCCACAGGGACGGAGATGGGGCCGCCCATGGAGGTAACCTCCATCCCACGGCCGATGCCCTCGCTAGGGGAGAGCATGAAGCACCGCACCGTGTCCCGGCCCACGTGCTGGGCCACCTCCATGACCCGGCGCTGGCCGCCGGCCTCCAGCCACAGGGCGTCCTGGATGGAGGGGAGCTCCCCCTGGGGGAACTGTACGTCAATGACAGGGCCCTGTACCTGGGCCACCGTCCCTTTGCATTCCTTTGACATGGTTACCACACCTTTCCTCAACTCCGGGCATTTTGAGCGCCGCCGGCGATCTCGGTGATCTCCTGGGTGATGGCCGCCTGGCGGGCCCGGTTATAGGTGAGGGACAGCTTTTTGAGCATATCCCGGGCATTGTCGCTGGCCGACTCCATGGCGGTCATTCGGGCGCTCTGCTCGGAGGAGAAGGCCTCCACCAGGGCCCCGAACACCATCCCCCGCACATAGCCGCTGGGGACAATGGCGTTCAGCACCGCCTCCGGGGAGGGAAGATAGGTCACCGGGGGCAGCACCGGCCCGCCCTTGGGGGGCTCCCAGGGGAAATTTTCCCGCACCAGGGGGAGGAGGGTCTGCTCCCGCACCTCCAGCCGGAGGGCGGAGACCATCTCCGTATAGAGGATACGCACCTCGTCCAGCTCCCGGTCCAGGAACTGCTGTACCAGCTCGTCGCTGATGTCCCGGGCCCGACTCATAGTGGGGTTCTGGACCACATAGGAGAAGTCCTCCTCAAAGGGGATGTCCCGCTCCTGGAAGTAAGCCCGGCCCACCAGGCCCACCACGAACAGCTTGTGATTGGCCGTCTCCCGGAGACGGCGCTCCGCCAGCTTGAGCACGTTGTGGTTGTACGCCCCCGCCAGCCCCTTATCGCCGCTGAGGACCACGTAGCCCACCTTCCGCTGCTCCGGCGGAATCTCCGGCCGCCGGTCTAGAAAGTCGTGACTCAGCTCCGGGGAGCGGTGGAGAATGTCCGCGATGGTGGTGTGCATCTTGGTGAAATAGGGGGCCGCCTGCTCCAGCTGTGCCTTGGCCTTGCGCAGGTTGGAGGAGGCGATCAGATACATGGCGTTGGTGATTTTTAAGGTCTGCTCCACGCTTTTCATGCGGGTGCGGATCTCCTTGGTGCTGGCCATGGGGAGTTCCTCCTCTCCAAAGTGAGTTTAAGTTTGGTTTCGCAGGGGATTTCGCCGCCATCTCCGCGCTAAGAGCCGCCGCTTTGCGGTGGTTGCGCTCCGAAACGCGCCTGCGGGCGCAGTGCGGGCGGCGAGTTTCTTTCCCAACGATGGGAAAGAAACCAAAGGATCGCCGGGGGACGGCTCAGGATGGGCGCTTCCGCGCCCATATTCGCCCACCCTACCCCCCC
>NZ_JACJJE010000001.1 GCF_016899775.1 Pseudoflavonifractor capillosus
CAGGCCGTGGAGATCATGGTCGGCGACGAGAACGGAGACTTCAACCCTGATCAGAACGTCACCCGCAACGAGATGGCGGTCATTATGGCCAACCTGATGGAGTACAATGTCGCCAGCTACAAGAATACCAGTCCCTTCACCGACGTGCCCAGCTGGGCCGAGCCCTATGTAGCCGCCTGCTGGACCAACGGCATCACCGCCGGCTACAGCAGCACCATCTACGGCGGTTCCGACACCGTGACCACCGCTCAGGCTGCCCTGATGCTGATGAAGGCCCTGGGTTACTTCCAGTACGCCTCCGACTTCGGCAGCGACTGGCAGCTGGCCACCACCCGCCAGGGCAACGCCATCGACCTGTTCAACGGCGTGGACTCCGGCGTAACTCAGGCCATGACCCGCAACGACGTGGCTCAGCTGGTGCTGAACACCCTGAAGTCCGGCACTGTGGAGGCTTCCACTGACGGCAGCTGGACCATTGGTGACGTGACCATCAACAACAATGTCACCTACAGCTACATCACCAGCAACCAGACCTATGCCACCGCTATCGACGATGTACGTTCTACCAGCAACACCACCGACGCTAACCGGTCCATCGTGGAGCTGGGCGAGCAGCTGTACATGGGCGACCTGCGGCTGAATGACAACGACACCGACGACTTTGGCCGCCCTGCCCGCAACTGGACCTACGATAGCCAGGATATCGGCACCTATGCCAAGCGTGAGTTGATGGTTGAGTCCTACACTGAGGGGGTTACTGGCCGCGAGATCTACAATTTGCTGGGCACCTCCACCATCCGCGACAACGACCTCTATGCTTATGAGGATGGCGAGGAATACACTTTGAGCAAGGACCTGCTGGTTCGCTCTAATGAGAAGAATGTTGGTGCTACTGGCCGCGGTGTTCTGACTGAGATCTATCTGGACGACGACCGCGACGAAATCACCATCGCGTCCATCAACACCTATCTGGCTCAGGCCAACAGCAATTACAGCGAGAGCAGCGAGACTATTTCTCTGCAGGTATACAACACCGCTGACGGCATTGCCAAGCGTGTTGATGTGGAAGATGTTCCCGAAATCGCCGACCTCAAGGAAGGGGATTTTGTCCTGGTCAACTGGGCAGGTAGTACCGCGAACAAGGATGTTGTCGCTGTATTTGATGTCGAGATCCTGACCGACGTCGAGATCACTCGCTTCAGTAAGTCCAGTGATGACGACGAGAACAATCAGAGCTCCACTGACCGCGTCACCAAGCTGACCACCGGCGGCACTGAGTACCAGAACAACGTGAATGCTTGGTACGAAGAGGCCACTCTGGGTGACTACTTCGGTGAACTGCTGACCGATAAGACCTACAATGTTTATCTGGACCAGTACGGCAACTTCATTGGTGCCGAGCTGTACTCCGGCGATGACCAGTATGTCTTCATCGCTGCCTATGATATGAACAGCAGCGCCATGGGTGTTGTGAACGCCGATGCTCTGGCTATCTTCACCGACGGTACCATGGAGCAGATCGAAGTTGATGCTAAGGATACCAACGAGAATATTCAGGATTATATCGACGACGGCAACACGGGATATGCTAAATGGGAGAATTCGAATCAGTATAACCGCTGGTTCACTTACACCGAAGATGATGGCGTGTACACCCTGGAGCCCGTCGCCCGTTGGACTCTGAACCGCAACACTACTAGTGATGATGTCACCATCCGCACGGATAACCTGTCTCTGACCGCAAATGAAGCTGGCACCGGTCGTTCCTACGGCAATGATGATTCTATCTACATCACTGTTGAGGACGAAACCACTGCCAGCATCGGTGGTCAGGTCATCGACGAAGTAACTGGTATCTATACCGGTGTTCAGGATGCTCGCCTGTCCTATGCTCCTAATGACTGGGTCGTTGCCGTATATGACAGCGATCATTATATCATCGCCGCCATCGTGTTGGGCGAGGCCGAGGGCGCTGTGGACAACTACGCCTACATCCTGACCGGTGCTTACGCCGAGGAGAAGGACTCCGATGGTAACTACTACTGGGATATCGACGTCATTCTGAACGGCGAGATCCAGACCATGACCATCAAGAGCAAGTACAGCAGAACCGTTGATTATCTGGAGCCCGGCACTGTTCAGGAACTGGTTCTGGATGCGGACAACTACGTGACCAAGATCAACGACGTGGACACCGATAAGATCTATGACAATACTGATCTGGGCGACTCTGTGGAGGGCTTTGATGTCTACAACATCGAGGTCTCTGCCAGAAATACCGCTGGTGCTCCTCTGTACCTGATCGGACGGACTCTGCACTATACTCCCGACAGCAACGATGTGGGACTGGCCGTTGCTCGCGACGCCAAGGCGGTTGTAAGCCAGGTTGTAAACGGTGACCGTGACGAGGTTGAGTATGGTTCCGTTGAGGAAGCTTTCAGTACTCTGGCCGACGCAAACCCCAACTCTTCCGATCTGCAGTATGCTGGCCGCGTGATTGCTGTTCTGGATGCTGACGGTGTCGCTCAGTGGGTGTTCTTCTACGACTACACTTCTGTTAACAGCGGCAACACTCCTGACTATGGCAACAGCGGCAATGTGAAAAATCTGGTCTTTGTTGACAGCAGCAACAACCTGTATGCTACCGAAGCCAACACTGACAATAAGGTTCCCAATGCCACGATCGTTCTGGAACAGCTCCAGGCCAATGGCTACGTGACGGTTGGCACATTTACTACTGACGCTGACGGCAAGGTTACTCTGCCTGTGGCTTCTGGTGCTACTTACCGTGCCACCTGCGGCAATGTCTCTGTGATTTTCACGAATAACTAATCACTGGACTTTTGCATTAAGACCTCCCGGGAAAACCCGGGAGGCTTTTTTTCATGTTCCAGCCTGGAGCAATGCGACTACTTTATAAGTGGTTCCAGAATTATTCATCTGTCCGGACGGCCCCATGTGATGGCTCCATGTGAGCGTACTGCCGTTCCAGGCCAAGATGTTAACAGAATATCCCGTAGCCTGGGTAAATGTTTTTGTCATACCCTGTATAGCGTAAAAAAAGCGGCCATCATTGCCACAGTCTCCGATAAAAACTATCAATGGTGTTCTAGGGAAGGTAAGAGAATTTGGCTCGTCATTTCCATAGACTCCGGTTCCAACGTAACTTGTTGTATAAATGTTGCAGTTGCCGCATTGCGTAATTGCATCCTCTAGAAGAGCACCTTTACACTCTAGACTGCTCAGCGCATTTGACAGTATTTTTACCTCGTCTGTGTCCGCCTTGCCCTCCAACGCCGCGTCCAGTTTGGCGTTGTCGGCGTTGAAGTCGGTGCGTAAAACCTGGTCTGTGGGTTCCCACTGGTTCAGTTGGTAATTGGTCGTTTGATTGGTTGCCATAAGTAAAATTCCTCCTTGTTTGGGTTGGGGCGATATTGGGACGGGCGGCCATATGGGGCCGCCCCTACAGGGGGTGAAAACCAGCCCCCTCATCCATCACGCTTCGCATGCCCCCCTACCCCTTTTGGCCTTCGGCCTTCCTCCTGTGGAGGAAAGGCTTTGGTCCACTCAAATAGGGAGGAATTTGGCGTTTTGTGGGACGTTTTGATACATATATTGGGAATTAGGACGGAGTGCGCCTGTTGGAAGGCGGGCGGCCCAGTGTGCCGCCCCTACGGCGGAGACGTGGTAAGGCCAGGCGGCGTATCCGGGAGGCCGCGCCCTACAAAAGAGGCGGCGGGGGCAAGCCCCCGCCCTACGTCGGTGCAATCCATTGACATCTTTGGGATTTTGTCTCTCATCCGCTCCCTTTTGGTGAGCGGGTGAGGACACCCGCCCCTACGGCGGAATTGGGGCAAAAAACGCGGGCGCACAATGTGCGCCCCTACACCGCGTTTACGAACGGCTCTGCATGCAGGAAAAGGGACAGGTTTTAGACCTGTCCCTTAAAACACAGAGGCGAAACGCAGTTTCGCAAAAAGTTCTTTTGCTTCCTTTTCTTTCAAGAAAAGGAAGCCCCGGTTCATTCTGAACCGGGGCTTCTGGTTTGTTTTTTCAGTTCTGAATCGCTTGTTCCTCAGCTGCGGGGGTTCTTGATGGCGGCCTGGGCGGCAGCCAGCCGGGCGATGGGCACACGGAAGGGGGAGCAGGACACATAGTCCAGCCCGGTGTTGTGGCAGAACTCCACGGAGGAGGGGTCGCCGCCGTGCTCGCCGCAGATGCCCAGCTTCAGGTCGGGGCGGGTCTGACGGCCCAGCTTGGCAGCCATCTCGATGAGACGGCCCACGCCGTTCTGGTCCAGACGGGCGAAGGGATCGGACTCGTAGATCTTCTTCTCGTAGTAGGCGTCCAGGAACTTGCCGGCGTCGTCGCGGGAGAAGCCGAAGGTCATCTGGGTCAGGTCGTTGGTGCCGAAGGAGAAGAACTCGGCCTCCTTGGCGATCTCGTCGGCGGTGAGGGCGGCACGGGGGATCTCGATCATGGTGCCCACCTTATAGGTCATGTTGGAGCCGGCGGCCTTGATGATCTCGTCGGCGGTGGCCACCACCACGCTCTTCACGTACTTGAGCTCCTTGACCTCGCCCACCAGGGGGATCATGATCTCGGGGACCATGTTCCACTCGGGGTGCTTGGCCTGGACGTTCAGGGCAGCCTTGATGACGGCCTTGGTCTGCATCACGGCGATCTCGGGGTAGGTGACAGCCAGACGACAGCCGCGGTGGCCCATCATGGGGTTGAACTCGTGCAGGGAGGCGATGATGGCCTTGATGTCCTCCACGGACTTGCCCATATCCTGGGCCAGCTGGGCGATGTCGGCCTCCTCAGTGGGGACGAACTCGTGCAGCGGGGGGTCCAGGAAGCGGATGGTGATGGGGTTGCCCTCCATGGCCTCGTACATGGCCTCGAAGTCGCCCTGCTGCATGGGCTCCAGCTTGGCCAGGGCGGCCTCGCGCTGCTCCACGGTGTCGGAGCAGATCATCTGACGGATGGCGGGGATACGGTCGGCCTCAAAGAACATGTGCTCGGTGCGGCACAGGCCGATGCCCTCGGCGCCGAACTTCATGGCCTGCTTGGCGTCGCGGGGGTTGTCGGCGTTGGTGCGGACCTTCATCTGGCGGTACTTGTCAGCCCAAGCCATGATGCGGCCAAACTCGCCGCCGATGGAGGCGTCCACGGTGGGGATGGCCTCGCCGTAGATGTTGCCGGTGGAGCCGTCCAGGCTCAGCCAGTCGCCCTCGTGATAGACCTTGCCGGAGAGCTCAAACTGCTTGTTGGCCTCGTCCATCTTGATGGCGCCGCAGCCGGAGACACAGCAGGTGCCCATGCCGCGGGCCACCACGGCGGCGTGAGAGGTCATGCCGCCGCGGACGGTGAGGATGCCCTGGGAGGCGACCATGCCCTCGATGTCCTCGGGAGAGGTCTCCAGACGGACCAGGACCACCTTCTCGCCCCGGGCAGCCCACTCCTTGGCGTCGTCGGCGGTGAAGACGATCTTGCCGCAGGCGGCGCCGGGGGAGGCGGGCAGAGCGTTGCCCACGGGAGTGGCCTTCTTCAGAGCCTCGGGGTCAAACTGGGGATGGAGCAGGGTGTCCAGGTTGCGGGGATCAATCATAGACACGGCCTTCTTCTCGTCGATCATGCCCTCGTCCACCAGGTCGCAGGCGATCTTCAGAGCGGCGGCGGCAGTGCGCTTGCCGTTGCGGGTCTGCAGCATGTAGAGCTTGCCGTGCTCCACGGTGAACTCCATGTCCTGCATGTCGCGGTAGTGGTCCTCCAGGGTCTTGCACACCTGCTCAAACTGGGCGAAGGCCTCGGGGAACTTCTCGGCCATCTCCTGGATGGGCATGGGGGTGCGCACGCCGGCCACCACGTCCTCGCCCTGGGCGTTGGTCAGGAACTCGCCCATGAGCTTCTTCTCGCCGGTGGCGGGGTTGCGGGTGAAGGCCACGCCGGTGCCGCAGTCGTCGCCCATGTTGCCGAAGGCCATGGACTGCACGTTGACGGCGGTGCCCCAGGAGCCGGGGATGTCGTTCATGCGGCGGTACACGATGGCGCGGGGGTTGTTCCAGGAGCGGAACACGGCCTTGACGGCGCCCATCATCTGGTCCACGGGATCGGTGGGGAAGTCGGAGCCCACCTTCTCCTTGTACTCGGCCTTGAACTGCTCAGCCAGCTCCTTCAGGTCGTCGGCGGTGAGCTCCACGTCCTGGGTGACGCCGCGCTCGGCCTTCATCTTGTCGATGAGCTCCTCAAAGTACTTCTTGCCCACTTCCATGACCACGTCGGAGTACATCTGGATGAAGCGGCGGTAGCAGTCATAGGCCCAGCGGGGGTTGCCGGACTTCTCGGCCAGCACCTTCACCACGTCTTCGTTCAGACCCAGGTTCAGGATGGTGTCCATCATGCCGGGCATGGAGGCGCGGGCGCCGGAGCGCACGGAGACCAGCAGGGGGTTCTCCTTGTCACCGAACTTCTTGCCGGTGATCTCCTCCAGCTTGCCCACATACTCCATGATCTGGGCCTGGATCTCATCGTTGATCTTCTCGCCGTCCTCATAGTACTGAGTGCAGGCCTCGGTGGTGATGGTGAAGCCCTGAGGCACGGGCAGACCGATGTTGGTCATCTCGGCCAGGTTGGCGCCCTTGCCGCCCAGCAGCTCGCGCATGTTGGCGTTGCCCTCAGAGAAGAGGTACACGTACTTGTTAGCCATTTACCTTCATTCCTTTCTGTTGCTTAACACGGCGGCGGCGCCCATGCCATGGCTTGTCTCCTTCTCACTTTGAGCAGCCCGGAAGCAGAGGTCCCCGCCCCACGCCGATGGTCCGGCGGTCCTGTTCCGCCGGGATATCGCATTCCCCATTATACCTATTTGAAGGAAATATTGCAACAACTTCCTGGGTATTTTTCACGGTTTTTCTCCCAGCCCGAGTGAAAAATATTCTATTCCGCCGAACATTGTGAAAAATCGTTACTTTTTTCTGCATGACGGACATCCTCCAAAAGGAGGGGCTACCACTCCACCCCCTGACGGGCGGCCGTCCCCCGGTCGTATGGGTGGCGGAGCTTTTTCATCTCGGTCACATAATCGGCCCGCGCCAGCAGCTCCGAGGCCGGGTCCCGGCCGGTGAGGACCACCTCGCAGGCCGCCGCCTCCAGGCAGGAGAGCACCTCCTCCAGAGGCAGCAGGCCGGTGTTCACCGCCGCGCACACCTCGTCCAGCACCAGCAACCCATCCGGGATCTCACCAGCCGCCGTCCGGGCCTGAGCAATGAGCCGGAGGTAGCGCTTCTGCTCCGCCGCCCGCTCCTCCGGGGTAAGCTGAAAGGAAAACTTGATCTGCTCCGGTGCGGGGAGCAGGGTCACCTTTGGGAGCAGAGAGAGGGCGTACCGCTCTCCGCTGTCCGCCCCCTTTAAAAACTGGGCGATGACCACCGGCTTTCCCCGGCCCGCCATGCGCAGGGCCAGGCCCATGGCGGCAGTGGTTTTTCCCTTGCCGTCGCCGCAGTAGAGATGGATCATAATATTCCTCCTTGTTTCCTTGGGGAGTTTCGCAGGGGATTTCGCCGCCTGCGGGCGGCGACCTTCTTTTTCCATGGCGAAAAAGAAGGCAAAACGCCCCCGGGGACGGCTCCAGATGAGCACTTCGTGCTCATAGTCGCCTTTCCCCGGCCCCCGTTGCGGGGGACGCATTCTTGATGGGTTCTGCAAAATTTCCGGCGCGCAAAATCTGAATGGCTGGTCTGAATTCCCGCCGGACCACTGGGCCCTAGGTTTGCAAAAATTGTCGCTGGTGCGGTTCCACTCATGCGCCTGGGTTTCCTCAGCCAACGCTTCCGGTGCGTATCCTGGCGGGCCCTAAGCCTTCCCCCTCCAAGGGGGAAGGTGCCCCCGAAGGGGGCGGATGAGGGTGACCTCTTTGCTTGCCCCCGGCGGGAGCCCCAAGGGGCTCCCCTACCCAGACACGGAGGGTTTTCTTGCGATTCGTAGGGGAGGGGAAGACTCCCCTTATCAAGGGGAGATGGCCCGAAGGGCCAGAGGGGATAGGGAATTGTCCCTCCCGCCGTATCTCGGAAATTTCCCCATGCTTGGCGGGCCGGTCTGGGACCGGCCCCTACGATAAAGGAAGAATGGCTTCGGGATACACCGTAGGGGCGGCTATCAGCCGCCCGAAAGCCTTCCCCCTTTCAGGGGGAAGGTGCCGAGCACATGCGAGGCGGATGAGGGTGGGCTCCGGAATGACAGGAACCCCTCAGCGGGCCGGCCAGTGTCCGGCCCCTACGAAAGGAAGGAACGGTTTCCGGGTACGCCGTAGGGGCGGCCCCATGTGGCCGCCCGTCCCCCGTGGGGTATGATTACCTCGGGATGCGGCCTCCCGGACGCGCCGTCTGCCTTCTTCTTACCTGATAAGAAAAGCAGGCCGCCCTCGGGCGGCCTGCTGAAAAGGATCAAACCGTGGTCAAAATCAGGCTGTCCCCGTCGGAGGAGACGTTGATCTGGCTGACCGGGTGCTGCCAGCTGCTGATGATCCGCTCGGCGATGGCGTCCTCCAGCTCCTTCTGGATGAGGCGGCGCAGGTTCCGGGCGCCGTAGGCGGCGGAGTAGGACTTCTTGACCAGATAGTCCAGCAGGCTGTCCTCCCAGGTGAGGGAGATGTGCCGCTCGGCCAGGGAGTCCTTCAGCTCCTTGAGCATCAGACCGGCGATGGCCTTGAAGTTGTCCTCGGTGAGCTGGTGGAAGTAGACGATCTCGTCCACCCGGTTGATGAACTCGGGCCGCAGGAAGTCCTGGAGGGCTTTCATGGCCCGGTCCTTCCCCTGCTCGTCGGCGGTGCGGTTGAATCCCACGGAGCCCACCTTGGTGTTGCTGCCGGCGTTGGAGGTCATCACGATGACGGTATTTTCAAAGTTGACCTTCCGTCCGTGGGCGTCGGTGATGTGGCCGTCGTCCAGAATTTGAAGGAGAATATTCAGCACGTCCGGGTGGGCCTTCTCGATCTCGTCAAAGAGGACCACCGAGTAGGGCTTCCGACGGATCTTCTCGGTGAGCTGTCCCGCCTCGTCATAGCCCACGTACCCAGGAGGGGAGCCGATGATCCGGGAGACGGCGTACTTCTCCATAAATTCCGACATATCCAGCCGGATCAGAGACTCGGGGGCGTTGAACAGGTCCTGGGCCAGCTGCTTCACCAGCTCGGTCTTGCCCACGCCGGTGGAGCCCACAAAGATGAAAGACACGGGCTTGCGCTTGGGGCTGATGCCCACCCGGCCCCGGCGGATGGCGGCGGCCACCGCGTGGACCGCCTCGTCCTGGCCCACGATGTGCTCCTTCAGCCGGTCCTCCAGCTTGGAGAGCCGCTCAAATTCCTGCTCCTGGATGCGGCTGGCGGGGATGTTGGTCCAAAGCTCGATCACGTTGGCCAGGTGCTCCGCCGTCAGGGCGGGGACGCCCTGCTGCTGGAGCTGGTGCTGCTCGGCCTCTAGGCGCAGCTCCATGCTGCGGATGTTGGCCAGCCGGGCGTAGGCCTCCTCGGTGTCGGCGGCCATCATGACCTCCTTCTCCTTCTCCAGGTCGGCCATCTCCTTGGAGATCTCGGCCTCCCGGGCCAGGGTCCGGTTTTTCAGGTTCACGTTGGAGCAGGCCTCGTCCAGCAGGTCGATGGCCTTGTCGGGCAGATAGCGGTCGGTGATGTACCGCTCGCTCATGGTGACGGCCAGACGGCACATTTCAGGGGAGATAGACACCTGGTGGTAGGCCTCGTAGTAGGGGGCCACCCCCTCAATGATCTTCACGCTGTCCTCAATGGAGGGCTCCTCCACGATGACCGGCTGGAAGCGCCGCTCCAGGGCGGTGTCCTTCTCAATGTGCTTGCGGTACTCGTTGAGGGTGGTGGCGCCGATGACCTGGAGCTCCCCCCGGCTGAGGGCGGGTTTCAGGATATTGGCGGCGTTCATGGAGCCCTCCGCGTCCCCGGCCCCCACGATGTTGTGCACCTCGTCGATGACCAGGATGATGTTGCCCAGCTTTTTGATCTCCTCAATGAGGCCCTTCATCCGGCTCTCAAACTGGCCCCGGAACTGGGTACCCGCCACCAGGGCGGTGAGGTCCAGCAGATAGACCTCCTTGTCTTGGAGCTTATAGGGGACGTCCCCCTTGGCGATCTTCATAGCCAGCCCCTCGGCAATGGCGGTCTTGCCCACGCCGGGCTCGCCGATGAGGCAGGGGTTGTTCTTCTGGCGGCGGTTCAGGATCTGGATGACCCGCTCCAGCTCCCGGTCCCGGCCGATGAGTTTGTCCAGCTTGCCCTCCTGGGCCCGCTTGGTGAGGGAGATGCAGTAGTTTTCCAAAAACTTGCGCTTGGCGGGGCGCTCCCCCTTGCCGTTCTGGGCGGTTTTCTCCCCCCGGTTGGGATCTCCGCCGGGGTTGGGCTGGCCGTTCTGGCCGCCATTTCCACCGAAGAGCTGGTTCAGGAAGGGGAAGGTGGCGGTGCGTCCGTCGTCCTCATCGCCCTCCTCCTGGTTGGGCTGGGCCATCAGGCCCTCCATCCCCTCGGCCCCGCCGAAGGCGGACATCATCTCATTGGTGAGGTTGTCCAGGTCCTCGTCGGAGATGCCCATTTTCTTCATCATATCATCAATGGGCTTGATGCCAAGCTCCCGGGCGCACTTGAGACAGAGACCTTCGTTCTTGGTCTCGCCGCCCTCCAGCTTGGTAATAAAGATCACCGCCACATTCTTGTGACAGCGGCTGCACATAGTCGGCTGCATGCATACCACTCCTTTCCGGAGAAAACTTCGTCTCGTGGGAAACCATACACCATAATTGTGAACTGGTTATGAATCTTTTAAAAAATGGAGGCAATTAACAGAAACGGATTGGTGGTGCAGAAGAAGCGGAGCAGGATAGACTGCTCCACCGCCTCCTGGGGGATCAGTCCCCGAAACAGCCAGCAGGCGATAAACAGCAGCACGCCGCCCTTCACCAGCCCAACGGCCGCCCCGCTCCACTGGTTCAGGGTGGACAGCACCGGCAGCTTGAAGGCCAGGTCCAGGGCGTGGCTGAGCACAAACCACCCCGCCAGAATCAGCACGAAGCACAGGAGAAACAGCACCGTCCTGGTCAGCTGCACCGCCACATACTCCGCCAGCGCCCGGACGGCGTTGGCGGCGACGGTCTCCACACCGTCCTCCACCGCCTGCTGGAAATTCTGGGTGAGGCTGCGGTAGAGGGAGGAGTCCTGGAGGGCGGCCAGCACGTCCTCCAGGGGGAGCTCGTCAAAGAAGGCGTCCCCCGGCGTGCTGCCGTCCCCGCTGTCCTCAACCGGGGGCGTATACTGGTAGTAGCTGCCCACAGTGTCCTGGATGCCGCTCTCAATGGCGGGGGTGATGGCCTGGCTCACCGGTCCGGCCAGGGCGTCGGAGAGGATGCTTGCTCCGATAAACGCCACAAAAACGGCCAAAAAGCCGCACAGCGTAAGGACAAAGCCCTTCCGATAGCCCTGGATCACCGCCAGGATCAGTACAATTAAAACAATCAGATCAAAGATGAAAAATCCCATGAAATACTCCTCTTCTGCGGATCGCTGGTTTTTAAGACGGTAGATACAGCCAGGCCTGCTGGGAGTTGGCCAGCAGGGCCGCTCCGGAATCAGTCAAAGAGATATACCGTGCGTTTTGCGTCTGGTCCAAACTACTATACGGAGTGAAATCCGAGGTGTAAATATCCAGCCGGTCCCCAGTAAGCAGGGACACATAGCGGCCGGCAGCGTCAAAGTCCAGCACGTTGGCCGTGAGGTCCAGGGACGCCAGCTCCGTTCCGTCCGGCCCCACAATCACCGCCTGCTCCGCCGAGCCGGCCTGATAGCGGCCCAGCAGCAGGAGGGCGTATCCGTCCCCGCCGAAGCTGCACCCCTTCAGGTAATTCCGGCCCAGGGTATAGACGCCGGACGCCGTCCCGTCCTCCTGGATGGCGGAGACCTGGTCCTCCCCCAGAACCCACAGCAGTCCTTCCTCATAGTCCAGGTCCAGCACCACTGTGTTGCCCAGAGAGATCACCGCGGAGGGCTCCTGAGAGTCCACCGGATAAAAACGGACCTCGCTCTGGAAGGTGCCGCCCTCCTGTCCCATGGTGACGACGGCCACCGTCTTACAGTCGGGGGAGACGGCGGCGTCCACAACAAACGTGGTGGACAGCCGGATCTGGATGGGGGGCTCTTCTGTGTTGTAGGAGCTGTCGTACACCGTGACCAGGCCGCGCCAGCCCCCGCCGTGGGAGGTGACCGCCAGCCAGCCCGAGTCGTTCACCCGGGCGGAGAGCAGCTCCCCGCTGTCCAGGGTCAGGTGGAATGCCTCCTCCACCCCGCTGAACAGGAACAGATCCTGGCCGCCCGCGTCGTAGACCACGCCGCAGCTGCTGGAGTGGGTGAGCACCGGCTGCTCCAGATTCCGCACCTCCTCGGCGTACAGCTCCCCGGAGAAGGAGTAGTACCGGGCCCCGGTATCCGAGGCCAGAAGCACGCCGCTGTCCAGATAGGCGAAGCTGGCCTGCCTGCCCCCGGCGTGGGAGAAGGGAGCCGCCTCGCCGCTCTCGCTGGTCTCCAGATTCCGGTACTCAAACCACCGGGCCAGCGCGTCCAGGTTCAGCCGGTCCCGGTAGACCACCAGGACTAGGGCGCCCAGCAGCAGCGCCGCCGTCACCAGCAGGGCGATCAGACGAACTAGGATATTCGGTTTTTTCGGTTTTGATTCCTGTTGTTCTTTCATGTGCCTGTTCCTTATCGTTGCATTGGGCATCTGTTTGATGCGTCAGGATGGTTGGAATCTTTGCGCCGGGCATTTTGCCCCGCGGGTGAGGTCTCCTGCGCCGCCCCTTACAGCACGTTCTCCTCATACCACAGCTTGGTCATATAGAGCCCTCCCGGCGGCACGGTGGGGCCGGCCAGAGTCCGGTTGCCCGAGGCCAGGATAGCCGGGATGTCCTCCGGGGACAGCTTTCCCTCGGCGGCGTAGACAATGGTGCCCGTCATGGCCCGGACCATGTTATAGAGGAAGCCGTCGGCGCACACCCGACACTCGATCAGCTCCCCAGCCCGGGACACCTGGAAGTAGTGGACGGTGCGCACTGTGGTGCGGGTCTCGGTCCCCACCGAGCGCACCGCCCGGAAGTCGTGGGTGCCCACGAACTGGTCCGCCGCCCGCTGCATCACCGCCTCGTCCAGGTGCTTGGGGTAGAACCAGGCCCGGTCCACATAGAAGGGGTTGCCCAGGCGGGAGTTGTAGATGCGGTAGGTGTACTCCTTCCGCTGGCAGGAGCCGATGGCGTTGAAGCTCATGGGCACCTGGGTGGCCTTCACCACCACGATGTCCCGGGGCAGGCGGGTGTTCACCGCCAGGGGGATCCGGTCGCAGGGGATGGTGGAGGTGGTACGGAAGTTGGCCACATAGACCTCGGCGTGGACGCCGGCGTCGGTGCGCCCCGCCCCGGTGCACTTCACCGGGTGGCACACCACGGTGGAGAGGGCCTTCTCCAAAGTCTCCGCCACCGTGACCGCGTTTTTCTGCACCTGCCAGCCGTGGTAGGCCGTCCCGTTATACATCAGTTTTAAGGCGATGTTCCGCTCCTCCATGGTATCCTCCTCACAGGCTGCCCAGCTGAAAAATCCCGCCCGCCGCTGCGGGCGGGACGCTCTCCCGCACTGGTTCCTGGGTTGCTATCGGGATTATAACATAGTATAATCAGTTGGGCAAGCGTCCCTTTTTCGGAAAAAGGTGCATTTAATCGGATTTTAAGAAAGAGAAAAGTACCCTTTAAGACCGCCGCGGTATACTGAGAGACGATGAACCGGCCCAGGGCCGTCATCCATCCCAAGGGAAAGGAGCAATCCCATGGAAATCACATTGGAACAAGTGGAGCGCCTGCGGGAAAAGGCCAACGTGTCCTACGGCCAGGCCAAGGCGGCCCTGGAATACAGCGGCGGCAATCTGCTGGACGCTTTGATCTATCTGGAGGAGCAGGGGGTCATCCCCCGGCCGGAGGACACCTACTACTCCACCAAGAATGAGGCCCCCCCTCCGCCGCCCCAGGAGCTGCCGGTCCTCCAGGTGAAGCCCGAGGCCAAACAGGCCAAGCAGAAAAAGCACAAGCGCCGGGGCGTGCGCCATCTGCTCCACTGGCTGCGGCGCATCCTGCTGGACAATGAGCTGGAGATCTGGCGCAAGGGGCAGCCCATCACCGCCGTCCCCATGCTGATTCTGCTGATTTTTGTGATCTTTTTGTACTGGATCGCCATTCCCCTGCTGATCCTGGGGCTGTTCCTGGGCTTCCGGTATCAGATCGCCGGGCCGGACCTGGAGAACGACACCATCAACGGCATGATGGACTCGGCGGCCAGCACGGCAGCCGATGTGGGCCGTCAGGTGATGGACGAGCTGAAAAACCAGCACGAAAAGTATAATAACCGTAAGAAATAACATTTTGTATCGTTCCCGCCCGCCGGGCAGGGAAATCAACAGGTGCGCCGCCTGCCGGGCGGCCGCCGCAAGGAGAAGATGGAAATGGCAGAGAAGATCCTTCTGGTGGAGGATGAGGAAAAGCTGGCCCGCATGGTGGAGATGGAACTGCGCTATGAGGGCTATGAGGTGACCAAAGCCTTTGACGGCCGCAGCGGCCTGGAGGAGGCCCTGTCCGGGAAGTACGACCTGGTGCTGCTGGACATCATGCTGCCCCAGCTGTCGGGGATGGAGGTGCTCCGCCGCCTGCGGCGGGAGAGCGACATGCCGGTGATCATGCTCACCGCCCGGGACAGCGTCATCGACAAGGTGTCCGGCCTGGACTCCGGGGCGGACGACTATATCACCAAGCCCTTCGCCATTGAGGAACTGCTGGCCCGCATCCGGGCCGCCCTGCGCAAGCGCTCCAGCGCCCGGGCCGGCGCGGTTCTCTCGGCCGGTCCCCTGGAGATGGACGTGGACAAGCACTCGGTCACCGTCAAGGGCCAGGGGGTGGAGCTCACTAAGAAGGAGTTCGACCTGCTCCACCACCTGCTGGAGAACAAGGGCCGGGTTCTCTCCCGGGAGGCCCTGCTGGACAGCGTGTGGGGCTTCGACTTCGTGGGGGAGACCAACTCGGTGGACGTGTATATCCGCTTTCTGCGCAGCAAGATCGACGAGGCCTTCGGCATCAAGCTCATCCACACCGTGCGGGGCGTGGGCTATGTGATTCGGGAGGACTGACCTTTGAACTTATTTGGCCGCAGCGCTCTGGCTGCCTTGATTCTGACGCTGTTTCTCTCGGGATGCTCCGCTCCCACCTTCAATGGGAGCCGCACCGGGAACGACAGCCAATTTTTGATGGAGTATACCGTCCTCAATACCACCGACGGGCAGACCCTGTCCCTGGAGGCCGGAGATGCCTTGGACGTGGCTGTGGTCAGCACCTCCGGAACCGTGTCGGTGAACATCCAAAAGGAGGGAGCGCCGCCTCTGTATGCCCGGGAGGACGTCCCCACCGGGCAGTTCTCCTTGGAAATTCCAGAGGACGGGGAATATAACATTACCGTCACCGGAGAACAGGCCCGGGGGAGCGTCAGTTTCGTGAGGCGGGACAACTCCGGCCTGTGAGGAATTCATCGCCAAGAGCTTACCTTCTCAGGCAAAGCCCAAACGAGACCGGAGCCGCCGGGCGGCCCAGTGTGCCGCCCCTACATGGGAAACGGTCCCCTCACGACGGGCGGCCAAAGGCCGCCCCTACAGCGGAAAACAAACCAGGAGCGTTGGCTCGGCAAAGCCAGGCGCAGAAGATGAACCGCAACGGCGTAAATTTTTGCAAACCCAGGGCCCAGTGGCCCGGCGGAGATTTAGACACCCACTCAAATTTTGCGCGCCGGAAATTTTCCACGCGTTTACAGGAGAACATCTCCCGTAACAGGGGTCCGGGGAAAGCGGCCTATGGGCCTAGGCGGAGCGAAGCGCAGCCGTAGCCCATCGGACGCGTCCTCGGGGGCGTTTTGCCTTCTTTTTCGCCACGGAAAAAGAAGGTCGCCGCCCGCAGGCGGCGAAATCTCCCCGCGGAAAACCACCGGAGCGGCGCGTCCAGGAGGCCGCGCCCTACGGGCGTCGCACCCCACGGGGAACGGGCGGCCACACGGGGCCGCCCCTACAAAAGTGCGAAGAAGGCGGCGAAATCCCCCACCGAAAGGAGCAGAAACAACATGACCATCGTCTATCAGTCCAAAACCGGCTTCACCAAACAGTACGCTGAAATGCTGGGAGCATCGGAGCACGTGGAGGTCCTCCCTCTGAAGGAGGCGGAGCAGAAGCTCTCCTCCGGCACGCCGGTTCTGTTCCTGGGCCCCCTGTCCGCCGGCCGGATCGTGGGCCTGGAGCGGGCCCGAAAGGCCTTTCTTCTCCGAGGCGTGTGCGGGGTTGGGATGTCCCTGCCCTCTCCGGAGCTGCCGGAGAAGCTGCGCCAGGGCAATCAGCTGGGGGACCTGCCTGTCTTCTATCTCCAGGGCGGCTGGGCCCCGGACCGGGTGAATCCCATGACCCGGGCCATGGTCAATCTGGTGACCCGCTCTATCCGGAGAGAGCTCCAGGCCAAGGGGGCGGACCGCACGCCCCGGGAGGAGGCCATGCTGGATATGCTGCTCCACGGGGGCAGCTTTGTCTCCCCGGACAACCTGCCGTCCCTCCAGAATTGGCTGTCCAAGCAGTAATCTTCCCCTGAATTTCAACAAAAAGGAGGGAACGCCATGCCCCAGCGGAAGCACCGCTTTCAAGCCCCCCCGTCCCAGGACCCCCTGAGCGGCGCCAAGTCCTCCCTGGTCTTTCGCCTGAACTTCGGCTTTTTCTTCCGGCAGCTGGTGATTTTTCTGGTGATGGATCTGCTGCTGCTCTTCATGGCTACCGCCGGGCTGTTTCTCTATGCGGAGAACCGGTGCGCCACGGTGGCCGCCCTGGTGGAGGAGCGGGGCGTCCCCTCCGCCGACACCATCCCCTGGATGGAGGCCAGCGACTACACCATCATCCCCTTGAGAGAAATGCCTTCCTTCTCCGAGGAGACTGCAGCGGGGTACTCGCTCCTCCCAATCCCCTTCCTCCCTCAGTATCCGGAGCTGGAGGGCGGCACCCGCTCCTGGGACCTCTCCTCCTACTACACCATCGTACTGCCCAACAACGGAGAGCCCTATGCTATCACGGTGGACCTGTCCGGCATCTCCAGCACGCTCTACTGGGCGGGGATCGTCCTGCTGGTGTGCGAGGGGCTGTCCCTGATCACCGGGCTGTTTCGGAATAACCGGTCCATCCACAAGATCCTAAAGCCCATCCAGGATCTGGCCGCCACCGCCTCCCGGCTCAACTCCATGACCCACATGTCCCGACAGGAGCTGGAGGCCCTGGCGGGGGAGCTGGAGAAAATCAACGCCACCCATCTGGACAGCCGCATCGACCTGCCCGCCACCCAGAAGGAGCTGCGCTCCCTGGCCCAGGCCATCAACGCCATGCTGGACCGGATCAACAAGGCGTACAGCGCCCAGATGCGCTTCGTCTCCGACGCCAGCCACGAGCTGCGCACCCCCATTGCCGTCATCCAGGGCTACGCCTCCCTTCTGGACCGGTGGGGCAAGGACGACCCGGAGGCCCTCCAGGAGTCCATCAACGCCATCCGCTCCGAGGCCAAGTCCATGGAGAACCTGGTAGAGCAGCTGCTGTTCCTGGCCCGAGGGGACAACGACACCCAGCCGGTGAAGCGCACCCACTTCGACCTCACGGCTCTGGCCGGGGAGGTGCTGCGGGAGGAGGAGATGATCCACGAGGACCGCATCTTCCTGCCCCGGTGGGGGGAGGAGCCGGTGCCGGTGTACGCCGACCAGGGGCTCATCAAGCAGGTGATGCGGATTTTGATGGACAACAGCGTGAAGTACAGCGCTCCGGACAGCCGCATCTATCTGCGGGTGATGGTGCTGGACGGCCACGCCCGGGTCACCGTCCAGGACGAGGGCATGGGCATCTCCCCCGAGGGCATCCCCCACATCTTCGACCGCTTCTACCGCACCGACCAGTCCCGGGATCGAAAGACCGGCGGCACCGGCCTGGGACTGTCCATCGCCAAGTGGATCATCGACCGCCACGGAGGCTGGTTTGAGGTGGTCTCCCGGGAGGGGGTCGGCACCCGGATTTCCTTCCTGCTGCCCGCCGATCAAATACCCCCGGCGGAGGAGGCGGCGGGATAATGTACTACGTCTATCTCCTCCGCTGTGCGGACGGCACCCTGTACACCGGCTTCACCAACGACCTGGCCCGCCGCCTGACCGCCCATAACGCCGGAAAGGGGGCAAAATACACCCGGAGCCGCCTCCCGGTGGATCTGGTCTACTGGGAAAATTTCTCCAACAAATCTTCTGCCCTCCGGCGGGAATGCGCCATAAAGCGGCTCTCCCGGGCGGAAAAACTCTCCCTGATTCAATCGTTTGTCTCCCAAGGTCCGATCTGAACGCCCGACGGGCGGGTCCGTACTGCGGCCCGCCCGCTTTTGCGAACATTTATGCTGAATGTCCGGGTTTTTCTCCCTTTTGTCCTTGGATTTTGGCGGGAAAAGGCTCTTGAAATTCAAAAAACCATGTGGCATAATAACACCGACCATTCGACACCAAAGGAGTGACGACTGCTATGATGGTTTCCACAAAGGGCCGCTACGCTCTGCGGGTGATGATCGACTTAGCGGAGCACGATGACGGATTGTACATCCCCCTGAAAGAGATCGCCGCCCGGCAGGATATTTCCGAGAAATATCTGGAAAGCATCGTAAAGCTGCTGACCCGAAACGGCGACCTGGTGGGCGTCCGGGGCAAGGGGGGCGGCTACCGCCTGACCCGCTCCCCGGAGGAGTACACCGTGGGCAGCATCCTGCGCCTGACCGAGGGGGGGCTGGCCCCCGTGGGCTGTCCCGGGCTGGACAGCCGCAGCTGCGACCGGGCGGAGGACTGCCGGACCCTCCCCATGTGGAGAGAGCTGGACAAGCTCATCAACGACTATCTGGACGGCGTAACCTTGGCCGACCTGATCTGCCCCAAAGAGGAGGAGGCGGTCCTCTGACCCGCCTCCAAGCGTGCCGCCCTGATGGGCGGCACGCTTTTCTTTTCTATTACCCATTGACTTAATTGGTTTTCGATGGTATACTGCCCTACATATTCCGGGGCAGGGTTGATCTCTCCCCGGCCGCCCACTTCCCAGATACAGAAAGGATGCTTCCCATGGCCCAGAACCCCGCCTATCACTTTGAGACTCTCCAGCTCCACGCCGGACAGGAGAACCCCGACCCGGCCACCGGCGCCCGGGCGGTCCCCATCTATCAGACCGCCGCCTACGTCTTCCCGGACGCCGCCCACGCCGCCGCCCGCTTTGCCCTGGAGGAGCCAGGCAACATCTACGGCCGCCTCACCAATCCCACCCAGGAGGTGCTGGAGCGGCGGATGGCCGCCCTGGAGGGGGGAAGCGCCGCCCTGGCGGTGGCCTCCGGCGCCGCCGCCATCACCTATACCATCCAGGCCCTGGCCCAGGCGGGGGACCACATCGTGGCCCAGAAGACCATCTACGGCGGCACCTATAACCTGCTGGCCAACACCCTGCCCCCCTTTGGAATTACCGCAACCTTTGTGGACGCCCACGACCTGGCGGAGGTGGAGGGGGCCATCCGCCCCAACACCAAGGCGGTCTACCTGGAGACTCTGGGCAACCCCAACAGCGACCTCCCCGATCTGGACGCCATTGCCGCCATCGCCCACCGCCACGGCATCCCCCTGGTGGTGGACAACACCTTCGGCACCCCCTACTTCATCCGGCCCATCGAACACGGGGCCGATGTGGTGGTCCACTCCGCCACCAAATTTTTAGGGGGCCACGGCACCACCCTGGGCGGGATCATCGTGGACGGGGGAACCTTTGACTGGAAGGCCTCCGGCCGCTTCGCCCCCATCGGGGCGCCCAACCCCAGCTACCACGGGGTCTGCTTCGCGGACGCCGCCGGTCCCGCCGCCCTGACCACCTACGTCCGGGCCATCCTGCTGCGGGACACCGGGGCGGCCATCTCCCCCTTCAACGCTTTTCTTCTGCTCCAGGGGATCGAGACCCTGTCCCTCCGCCTGGACCGTCACGCCGAGAACACCCGGAAGGTGGTGGAGTATCTCTCCCGCCACCCCAAGGTGGAGCGGGTCAACCACCCCTCCCTCCCGAGCCACCCGGACCACGAACTGTACCGGCGGTATTTTCCCCGGGGCGGCGGCTCCATCTTCACCGTGGACCTGAAAGGGGGGCAGGAGGGGGCCTTCCGCTTCCTGGACCACCTGAAGCTGTTCTCCCTGCTGGCCAACGTGGCCGACTCCAAGAGCCTGGTCATCCACCCGGCCACCACCACCCACGCCCAGCTGCCTCCGGAGGAGCAGGCGGAGCAGGGGATTCTCCCCGGCACCGTCCGGCTGTCCATCGGCACCGAGCACGGGGACGACCTGCTAGCCGACCTGGCGCAGGCCCTGGAATCCGTATAAATACATTGGCGCGGCCCATCAGGGCCGCGCCGATTTTGTCTTGTTTTATGCGTATTTTATGCGTGAAAAACCGTTTTTCCGTTGAGCACCGTCTCCACGACCTTCACCTTCGGGAAATCCGCCGGGTCCATATGGAACAGGTCCCCGTCCAGCACCACCAGGTCAGCCAGCCTGCCCACCTCCAGGGTGCCCCGGACCGCCTCGTCCCGGCTGGCCCAGGCGGCGTCGGAGGTGAACAGCCGCAGCCCCTCCTCCACCGTGAGGGCCTGCTCGGGCAGATAGGTTTTCGCCCCCGCCCGGTTCTGCCGGGTCACCGCCGCGCGCAGGTTGTCCAGGATGTTAAAGGGCTCCACGGGGCAGTCGGAGCCGCCGCTGACGTGTATCCCCAGTTCCAGCATGGATTTCCAGTTGTAGCACTCCCGGGCGTGGGCCTCCCCCACCCGCTGGGCAATGATCTCCATGTCCGCCTCAATGAAGATGGGCTGGATATAGGCCTGGAGGTTCCATGCCTTCATCCGCTCCAGCAGGGCGGGGGAGGTGGTCTGGGCGTGGACCACCCCGTGGCGGGCCCGGGGCCAGGGGTCCTCCCGCTGGACCCGCTCCACCGCGTCACACACCTTCTGCAGGGCAAGGTCCCCGATGGCGTGGACGGCCACGTCCATTCTCCGGCGGTGGGCCGCCCGGATCAGCTCATACAGCTCCTCCTCCGTGTGGATGGGAATGCCGTGGTTGTCCGGCTCGTCCACATAGCCGGCAATCATCTCCGCCGACTTGGCCCCCAGGGAGCCGTCCTGGAGCAGTTTTCTGGGGCCAGTGCGGAACAGGCTGGTCCGGTCCCCAGGGTCGCTGCGCAGGGCCTGGAAGGCCTCAAAGTCCTCCGGCTCCACCAGGCACTGCTCGTACACCCGGACGGTGAGCTCCCCGTCCCGCTCCATCGCCCGAAACAGCTCCACCAGGTGGGCGGGACTGGTCCCGGAGAGCACCTGCAGGTCGTCGGAGTGGACGCAGGTGATCCCGGCGGCGTTCAGGTCGGCCGCCCCGCTCCGGATCATATCCCGGATCTCCTGGTCGCTCTCCGGGGGGATGATCTCCATATAGAGGCGCATGGCCTCCTCCCGGAGGAAGCCGTGCTCCACATCCACCTTCTCCCACACCGCCGGGGGCACCTGGTCCCGAATCTCTGTCAGCCGCTCCACCATGGCGGTGTTGCAGGCGGCGATGTGGGCGCACACCCGCAGCAGGCAGATGGGGATTTCAGTGGAGATGCGGTCCAGGTCCCGCCGCTCGGGCATGCGCCCCTCTGCCAGGTGCTCCTGGTTCCAGCCCATGCCCAGCAGGCAGGTGGGATGGTTTTGGGCGATCCGCTCCCGGCCCATGCGGACGATGGACTCGATGGAGTCCACCCCAAACAGGGCCAGATTCTTCTGAAACAGCACATAGTGGAGCAGATGCATGTGGGTGTCCGAGAAGCCGGGGAGCATCTGCCTCCCCTCCAGGTCGATGATCTCATCCCAGTTTTGGGTCAGGGCCTCCTGGTCGGTCCCCAGAAATACAATGGTTTCGTTCTCCACCCCAACGGCCTCACAGCGGCGCATGGGGCGGGCCATAGAGTCCACCTTGCCGTGGCACCAAAGTCTGCGCATGTCGGTCTCCTCCCGCGTCTTGGTAGTTCCCATTATACAGGATTCTCGAAAAAAGGCCAGAGAAATTCAAAAACGCGGACCGCAAAAAACGGTCCGCGTTTTGTCTGGGCGTCAATTTTCGGAATACCGGGACAGGAACTGACGGGTGCGCTCCTGCTGGGGGTTCTCGATCACCTGCCGGGCGTCGCCCTGCTCCACGATGACCCCGCCGTCCATGAAGATCACCTGATCGGCCACGTCCCGGGCGAAGGCCATCTCGTGGGTAACGATGATCATGGTGGTCTTCTGCTCCGCCAGGCCCCGGATGACCTTCAGCACCTCGCCGGTGAGCTCCGGGTCCAGGGCGGAGGTGGGCTCGTCAAAGCAGAGGATATCCGGGTGAAGGGCCAGGGCCCGGGCGATGGCCACCCGCTGCTGCTGCCCGCCGGAGAGCTGGTGGGGGTAGTGCCCCGCCCGGTCCGCCAGCCCCATCTTGGCCAATAATTCCCGGCCCTCCGCCTCGATCTCCGCCAGAATTTCTTTTTTCCGACTCTTATAGTCGGGCTGCTCCTGAGCCAGCAGCTCCTTAGCCAGGGTGACGTTTTTCAGGGCGGTGTACTGGGGGAACAGGTTGAAGGACTGGAACACCAGGCCGAAGTGGAGGCGCTTTTTCCGTACCTCGCTCTCCTTCTGGGTGTTGGGATCAGCGGCGTCGAACAGGGTCTTGCCCTGAACGATGATCTTCCCTTGGTCGGGGGTCTCCAGAAAATTCAGGCACCGGAGGAGGGTGGTCTTGCCGGAACCGGAGGAACCGATGATAGCCAGGGCCTGGCCCTGCTCCAGTTCAAAGCTGATGTCCTCCAGGACCTTGGTGGCGCCAAAGTTCTTTTCAATGTTATGTACTTCCAAAACAGCCATGTGGTCTCCCTCTCTCTCAGCGGAAATAGCTCAGCTTCTTCTCAATCCAGCCAAACAGCAGGGTCAGCGCCCCGTTAAAGACCAGGTAGTAGACCCCGGTGAAGAACAGGGGCCAAACCAGGCCAGAGTAGCCGTGGGAGCTCTTGATGAAGGCGTAACCGGCCCAGATGACCTCCTGCAGAGAGATGATCCGCGCCAGAGAGGTATCCTTCACCAGCGTAATGATCTCGTTGGACAGGGGGGGCATAATGCGCTTCACCATCTGTAAAAGGGTAACATGGAAAAAGATTTGGGACTTGGTCATGCCCAGCACCTGCCCCGCCTCCTGCTGTCCCACAGGGACGCCCTGAATCCCGCCCCGGAAGATCTCCGAGAAGTAGCAGGCGTAGTTGATGATGAACGCGATGGCAGAGGCTAAAAACCGCCCCGATTCTCCGCTGGGCCAGGGACTTCCGCTTTCCAGGACAATGCCGGGCACAAAGAAGAGGATCAGCAGCTGCAGCATCAGAGGCGTGCCCCGGATAATCCAGACCACAGTTCTGGTCAGCCAGCGCAGAGGGGTAAACCGGCTCATGGAGCCAAAGGAGATAATCAGGCCCAGCGGGAGCGCGCCGATAAGCGTCACAAAAAACAACTTCAAAGTCTGTAGGAAGCCCTCGTTCAGAGCCCCAATGACCGTCAAAAACATGTCCATGGAATCATCCTTTTCGGTGATATCTTAGTAGAGAAAAGAGGCCAGAAAGCCGGCCAAAAGCAGAGGACAGAGCCTCTGCTTTTGGGTTATGCATTCAATTTCCGGGGAGGGGCGTCTTACTCCTGCACCAGGGCGTCCTGCACCCCGTAAGTCTCCGCCAAAGTCTGGATGGACCCATCGGCGTACTTGCTGCTCAGGAACTCATTGAGGGCGGCGGCCAAGTCGGAGCCCTTGCGGAAACCGACTCCGTACTCCTCGCTGGTGAGGGCCACAGTGGAGGTCATATCCGCGTAACTGGTTCCCTCACCAATCATCGCACCGGCCATCAGAGAATCGATGATGGCGGCGTCGGCGGTGCCGGAGGCAACCTCCAGCAGGGCGGTCGCCTGGTCGGCCACTTCTGTGTAGCTGTATCCGTTGGCCTGGGCCACCTCGCATCCGGCAGAACCGATCTCAACGGCAAAGTTCAGGTCAGCCAAGCTCTCCTCTGTCTGATAGTCCTCCGCCACATCGGCAGGAACCACCACCACCTGCTGGTTGATCAGATAGGGCTGGGAACACTCCATGGCGGCCAGCACGTCCTCGGTGAGGGTCATGCCGTTCCACACGACATCAATAGTCTTGCCGTCCAGCTCCATGACCTTGTTGTCCCAGTCAATCAGCTGAAATTCAACGGTCACGCCCAGGCTCTCAGCAAACTCCTTGGCCAAGTCGGCGTCAAAGCCGATCCACTCGCCGTCCGTGTTCTGATAGTCCATGGGCTCAAACTCGGTGATGCCCACCACCAGGGTGCCCTTGTCCTGGACATAAGCCAGGTCGCTCTCGGTGTTGGCGGAACTGCTGGAAGTGCTGCTATTCGCCTGGCTGGAGCTGCCGGAGGCGTCTGCGGGAGCAGAGGAAGAAGAACCGCCGCTGTTGCCGCAGGCGGCGAGGGAGAGTGCCATTGTCAAAGCAAGTGCAAGAGACAGAGTCTTTTTCATCGTTCGAACCTCCAATATCATGTGGTAAGGTCGGGGGATAGCCCCTTCTTGCTTTCACATTTTAGCACGCTAATGTAATATTGTAAAGAATTATTTCCGGTCCCCAAAAGTCTTTTCCGTTTCCACCAAAAATTCCGTGTAGTTTTTGTGATAATTAGACGTTTTCGTTCGTCCGCTTCAAAGCAGGACAAACACTGTCATCCTAGCAGAAAAAGCCGGGCATGTCCACCCCGGCCGGAGGAAACCTGTCATGAGAGTTGATCGTTCAGCTCCAAATGACAGCTCTCCCCCTCTTGGGGATGGCATACCCGGCTGCGCTCACCTAATCATTAGGCGGCTTATGCCCAGCTTGAAGCGCTCACTTCAGGCCGTTCTCGTAGGACTCGATCATCTTTTTCACCATCTGGCCCCCAACAGAGCCGGCCTGCTTGCTGGTCAGATCGCCGTTGTAGCCCTGCTTCAGGGTGACGCCCACCTCCCTTGATGTTCTTTCTCCTTATTAACAGCCAAAATCGTCTGCATAATGCACAATTCACGAAGCGTGGTTTTGTGCGCCATCAACAACTTCGGTGCCGTTTAAGATGGAGACACCCACCTGTGTGCTGGGAGCGGCTCCAGTTGCTCCAATGGGTAAATCACGGGTTGCCTCTCTCTTGACCTCACCAATAAAGCGGTAAAAGATGCGAACACTCTGCCGGTAAGGCTGATTTCGATGAGTGACTTTTGAAGTTCCATCAGGGAGAATTTTGGGACCAATCTCGATTCGATCAACGAAAGTCAATAGCGTGTCCCGAGTGAGCTCTTCGATGTGCGTATACTGCTTGGCCATATCAAAGAAACGCTCATAGTCTTTCTTAATCGCATCCGGCTTGGTCAAATGGTTGAGCTGCGCAATAGTCGATTTCAAAGTAACAGACTCTTTTTCCAAATCCGAAACCATTCGGCGAAGTCTATCATCATCAATACGGCCTTCAGCGTTGTCGGCATAAAGCTTTCCTACCATCTTATCTATGGTCAGCAGCCTCGCCTCCGCCGCCTGCAACTGCGCTTTCTTTGCTTTAAGCATATCAGCGTTTCCGGAGCTCTCCAGTGCAGCTTTTACTAACTCATCGATTCCTTCGTCAGTCATATTCAGAAGCTCGTTGAGATCTCGCTTAACGATCTCCACGAGATCGGCGTACCTTATGCGAACTCCTGAACATGGGTTGGCAATATCTTGACGTTGGTGGGTGCATGAAAGAAACCAATATTTTTCTCGCTCCCCCTTATACACCGTACCACTGGAACAGAGTGAGTAACCACACTTCGCACATACAGCGATTCCACCGAAAATACTCTTGCGCACATGCTCATACTGCAGATAGTTCTTTGCACCTCGGCCAAGGTTTCTTTGGGCTTTTTCGTAAGTTTCCACTGAAACCAAGGGTGGATGTGTGTTCATCGTCACCGCCCAATCGTCCTTGGGAACAGGCACCTTCTTCTTCGATTTCAAGCTTACCTTGCGGCTTTTCCCAAGGATAGTATGGCCAAGATACACCTTGCTTTTTAGGATACGCTTGACGGTAGTGTAATTCCATAAATCGCTTGCTCGTGCAGCACCCTTTGGCGTGAACTTATCGCGGTACATAACGCGATACTTCAACGGCGGAATAACTCCATCAGCATTCAGATCTGAAGCAATCTTTCTCGCTGAATCGCCGCGATTGGCAGCCTGATCAAATATGCGCTGAACGACCGGAGCTGTGCTTTCATCAGGAACCAGCTTATTGTTGTCATTCGTGTCTTTACGGTACCCATAGGGCGGACAAGCGCAGTACTGACCGTGCTCTCGTTTGCTACGGAGCACATCTTTCACCTTCCGGGAGCCATCCCGCAGGTAGACCTCGTTCATGGCAAACAGGAAGGGGGCCATAATGTTCTCATTCTCGGTATCGAAATTGTCCGAAATCGTGAGATAGCGTATCCCGTGCTCTGGGAAATACTGCTCGGCATAGTAACTGGACTCCCGCATATCACGCCCGAGCCGGCTTAGGTCCTTGGTGATGACCATGTTGGCTTTTCCAAGTTTCAGCTGTTGAAGCATCCTCTGGAATGCAGGACGGTCAAAATTTCCACCAGACCAACCATCGTCCACAAACTCGTCAACCAGTATGATTCCATGCTGCTCACAGTATTTTTGGATCATCATGCGCTGATTGGAGATACTTGCGGATTCAGATTTGCCTTCCTTTTCGTCATCTGAGAGTCGCAGATATGCAAATGCCAAGTTAAAAACGTCGGTTCTCATTTTCGCCTCCTCCGACGAACCGACCCACTGAAGCCCATTATACGCTTCAAGTGTGGCCTTCGTCAAAGGTAGGATTTTCTGAATAGGATTCCACTAAACGGTCGGCAATCAACTCACCCATAGATTTCTCCCCGCTGAACACACGGGTAACTTCATACGTGACTTCACCAATTTTGAATTCCGTTTCTTGCATTGTTTCGCCTCCAGCATTATTGTTTGCTGCTGGCGTTTTTTTCATGCCTTTTAATGGCGTTTGTTTCATACAAATACCCCCTTGTTAGTCCGGCAATTTTGCCTTCATAACGGAGGGAGAAATGGGGGGCTTTTTTTGCATAGTAAAAATCAAAAAGTTTTTTGTAAATGGGGGGGCAATATGCCCCCCCTCTTTTCTCCATGCATTATGAGAGGCAAATTACGGGGGTTTTTAATCCTCCCCAACTGTATCTCTCAACTACTCCCCAGCACCTTGTACCTTGATAATTTCATACGATCTCAAGACATCACCATGTTCGAGCCACCGTAGCGAGGTGTTAAGGGCCGAGGACAAGCCCACAGCGAAGACTGCATGGGAAAATAATGGTACGCTCGTCCGGCCAGGCCACACACCGGGGGACGGATAGCCCACAAGAATGGGTATAGGCTGAAATGCCTGCGCTTCCTTTGACCAGGGAACTTGGGATCGATTTATTCTAAATTCTTGAAAGGAGGTGTGCAGGATGGCCTGTACGCAGAAATGCCAACTTGTCCGATTTCCGAAATCTCGCGTCCAGAAACAATGGTTCCGACACTTTAATGACCACAAGGACTTCCAAAATGAAGGGACTCTACATCTCTTCAGCCTCATGGCTCTGTACTCATATGCGTGCTTCAGATCAAACGTGCGGCAGATCGGTGACCAGAAGTACATGGAAGGCCCAGGACAATGGATCTGCAAGGTGTCTGCGCTCCCACGCATCCTGCGTGTGCATCACAAGGCCCAGGCGAGGGAACTCATGGCCTATTTTCAAGATGCCGGCTTCCTGGAGTTTGAGGTCTTGGATGAAGAAAAGGAACTGATCCGCTTTTCCATACGAGACTGGCAACGGCACTGTGTCCACCTGGAGTACAACTACTACAGCTATAAGGGCTCCGGGTTCTTCTTTTTTCCACTGCCCGTCGGCCGGCAGTTGATTCGTGCGAGCCGGTCAAGGGGCAAGGTCCAATTCAGTGAACTGGACGCCATCATGGATCTTTGGCTCCATACGATCTTGAACGATCAGACAGTCAAAGGTTCAGAGTATATGCCGGTGGTCTATTATGCGGATATGAAGGGGATGCCACTACTTTCATATAGTTACCTCGCCCACCGCTGGGGCTGGTCGAAGTCCCGCGTTGGAAGGTTTATTCTCAAAATTGAAGACGCCGGCATCATCAGCCGCGTGAGCTTTTCCAGTTCACGAGGGTCAGTTCTCTCCCCGTGCCGCTACCGCGAAATGATTTACGGCGAAAACTGTGAGGAGTTACAGCTCAAGCGCATAGGAGAAATTCTCGGCATCGCCAAGGCAGCGGACCAGTTTGATGGGAATGGGCATATCCAGGTGGATGTCCAGCTTGGCGTCCCAAGTGAAAAAGCGATCCTGGTCGGGGCGCAAGCCTTGCAAATACAGTTGTTTCGGATACCGTGTGATTCTTTTTTTGCCCGGCCAGTGCCCTTAATCTTCTATAGCACCTTAGACTGGGGTAAGTGCAAGCTGGCAGAAGGGTCTTATCGCGGACCACCAAAACCAAAGAAAAATGAATGAGAGGAGCGGATAATATGCCGAATAAAACCAAGCGCACCCTTCGGCCGGCGCTTGCCATAGAAAAAGAGGTCAAACGGGATGAGATCTCCACAGGCCTGAACGTCGGTGTGGAAAAGCTGGAGGGGAAGACGACTGCCCGTCAGCCGATTGATAATACCCACAACACCAAGTACCTGCTCAAGCAATACCGCCGAGTCGCCTACGCTGTGGAGATCTCCGAGTCGGAGCTGAACCTTCGGATGGAGATGGAGCATGGTACTCGTCTCTCCACTCTGGAGGTCAATGCCGAACTTGCAGGGGTCGATCTGAGCAACACAAAGCTGGAAGCATATGCCCAAAGCGTGATCCGCAGCAAATCCATGCTGGAAATCATCAAGACTGCTCTGGATTCCGTGAGAAAAGATCCCGACCGGGGAGAACTGATGTATCAGATCCTGTATGAGACTTACTTCACCCCCAGCAAGCCCAGACGCCGGGAGGACATCATTGATAAGCTGGATTCCATGGGCTTCCCGATGTCCATCGCCTCCTACCATAATTACCTGAATGCGGCTATCCACGCAATTGACCGAATTCTGTGGGGATACACCGCACGGGACTGCATCGAGATCATCAAACAGTTTTTGCCGGATTGAGTTAGACGAAAGATGTAGGAAACTTATACGGCTCTTGAATTGCTATTAGAGTTACATTGTGATATGATTTTACCGTCGAAAATTGCAAAGGCTTCCATGACGCCACCTATCAGGTGGCTTTTTTGCTGGCTGAAATGGCCCAGGCAGAAGGCTGATCGCACTGTCACGCTTTCTGTCTGGGCCATTTTGCATTTTCGGCAATCTTCAACGTAAAGGAGGCAAATCGCACCATGCACACCAAAATCAACGCCGTGACTGAGCGGATGCGGAAAAAGGTACAGGACGTCAATATCGGACGGGCGCTCTATACTGCGTTTCTGATCCCAACTGCTGTAGCCGCTACTCCGCTCCAGGCGCACGCCGCCGGTGATACGATCTGGACCAAAGCTTCTGAGATCATGCAGGATGTCTACACCCAGATCCTCGGTATCTCTACCATTGCCGCCATCGTGACCGCCAGCATCGCGCTGTTGCTGATGAACTTCTCTCGTTCGGGCAGGACGGTGGATGAATCCAGAGCCTGGCTCAAGCGGATCATCATCACCTGGGCGATTCTCAACGGCCTGGGCTTTATTATGGCGTACGTTTCGCCCTTCTTCACCGGCGGCACCTGGTCCCCCACAACTACCTGAAGCGGAGAAAGGACTAACAGATGAAGAAAAATATGCTTTGCTTGATCGGCGGCGTCATCACCGGGGTCTTCCTGTGTCTTGCTGCCGCCAGCATGATCCCTATCGATCCTCGAAGCGACAAGGATCTCTGGGAATGATGGCTGCCAGGAGGTGTTCACATGGGCATCCTTGACAGCATTGTCGGTTGGATCGCTGAACAGATCATGAACCTGCTGGACCTCACGACTGGCGCCGTGCTCGGCGCATTAGGCTGTGATATGTCCGTATTCCTTCGGTATTTCCCTGCTGCGGAGACGATGTACGACATCTTCGTGGCGATTGGAATTGGGTTCATACTGCTCAACCTGGTCTGGCAATTGTTCAAGAACTATGGCGCAGGTATCGGCCTCAGTGCGGAGGACCCCGGTAAACTGCTCCTTCGGTCGATCCTCTTTTTGTTCCTGGCCTATTTTTCGGACCAAATCCTGGCACTCATCCTCCAATTTGCCGGCACGCCGTACACTTGGGTCGTTGACGCTTCTCTTCCGCCTATCGAGTTTGCGAATTTTGCGAGCGTGCTGACGGTCATTGTCGGCTGCCTGGCATCGGGATCTGTGACCTTGATCGTCCTGATCCTCACGATCATCGTGGCCTGGAACTACATCAAATTGCTGTTCGAAGCAGCGGAGAGGTACATCATGGTCGGCGTGCTGGTTTTCACGGCGCCGGTGGCGTTTGCCACCGGTGCTTCCGAGAGCACCTCCAATATCTTCAGTGCATGGTGCCGCATGCTCGGAGGCCAACTGTTCCTGCTCGTGATGAATGCCTGGTGCCTCAGGCTCTTTGTCTCCATGGTCGGGAACTTCATCGCAAACCCGCTTTCCCTTTAGGCCGGCCAAATCAGATTGGAGGCTTGAATGAAAAGAAACATCCTTAAAGTCAGCGGCGCGGTTATGGCTCTATCTCTCGTACTCTGCACGCCAGCATTTGCCATTGAAGAGTCGGAAGTGGAGAACGCCATCGCCGCGTCCAGCAACGAGGCTGTCGCCGGGAACATCTTTCTCTGGTTCCTCTGCGCGGTGGCCTTTTTGAAAATCAGTCAGAAGATCGACAGCTTCCTCGCCGGGCTCGGAGTCAATGTCGGGCGCACTGGCGGAAGCATGCTGACAGAACTGCTGATTGCAGGCAGAGCGATCGGCGCCGCCGCAAGCGGGCTTAGTGGAGCTGCCGGGAACATCTTTAACCGTTCTCATGCAAGTTCTAATAGTACAACGAGGCAGGCTGCAGGTCAGGCTTTCGTAGGGTCTGGCGGCGGACTTGTCGGAGTCGCCAAGCGTGCCGCCGGCAATGCCGCAGCTGGGAGTGCAACAGGAACTGGCTCCGGACTTGGAAGTGTCATCGGTGGAGCGATGTTTGGCTCCAGCATGGCGTCCGGAGGGAAGTTTGCCAATGAGGTCGTTGGCGCCGTTGCCACCGGCAATATCGCGTCAGTCGGCTCCATCAAAGGTGAGCAGGCCGCCCAGGCACTCACCAACTACCTTGGATACGGCTCGGTGGCAACTGATGGTAGTGGAGCGGTACCCACAGCGCCCGTAGGAGAAGTTGCCGCAGCGACGGTCATTGGAGAAGAACTCGACCCCAGTATCGGAGAAGACGGCGAAGTCACCATCACACAGGATGGAGGGGCCGCCGGCGGGGCTTCCATTCCGGGCCAAAGTCCCAACACGATCCCATCCAGCCCGAAAGCGGGACATGAGGCAGTTGAAAAAACCACTGAGGCCGTTCCCGGAGCGGCACCGGCCCCTGCAGCAGAAGGTGCTCCGATCCCCTCTCAGCCCCCTACATTTCGTGACGTTGAGATTGGCGGCGGCCGCATAACGGGCTATGAGACTCCGGCTGGCGGAGGCGAGGAACGTCAATTTGCCATGTATAACGCCTCGCAGTACATGGTCCCCAGCGGCCCTTACGAGGTCGTCAAGACAGTTGATGGAGAGAGCTGGTACAAGCAGTACGCCCAGCCGACTGTTCAGAAAACGCCCTATGAGGATGCCTCCGGGAAAATCAAATACAATGAGAAAATCGTGGAGCAGATGCCCCAAATCCCGAAAAGAAAGGATCGTGTCTGATGCCTGAAGAACAGAGAACAAGCGGTGAGTCGTCTGCCGCCTCCGCACGGGGAGCGGCAAAGACGGGAAAAGCCATCGCAAATATTGCAAAGGGGGCTGCTACCGGCGGAGCGCACGGGGCAGCCCTCGCTGCTGCAAAGGAGTCAAAGAAGTGGATCGCCGGCATCGCGATCCTGCTCCTTCTGCCAGTCCTGATCGTACTGATGCTCCCTGTGGTCATTTTCGGTTCTTTATTTGGAATTGGGACCGATGAGCCAAATGCAATCGTGGATAACACGGTCCTCTCTGCCAACATGGTAAGCCTGAACACGGGCATCAGCACGATTTTATCGGAAGGCTTGACTGATGTCCTTGCCAGGATCGATGCTGATTTTGCCGCGTCTGGCTGTGACGAAAAAGAGGTGAATAACCCCTATGGGGCAGATGTCCTGTTCAATGCCAACCAGTTCATATCAATGTACTGCGCAAGCAAAGACACGGACGTTGAGTCCATTTCCCAGTCTGACCTGGAAGCTGTTTTGCGTCAGCATGTCGATCAGCTCTACTCCTTCACCTACAAGGACGAGACCAGAACAGTCGAAGCTGACTCCAGCTCTGATTCCAGTTCTGAAGAGGTTGAGGAGACAACAATCACTGTCCGAGTCTATACAGTCACCTACAACGGTGAGTGGTATTTCGCAGACCATGTCTTTGCGTTGAGTGAAGATCAGAAGGACCTGGCGGACAACTATGCGGAAAACCTCTCGGTGTTCCTCTCTGATGGCTCTTATCAGGTACTATCAGATACTGAGTTCTCCGCAATGGGTCTTTCATACGACGGCGTGGTATTCACAGACGGCGAGACCCAGGTTGTTTACTATAACCAGTTAGATGAGCGATGGAAGGACGAGTCCTATGGCACCGACAACATCGGCGGCTATGCGTGCGGTCCCACCGCTATGTCGATCGTAGTCTCCAGCCTGACGTCCGACACTGTTGACCCGCCTCACATGGCGCAGTGGGCCTATGAAAACGGCTACTGGTGCAGCAAGTCTGGCTCTTACCACTCCCTGATCCCTGGTGCTGCAAAGGCCTGGGGCCTCGCCTGCGAAGGCTGTACCCCCTCTGAGCCCCAGAGGATAGTTGATGCCCTTGCGGACGGGAAATTGGTTGTGGCGCTCATGGCCAAGGGACATTTTACGTCCTCCGGTCATTTCATCGTCCTCCGGGGTGTGACTTCGGAAGGCAAGATCCTGGTCGCAGACCCTGCAAGTTATCAGAGATCCAACAAGGAGTGGGACCTGTCCATTATCCTTGATGAGGCAGGTTATGCCAGTGCTGGCGGCCCGTTTTGGATCATCGGCTGAAATGGAGGTATTTATGGAACGCAATGAGTATGGATGCAAAAACAACAAGATGGTCAATTGCGGAAACCGCAATGGCTGCAGTTCCTGCGGCTGGGACGAAGATACCCGAAACAGGCGCCTGACAGAGATCCGCAGGCAGAGGGCAAAAATCGCCGGATTGGCATCATGTCCCTTCTGCGGCCGTCAGCCGTTTGCTATCCACTCCCGTGCCGGCTATTCCATCCGGTGCCGCAATGGTCTTTGCATCATGCCGGCAACTGGTATCTACGCTTCACTGGATGCGGCCGCAAAAGTGTGGAACCGCCGCTTTTTTGACGCCAGTCCCGGCCAGATTCGAGGTTATGTAGTAAATGAGTAATGGAAAAGAAGAAAGGGATATCTATTATATCCCAGGCAACTTCCTCACAAGTGGCCGGCTATTCGGAGGCATGATTCGGGTGCGCAATGCGATTGAAGCTTGCGCACTCGTTTTACTTACCGGCCTTCCCATCATTAACCTCGGCATCTCTTTGACCGCCCGGGTGATAATCTTATGCCTCATCACTTTGCCGCTTGGTGTGTTCGGCGTCGTAGGCATTGAGGGTGATTCCCTGAGCGAGTTCGTCATCAACTGGTTAAAGTGGCTGTGCAATCGGAGAGTCCTCTATCGCTCCGATACTCCCGCGAAGCAGGAGCCGGAAAAGCCATCTGCCGTACTCCGAAGATCACCGCCTGAGCATCGCCCTCCTGAGCAGTTGGGCATCACACTCAAACAGCATCCCATGCGTACTAAGGCAAGGAGGCCTCGCCGCCATGCTCCGCCCAAAGCGGCGACGAGAAACCGCACAGTGCAGCCAAAACGGCGGAGCCGGCGTGAGAATACCACCGAGGACATGATCCCGGTCCTGGACATCCAAAACGGCATCGTTCATATGAAAGATGGCAGATACATCAAAATCCTGGAGGTTGAGCCCATCAACTTCCTGCTTCGGAGTGTCCGTGAACAGAAAAATATCATCGCTTCATTTGCCAGCTGGCTGAAAATCAGTCCGGTCAAGATCCAAATCAAAGTCCTCACGAAGAAGGCGGATATCAGTAAGCATCTGAACGCCATCGAGCGAGACATGGAACGAGAACAGGACCCGAAGTGCAGGGAACTCCAGCTTGACTACTATAACCTGATCAAGACCATAGGCTCACGGGAGGCCATTACCCGCCGGTTCCTCATTATCTTCGAATATGAGCCCACGTTCAACAACCGCAAAACCGAGTATTCTGAGATTGTGTCAACGCTTGAGACTGCCGCCAGGACAGCCAAGCAGTACTTCCTGCACTGCGACAATATCGTGGTGACCCACGATGACGAGAATGCTTTCCTGCTGGAGGTCCTCTACACCATTTTCAATCGTGAGACCAGCGAGAACACCACGCTGGAGAAGCGGATCGAGCAGTTGGAGGCCTATAACCTGACTCACGGCCTTGGCGCCGATCTTACCATTCCGAGGATCATCGCCCCGGAGTGCATTGATCTCCAGCACGGCAGCTATACCGTCATGGATGGACTGTACCACTCCTACCTCATGATCCCCTCCGACGGCTATAATCCCCGCGTTGTTGCCGGCTGGACATCCATCTTTGTCAACGCCGGTGAGGGGATCGACGTTGACATCTACTTCCAGAGGGAGCCGAAAGAGCGCATCCAGACAAAACTCGGCCAGCAGATCCGCATCAACCGCAGCCGGATCAAGGACACCTCCGATACCAACACCGACTACGATGACATCGAGGATGCTATCCGATCCGGGTACTACTTGAAACAGGGCCTGGCGAATTACGAAGATTTCTATTACGCCGTTATTCTCATCACGGTGACGGCGGACACTTTGGAAAACCTGGAGTGGCGGGTCGCTGAGGTCAAGCGCCTGATGGTCTCCCAGGACATGGATCTCCGGGTATGCCGATTCCGTCAGGAGCAGGCGATGACCGCAGTCATGCCCTTTTGCAAACTGGATAAGAAACTGTTCGAGCGCGGCAAGCGGAATATGCTTACTTCTGCCGCAGCAAGCTGCTACCCCTTCACGAGCTATGAGATGTCGGATGAGAACGGGATCTTGCTCGGTGTCAACAAGTTCAACAACAGCTTGGTTATCGTCGATATCTTCGATTCGCGGGTCTATAAAAATGCGAATATGGCCATCATCGGAACCTCCGGAGCAGGCAAGACCTTTACCTTGCAACTGATGGCGTTAAGGATGAGGCGTAGAGGCACCCAAGTATTCATCATCGCTCCTCTGAAGGGCCATGAGTTCCTCAGAGCCTGCAAGAATGTCGGAGGCGAGTTCATCTCGATCAGTCCGGCATCCAGGCAGTGCATCAACATCATGGAGATCCGGCGTGTTGATCAGACAGCCAACGCAATCATTGACGGAGTCGTCAATGAAAACTCCATTCTGGCCAAGAAAATTCAACAACTCCATATCTTTTTTTCGCTTCTGATCCCAGACATGAGCCATGAGGAGAAGCAGCTGTTGGACGAAACGCTGATCCGAACATATGCGCTCAAGGGGATCACGCATGACAATGAGTCCCTGATCGACCCTGATGATCCCTCCCAGTACCGGGAGATGCCTCTGCTTGAGGATGTCTATAATCTGCTGATCCAATCTCCTGAGACAAAACGCCTCGGCAACATCCTGAACCGCCTGGTGCATGGCTCCGCGAAGACCTTCAACCAACCTACCAACGTGGACCTGTCGAATCCCTACACGGTCCTCGATATCTCTGAGCTCACTGGCGACCTGCTTGTCGTCGGTATGTTTGTCGCACTCGACTACGTCTGGGACAAGGCGAAGGAGGATCGAACGAAGGAAAAGGCCATCTTCATAGATGAGATCTGGCAGCTGATCGGCGCCAGTAGCAACACGATGGCCGCTGAGTTCTGCCTGGAGATCTTCAAGATCATCCGCGGATATGGCGGCGCGGCGATTGCTGCGACCCAGGACCTGACAGACTTCTTTGCGCTGGAAGGTGGGAAATACGGGAAGGGCATCATCAATAACGCCAAGACGAAGATCATCTTGAACCTGGAAGATGATGAAGCTATGCGTGTCCAGGATGCCCTTAAACTGACAGACGCGGAGATTTCCAATATCACCCGCTTTGAGCGAGGAAATGGACTGATCTCCACCAATAACAATCACATCACGGTTGAGTTCAAAGCCTCCAAATTGGAGAAGCAGCTCATCACTACAGACCGCTATGAACTGAGTCAAATCCTCAAAGAGCGGTCTTGATTTTTACGCTTTTCGTCAACGAGCGGCAACGCTCCATCCGCTACAATTTACACATCGGCGACGTTCAACGTTGACGGTTTCCCTGCCAGCGTTGAATGTCGCCAATCTTCTACATGAGGAGTGATAATTCATGTCCTTTGCAAGTCGGTACCGGGGCTCCGAACTCACCATTATGGTGAAGCTGATCTCGATTTTCGGGGTCGTTGAAGCCTGCCAGATGCGTGAGTTGTTCTCCCATCTTGGGGACAAACAGTACAGCAAGATTATGAGCAGGCTCCATCAGGAGGGAATGCTCTACATTTTGCCTGATGCCGAGCACCTGGCCTCCAATCGTCTCTCTGTCAATAAAGTCAACTGGGATGACAGCGTCGCCAGTTTTTGGGCCCTGATCAGCATCAAGGACAGCATCCAAGACTTCTGCGCCGGCGAGATGCCGGCGATCCTGACGGTATCCACGGGTGAATTTGACTGCGATATTATCCCCGTCAATGACAAGGCACTGGCCTTGATCAATGACACCTGCTTTGAATTGCCAAGTAATGTGCGCCGGCTTCTGGTTGTCCGATCATTCGATGCCGCTGCGGGCATAGAGCGCAGGTTCCGCAATGATTTCGTCATCGTCGTGGGGAAAGACGGCGTGACAGGCTCCTATGAACTGTGAGGTGTGACATGATAAACGAGACTTACATGGAGGCGATGATGACATTGGCCTCCGACTACGACCAAATGAGCCAAGAACTCTTCCGGCTGGCTCATAAGCTGGAAGATACCCCTGGCTATAACCCCAAAAATGAGATGTATAGCCTTGTCCGGACAGCGGAGCAGGCTACCGTCGGGCTCCGTGGCCTTGCGGCACGGACGGAATGGGAGAAAGCCAGAGAACTTTATGAAACCGCCGGGGATGCAATGGGCATCCGAGTCAGTGAAGACCCGAACTGGATCAAAATCACGGTCCCCGCTATCCTCCCAAAGCGGAATGCACGAGACAATACGCTTTACCTCACCCGGCCGCTTCGTGCCTGCCTTTTGAAGTTCCAGGCCGCAGACCCCATTGAGCGATTTGAACGGTGCGTGATCTGCATAGTCCACCAGTACGATGCGGCTCTTGGCACCCGCCGTGTTCGCGATTACGACAACATTGAGACCAAGCGGTTTCTGGATGTGATCGAGTCGGTGTTCCTGACCAATGACAGCGGCCTTCTCTGCTCAGTGCTTCAGACGACCAAAATGGGTGATCGGGACGCTACGGATTTTTATCTGATGCTCCCGGAATCCCTGCTGAAATGGGTCGAGAAGTACCTCTAAACAGATACCGAAACCTACAAAAAAACCAGTTCAGAAACTGGTATGAAAATCGGCTGTACAGAAACCATGTACCTGGGCCCTCATTTTTCGGTATGGAATTGGAGCCCTGATTTACCGGGGTGTTTTTGATTATGTTCAGAAAGGGCCGCGAGCAGATTGGGATGTGGCTTTCTTTCGGCAGTCTATTCCGCAGGCTTTGAAGGCCTGCTCTTTTTATATCTTTTTCAAGCGAGAAGGTGGTTATCTTTGCTGTTCCAGTCAGATGACCGTATGCTGGAGCTTCTCTGGTTTGTCGGCTACTGTGTGGATTTTCCGGCTCAGCTGGCTGATCGGATCGATGGTCATTGGGAATGGAATCGGCATGTGAAGTACAGGGCGATCAAGAGTGGTTATCTTTCGGTGCATCGGGATGTGTACCAGCAGCGGGTGATAAGGTCTCTGCGTTTGACGCCGGCGGGGCTTGAGTATATCGGGCAGCGTGATCCCAAAGCGCAGGTCCACATCATGGCCCGTCAGGACTTGAATGTCGGCAATCGGAACGCCACAGATCGGATCATGCGTCGTCATGCACAAGCCACAGCTCTGTTGATGGCCTATCACGCCGGCGCAAAGTTCCTGCCCCAGGAAAAGCCCAGCCTACTGGCAAAGCCGCAAGTATCTTCCGTTCCCTATGACCCAGCGCAATTCTACTACTACTTTTCACATGATTTCCGCCAGGCGCTCCGTGAAAAGAGCGATCTGGTGGATGCGAAGGCCTCGCGGCTCTTGGGGGTGCTCATACACCAGCATTACGGCTACCTGCTGTACTACACAGGTCATACCCGGATGTACTGGCTCGCCGGCACTGAGGAGAACGTGAGCGCGATGGTGGAGCAGGTCCTCAATATTCGAGGTATGCCAGTCACCACCTTCAACGAGGTCATCATTGGCTCCAGAATGCCCGTAGCCCAAAAGCTCATGCGGCAGGGGAAGCATGTCCATAGCCGCTACTTTACCCTCTCCCCTCATTGCAACAGCATCTTCTTCGTCACCAATGACCGGCGGGGCGATGCACTATTCTCCATCATCGTAGACCAGCAGAAGCAGCTGGAAATCAACCGAGTGGCCCTGTCGGACTTTGTCCCGCCCAGGGAAAGCCGATTCTACGACGCAATGACCCCGGACGGCAAAAGGCCCGTCATTCTCGGCTACACCTGTGATCTACTCACATTCTCCGATTTGAGCGCATTCATGCCCGGATTCGAGGAGCCGACGATCGTGCTCTGCTACGATTATCAGCTCAACACCATCCAATCCCTTGTGAAAACACCCACCGAGGTACGAATTATGAAAGGCGGTGATACCTCGTGAAGAAAAAAGTTGGCGGCATCATCAGCATTGTCGTCCTGATCCCTGTGCTGCTCTTTGTCGCCGGCATCGTGGCCCAATTCATCATCAATATCAATGCTTGGAAGGCGGCAGGCAGCGACTATCGCACCTCGCCCGGCCTACCGTCGCTGGAGCTGGACGCGATCATCTCCGCACTCTTCACCTTCCCGGAAGGCCCAATCGCTATTGCGGCGATCGTCATTGGCATTGCCCTCATCTGCGTCTTCGGGCTCCGGCTTGGCTGGAACCGTGGCGGCATGACCGACCTGGATCGAAACCTCACCATCTCCAGCTCTGGCAGTTATGGCACAGCCGGCTTCATGAGTGAGCGAGAGGCTAGGAACTGTTTTGAACTGACGACTCCTAGCAAGACCAAGCAGGACATCCTGGGCCTGACGAATTCCGGGAAGGTCATCACACTGCCGGAGAAGACCCGGCTCAACAGCAATCTTGCCATATGCGGTGCCTCCGGTACTGGCAAGTCGAGAAGCATTTCCCGGAACCTGATCCTTCAAGCGGCCAGGCGAGGGGAGTCCATTATCGTCACTGATCCAAAATCGGAACTCTACGAGTCCATGAGCCAGTACCTGCGGGATCAAGGCTACACGGTCCGTGTCTTCAATCTGATCGAAATGGACCACAGCGACTCCTGGAATTGCCTCGGGGAGGTGGGCGGCAGCGAACTGATGGCGCAGACCTTCAGTGACATCGTCCTTTCCAACACCTCCGGCGATTCCAAAGACGCCTTCTGGTTCAACGCAGAGCTGAACCTGCTCAAGGCGCTGGTCCTCTATGTCTCTCTGGAGATGCCTCCTGAAAAGCGCAACCTCGGCACGGTATATGAACTGCTGACCAAAGAGGATGAGCGCAGTCTGAATAAGATCATGAACAGCATCCGCCGTGAGCACGTCAATAAATTCACTGGAGAGGTAATGCCGCCCTCGCCGGCATTCGCGCCGTTTTCGATCTTCATGCAGTCCAACGAGACCGTCCGCACCAGCGTGATCATCGGCCTGGGCAGTAAGCTCCAAGTCATGCAGGCCAAGCAGGTCCGCAATATCACCTCTTACAATGAGATCGATCTGGAACTGCCGGGTAAGCAAAAGTGCGCTTACTTCTGCATCGTGTCCGACCAAGACAACACCTTCGACTTCCTCAGCTCCCTCTTCTTCAGTTTCCTGTTCATCAAGCTCATCCGCTACGCCGACAGCCACTGTGAAGGCGGCGTCCTCAAGCCGAAGGTGAAGTTCATCTTGGATGAGTTCCCCAACTGCTGTCTGATCCCGGATTTTACAAAGAAGATCAGCACGATCCGCTCTCGCGGCGTCTCTGTCGCTGTGTTTTTCCAGAACGTCGGTCAGATGAAAAACCGCTACCCTGACGATCAGTGGCAGGAGATCCTGGGCGCATGCGACTCCACGGTATTCCTCGGCTGTACCGATATGCTTACGGCGAAATACTTCAGTGACCGTATTGGCGTAGCCTCCGTAGAGGTGGAGAGTGAGATGCGGGAACTCAATACCATGCACATCAGCAACTACACCCCTCAATTCCGCAGGACGAACTCCCTCGGCCGCAGACAACTGCTGACACCGGATGAAGTCCTCCGTCTGCTGCCTGATGAAGAGCTGATCTTCATCCGTGGCCAGAAAGTGTTCCGAGCGCACCGTTTTGACTACTCAAAGCATCCTGAGTACAAGAAACTGCGCAATTCCAAAGCAGTCCAGCATGAGCCCGATTGGAGACGATCCAACCGGGCTTTTGTCATGGAGCATAAAGACCAACCTGTCATTTCCGTTGACCAAGCCGGCGAAGGGCAGCCCAAACCCACTGGTGCATCACCCCCCTCTGCATCGATGGACGAAGAGGCGCCCATTGGTCGGTCAGTCAACTTAAATGAAATACTCAAAGGAAGGAAGCGATAGCCATATGTCCCCCAGAAAAAAGGCAACTGAGGACCAGCAGGTCCCCGAGCTGGAAACTGTTCCTGAGCAGAGCCAGCAGGCGGAATCCCCGAAGGAACCTGCGTCCGTGCCGAGAAGACCCCCCAGCAGTGCGGCCGACATCCTGATCCTGAACGACCAGGAGCGTGGCTTCACCCCGGAAGACAGTGAAGACGTCAAGTGGAACTATCTCTCCGGCGCCATGCACACACATAAGATCCTCACCGGCGTAGTCAGCGGCATTGAGACTCTGGAAAACGGAAACATCATTTGCGCAGTTGACTACGAGGGTGTCCGCATCCTGGTCCCTGGCCGGGAGATGTTCATGGACACCTGGCCGGAGGACAGTTTGCCGTCCATCCGCTATCAGGTACGCCTGCGGCGTTGCCTGGGCGCCACCATCGACTTCATGCTCTCCGGCATTGACTTCACACATCGCGCAGCAGTCGGTAGCCGGCGTGAGGCGCTGAAGCAGAGGCAGGCCCGTTACTACGGCACCAACCGCGTGAAGGTCGGGAGCCGTGTCGCTTGCCGGGTCATCGGCGTGGGCAACAACCGAATCACCGTGGAGGCGGTTGGTGTTGACTCCATCATTCCCGCCAGCGATCTGTCCTGGGAATGGTTTGCCGATGTGAGTGACCTGTATGCCGCCGGCGACCTGGTGGTTGCGAAAGTCATGGAGATCGATCAGGATGAGGAAACGGGCGATTACTCCGTTCGTCTGTCTGTGAAGGCGGCGAGCGAAAACCCCGACCTCCCCGTTCTGAAGAAGCTGGTCCCCGGCAGCAACTACTTCGGAGTCGTCACCGGGGTCCGCGACCGGATCTTTTTCATTCGGCTCCAGACAGGCGCCAACGCCAAGACAGCAACATACCGCACCAAGGAGATCCCCGCCAAGCTGGACACTGTGAGCTTCCTCGTTCGCAGTGTGGACCTGGAGCAGGGTCTCGCATTCGGCCTCATCACCCGCGTGATCAAGCGTCACTCCAGATTGAGGTGATGGCCATGCGCGGCTCAAAACACGGGAAACTCCAGCATTGCCGTGACGTGATCCGCGATTGCCTGAACATCGTGGAGGAAAGAGGAGACACTTTCGTCGCCATCCATAAAGATGACGAGACCGAGTGTGTGATCCTGGTCTCCATGATCCGCACGCAGTCGATCTTATCCGTCATCGTGGCGGATAAGATCCTGTTTGCGGAAGGCAATGAGACGGAAATGTACCGCACGGCAAATGAACTGAACAGCGAGTCCGTGACGGGCTGGCACACCATCGTGCTCAAGGACAGCGGCAGCATCTACATGTACCGGCAATGCCTCTGGATCTCTGAGTCGCTTACTTCCAGTGAGCTGACTGATATCCTCTGTGACTGCATTACGGAATACAAAATCGGCCGCAGCCGCTTTGCTCCTCACGAGGCGTCCTGACCGCCAAACAAAATGAAGAAAGGAACAAAGAATGCTATGAGAAAACCGATCCTGGCTTTGGCTCTGGCGCTCACACTCTCCCTCGGACTGGCTGTGAATGCCAGCGCAGCAAACTATGTCGCTGACGACATCACCTATCAGAACCTCAATGGCCAGCAGCTCGCCATCAAAGTCTACACCCTGCTCCCGGAACAGGACCCGGCGGATCTGGTGGAAGATGACTTCGAGTATGACGGCTACCTCTACTCCTACAGTAGCACGACCAAAGAGGAGCAGACCTTCGATGAGGAGAATCTCCACACCGAAACCGTGACGGTCACGACTTCCTCTAAGAACATGGAAGACATCTTGGCCGCCCTGGAGCCCACCATCGAATACGATGATGGCACCGCGACCGGCACCTTGGCGCTGGACCACAGCACGATTGACACCCAGGTGGCCGGCTACAAGGACAGCAGCTACACGGTGACTGCCACCAAGAACTACACCGGCCTTGACCGAAACGACAGTTCCTACATCGATAAGACCGTCGTCAAGGACGGCCGAACGCTCAGCCTCTCCAACATCACATGGTCAGTCGAAAGCACGACTCTGGTTGGGGATCAGCTGGTGCCTGCCACTTACACCGCCGTTGCCACCTACAGCGGCACCGCATACAGCAAGACGGCGACCGGGTACATCACCACGGCAGACTATGTCGGGACCATCAGCGTTTCCGGCGTCTCCAGTATCAAATACACCGTGACCTATATCGGCACGCCGCTCGTTGTGGAATCGGACGGGCTTCTCACGAGCCCCGCCATGGTGATCATCCCGGGCATTTTCCTGCTGGCTATCGTCGGCGCGTTGTTATTCCTGCTGCTCTTCCGTAAGAACTGTACGGTATATGCCGCAACTGGCAAGGGCAACGAATATGACAAGTGCGGCAGGCTCCTCATCCGGACAAAGAACCCTGAGCTGCGCATCGACCGCCTGAAAGAGGTGCCCGAAGGCATCATCGCCATCGAGGTGGAAGAGGCGACCGCCCGGAAGCTCTTCGGGCGTAGCATCAATATCCACTACTACGACGCATCCTTCACCCACACAGTCGGGACCGTGAATGGCCCCTACTGGTTCAAAGTGGATGTCGGCCATGCGCCGGGCAGTGACAGTATGGGAAATGAGGAGGTACCCACATGAAAAAACTGATCACGCTCTGTCTCTCCCTGTGCCTTATGGCCGGCATGGCAGTAACTGCGAGCGCGGCCGACTACACCTTCAGCACAGCCGGAGCGACGGACTATTACGGCAGCACTAACTATGAAGATCTCTATGATGGCGCCTACAATTACGGCGGCATGAACCAGATCGACTTCGATATCCCTGAGATCAAGTACGGCCTCGCGCAGGATTTCCTGGAGAGTTCTCTTCAGAATCCCTACCTCACGTCCGGCACCCAGTATGGACTCCAGACCGGAGGGACCAGCGGGAGCGTGGGTAACGCGGAGTATCCCAACGTCAATTACGGCGATGCGGTCGTCTCCGGACCCGGGAGCACGATCGAGATCGAGTATCAGCCCACGGTGACTGTTGCTGACCTCACGCAGTCGGATGGCAGTATCGGGACCGTCACGATCAAGCGGGTCGGCCTGAGTGTCAAGGTGTATGAAGGCGCTACCACAAGTTCCATGGCCAAAGGCGCCGGCCACTATGCCTCCAGCAGCTGCTGGACGGGTAATGTCGCGCTGTTCGGTCATAATCGCGGGAGCCACCCCTACTTCAACGCACTCAAAAACGTGAAAGTCGGTGACACCGTGACCTATCAGACCAATCAGGGCACCAGGACCTATCAGGTCGAAACCGTCGCCCACATCTCCAGCACCGATTACTCCTACCTCAATGAGATGGGCGATAATCGGATCACGCTCATCACCTGCATTGCGAACCAGCCCTCTCTGCGCCTGTGTGTTCAGGCAGTAGAGATTCGATAAATGACGGAGGAATCCTATGAACGGCAAGAAATCCCGCAACCGCGAACAGCGCACGAAACCCGGCACCAATCAGAAGCAGGTGCCCGTCCGCATCGTAATCTCCCAGGCTGACTTCACTCGGATGAAAGAACTGGAGCGCAGCAGAAGCCTTTCCAGGGAGGAGATCTTCCTCATGGGCCTCCGGAGCTGCACGAGTCGCTGATCGCCACTGACTTAGGCCTCGTAGAGAGGGCTGGAATATCTTTCTATGAGGTGACGAACATGAAACATGCAATCCACTTCCTGGCCGGCCTGCTGCTCGGCTCTGCTGTGATCGTTTGCACTGGAGCGGCATCTGCGGTTTCGCAAACGGTAACGGCAACTCTCACCACTTCACCCATCTTTCTTGATGGCAGTGAAGTCACCCTTCAGGGCTATAACATCGGCGGCCACAACTACTTCAAGCTGCGGGACATCGCCGCTCTGCTCGACTTCAACGTGTACTGGGATGATGGCGTCTATATGGAAAGCGACGCACCCTACACCGGGCAGAAGCCGGAGCCCGCCGCCACGGGCCTGAGTCAGGTGCGTCTGGACGTGATCAGTATAATAAACCGCCTCCGCAATCAGAAGGGGCTACCCGACCTGGCCATCAGCCAGCCGCTGATGGAGGCCGCGCAGGAGTGCGCGGACCGCCACTACACCTGGCACCATAACCGGGAGGAGTGCGAGGCGGTGATCCAGGCCGGCTATCCTTATGGCTTTGGCAGTAACCTCACGGTATTTACCGGCACCGCTGAATCCACCATCGCACAGAAGGCAGTGGATAACTGGGTGCAGTCACCCGGCCACTACAGGACCATGATGGACGCCGAATGCGACAGCATCGGCGTTGGAATTGCAGTGGATCGGGGCATCACCTACTGTTACCTGTTCGTCGGCAATCCCAACACGCATAACCCCTACGGCTAACCAAATCGTGCATGATCGGAAGGTCTCCCGCTATAAGCGGGATGCCTTTTTTCATGCCCTGACAAGTAAAGGAGCATGTGCAAAATGAAAATCTTTAAGAGTTTCCGAAGATCGCATACCAGGCTCACAGCGATGCTGCTCGTCCTGGTGTGTATGCTGGGCCTGTTCCCGGTAACTGCATTCGCCGCCGGCCCGGAAACCATCACTCTGGATGACTGTACTTACAACGGTATCCACTATGAGTCTCCGGCGCTCGGCGTCTGCTATATGCATAAGATGCAGTTCGATGTAGATGGCGACAGCATCATGGGCTTTTGTTCCCAGAAGGGTGCGGGTATGGGCTGGTCCTTGGAAGGCCATACCTGGGACAGCCCCAAGTCGATCTCCAATGAGACCGTGGAAATCATGATGGCCTACTTTTACGCCCATTCCAAAGGTATCTTCACAGATGAAGCCCACGCCCTGGGCGTGGATGAGGTCTGGGGATCGGACTACACGTGGACAATGAATGCCTGGGTGCAGGCGGTGGTGTGGCGCTACAAAGCAAATCTGCTCTCCGATCCCACCGTCGCCTGCGCGGAAGAGCTGATGTACGTCTACAATAACTTGGAGCATGCCAGCTACACCAGCATTGACGACGAGCTGGACGGCTGGTCTTTCCGCGACCGCGCCCAGTACATCCTCGACCTTGGCAGGCAGGGGGTCTGGGGCGATTGTGCAGTGTACGAGTACACTTACGCCGGGCCGGGCTCCAGCTATCACCCCGCAAACGACGTCCAGTCCGTCATGGTTGGTGAACTGACCGTCACCCGTGAGCAGTACCAGTTGACCGTACGCAAGGTGGATTCCTCCAACCAGAACCAGGGATTGGCCGGTGCTCGGTTCCTCGTCACCTCTGAGAACGGCAGCTACTCCCAGGAAGTTGTCACCGGCTCGGACGGTACCTACACGCTCTATCCGCTGGATGCCGGCACCTATGCCGTCACGGAACTGGACCCGCCAGAGGGGTACGAGATCGATAACCCCGGCCCCCAGTATGTCGTTCTGCCCAGCACTACTGGCGAAACGACCGTTACCGTGACTTTCACCAACACCCCTGTCATCACCAGTGAAGGCAGTATCCGCAAGGTCGATGCCGATGACCCCACCAAGGGCCTGGCTGGCGCGGAAATCAAAATCGAGGGTATTGACAATGAATTCGTTGGCACCTACACGACTGGTGAAGGCGGTTATCTCCAGGATGTGCCTTGGGATACCATGCCCGTTGGCGACTATGTCGCCACTGAGGTCACTCCGCCCAACGGCTACTCCATGAGCAGTGATCCTGACAAAGTAAGGCAGACCTTCCACTGGGATGGGAAAGCAGACGTGGATCTGGTATTTGAGAACGATGCCAAAGTCAAGCTCGAATTGCTGAAGCTGGACGACTCCGAGCGGCCTCTGGAAGGCGCCGTCTTCAATGTCCTGAGAGATGGACAGATCGTCGCGACTGAGAAGACCGACGCCTCCGGCAAGATCACCGTCACCAATATCACCGAGGGCCTCTACGCCTTCGTTGAGGTGTCTGCGCCCGCCCCCTACGCTCGGATGACGGAGCCGGTCGTTGTGCATGTGGATCAGGCGGATATCGATGGCGGAGGCACGATCTCCGTCACTGCCGTCGATCACAAGCTGCCTAACTTGACCATTCTGAAGCGCGACAGCCAGACCAAGGAGGTCGTGCCCGGCGCGCACTTTGAGATCAAAGGCATCCACCACGGCTATCACAATGACGTCATCACCGGGGAGGATGGCACCGCAACCCTGACCGGGCTCCCGGTTGATAGCTATACCGTAACGGAGATCTCGGTGCCTGAGCCGTATGTCGTAGCTGCGGAACCTACGCAGACCATCTGGCTTGGCCCTGGCGATGACCAGACCTTGGTCTTTGATAACCTCAAAAAACCCCAACTGAAGATCGCGAAGGTCGATGCGGCCGATACCGATACCACCATTCCCGGTACCGTCTTTCGGATCGAGGGCGTGGACAGTGACTTCCAGACCTATGTGACTACTGGGCAGGACGGCACTGTCACGCTGCGTGTGGAGCCGGGCACCTACCGGGTCATTGAGACCTCCGTCCCCGCACCGTACTACCTGCCGGATAAGGACGCTGACCGCGAGCAGGTAATCAGCTTGAATGCCGGTGACGAGAAGGAGCTGGTCTTCAAAAACAGCAAATCGCCTGAATTGACCATCTATAAGGAAGACTCCGTTGCCGGCGCTCCCGTTGAGGGAGCGCGTTTTCATATCACGTTCACATCCACCGGCGAAGCTGCGGATGCACCGGAAACCATCGACTACGGAGAGATCCTCACCGACGAGAATGGTGAGATCAAACTCCATGAGCAGGGCAAGCGCCTGTACCCCGGCGAATACACCATCACGGAGGTCGAGCCGGCGCCTGGATTCCAGATGAAGGAGCCCACCACGCAGAAGATCGTCCTCCATGGCGGCGAGTCGAAGACCGTCACCTTCCAGAATACCCCCCTCAACGCCGTGATCGTAGAAAAATACGACAGCGTTACCGGCGAGGCTCTGCCCGGCGCCACCTTCCAGCTGAGATACCTCGGCGGCACGAGTGGTACCGGCGGTACCGTGATTGGGCAGAAGGTGACCGGGAAGAATGGCACCGCCATTTGGACGGGTCTTGAAGCCGGCACCTATATCCTGGAAGAGGTGGACCCGGCGGATGGCTATCACATCATCCAGTCCTCTGAGACCATCTACCTGGCCGACAGCGGCGAGCAGAGTGTCGTCAGCGTGAGATTTGAAAATGCACCCGACGGCATCCTGCTGATCCGGAAAGTGTGCTCGGTCAACCCCAGCATCACGTTGCCGGATGCGGAATTCAAAGTCACGTATGCCGATGGAACTCTGATCGGCGACTCCAATGGTCTTTACCGCACCGACGAGAATGGTGAGATCCGGATCGAAGGCCTGACGCCCGGCAAGAGCGTCATCGTCACTGAGGTGTCCGCGCCTCCGGGCTATATTATCGACAGCCAGTCCCAAACGATCCAAATCAAAGAAGGCCGTACCGTTTCCCTGACATTCAAGAACCAGCCCAAAGGCGAACTGATTATCGTCAAGCGAGACAGTGCCACCGGCGCTCCTCTGCCCGGCGCCCAGTTCAGGATCACGACTGCGGCAGGGTGCGAAGTTGGCCTTGACGGCGGGACCAGCACCTTAACGCAGAATGGGATCTTTGAGACGGATTCCAGTGGTCAGATCCACATCACGAACTTAGCGCCCGGTGCCTATGTAGTCACTGAGATCAAGGCGCCTCAGGGCTATGTGATCGACCAGGCCACGACCAATGTGGTCATCGGCGAGGGTGGGGATACCCAGACCGTCGTCGTGACCAACTCCAAGGCCGGCTCCCTCATTATCAATAAACGCGACTCTCTGTCTGGCAAGCCTCTGGCCGGCGTCACGTTCAAGGTGACGACTTCGACTGGCGAGTACGTACCTGACGAGGATGGCTACATCTCCAGCAACGGCTTGTACGTTACCGATGAGAATGGCCAGATCCAGATCGACGGCGTGGTCGGCACTCTCGTTGTCACGGAGACGAAGTCGATCCCCGGCTACAGCATCAATCCGAGCACGCAGACACAGACGGTTGTGGTGAATCCCAACGATACCCAGTCTCTGACGTTTTATAACACGCCCAGCACCACCCTGGTCATCCAGAAGTATATCGAGGGCACGACTCAGCCCCTGAAGGGCGTCACCTTCCGGGTCACTGACTCCAGCGGCGCGGTAGTCGGCCAGAGCAACGGTGAATTTGTCACTGATGAGGCCGGCCAGATCGTCATTGAAGGCTTGGAGCCGGGCATCACCGTTACCGCAAAGGAGATCAAAGTACCTGATGGCTACGTCCTGGACTCCACCCCGAAATCGATCGAAATTCGTGAGGGCACCGTCCAGACCCTGACCTTCTACAACGCCCAGAAGGGCGCCTTGGTCATTCGGAAGTTGGATTCCGAGACGAAGGAACCCTTGGCCGGCGTGGAGTTCCAGCTGACTTACAGCGATGGCAGCTACGTGGATTATGACAACGGCCATATGTCCAGCAAGGGTCTTTACACAACTGATGCCAACGGTGAGATCCGGATCACCGGGATCACCGGCACGATCGTCGTCACGGAGACGAAGACGATCGACGGCTATCTCATTGATCCCGCCACTCGGACGCAGACGGTTGAAGTAAATGCGCAGGATACCCAGACATTGACGTTCTATAACACCAAAATCGGCGGACTCCAGATCATCAAGTCGGACAAGGATACCGGCACTCGCATTCCGGGCGTGAAGTTCGAGGTCCGCAAGATGGATGGTGAGATCCTCGGCAACTACACCACTGACCGCAACGGCGTCATCAATATCCCGGAGGCGGAGAGCGGCTGGTACCAGGTGACTGAGCTGGAGGCGGCCGATGGCTACCAGCTGGACACCACCCCCGCATACATCTGCGTCAAGGATGGGGAGACGGCAACACTGGAGATCGAGAACCAGCGTATGTCCTCCATTATGATCCATAAGATCGACTCCAGCACCCGCGAGGGCATCTACGGAGTCAAATTCATTCTGTACGATTCCGGCAAGAATCCAATCGGTGAGTATGTGACTGACCAGGACGGCTACATCTGGATCGATGACGAGCTGACGCCCGGCCGCTACTACCTGCGCGAGTTGGAAGCGGCGGAAGGTTACACGCTCGACGAGCAGTACAAGACCGTCTGGGTGGAGCGCGGCAAGTGTGCCCAGATCACCTGGGAGAACACTGCCATCACCGGTCAGATCCAGATCCGCAAGTATGCGGCGGAGAACAACCCTGTCACCGGCGACCTCGCCGGCAAGGAGTTGGAGGGCGCCGTCTTCGAGATCACCCAGGCGCGATCCGGCAAGGTGGTAGGGTACATCACCACAGACGCGCATGGCGTTGCGGCATCTGACCCGCTGCCTCTTGGCCGCTACTATGTGACTGAGGTGTCGGCTCCGGCCTATTACCAGCTCAGCGGCGAGAAGATGGAGGCGGAGATCGAGTATCCCGGTCAGATCATCAAGCTGACGGCCTACAATAAGCCGGCCAACCTCGGCGTCACCATCAAGAAGACCGGCAACTACGAGGTGCAGCCCGGCACGAGCATGCGCTACGACCTCTCCAACATCGCCAATACCTCCAATGTCGCGCTCAATAACTTCTATTGGCATGATAGGCTCCCCACGGACGCTACCAATGCCATGAGCCTCACGACCGGCACCTATAACCAGCGGCTCTACTATCGGATCACCTTCAAGACCAATACCAACGACTACCGGGTGCTCGCAAGCAACCTGCTCACGAGCAACAACTACTCCGTCAGCCTCAGTGCCCAGGCGCTCGGCCTGGCGCAGGGCGAGTATGTGACGGATGTCCGGTTCGAGTTCGGGACGGTGGCCAGCGGCTTCGCGTCCGTGATCAATCCCACCATTCAGGTGCAGGTCAAGGGCACGCTCGCCAACGGATACCAGATCGTCAACCGCAGTGATGTTGGCGGCCAGTACCTCAATGAGTGGCAGACTGCGCTGAGCAACTGGGTCACTGTCGTGCGCCGGTTCCAGCCCAACACCCCGCTGCCCAAGACCGGTTATTAAGGCCAGGCTATGGGATCGAGCGGACTTTCCTTCAGCAGCACCTGGCAGGGAGCTGGCGCTTTTCCCCGGCCAGCTGCACATATGTACCTATCAACACTATGGAATTGGCGGGCACGCAAGTGCCCGCCAGGAAAGGAGCATGCAATCATGAACAGATTCATTGTCATCAACAACTGCCTCGTCAATGTCCGGCACATCGTTATGGCCGTGGATGAGGCGGACGGCACTACCGCCTTCCATCTGGACAACGGCGAGGTTCTCCACACGCAGAGTAGTCCCGAACTGGATGACGCCCTCATGGGCATAAAGCACACAGTCGGGATCATCCCTGTCCGGGGGCTTAACGCCATCATGGATGACGGTTCCCGGCAGTTCCAGTTGCCTGTCAGGTACCTGGAGCTGACTGCGGATGGGTCCTGTTATCCCCTGGACACCCACGGCGACGATCCGCACTGGAATGAGGACTACAGCTTCATCGGCCTCGTGGAGGCGCCCGACAAGCGCTAATTCCTCCAAGTTGCTTTACCACAAGTCCCTTACACGATCGAAGCGGAGGCCCCCTGGCAGGGGCCTCCGCACCTTTATATCAGATTAAGGAGAGATGTCATCATGTTGCAAGAGGTTATATCTCAAGTCAATGCCATGGTGGATACGGCACGCAACAACACGTTCAGATACTCAAGCAAGCATCCATACTGCGTTCGAAGATACACGTTCGGTATGCTGAAAACGACCACCATGTGTCATATCCCGGACTTTATTTTCGATCCCCGCGAGGCGAGGATGATCTCCAATGCAGCGTACCTGCATGACGTGGGAAAACTGCTGACTCCCAAGAGCCTCCTCAATAAGCGTGGTCATCTGACTCCGGAAGAGCGCGAGAAGATGCAGCTCCATACCATGGATGGAGCCATGCTCATTTACTTCCATCCGGCTTATGAAGAGCCGCTATTAAGAAAATACGCCTTCGAGATCGCTCTTCACCACCATGAGCGGATCGACGGCAAAGGATACCCTGACGGACTCCAAGGTTCCGAACTGACGCCCTGGCTCCAGATCGTATCCATTGCAGACACATTTTCTGCTCTGATGGAAAAGCGGCCGTATCGTCCCGCAGTCTATATAGACCGAGCATGGGAGATGATCTTAAATGGCGATTGCGGCCAATTCGACGAACGACTCCTGCGCTGCCTGGATGATGATCGCAGATGGGTATTCGGCGGAGTCAGCGATGAAATCATCAACGCCGATGAGTTGATATGGGCATACGAGAATAAAACCGAGGCTGAGAAGCGCGCACCAACAGATGATTGGCCGCTTTGATTTCCAGCACCTCCTCTGATAGGGAATTGGGGCCTATATCATGATAACTTGGCCAGAATGTGTTCCAGGACATCATCGTATTCCGGCAACTGATCGGTGTAGACACGCATCCAATCCCGCATGGCCAGAACATCCTCCGGAGTGATGGCTTCATAGTCGCCCAGATACCCGTGATCCTCCATGAAGTCGTAAGCTAAATTGGAATACAGCTCGTCCAGGAGCTTTCTGGGATCGTCCAGCTGGATGGCATCTGAGTCACACGATTTTTTCTTCCCCGGGATGGTTACGAGCAGGTACCCGAATTTGTCGGACCAGATGACGTCGTAGAGTGGGCATTCTTGGATATAGGGCAGCATGACACCGATCACGCGCTCCAGTTCAGCAGTCTCCTCTGCGCTCAAGTCGGGCTGAAGCTTCGACGTACGCTCAGGGCGGGCGTCATCAGCAAGCGCCTTGTTTGCCAGATACTCGTCGCGCTCCTTGTCGGTAGCGGGCCGGACTTCCGCCTTCCCGCAGTCAGGACACAGCTCCGGCTTCGACTCCGCCTGGAAGGTATACATACAGGCGGAGCAGGTGTAAATGTTAGACTCATGCATCTGGAATCTCTCCTTCAATCATATATTGCGGCAATGCCTTTGACATGGTCAGCCATCTTACGCACAACGTGCTCGGGACCGATGATTTGAGCTGCAGCGCCGAAACCGCAGACCCAGGCGAAGAATTGAGGGCTGACGACCACTTCCGCACTGACCGTGAAGTGGTCGTCGCCATCTCTTACGATCATGACATCCTGACCCAGCCGGTCTAAGACAGCGCCCACCAGGTGGTTCTCAAAGCGGAGCCGGACGGTAACATCCTCGCCGGAGAACATACCGAAGACCTTCCTGGCGTAGACGGCCATGTCCAGGGCCTCGAAAGCGTCCCTACCATCCCGATGCTCCTCCAGCGTGGAGATGTCGGTCATCTTATCTACACGGTAGTGCTTGATGATACCGGCCTCGCTGTCGAAGGCGACCATGTAGTAGTTCTCATCGTCCCAGGTGAGTGCGTACGGGCTGACCACATAGAAGGCGCCGTCCTTCCGGTAGTGTCTTGTCTTCTCCACCGTGTACTCGAAGTATTTGAATTGGATCTTCCGATTCTGGGAGATCCCATCATGGATCGCATCCACATTATAGTAGATGGACTCATTCATGGTCTTGATCCGATTCTTCACATAGACCTGGCGCTGTAGGAGCTGCGCCTCATGGATGCTGGCCAGCTTCTCGATCTTCCGGATCAGCGTCATTGTCTTCTTATGCGTGATGAATTTAGACGACTGTACGCTATCCACAAGCAGCTTCAGCTCAGGTAGCTCGAAATTCCGCTGTGCAACATAGTAGCCCTGGAACCGGCCGGCATCCACATGGATGATATCCAAGCCATAAAAGCGCAGAGCCTCAATGTCATCGTAAATACTCTTGCGCTCGGCACTGATGCCCTGGGCGCCGAGATACTCCACGATCTGCTTGATGGTGACAGGATGCTCCTCATCCGAGTTCTGAAGCAGGTAATTCATGATATATAAAGGCTTCAGCTTCTGATAAGAGGAACGCGCCATTTTCAGCACTCCCTTCAATTCACCGGCATTCTAAGATGCCAGCCATCGTTATGCGGACATTCTACACGCTACGCAGTCCCATATTCCGTACTCTATCACGAATCTAACCTATCCGCAACCGCCCGCTCACTGGGCGGTTCTTTTTTTACCCGTCTATATTTGTGAACTTTTTGTAAACTTTTCTGAAAAACCAAAAAATCAGCCGAAAAAGGCCATTTTAGCGCCAACCGAATGGGAGGAGGAGAGATGAAGGAGCCGAATGGCTTCGGAATGGAGGTATGAACATGAAGAAAAAAGCGAAGCAGCGGCACCAGAGCGTGGTGCGATGTCCTTACTGCGGCGCACTGGCCGACCTGCGGCCGGCGGCGGAGATCTACCACGATGACAGCAGGGACGATCTCCTGTACGTCTGTAGGAACTACCCCAGATGCAATGCCTATGTGCGTGTGCAGCCTGGGACAAAGCAGCCCATGGGCCCTCTGGCGAATGGGGATCTACGTCATCTGCGTATCCGCGCCCATCGCGCCTTTGACCGGGTGTGGCAATGCGGCGTGATGACCCGTGACGCAGCCTATCGATGGATGGCGGATTACTTCTGCATTCCGCTGCGAGAGGCCCACATCGGACAATTCAGCGAGTACCGCTGTCAGCAGCTGATCCGGAAATGCGAAGATCTGCTGTGGAAGGCCGGGAAAGCCAGCTGAAGGAGGTTTCAAAGATGAATCAGATCATGACAGACTACCAGAGAGAATTGGTCATTGAGCACCTGGGCCTGATCGACCAGGTCATTCGAAAGCGCATTCGGGTACGCGGGACACCCCTGCTGTCCTATGAGGACTTCTACTCCGTGGGCTGCGAGGCCCTGTGCGATGCCGCAATGCGGTACCGGCCGGAGGAAGGTGAGTTTGAGCCATACGCCTATGTGATGCTCTATCACGCGATGATCGACCACTGCCGCAAACAGAACCGACAGCAGAGCTTTGCTTCGGATCTATCCGTGGATGTAGACAATGAGGCGATCTCTCTGGAGGTCCTCAGCACCACGGATGGGGATATAGAGGATGCACTGGACTGGGCGAACCTGGCCAGGGTGGTGTCTGAGTGCAAGAAGGACTTCAGCGGCGTGGCCCGACTGGGCATTGAGGCTCTGGAACTGAAGAGTCTTGGCTATACCAGCCGGGAGATCGCGGAACGCTACAGTACCACGGTCAATAATGTCAATGCCTGGATCTCCAGAGCGCGCTCCAAGCTGATGAGCGACAGCAGATTCCTCGCCGCAGTGACCTGATCTGTTGTTACATCCGCGGGGCCGGCGTATAAGGGATTAGATCGGAAGAACAAGGAGGTTGCGATATGATCACCTTTTACGCCGCTGTCGGCTGCTATAGGATCAAAACGGAAGATGGCCGGAAGGTCGCCTACATCCAGAAGCTGGGGAAATATCATGAGATATCTGTCCCGGAATTCGCCATTTGGAGCGCACTGCTGTGGCAAGTCATGACCTACGAGGAGCTGAAGGCGGCCTATGAGGAGATCATGACACATCAGACCCAGCCGGTCCCCGACTTCGACCAGTTGCTGAAGCTGTTGCTCAAGAGGAAACTGGTCATTTCCGGAGTTGGCTATACCGGGGTCGATGCCCTTTATCGGATGCTCGCGGACGCCTTCGTTGTCCCTTACCGTATCTCGGCGCCCAGAAAGGCATGGGGCCTCATTCGCCTGGTGGTGAAGGGCAAGATCCCTGTCATTGGCGCCATCAGTGCCGCGAAGGAGAACAAGCTGAAGCCCAATGAGGCTCGGGTCGTGGATCTGGTCGAACAGACGCCGTTGAGTACTGCGGAGCTGGTGCGCTGCTTTGACTTGGATCTCTATGATGTCAGCACCCCAGAGAAAGTCATCGCCGGCATCTATACCGACTGTGAGTCCACGCAGCAGGAGATCGCAGCGGAGCAGTTCTGGTCCCCGAATACCAATGCGGTGCTGGAGGCAGTCTCCAACCTCTATCTCTCTCGCAGGGTGATCCTGGAGGTCCCATAATAATCATAACCAAGCAGGCGTGCCGGAATAGTCCGGCACGCCTGCTGCACTTCATATGGAGGAGCGATCATGATAAGTCAAATCCCACACCCTATCCAGCGGACGCTGTTGAAGATGATCTTGCTCGGGGCTGCTGTTTTATCCTTTGGCGCCATTTGGGGCATTGTCAGCCAGGATAAAGTATTCCTCATCTTATCAGCGGCAGTGGGCATCCTCGGCGGGGCAAAAGTTATCTCCCTCTATCATACGGTCAAGGCCGGCAGGTATGAGACACTGGAAGGGGTCGTTCTATCTGACCGGGCAGTTCCGCTTCGGAACAGGCACGTGGTCACATTGGAGGGGCCTGATCAGGAAATCAGTAAAGTGATCCTGGCGGGGAAAGCAGTGTTTCGGCCAGGCACGGAGTACCGGCTTTATCTTGCTGGAAACAACGAGCAAGATCCCACGACAGTATTGCCGGAGTATTTGCAACCAGTGCGGTCGCTTCTGGGCTATGAGGAACTCGATTGAAGGGATGGACGAAGATGCGGCCGGCATTTGCCGGCCGCCTTCCTGTCATTTGATGAGCATAGGGGCGTCGTGGATCGTGTATGCGGGCAGGAAACTGGCTACTGCTGCATAGAAAGAGTCATCGTCCACCTCTTCCATAGCATCGAAGAATTGATCTGACGCGGTCGCCTGCCCTGCGGGCTCCCCAATATATATCATTTTCATGCTGGGGTTGACTTCCCGCATCTTCAGGAGCGCCTGATAACAGGAGTCGTCTCTGTACGGCCAGGAGCACAGCAGGAGGTCCGTTTGCCTCCCGTACTTCTCGATCGCCTGAAGGCAATCGAGCTTTTCAATCTCCGTCCAGGGCGCTTGGAACCAGTCCGGGTAGTTCTTCTCCCAACTATGATCGTCGGTAGCGATGATACTCGTCCCACAGGACCGCAGAGCAAAGCTGAGGGCGCCGGAACCACACATGATCTCCAAGCATTGGCGGTCCCCAATCCAGGTAGCTAAGGGGCGAATCCAGTTATATGAGAGGAAGCAGAATCCGCATAGGCGGTTTATCTCCTCCCTGAAATAGAGGGACCCCTCATTCAATGACCTTCCTTGGAAGAAGGGGAACTGAAGTTCCGCCTCCGGATAGGCGTCAGGGATCCGATGGTTCTTCAACTGCTCCAAAATGGGAGCATATTGGGCCCTCAGCTGTTCCATTTTCTCATAATATCGTTCCATCGCAGCGGCCTCCTCTGGGGTAATACAGTTTATCATATCTCATGTGAAAATGTAAGGGATGAGATTGCCCAATTACCTACCATGCGGGGGCCTTCCCTTTTCAAGATGGTCCGGGGCGGCCCCAGGCCCGCCGGTCCCGCCGCACCGTTGATATGATTTTGCCCCGGCCCCCGCTCGGCCCCCTCCGAACACGGGAGAGGGACCGCGGAAAGGACCGGGACATCTCATATGGCCAGCTCCTCCAGGGAATACTGGCTCTGACACTCCTGGCAGGTATAGATGTAGTAGTAATATTTGACCTTGGTGGTATCGATGAAATTGAAGTCGCTGGAGGTATTGATGGTGTTGGGCAGCGCCCCCTTGGTGGTGAAGGACCCCTTGCTGCGCGTCAGCTTTCCGCCGCATCGGGGGCAGCGCTTTTTCCCAAACAAAAAATACTTCAGTTCCCGGGGCTTAAAGGAGTAGTAGAATGCGGTGGACTTTTTCTCCTCCCAGTTTTTCTGCTTCTTCATACGAGCTCACCTCGCTGGCCTCAGGCCCCGATATGCGGGGGCGGAGCATTCCAGTATATGAAAATTTAGGTTATTTTATCACAGATATTCGAAGCTAGCAACACCGAATCTCCACCGACCCTTTTCATGGAATTGCCCTATTACCTACTCCAACAGTTGGCCTTCAAGGAATCAGTAGATTCCGGTATTATGGATTGCCATCGCCCGCCATGTTATGCTTTCTGTGTTCTTATTAGAAGTGATTTCCTCCGGGAGGAGCCCTTTATTAAGCAGTGAGCCTTTGAGCATGCGTCTCAGGCGATGATGTGCAGCTACAGTTCCGTCGTTTCATATGCGGCGGAGAGGAGGCTGCTTTTTCTTTTGCCAAATCACCGGGCATCGGTGTTTGGAATATTAAATTTTCTGGCATGACCAGAAGGAAAGGACTGAATGATATGTCGAATGCAACCATCCATCTGCTTGGCCGAGTGGTCAACGATCCTGAGGTCCGTGAGGGCAAGGAGCAGCGCAAGTTCGTCACATTCCGGCTGGCTGTGAACAACCAGTTCGGTGCGACGGAGCATGCCGCCTTCTACACCTGTACGGGCAATGAGTACATGGCGAACCGGATCACCAAGGCCGGCCTTGCGAAGGGCCGCCTCATCAACTTGGTCGGCTCCTTCAATCCCCGCGAGTACCAGACGAAGACCGGCGAGACGCGGATGTCTCTTGATGTCGGCCTCTACGACTGGAGCTACGTTGGCGGGAAGCCGAAGGGCGAGGACAATTCGGATGACCCGGCGCCGGCGGCGAAGGCCCCTGGCACCGTACAGCCGGAGAGTCCGATCAACGATGAGGATGACCTTCCCCTCTGAGGAAGATGCAGAAAGACCAATTGGCGGGACTGTAAGTGAGAGAGTGCTTGCGGTCCCGTCTTTTTCTGCATTTCCAGACTTGAAAACCGAAAGGATGATGATTTTATGGCGAAAGTTCGCCGAATGAAGACTTCCACTCTCTTCCGGTTCTTAGTAGCACCCGCTCTGCTCTTATGTGCGATCCTGCGCAAGCCCATTTTCCAGTGGATCGCCGTGGCTGCAGTCGGGATCTGGCTCGCTGTCATGATCGTGCAGGCGGTAGGTACTCTCCCCAAGCGGGTAAAGAGAAACCGCAAGCCTGTGCAGACGATCTGTCAGGAGCGTGGCCCAAGCCAGGAACACAAAGAAGACGCGAAGCCTGAAACGGCTCCGGGAGACGACGGCAGTCGGCTGTTCGTGCTACGACAGGTAAACTACCGAATCACAGAGCAGCTCAAAAGCGCCTACCCCATGGTGGCTTGGCTTTGGGTCAAAAGGCCGGAAGCAGAGCAGCTGTGTAAAGGCGGCTCGTTTCGGATTCGCACATCCAATACCGACCCCTTCAATTTTGCGGAGGTCGAATTGAGTGCGGATGGACGCCTAAGGATCACCATGCTTCAGGCAGTATCTCTCAAAGACGCCGCGACGCTCGCCGCTGAGGAGCAGGATGACCTGGCTCAGGAGGAACTACTGGAACGTGTGGATGTGAGAACCTGGTACAACTCCAAGGGTGAGCAAGTCCTTTGCCAGATGATCGATGACCTGAACACCCAAGGCCATAAGAAGCTCCTGATCAAGGAGAATGGCCAGGTGGTCATCGAGGTGTCTGGTAAGGAGCAGCCTGTGGAAACGATCCAGGATTTCCCGCCCCGCATGGTCTGGGATGAGTTCTGCCAGCTCCTGCGTGATGATGAGATCAAAGCGACCATCGAGAAAGAAGGTTTGCTGCTCGCCTGGTGATGAGCGGCATGTTGGAGGTCAGATAAGTTATGCCAAGAAACAAATTGTTTGAGTCGTGGACATTCAAGCTGTCCATGCCGAAGCCGTTTGATGACCCGAACTACAGTGGTCTGAAAGACTTCGGATTGTCGAAATATAATGTGTCCGGGAAGCTTCATAAGGCCTCGCTGCACGCGCCTACCATGCGTGCCCTGCTGGCTTATGCGAAGCTGGTCAACACCTCGGAGCAGGGGCAGGATACGGATGGGCTCGGCGCGATCGGGCATCAGGACAATAAATTCCGCATTGCGGAATACAAGTCCGCGAATAAGACCGACTGCGTCGTCTTCAATCCCAACACCGGAAAGTTTGTCGTCAGCCAGTTTGAGGATGGGAGCGATACCCCGAAAGCCTATTCCCTGGCGGCTGGCAATGCCTCTGGAAGTGCTCTGCTGTTCTGCCTGATGCCGATATTTGAGCAGGATGATGAGTTTCGTGATACCTTCCTGCAGTTCAGGAATGAGCTGAATCAGGCGAACCCGGACATGGATTCCGCACTCTCGATGGCGTTGGTCCTCTGTGACAATGTCTATCGCCGAATTGAGGGCGCCGGCCAGCTGGGTGCTGCTGGTGTGAAGCTCGCCATCCCGACAACGGGCAATATCAGCACGATCTCGCATCTGGCACTGGATAAGGGCAGCTATGCGCCTACCGGCACCGTCTACGGCCAATTCACCATCTTGAAGATGGGTGGAGCGCCCCAACAGCAGGCAATCATGGTCAGTCACGCTGACTTCGTTGGGAAATACCAGCTGTCCGCCCGAAGCTTGACGGCGCGGGAAGACGCCATGGTCCCCAAACTGCCTGACTGGTACATTATCCCCCGGGAAGTGGTGCGGGTCTGTGAGCATGCGAAGCTAACCTCCACCACGAGCCAGCCGATGCGGAACTTCCTGTTTCGCGGTGAGGCGGGCACCGGCAAGACGATGGGCGCCCAGGCGATCGCGGCGGGCCTGCATCTGCCCTACACGCTCATGACATGCAGTGCCAACACCGAGATCACGGACCTCGTGGGTCAGTTTATCCCCGATACAGCTGGAGCAGTCAGCCAGGCAGATGCATCTTCGCCTCTGCCGAAGATCTCCGATATCATCATGCACCCGCCGTCCGTCTATGAGGAGCTGACGGGTATCTACGACGATGATAAGACGGAGGATGACGTCCTTCAGAAACTCATTGAGATCGCTGTTGGGCGGCTGGCGCAGAAGGAGGAACAGCACGGGCAGCGGATTCGCTATGTGGATACACCGCTCCTGGAGGCAATTCGATACGGATACGTATGTGAGCTTCAGGAGCCCTCCTGCATTGCCAATCCCGGTGTCCTGGTGGGTCTTAACTCCCTTCTGGACAACTGCCAGACCATCACGCTGCCTACCGGCGAGCGCGTACATCGGCATCCGGACACCGTCATCATTGTGACGACGAACTCCGACTATGCCGGCTGCCGGGATGTCAATCAGAGTATCATTTCCAGAATGGATCTGATCTACGACATCGAGGCACCGGATCTGGCCACTATGGTCAAGCGGGTCATGAATGTGACCGGCTGCACGGACGAGCAGGAGACCACCAAGATGGCCATGGTCGTCCGTGATATAGCGGAACGATGCCGACAGACGATGATCACAGACGGTAGCTGCGGTATGCGGGAGCTGAAGGCGTGGGTGCTCTCAACGATGATCACGAAAGATCCCTACGAGTCAGCTCTGTCTACCGTCATCTCCTCCGCGTCAGCAGACCCGGAGAACCGTGCGGATCTAATCACCACCTGCCTGGAAAAGCAGTATATGCGGTGAAGTTCTTTAGGGGGAGCGTTATGAAAGCTATTCACATCCAGTGGGATGTAGACGAGCCTGATGAATTGGAGGGATTGCCGACGGAGATCCAGATCCCTGACGGCATGGAGGACGAGGATGAGATCTCAGATTACTTATCCGATGTGACAGGCTTCTGCCACAGAGGATTCCAGCTCGTCTGAGTCCAACTCCAAACACAAAACATGAAATGAGGTGCTATTTGTAATGATGTACGATGAATTGACTGGTTTCAAATGCGCGGTTGCGGTCGCGGTGGCGTGCTTGGAGGATGAGCGGCCGAAGGGCGAGTCCATTCAGCCTGAAGCGGCAGCCCAGTATGTAAGCGATGTTCTTGAGGTTCTGTTGTCTTCGGCTCCGGTCGAAGCCACGGTCGAACCCATGACCTATCCCCGCTGCTGTAAGATCCCGCTGATCATCCGCATCGACGGGCATGACGCCTGCCTGTACTGGTACTATCCCAATGCCACGGCAAGCGAGGTGGCTCAGGAACTGGAAGGTGCCCTGCTCGGCCTGGCCAAAATGGAAGAACGGGTCATTGCTTGACGGAGGTGCGTGAATTATGCGTGCATCTCACCGTGAGGTCCGGAAGAAGATTTTGGATCGCATGAGCAAGATCGACGATAAGGAGTTCTTTACATCGAGGGCCTATCGAGGCTACCTGGCGGATATCACCGAGTCGGCAACGAAGCGGTACCGCCGGCCGATCCGCGTCAATCTGTTCGCAGATGAGACGGATCAGACGGTCGCCTATACCGACTACTCCGGCATCTACATCAATGTGTGTAACCACATCACACAGAGTATGCCGTCCCGGGAATTGAAGTCGATCAGTCTGGAGGGTCTGGACGGGCATGAGCTCGGCCACAACCTCTACACCGACGGCAGGATCTGGGAAGCCTATGAGCATGACCTGGCCAAGGGCCGATTTTACCCGTCAATGCCTTCCGGCTTGGATGGGACTCAGAAGCTCTATGCGTCTGAGATCCTGGCCGCAGTGCAGGATGAGAGCGATCCGGTCCCAAGGTCGGTGATCTTGAAGACTGTGGCCGCTCTGCAGAATATCCTGGAGGACGGCTACGTGGATGCCAGAACGTCCTTTGAGTTCCCCGGAAGGCTTGCGCGAGGCATTGCCCTGAACAACCTGCGGTATTCCGAGCTGGTGCCTGACATCACAGAGATGGTCAATCGGAAGTACTACGACCACAGCATCGTGCTCAATCTTCTGATCGAGTACGTGCGGGCGGGCGAGGTGAATAACCTGTCCGGCTACACGGGTGAATTCATGGACTTGCTCCTGGAATTCATTCCCGCTGTGGATGCCTGCATCCGGGATGACGATACCAGATCCCGGTGCGAAACGGTAAGCCGTATCCTGATCGGCCTCTGGCCCATCATGCAGCGGTGCTTCGATGACCTGCGCGATAAGCAGAAATCCGCCCAGCAGCAGGCGCAAGCTGGAGCCGGCCAGACGAACAAATCTGGCAACAGCCAGCAGAATGGCACCGGGAGCCAGCCTTCACAGTCGGAGACTGGAGAAGATGGTGATGCCGGCATCCAGGCAGTTGAGGAAGCATTGCAGGGTCAGTTGCCTAAGGCGGCGGAAAATCGGAATGACCGCATGGCCCCAGTGCCTTGCAATGGCTCCTTCCTCCCCGACAAGGAGAAAGAGCAGGTGCTCAAGCAGGAGCTGAGCCGGGCGATCGCCGAGGAGACCGCGCGGATCGCCGCCCATGTGACCTCTGGGATAGAGAGCGAGGGCGACGGCGGGATCACGATGGATCGACAGTACCAGGGCTCTGACTACGACTTTGCGGCCGATGAGATCAGACGGCTGCTCGAAAATATGGCCGAGGCCCAGGTCTATGCGTCGATGGAGGAGGAGTTGGCTGAAGATCTCCAACGTGAGGCAGACAGCATCTCCTACGGGAATGCACATAAGAACATCCACGTGACAGTACATCGGATGGCGCAGGTAAACCAGTCGCTCATCAATGCCTATAACGAGGTGGCCCCGCAGCTACTCATGCTGTCAAAACGTCTCCAGAGAAGTGTCAGCGCCGCTCTGCGTGATAAGCGCCAGGGCGGGAAACAGACCGGGCTCCTAATCGGAAAACGGCTGAATCAGCACGCGCTCTACCGCAACGACGGCAGGGTGTTTTGCAATACCCGACTTCCGACCGAGCCCATCAACCTTGCTGTGGCACTGCTGGTTGACGAGAGCGGCAGTATGTGCGGCAATGACCGGATCACCAGGGCGAGGGCGACAGCCATCGTCGTCCAGGACTTCTGCGAGAAGCTTGGGATACCTGTGATGATTATGGGCCATACGGCGTCCAGCTCCCATGTGGAGCTGTTCTCCTATGCTGAGTTCGGGTCGGTGGATCGGAAAGACCGCTACCGGCTGATGGACATGAGCCCGCGCTACTGTAACCGGGATGGCGCCGCGCTCCGCTTCGTAGCTGAGAAACTCTGCAAGTACCCGGCGGAGGTTAAGATGCTGTTCATCATTTCAGATGGCCAGCCGAATGACGACGGGTATAGCGGTACCGCAGCGGAGGCGGATCTGCGCGGGATCAAACTGGAGTACAGCCGGCGTGGGGTCGAGATCTTCGCGGCAGCAATTGGGTCAGATCGTGAACAGATCGAGCGCATCTATGGCGCCGGCTATCTGGACATCACCGACCTCAATCAGTTGCCCATCATGCTCACGCAGCTGATCACGCGGAATTTGCCGAAATAAGTGGTTATGACGTTGGAGGAGAGCCGGCAGGCCCTCCTCCTGTCATATATAGATTATTTGCCGTCCCATTGGGCGGCGGACAAAGGAGGTTCTGATTTTGAGAAAAAAGAAGAGAATGAAACGGCGGCCGGTGCCCAAACTGTGTGACCCCGGTATGTGCGATCACTGCACCTACGTTGGAGAGGGTGACTTCCTCTGTGATGATTACCCTGGCGAGGCGTATGTGGTCGTCATGAGCGACTGGGAACCTACGGAGAACTATCTTCACTGCCTGCGCCGGCATGGCGCAAAGGGGGAGGTGGCGAAACCGTGAAAATCACACACGACTGGAGGATACAGCCGGTTGACTGGCAACTCTGGATCGATAAGGGATTGGCAGTGGATGGGATCGGCGGTGTCACGCTGAACTATCAATTCACGCAATCTGACCTGCAGGAAGAAGCACTCCTCCTCAAGGGGAAATCTCCCGAAGAACAGGAGCAGATCCGGAATGAGCAGGTGCTGGCCCGAAATGCGAAGATGAAGGCACTGATGGATGAGATCTCGTTCCGATTCCCCTGCTATCAGTATGAGGAAAGCGACGAGCTTGCCTATGAAGGGCAAGATTGGGATTTCTTCTTCTGGTGTCGGGACCTGACTCCTCCGCTGAGTGGAAGGGACTACTCCTACATCACGCTGGATGAGAATGGTCACCAGGCCCCACAGAGGCAGGAACAGGCATTTGCTGATCTCCTGATGCTTCTGGAGGAACTGTGTGGTGACAGCCCGAACCTTCATGTGAATGTGTTTCACCATCTTCGATACAACAAAGAGCGGTACCAAGCCGCCATCGAACGGGCAAAGCGCGAGCTGCACGGCCGCCTTAGTACCTTCAGAGGCGTGAAGGGCTCTTTGGAACTGACAGCAGGTGGAGACCTTCTATTCGTCCCGCGTCGGAAAAGGAAGGAGCCGGTAAAGATCGGCAATTTCGACATGGTCCGTCAGCTCTGGATCATTGAAGACGGGAAGGCCGGCGAGTATCTGTGCCTGGATTGAGCGGAGGTACAACATGAAGGAAAAAATCCATTTTGACACCCCAGACGCAAAAGACTTTGTCGCAACCTTCCGCCAATTGACCAACCGTCATGAGTCATGGAAGGTCTGGAGCGATTTCGTCACCTTATCGGCCTGCTCTATAGCCGTTCAGTTTGATTGCGCGGATAGAGACCGGGTCGAGCAGAGACTCAAGTGGGTATCCAACGTATCTGACAGGTACAGCGATGACGAGCTGGAGCGGTTTGGCAAACTGCTGGAGATAACTGCGAGTGCCCTTCAGGCGGACCCAAACCAGGACTTCCTGGGCAGGCTTTATATGTCGCTCGATTTTGGAAACTCTTGGAGAGGGCAATTCTTTACTCCCTGGGACGTCGCTTACATGATGGCCATGATGACAATGGGGCAAGACGATGATCTCATAGCAAAAAAGGGCTATGCGAGTACACTGGACACCTGTTGCGGTGCCGGATGTATGCTCCTGGCCGCTGCTGCGGCCTACGATGCCACACATAAGGATCGCAGTTGCCGGCAGGATATGCTGTTCGTTGGTCAGGATTTGGATCAGGTAGTGGCTCTCATGTGCTATATCCAGCTATCCATCCTGGGCTACGCCGGGTATGTGGCCATAGGGAATTCGCTCACGAACCCTCTTGGGGGAACGGAACTGTTCCCCACAATTGGCGAGGGCGGAGAGCTGTGGTACACGCCGAAGTGGTATTCCCCAATCTGGCAACTGCGTCGGCTGAAGGAGCTCGCAAAGATGATCGACTCCAGTGAAAGTAAGGTAAAACCGTTGGACAACTGATTTTGAGGAGGGACACTGTTTTGGAAAACCAGAAGAAGTATTTGCGGGTCAAGGACATCATGGAGGCGGCAGTCAAGATGGCGCAGGAAGATCCGCTATTCCAAGAGGCGGAAAAGAAATGCGTCTTGGACTACCACCAGCTTTGTTTCACGACTAGATTCGATGAGGTGAAGCTGTGCTCCTTTAACGTGATCGGGCATCCGGAGTACGGCGGCAGCGAAGGGATCTATGGCACCATTCAGTTCTTTGGCGAATGGGTTCCTCAGCATTCCGATAACTGCTGCCGCTCAAGGGTCAACGTCTACACGCTTAAGACCTTGTCCGAAAGTAAAGATGCGTTTCTCGGCATGGGGTTGATGGTAAATTTGATCTGCTATTACGCAAATCAGTTCATCAACGATCACATCGAACGATTTGATTGAATAACAAGACGGAGGTGTTTCGATTATGGGATTGGACAGCTATATTTATCGAGTCAAAAAGCCGGAAGGACTTGCGGACAAGGTGTATTCAAGCGATGAACTCCGCAATATGGGCCTGGATGCTGTTTTAGCGGAATATCAGGATGACCCGTTAATTTGCGAACTGAAGCCATACTGTGTGACAGTGCGGGTGGAATCTCCCTATATCAATATGCAGAGTATTCGAGATGCGTATGATTTTGGAGAGGACGCTTATGTTGTTGCACAGCACAGTGATGGCTCGATCGTCGTGCATGAGAAAAGGCCCGATGGTACCGAGCATAGTCAGGAGATCAGCGGAGCAGAAATGCGAGATAAGCACCTGCTGAACCTGATTGATGAGCACATTGTCTTCCGTAAAGAGCGGATCGCCTATTGGCGGAAAGACTACAATATTGAGGCATTCTTTGCGAATAAGCACGATGATGGAATTGAAAACACTGGCTACTACATTCTGGATTTGGAGACCATAAAGGAATTCAACTCTAGGTTTTCTCCGAAACTCCCAGAGGAGGCGCCGAGTGAAGACAGTGCCCTGTACTACTGGGAATGGTACTAATACCGAGGAGGGATCAACAATGAGTCAATATCGAATTCAGAATCAGATCGCGGTTTACAAAACCAACAAGAAGCTCGTGGAGTTCAACGATAAGCTGAAGGCCGCTCCGGTCGAATACTACGGACATATCCATGCGCAGGGCGAGAAGATGGATGACGGCAGCCGGCCGCGCTCCTGTATCGGCATGATCCTCCAGGACTACTCCAATGGGACTGGGGAGAATACGATCCGAGTCATGGCCAATCTGTCTCCTGAGTTTTTCACCTACGCGCTCAGCCGTGTGAAGATCGGCGTAGAGCAGTTCGAGTTCTCGGAGGAGAAGATCTTCGGTGAGCCGGATGCCAAAGGCCTGAGCTTCGTCACGAAGGTCTCCATCAAGCGTGCCTCTGTTGATAAGGATGGCCGGCCGAGGAATTATCCCTGGTGCATTATGGTGGAAAATGGCCGTGGCGCGAAGGAGAGCACACAGACCGGGGGTATCCACATGAAGAAAGGCTCTTACGTCAAGGGCAACATGGTCTTCGTGAATATCAACGACTATGACTTCTTCTGCCTGATGGTCAAGACCTGCCGCTTCATTGAGACCTGGGAGCTGACCAATGGTCCGAAACAGATCCGGGAAGCTCGCCAGATCATGGCTCAAGAACAAGCTGCTCAGGCGAATAGCTAGTGTAATTGCGTGTTTGAGGGGGAGCGATGCCAAGGGCATCACTCCCCTCTATTTTTCAAATTCTAGATGATGGAGGAATAAAATTATGCCGAACTATGTGAGAAACATCCTGAAAATGGAGGGGATTGCGGAACTTCCGCTGTTCAATGTGGCGCAGGGAGAGAAGTACTTTGACTTCAATTTACTGATCCCCATGCCCGCTGAGTTGATGATGGAGGAAGGCTCTAAGACGGAGCGGTGTGTCATGTATTACCTGACGGAGCGGTGCAGTATTCAGCTGCAGGAACTCGATGATAAGAAGCTGAGAGTCGTCAGCGCCCTGGTAGGAAATCATTTTTCCAGCAAGTGGCCGGAAGAAGTATTCCGCAGGGTGTCCGAATGGATGAATGATGCATCTGATACGGAGAAAGACAAAGCCTATGCGGATGGCCGTCAGTATGTCTCCAATTATGAGAAGTACGGAGCAGCTACCTGGTATGGGTGGAGCATCAGAAACTGGGGCACAAAATGGAATGCCGGTGAAACGGTCATTCTCGATCGCGATACCATCCAGTTTGATACGGCATGGTCAAATCCTGCTCCAATTGTGCAGAAGCTCGGAGAGCTGTATCCGGCTCTCAGGATCGAACACTGGTGGGCAGATGAGGATGTCGGCTCCAATACCGGCCACCGCATCCTTTTCGATGGCGGTGAGCGCGTGGAATGCTTCGAAAGAGATAAAGATGCCCTGGCGATTTTTACGAAGTGTTGGGGTGAAAGTAATTTCGCTTACATCGATGAAAATGGCGAAATGCAGTATCGCGATGGTGACGAGCAGGAAAGTGAAGAAATCTGACCGTGCTTTAAGACCCCAGTACTAAATGCGGTCTTGATGAGGGCGCTGCATAGCAGTGCCCTCATCCTCACTTGGATCAGAATAGAGGTAATGTGGATGTTCGGAAAGATGACTTTGAAATCGCCTGATTTGGCAACCACCGTGGAGAGGGGGTGTATTTTTTGAAAATCCTCTCGTGTGGCGCTGGAATGCAATCCTCGGCCCTACATCTCATGGCCTGTGAGAATGCACTTGCCAAGAAGAAGGGAAAGCCGGCTGTCTGGCCGTTAGTCCCAATCTACGATGTCTCCGTGTTCTGCGATCTTGGCCTGGAACCCCCATGGGTTTTGAAGCAGGTGCAATTTCTACAGCGTTGCGGGGAATCTTGCGGCGTTCCCTTCGTCGTACTGAAGTCGCCGCTCTACCAGGATTTCATGGAGAATTTTGGTGAGCGCAGGGCGATCAGTATACCCTGGTGGACACTAAAGAAGGATGGACACAAGAGCACAATGCCACGCAACTGTACGATTGATTACAAAGTCAATGTAATAGCAAAGTACGTCCGATGGCATCTGCTTGGATATCGGAAGTATCAACGGCTTCGCGAGGCGGATCTGAAAGGGCATGAAATGCATATGGGGTTCGGCGCCGAAGAGACACGAAGATGCAAGGAGAACCCCAATCCGCTGTTTATCAATAAATTTCCACTGGTCGAGATGGGATTAAAACGTGCGGACAATTACGCATACATCAAGGATGTTTGGGGACTTTCCACCAGAGCGAGCGCCTGCACCTTCTGTCCATATCATCGCAATTACTTCTTCCAATTCTTGAAAGAGAACGAACCAGAGCAATTCGCGCACGTGGTCCATATAGATGAACTGCTGCGTGATAAGACGCCCAAGCCGCCTATGGATTCCGACCTATTCATTTCTCGGAGTCGCAAAAGGCTTGTGGATCTATGTCCTGCGGATTGCAATGATGCGGAATATTTCGACTATCACGGGCAGCAGATTTGGAATGGTTTTTGAGCCATTTTACGGAAAACAATATCAAATAATTCTTAAATTGAAGAGGAATTGATTATGCACAGCAGAATTTTTCAAGTCAGTACGACCGAAATCGCTCCAAGCGACTATATCCAGCCGGCCGATGTCTCGGACCGTTTATGCGACAACGGTGTCGCCGACTATGTTGACGATGTGGAAGACAGGGCTGAGGAGCTGAAGTACTTGATGGGGTCTTTTAAGAACATCTTTGTTAAAGGCCCAGACCAGTTCTCGTTCCAGATCGCTGAAGGCGGGAAGGAGCATTATTTTAAGCCGGGCTATAAGCGATTCCGCGAGCTCTGCGCTCAGATGACCACACTCTCTCTGGATGCCTTTATCGGCAAAGAGAGTGGTCCGGAGAATAAACCGATGTCCCTTCTCATGTACGAGCTGGATGAAGCCTACGAGGCTAAATTCGGCTATTACATCTATGAGGACGATACACTGGAGCCCCTGTCCGAATGGCTTAGAAACGCAGATACCGGCGTGATCTATTACTTCGGGAATGTGCTGGACTACCACTTCTGAGGAAGCAATCAGTTCACTATGAAAAGCGGTTTGGAGGGAGTGACACGAGGTGTCGCTCCCTCCTATTCATCTTACCAGGAAGGAGGTTGACGCTCTGATGAGGCGCGATCGATTCAACGCGCCGCTGACAGAGGAAGAACAGGAATTTGCAGAGGAGAACCACTTTCTCATCGCAAAGTATCTGAGGAAGCGGCGCCTGCCGATCGACGAGTGGTATGACGTAGTGATTTTCCGATACTGCCGGAGCGTAAAACGCTGGTTCGCGCTGCCGGAGCTGCATAAACACAGCTTTGAAATCATTGCCTTCTATGCGATGCGCTCTGCGATCGGCCACGAGTATGAGAAACGGAGACGGAGAATCCAAACCATCAGCTTGGATGCCGAGGTGCCCAACACGAACCACTTGACCTATAAGGATCTCGTGGCCAGTGAAGATAACATCACACTTTGAAAGGATGCCTGCCAACATGAGAGATAAAACTTTTGATTGCTGGGGAGAACCGATAGACGCCGTCATGGAAATAGCGGAAGCAGCTTTCGCTGTCGATGAAAATGGCGATCTGCCAAAGGCCGTGCTACGGGAAAGGGAAAAGGCACTTACAGATACCCTTAACCGCGTTTCTGCATACAGAGAGCACGGCATCCGCAATGACCTTGTGCATACGGTATTTGAAAAGCGGTTGCAGCTGATCAAGGATGCCAAGACCGTCCAGGCGCTCAAAGAGATCCAGTCTGAACCGAATCCTCGATACAATGGTAGCCGGTTCATCGCCGGACCCGCCTGCGTACCAGAGGAGGAGATGATTTTCTGGTCGCTCGCCTCCATGAAGGCACCTCTGATCAGCGAAGCTTTGAAAAGGTACATGGAACTGTTTCAGGCGACTTTTGGCTTCATGCCTGGCGAGGAGTTGCCCGAAGAAGATGATTCAACAGATAGGAGGTCATTTGCATGAAGATATATGTCTTGATCCATGAGCAGGACACGGAATCTGCATGGGGAAGCCATGTGAGCCTGTTTCTCAATAGAGATCTGGCTGAGGCGAGCATGCGGAAATGCTGGGAAGATGCGCTTAAGTCATGGGAATTTGGCCTTGATAAGGAGATGTATGACGACCACTGCTGGGAGTATAACCACGATAATGCAGCGGTACTGGACGGTATGGATATTGAGCGTTGGCGGATCGAAGAACAGGATCTGGCAGTTGGAGTCGCCGTCAAAGTGCATGGTGGCTTGGTGCAGTCTGTCATTGCCAATGCTGATGTGGATCTTGATGTCTATGACCTGGACGTCTCCGACTTCCCCGATGAAGGAGAAGAAGATGAGGCAGACGAGAGAAGACGTGTGTTCGAGGAATTGGCCAGCCGGCCGGACTGGAGGAGTGTGTGGTGATGGATCTCTATGGGATTGACTTGCTGCATCAGATCCACTCCGCCTATTTCCCGCGCTACCAGCTGGCCCTGGAGCGCGGCTACCAGCAGGAGGGCAATCGGTTCTTTTGGCTCTACGATGAGCTCCATTACCGGCTCCAAGTGCTGCGTGAAGCGATCCTGTTCCTCAATGCATTGCCGCTCTTCCTCCAGACACCTGAAGCTGAGAAGCCCTATAAGTATGTCATCGACTTCTTCACCAGATACTTCAACCAGGACAATATTGGCCGGTCGGAGAAGCAGGGTGATGATGATCCCTACTTTGGTGACTCCAACCAGTACTGGAAAGATTTTATGGAGGCGATGGACAAGTTCGGTGATGAACAGCTCCTGCAGAATCTGCCCCTGTTCTATGTCTACTCCTGTGAAGTGGTAGTCCGGGCGATCCGCCTCTACTTCCATATCCGCGAGGGTAAGTGCCATGCGATCGACCGTCAGAAATTCGACGCCTTGATGCATGGCGGTAGCTCCCTCCCAACATCAGCATAGAGGGAAAGGTACAAAGCGAGGTGCCTATGAGCAAGTTTCCAATGGATAGCGGACAACCCGTCTGGCAAGTGCCGATATCTGATAGAGATAGCACCGTCCACATGACGGCAAAGTGCCACTGCTTCATAAATGGGCAGTCCTTGTGCGGCCGGTACCAGCAAGATACCGACTACTACGAGACGGATGTCAGTGAAGACGAGGTTTCAGCGCGGCCAAGCGTTGCCTGTAAAAGGTGTCATGCCGTATGGAAGAAGAAATACGGCAGTTCCAAGTGATCGTCTACTCGATCACAGCGCAAAGGAGTCCGGGGCAGGTTCGCCTGTCCCGGGCTCCTTTTTCTTTGTGAAGCTCAACCGCCATTTCCCCAAATGATCAGGATTTTAACGAAAGTCTTTCAAATAGAAAGATGGTCTAACAACTGGTGGATTTGATTGCCGGCCACTACATTTTATACTCCTAATAGGCAGAAACTCTATCTGTTAGGGGGTGGACAAGTGGACGCAGTCAAAGTTGGAGCACGCATCAAGGCGGCTCGGAAAGTTCGCCGACTGACCCAGGCGGAATTGGCGCAGGAGGTAGACATTACCCCTAAATATCTCAGCAACATCGAATGCGGGGCTAAGGTACCGAAGCTGGAGACATTCATCGAGATCGCAAATGCACTTGAAGTAGATGCCAATACATTACTGGTAGATGTACTGACAGTCTCCTCCGCAATTATCAGCACAGAGATCTCCGAGCAGCTTGCCGCGCTATCTCCCCATGAGCGGAAAAGGATTAAGCGGATCTTCGATGTTATGATCGAGGACGCTGTTAAGCAGCCCAAGTAAATCCACCCTGCATCGTGTTTCAACGATGCGGGGTGTTTTTTGTTTTTCAGCAGGTTTCGATTTAATTCGACTTTGCATCTGTGATAATATCTTACTTGTAGAAAGACATTCTTTCTGTTAGAATGATGGAGGATGGCATATGAAACAGATACAGCGGATATGGATCGCAGCCCGGATCGAAATTCAATGGGCTTACATACTGTGGTACCGAAGGCGGGGGGAGTTCCTGATCAGACGCGGAGTGCCCTTCCATTCGGTAATCTTGCAGAAGCTGTCCAGGAAGATTGACCACCACGGGCTGATCGCATTCCGACTTCAAGACCAATACGATGCAATGTTTACGCTGTCCTGAAATTGGGACAGCGTATTTTTTATAGTTTGTACCGTGCCCTGAATATAGAGAAAAGGATTGGAGCGTGATGAAAATGAGGCTGATCGTTTGCTTGGACGATAAGAACGGCATGGCCTTCAATCACAGGCGGCAGAGCCGTGATCGCATTATAACAGAAACAATCGAAGAACTGGTGAAAGGGAGTACTCTCCACTTCTCCCCCTATTCCGCGAAGTTATTCCCTTCTGGCGTCTTCGAACCGAGTGAGGATTATCTTTCGCGGGCTGGGGAGGATGACTTCTGCTTTGTGGAGCTGGAGGATGTCACCCCTTACGAGCGACAGATCGAAGAAATAACAGTATTCCGCTGGAACCGTGTCTACCCCGCAGACCTGACCTTCCCAATCGATCTGACGCAGTGGAGTTTGGAACGGACGGTGGAATTTCCGGGCCATTCTCACGAAAAGATCACAATGGAGGTTTATAGAAGATGAAAAAGAAGTGGACGGCATCTATCCTGGCATTCCTTCTGGCCTTATCACTCTTGGCCGGCTGCGGCGCGGAGACAACTTCCCAGCCTGATATTTCGGCTGAGCCAGGCCAGAGTACGACAGTTGATACTCCTGACTCCGAGCAAGATGTGGAGCCTGATGACACGGAGAGCGATCCTGAAGATCAAACTCAGGAGCCTGATGGCAATGAGCAGGAGACGGACTCCTCTGCGCCGGGATCTGGCTATGAACTGGAGCCTGCTGAGACGAAATTCACGGTGAGCTCGGTTCCTGCCTATTCCGGATCGGCCTATGTCGCAGTCAACGGAAATGTCCCCTACTTCACGACTGATGACCTCACCACCACATCTTCTGAAAGCTACAGCTCCCTCGACTCTTTGGGGCGCTGCGGTGTCGCCTATGCCTGCGTAGGGCAGGACATCATGCCCGCGGAAGATCGCGGGAGTATCGGCCAGGTCAAGCCCACCGGCTGGCATACGATCAAGTACGACTGTGTGGATGGTAAGTACCTCTATAACCGCTGTCATCTGATTGGATACCAGCTTACCGGCGAGAATGCCAACGAGGATAACCTGATCACCGGCACTCGGTACTTGAACATTGAAGGGATGCTCCCCTTTGAGAATATGGTGGCGGACTACGTCCAGGAGACGGACAACCACGTGCTCTACCGGGTAACTCCCATTTTTGAGGGGAGCAACCTGCTGGCCAGCGGCGTGCTGATGGAGGGATATTCGGTCGAGGACAGCGGAGAAGACATCCTTTTCTGCGTTTACGCTTACAATGTCCAGCCCGGCGTCACCATCGACTATGCTACCGGGGACAGCTACCTCACCTCCGGCGGCTCAGCTATTTCTGAGGAGCCCAGCGCGCCCGTTACCCCGCAACAGCCTGAGGAGCCTGAAACGTCGGGCACTGGCACCGTACAATCTGACTATGTGCTCAATACCAATACAAAGAAGTTCCATCTCCCGTCCTGCTCCAGCGCCGACGATATTAAAGAGTCCAACAGGCAGGAGTACAGTGGTTCGAGAGAGGATCTCATCGCCCAAGGGTATGATCCCTGCAAGAGGTGCAATCCCTGAGAGAATATCAGCAATTCAATGTGCATGAAGCCCCAAATGATGATATAATATCCATAACTATGCAAAGCTATCTTGAGGAGGCAGACTGATCATGGACTTCGAGGAAAGCCAGATGGAAGGGCGGAAGCCGCCTGCCGGCGACCATGTCGAGGAAGTCCTCCTCCAGGAGGATGGCCTGATCCTCGCACGAGGTAGCGGGCTACTTGGTCCGGATTATCAGATCTATGAGGATGGGAAGTTGTACGCCCACTTTCTTGACCGCGCAGTCGCTGAGAAGCAATATGGCGAGATCAAGGAATTGCGGAATAAGACGAAGGGAAGGTAGCTGCTATGAGCGGACTGTTTGGTGGACTCTTTGACTTCAATAGAGACGGCAAGACCGACATCTTCGAAACCGCGCTCGGCCTGAGCATAATTGACCAGGCGGCCCGAGAGGAAGAGGAAGCACGACGCCGGGAGGCGGAAGCCGATAATTTCCTCCTGGATATTGACATCGATGAAGATCTGCCAGAAGACGGACAGAGCCTCCAAGACCGGCTGGATGAACTGAGAGACCGGCTGGCCGACCTTGAATTGGAGGAGCCGGAGGATATGTTCAGTGAGGAGTATTCCGCTTGGGAAGAAGCCCATGAGCACTTAGAAGAGCGGATCTCCGAGCTTGAGGATCAAATCGAAGGATTCTGAGGGACGCCTAAAGCTCCTTTATGTAGTACGAATTATGGTACTCCTTCTGTGATATTTTGGTATCACGAAAAAAGGAGGCTTGAAGATGTACTACTACAGCAAAAACAGCAGGCGGAAGATCGTTCATTCCGAGTGCTGCCATTTCCGCCGGATCTTGAACCCGGAAACTACTGGATACTTTCGGACCCTGGCAGAAGCGTACTCCTCCGGATACCGCCTATGTGCCCATTGTGATGCTTTATCTAAGCAGTACCGCAGGGAAGAGCAGGATCTGCAGGAGTACTGCCGTAACAATGGGCTCTCCGTCCACCTTGGTAAGCGTGGGATCTGGGTCCGCTCCCCCAGGAGCGAGTGGCGAATCATCGCGGATGATACCCGCGCCGGGAGCAAGCTCTACCACAAGAACGATCTGCACCCAGGCAAACGCTCCAGTGACTTGCTCTCCTCTTATCATGATCAGAAGGTGAGCTACTCAAAACTCCTAAAATATCTCGACTATATCGTCGAGCACGACTACTACCGGATGCTGAACCCCATCTATCCCGTCCAGCACAAGGCACCCCCGGTAAAGGGGACCAAGCGGTACCGCAAACAGCTTAAGCAGCAAAAGAAGAAAGCGCGCAAAGATGCTGTTCACAATGTGCTGACGCTGATCGATTCCCTTTCGGCGCCGCAAAGCAAGGCTGTTACCGCCTGATAGTAGGAGGTGTGTGCCACGATGAGCCAAAGCGTGAAAAAGCGATCCGCAAGCCATATCTACTATGGCGTAGACCGGAAAACCGGGGAATTGCGGTACATCGACAGTGTCCCAAGCGGCCTGAACTGCGAGTGTGACTGCGCGGCCTGTGGGAAGCAGCTGATGGCCAGGAAGGGCGATGAGCGCCGGCACCACTTTGCGCATGTCTCTAATTACGAGTGTATGTATGCAAGTGAGGTCGCGATCTATAAGGCGGTATCAGAGGAACTGGGGAAATCCCTGCGTTTGCTTCTCCCGCCAGTCACACTTCGGTTCCCTTCTTGGACTGAGGCTGAGGTAGTCAGAGGAGAGCAAACCGTGACGCTGGAGCAGGTCAGCTACTCCTGCGCGCCGCTTCAATATCCCCCTGAGTTATACCTCTCTGTTCGCGGCTCCAAATTGCGACTCCTTTTGGAGTTTGGTAAGTACTACTCCGAGGATGACCTGGCTGTGTTCTCCTCCGAAGCGGAAAAGGGTGGGTATTCCACTGTCCTGGTGCATCTCCCAGGTATTGAAAAAGAGGCAGAATTTACACCGAGCAAAATTAGGGATATACTGTTGTCGAGTTCCGGCGATAAGAAGTGGGTTCGGAGTGCTCTGGCAGATCACATGAGGAGCCTCATGCTGGAGAAAGCGGTTACCCCGGAAGAATGGGAACGCGGCTTCCTCTGCGAAGCCCACATAGGCCGATACAAGGGGAAATACTCGGCCAGATATGTTGATTGTGCGCACTGCCGCTTCAACTTGGCGAAGGCACCCAGTTGTCTGTGCACCGCGAAGAGCGGCGTTCAGAGTCTCGCGGACCTGACGTCGGACAAGGATGAATTATCTGCCAGAATGGATCAGATCCGCTCTGATAACGAGGCCTATATCGAAAGGCGGGAACTGGCTGAGCGTTCCTTCTCACAAAGGAATCGAGTTGTGGCAGCCAATACCCTCCGGCCAGATTCAAACCAGGTGGGCACCACGGTTTCTCAAGCTGCTCTTGCGGATGAAGCCAAGCGCATTGCTGCGGCTTTTGATCCTGATTCTCCAGAACAGACTCTCGACCGATTCGGACGCAGATGGCTCAAATGCGTTGAGTGTGGTCAAATTAAAGAGGCCTCTGACATGTCCGACTACGGCGGGCGTGCCATGGGGCCTAATCGTGGTATTTGCAGAGAGTGCTCAAGGGCTGGGACAAACTGACCTGATCCGAAAGGACGACACTCGGTAGAAAAGTGAGGGAACGATTAAAATGGAATATAACAAGGCCATCAATATGATGCAGATCGGTGACGATGTAGAGGGTTTTTACATCCTCAAAGGCGCCTACCCTAAGGTGGCCAGCAATGGGCGGCCCTTTCTTAACGCTACCCTGTCAGATAAGACCGGGGCAATCGAGGCTAAGGTGTGGGACTATCCTGGGCCCATCAATGGCTCTGACGAGGGCAAGGTCGTAAAAATCCGTGGCACAGTCTCGGAGTTCAGGGGAACTCCGCAGGTGACGATCGAGAAGATCCGCCTGGCTGTAGACAACGATCAGTATGATGTTTCCGCGCTGGTCCCTGTGGCGCCGATCGATACAGATGCGATGCTGAGTGAGGTCCGTGGGCTTCTCAACTCCATCGCCGATCCCGATTACCGACGAGTGGCGTTGGAGCTCCTGCGCCGGCATGAAGATGCTTTCAAGCGGATTCCCGCAGCCAAGAGTGTCCACCACGGTTTCCTCAATGGCCTGCTCATGCATACCGGGAATATGATGAAGATCGCGGATTTCCTCGCGGGCCTCTATGCTGATACCGTTGATCGCAGCCTACTGCTTGCGGGCACCTTCGCACATGACCTGCAGAAGGAGACGGAGTTCGTTTTCTCGGAGCTGGGCATGGTGACAGACTATTCAATGAAGGGTCAGCTCTTGGGCCACCTTGTTATGGGGGCCGAGGAAGTCGCTGAAATCTCAAAAAAATTGGACATTGATGGGGAGAAGGCCGTCCTTCTTCAGCATATGGTGCTCTCTCATCATGGCGAGCCGGAATTCGGCGCTGCTGTGAAGCCCATGTGCGCGGAAAGTGAGTTGCTCTCCTACATCGATATGATCGACAGCCGCATGGAGATCTATCGGGAAACGCTTGCGGGTATGGAGAACGGAGAGTTTAGTAACCGCATCTTTGCTTTAGATGGCCGCGTATATAAACACTCCATTACCTGAAAAGCAAATCTTGGTTTTGATGGAGACTCGAGGAGAGCTGAAATGGCTAAAATAGATGATTTTAATAGGGCGATCCAGAATATCGAACGCAATCAACAAATCATTAACTCTGCCACTCAGGCAGCGAAACTTGGGACCACCTATCTTCATCAAATACCAAGGGAGCTGCTGACTCCAAGTTATATTGATACAATTACAAATGCTCAAGCATCCATTTTGCAGGCCAATCAGTTGATAGGCCAATGTTTGAATACAAACACTTTTGCGGCAAGGATGCAGCAGGCAAGCCAGTTTACAATGCAAGACTATCACTATCTTGTAACTCAGATTCCACAAATGCTGGAAGCCAACAGAGCATTTGAAGCCGCACATAACTGTTTGATAAATCTGCCTACGGGGCTGGAAAAATTCAATACCCTCTATCAGAGCTGGTCAAGTTTAATACCTTGCCCAGCAACTGTGATCCTGCCGTCTATTGTCGAGCAGCAAGGCCTCATATATGACAGAGTTCGGGCTGTCTATATCAAGGAGCTATACAACGCAAATTGGTGCCCTTTTATTTACGAGGCTTGTGCAATATCTTTGGTTGAAGAGTTGAACGGAATAATTCTACACACTAGGCGCGGGTCAAAGAGCCGTCAGCAAAAAATTGACCAATTTGTGTTTAGGCATTTCGGTAAAAAGTATATCTCATGGCTCAAGAAGGAATGGAATAAGAGTTCGGTTCCCGTAAAGATCAGGCGCACGCTAAGGCATATCCTTGACGACTATGAGAAGCGTGAATACGCGGTAGTAGTCGTATCTCTTTCGACGATGTGGGAAGGCTTAATTGCGGATATGGCTAACTTGGAGGGCAAAGCTGGGCCCAAGCAACTCAAAGAAGCAGTCAAACAGTTTACAGAAGCCAATGACTATACAGATGCTATAGCACAGTACTATGACAATTTTGTTTTGTATCACTGCTATAATCCGGATCAGGTAAAGAGTGATTCGCCAGGCAGGCACTACTCCGCGCATGGCTGGTGGTATTCAAACTACCCGACCAAAAAAGCCGCGCTGAATGCTATCCTGTTCACAGATTTTCTGCTTGCGGTGAAGGCAGAGTTATGTTGAAATAAGACACAGATATACTTATAAAGGGGTTGGAGATACAGTATGCCGACGCTTGAATGGATAGGAAAAGAAAAGGTGGTAAACCACCATCAGGAAGTGCCATACCGGGTACTGGATCGCCAATACAGCTATGATGAAAACGGACGGCATACCGAGGACAACGGTAGCGAAAACATGATTATCCACGGTGATAATCTGGAGGCGCTGAAAGCCTTGCTGCCCCGATACGAGGGCAAGGTGAAGTGCATTTACATCGATCCGCCCTACAACACCGGCAACGAGGGGTGGGTATACAATGATAACGTCAATGACCCCAAGATCAAGAAGTGGCTGGGCGAAGTTGTCGGCAAAGAGGGCGAGGACCTTTCAAGGCACGACAAGTGGCTGTGCATGATGTATCCCCGCTTGAAGCTACTACAGCGGCTGTTAGCGGATGACGGAGCCATTTTTATCAGTATTGATGATAATGAACTATATAATCTTAAAGCCATCTGCGACGAAATCTTTGGGGCACGGAATTTTATTGCAAACATAGTCTGGCAAAAAACGTACTCTCCAAGAAATGATGCTCTCGGAATTCCTTACGAAACTGACAACATATTAGTTTATTCAAAAAGTGACACATGGCATCCCAATAAGTTGAAACGAACTGCTAAAATGGATGCTAGACATGACACCCCTGACAATGACCCAATTCCATGGCAGTCTGGAGATGTTTCTGCTGCCGGTGCAGCCGATCATCAGGGCATGGTCTATGCGATACAACAACCAATCACAGGTAAACTTATATACCCTGCGGCGGGACGGCATTGGAAGGATGAACAGTCCGTTGTGCTGGAACGAATGAACAAATGGGCGGTGTATGAATTAAGAGACATTAACGATAGTAATGTACGAGCTCAACTTTGTGGTATCTCTAAAGATGATGTGCGCCAAGACGTTATGGCAGTTATGCTGGCGCAGCCTATTGAAGAATCAGCTATTCAAGCAAAGAAACGATATCAGGAAGGAAACTGGCCGGAGTACTACTTCACAAGTAATGGTACTGGTGGAATTCGTTTCAAAAATCATATAAAACAAGATAGCGGGAAATTAGCCACTAATTTATGGTTATTTAACGATGTTGGGCACACAGATGAAGCCAAGAAGGAATTAAAATCTATTTTTAATGGCATAGCGCCGATTGAAACGCCGAAACCAAGCAGACTTTTGGAGCGTGTGATTCACATTGCTTCCGATCCTGATTCCATTATCCTCGACTCCTTTGCCGGTTCCGGCACCACTGCCCATGCTGTGCTGAATATGAACAAAGCCGACGGTGGAAACCGCAAATTCATCCTGGTGGAAATGATGGACTACGCCGACAGTATCACCGCAGAGCGCATCAAGCGGGTGATTGACGGCTACGGAGAGGGTAAAAAAGCCGTGGAAGGCACCGGCGGCAATTTCAGCTACTATGAGCTGGGACCTGTACTTCTGTTGCCGGATGGCAACCTCAACGAAGTAGTGGGAACGCAGAAAATCCGGGAATACGTCTACTATATGGAGACAAAAGAGCCCCTGCCCACCGCCCAGTCCGAGGACGAGTCCTACTTCATGGGCCTGTGCCGCAACACCGCTTATTACTTCTACTATGAGCGGGAAAGCGTTACCACGCTGGATTACACCTTTTTGACTACCATCCAGACTAAAGCCGAGGGCTATACCATCTACGCTGATCTATGTGCCATCCCACAGGAGACCCTTCGCAAGCACAACATCACATTTAAGAAGATCCCAAGGGATATTGCCCGTCTGTGAAGGAGCGTGAAGAAATGGAGTTGAAATCTTATCAAAAAGATGTCATTGCAGATCTTACACGCTACCTGGAGCTAGTGGTGGAGCTGCAAAGCCCGGCAAAAGCTTATCAGGTCCTATGGAACGAAAAGAATGTTCTGGTCGGCTATGGCGGTATGCCAAATTATGTGAATGTGCTCCCCGGCGTGCCCCATGTGTGTGCCAAGGTGCCCACCGGTGGCGGGAAGACCTATATTGCCGCCAGCTCCCTGCAGACGATTTTTGACGCCATGCCCCAGCGTCGGGCAAAGGCCGTTGTGTGGCTGGTGCCCTCCGAGGCCATTCTGACCCAGACCCGCAGGGCACTGGAAAATCCAGATCATCCCTACCGCCAGCGATTGGATGTGGATTTTGGTGGGCGGGTGCAGGTGTACTCCAAAGAACAGGCCCTCATGGGGCAGAACTTCACCCCCGCTGAGGTGACAGAACAGCTTTCCTTGTTTGTCCTCAGCTATGATTCCTTCCGCACCAGCAAGAAGGAGGGGCGCAAAGCCTATCAGGAGAATGGTTATCTGGCTGAGTTTGCCAAGTGGATGGATGATCCGTCCGTTCTGCTGGCCGATACTGATGAGACGGCACTGATCCAGGTGATCCGCTATCTGAATCCGGTAGTCATCGTAGACGAGAGCCATCATGCCACTTCGGATTTGAGCGTGGAAATGCTGCAAAACTTCAACCCCAGCTTTGTGTTTGACCTGACTGCCACACCAAAAAAGAAAAGTAATATCATCTCTTTTGTGGACGCTGCGCGGTTGAAAAAGGCCAACATGGTCAAGCTGCCGGTCATCGTCTACAACCGTAAATCCCAGGCCGATGTGTATGGGGATGCTATTGCCATTCGTGCCAAGCTGGAGGCACAGGCTAAGCGGGAGCAGGAAACCAGTGGGCGTTATATCCGCCCTATCGTTCTGTTCCAGGCACAGCCCCGCAACAAAGCGGACAGCACCACATACGAAAAGATCAAGAAAACGCTGGTGGATGGCGGTATCCCCGAAAAGGAAATCGCCATCAAAACTGGCGATAAGGATGAGCTGAAAAACGTGGACTTGCTGTCTCCAGCCTGCCCCATCCGGTACATCATCACCGTAAATGCCCTGAAAGAAGGCTGGGACTGTCCCTTCGCCTACGTTCTGGCCACGGTTGCCAACCGCACTTCCACCGTAGATGTGGAGCAGATTTTGGGACGCGTGCTTCGGCTGCCCTACACACAAAAGAACAGCAGTGAAGTGCTGAATCTCTCTTATGTCCTCACATCTTCCGCTGACTTTCATCAGACGCTAGAGAAGGTCGTGGCAGGACTGAACAGCGCAGGTTTCAGCAGCCGTGACTACCGGGCACAAGATGTGGATGTTCCCGTTATGGAGCCTCCAGCGCCGGGGCCGGAGCAGCTTTCTATGGTTCCGCCTCCCGCTGACGAACCAGATCTGCCGGAAGTAGACGGTTCGGATTTGAAGGCACGTTTTGAAGCGGCAACGCATGAGGCGGAGCGATCCGTGCAGGATGGAACGATGAAGTCCGACCCCATGCTGTCACGGGCCCTGCAACAGAACAAAACCTATGAGGACGAGATCAACCAGGCTGATAACACCGCCTTGAGCCAGGCTCCATCGGAGGTACGCGACAAGATGAATCAGTTCCGAATGAATGAGGAATTTGCAGATGAAGCTGCTGCCTTGCGCTTTCCCCAGTTTATGCTGGAGACTGGCCCCAGCCTGTTCTCTAAAGCTCACGAAACCCTGGAACTGGAACATTTGGAAGGTGGATTCTCTCTGCGTGACAAAGACGCTCATGTGGATTTCACGACGGTCAATGCCGAGATGGCGCGGGTGGATGTAGATGATAGCAAGGACAGTACCGCAAAGGCATGGCGGTTGTCCGGCGGGGACAGTGCCTTTTTCCGGGAGTGGTTCAACACCCAGCCATCGGGAAAGCGACTTTCATTGTGCAAAGGCATTATTAAACAAAAGCTGTCCAAGATGAACTGCGTCAATGACCGGGAGCTGGATGAGTACATTGACCGGGTGATTGGAACCATGAGCGAAGATCAGCTTTCCGAGCTGGAGCAGTCGCCTTATCCCTATGTCGTGAAGATTCAGGAGAAGGTGAAGGAACTGATTGCCCAGCATCGCTCCAGCGTCTTTGATACCTGGCTGGAGCAGGATAAGATTTCCTGCCTGCCCAACTATACGCTGCCTGCGGTGATCTCCCCAACGGAATTTACCTCGATGGTGCCAAAATCGCTCTATACCGCCGAAGAAGATATGAACGAATACGAGTTTAAGGTAGTGTGGGCACTGTCGGAGCTGGGCAACGTCAAGTGGTGGCACCGGAATATCTCCAGACTGGGCTTCCAGATCAACGGCCCCGTCCATGCTTACCCTGACATCATCGTAATGCTCCACAGTGGGAAGGTTCTGATGGTAGAGACCAAGGGAGACCATTTGGACAATGATGAATCCAGGGAGAAGGCCAAAATCGGTGACCAGTGGGCGAAATTGGCCGGAAAACAATACAAGTATTACATGGTGTTTGAGACTAAGCAGCCGAACTATCCGGGCGCATATTCTCTGGAAAGGTTCATGGAGATCGTGAGAGGCCTTTGATTGTTGGACACCTGATACCCCTTGAATTTAGTATGGCGGAGAGGAGACGATATAGTGAATGGTCAAGGAAAACTGCTGACGCATTTTCTGAAGAATGCGGACAAGCTGGTTATACCTGTCTATCAGAGAAATTACGACTGGAAGGAAGAACATTGCAAGAAACTCTATTCCGACCTCGTAAAGACAATCCGAGATAACAAGCGGTGGCATTTCTTCGGTGGTATTGTCTCCGTCAGCGATCCTATGGGGAGCAGTTCAGACTACCTCATTATTGACGGGCAACAGCGGATCACCACCGTTTCACTTCTCCTCTTGGCGATTGCAAATCTGATCAGGGCTGGCCTCGTTACCCCTAATGATCCGAACCTGTATGATGTCATCACGAAGAAATACCTCGTCGATGAAATCAATCCCAAACAGAGGAAGATGAAGCTGAAGCCCATCAAAGGGGATCAGGACGCCTATGACAGGCTCTGGGGCGACCCGTCTGAATACAATTTCAGCTCCCGGATCACGCAGAATTACCTCTTCTTCTATAATCAGATCCAGCGTGAGGACATCAGCGTAGATCAACTATTCGCGGCGGTGGAGAAGCTCCAGATCATCGACATCACTCTGACGCCGCCAGACGACGATCCGCAGCTGGTGTTTGAGAGCCTCAATTCGACTGGTCTTGATTTGAATGAGGGCGATAAGATCCGGAACTTCGTTCTCATGCGCCGGTCCATGGAGGAACAGGAGCAGTTCTATGATGACTACTGGAGCCCCATTGAAAAGAACGCCGGCTACGACAAGCAGACGAACTCCTATGACGTGAGCCCGTTTATCCGGGACTATCTGGGGATTAAAGAGCGGCGTCTGACCGCGATGAAGGAGATCTACCAGGAGTTCAAGGATTATGTCGAAAAGCGCGGCCAGATTGAGGACGTTCTTAAAGAGCTCCGGGACTATGCGAAGCGGTACAACAAGATCCGAGTTGGGAATCCGAACTTCCCACTTAAACTCCGGGCCTCGCTATATCGGCTGAACCGTTTCGAAAGCAGTGTTTGCAGGCCGTTCCTGATGGAAGTCTTCCGCCTTCAGGAGGAGGAAGTGCTTACCTTAGAGGATGTGGGTGCAGTCTGCCGCATTGTAGAGTCCTATCTGCTTCGCCGCCTCATCTGCGATTTGCCCTCCAACACCCAGAGCAAGGTATTCCTCACGCTCTGCAACGACATCAAGCGTCTCGATGGCACCTACGATGATTTCATCGAGAAACTGCGGTATGTTCTTGGAAACAAGAAGGAGAAGGCGGCCTTCCCAACAGATGAAGATTTTGCTGAGGGGCTTAAAAACAAGAACATCTACACGATGCCGGCCAGATATAAGGCATATATCTTTGAGCGCCTGGAAAATGGCGATAGCTCGGAGTACAAAGAGATCTATAATCGGCTGGACAGTGGTGAGTACACCATTGAGCATATCATGCCCCAGCATCTAACTCCCGCTTGGGCAAGTGAGCTTGGTGACGATGCTGAGAATATCCACGACCAATGGCTCCACCGGCTCGCAAACCTGACGCTGGCAGCCTCCTCTTACAATATCAGGTACAGCAATGCCTCCTTCCAGGAAAAAAAGACGATGAAAGACGGCTATCTGCAGAGCGGACTGAAAATGACCCAGCAGATCGCCAAAGCTGAGCATTGGGGCCTTCCAGAACTGGAGCAGCGGAGCAGCATGCTGGTAAATCAGTGCATTACCCTTTGGCCCAACAAGGATAGCACGTATGTCCCGCCACAGAAGCAGTATGACGAAATTGCGCTGGATGATGATGTCTCTTTGACGGGACGTCAACTGGTGAAGTATCGATTCCGTGGGATCGAACATGAAGCCACGACTTGGGTTGATATGTATGTCCAGGTACTGAAGGAACTTCACAATATCGACACAGCATATCTGAATTATCTCGCCGGCGCCGACGATAGCATCGATCTGGCCAGCCAATTCTCCAGGACAGAAGATGGGCTTGAGACGTCTGTACTGGTCGCCGAAGGTATCTACGTCAATACTGGAAGCTCCACGCAGCACAAGCTGAATATGCTGAGACGGCTGTTTGAGCATTATGATCAAGATCCCTCTGACTTGGTATTTTTCCTCAACGAGAAGAAGTACAGCGATGAGGAATCTTCTCTGCGTCATAAGGTGCGTAGAGAATACTGGTCGCAGGTCCTTCCTGCAATTCGTACCGAGACAGGCACTTTCAATTATGTCTCTCCGACCAAAAACAATTATATGTCCGGCTCCACGAATTGCCCTGGTGTCCAGCTATCTTGCGTGGCGAACTACGATCAAGCCCGTGTAGAAATCTATATCGATACCGGTGATGCAGGAAAGAACCAAATGATTTACGATGCGCTGAAAAGCCATCAATCCCAAATCGAGGCTGTCTATGGTCGGCCACTGAAATGGTACAACCAAGAAGGCACTCGTTCCTGCAAGGTGTTTGATGAACTGCTTGATGTCAGCGTGACGAACCATGATGACTGGCCTGCGATGATCAAATTCCACGTTGAGAAAGGGGCCAAGCTTCTCAAGGCCGTTACGCCATATCTGCCATGACGCTCGAAAGACTACGAGGGCGGCAGTTTGGAAAAGGCAGTCTAGCGCAGGAAATATTGGGGGAAGTAATATGAGTGCATCCTATCGTGTTGTTCGCCTATTGAGAAATCACTTGTACCCAACATATCAACTTCATGCTTATATGGCAAGCAAAAAAACTTCTCCACAAGACGGGTTGCGGTTAGCGGCTTTAATCACCATGAATTGGATTCGTCTTCGCTTAGGAGAACATGCTCCAGAACCTTTCACACATATTCCGGACCCAGTTGACTATTTGGACTGTGATGATAGCTGCCTGTTTTCCACCCATATCAATGAGGGCTATGTTATCGATATTGTCTCCCTCCCGGAACACGGTATGTGGACTATGCAGGTCACAGAGCCAGATCTCGGGTCAGATCCTGGGAATGATGAACAGGCTCGTCCCCCTGTGCCGGGGAGAGTTATTGAGACGAATGTTGCCTATAAGGTGACGGGCCAATCGCTCGAATGCGGATTTAAGACAGTGGTATCAGACCCAGACGGGACACGTGAGCAGGCCGAGGTGTATCGTCTGGCAATCATCCGTCAGCTTATCAGACATCCCGACTTTGGGCTGAAACAAATTGTTCCTATTCAGCACGAATTTGAAAGGATTGTTTCTGTTGACCAAATCAATACTTGCCGGAACCTTCTCAAGAATGAAGAAGCACATTTGCCATTAGTTGTTTTCTCGCAGATTAAGGCAGAGGCACATGTGCCATCGCTTGATGCCCTCGCACCCAGTGCATTCCTCCCAATGACATCGGTTCCTTTCCCGCTGCCGGAGGTACAAAATAGAAACATTGTGTTTTCTGATCCGCCATATGACTTGGTAACTATCGCAAAATATGGCGTCTCCTTATTTCGTACATACCTGCTTGATGAGACGGTTCGCGAGCGATTCAATCGTGATTTGAAGTGTGATATTCTCCCCGGCGACATCGCCGTTTTAGAGCCTTGCACCTTTGGCGCAGGAGTGCGAATCTATCCTTATAAGCCCAGCAAATCCCGGCAGGATGAAACTATGGTATCCCTGCAAGCGGAGATGTATCAGTACCCAAGAAACAAAGACATTTCATTTGGAAAACTTTCCTTTCTTTCTGCCGCTCGGGAGAACCTGATGCGCCTCACTGCTGAGAGTACGACCGAAGCGGCGACTCTCTCCAACCAGTGGGCCCAAAAAGTTAAACTTCTGGAGTCAAACTGGAATGCCTTGTTTCAAAGTCAGGAAGTTGAAAAAGCACGACTATTGGAACAGGTCTCCCGGCAGAAAAAGTATGCAGAGCAATTGGAGTTAGAAAAGCAGTCGCAACGCGATGGATTCGTCGAGACTCTTGAACAGTCGAGGCTGGAACTTGCTGCCCGTGATGCAGAAATTTCCTACCTGAAGCGGAAAATTGGCCAGCCAAAGAATCACAACGAAATTGCGTCCTGGGTAGAGAAAACCTTTACCAACAGGCTTATCCTACACCCCAGGGCTGTTGGCCTTCTCAACGAGAAATCCGCTCGAAACGTGAATATCGAGTTGATTTGTGATGCCCTGGACTTTCTGGCAACTGATTACTGGGATCGTCGCTATGCACGCATAACAACGGAGGAAATGCTTACTCGATGTTCACAAAAGTATGGGAGGCCCTTTGAAGTCAAGCCTACTGGCAACGCCACTATCGAATTCACACCGAGTGAGTATAAAATCAAATACTTCATCGATCCGAATGGGAATGAGGTTGACAGCAATCTGGAATACCACTTGCGGGTGGGAAATGACCCGGAAAGCCTTCTCAGAATCTATTTCCTGCATGATGATGAGAAAAAGCTGCTTGTTGTTGGGTCCCTACCGCATCATCTAAGGGCAGTTACCATTAAGTAGAACTGAAAAATGATTTCTTTATTTACCCCCCTATGCATTGAATAGTTTCCAAAGTTACGAACTATTTAGATATTTCGGAGAAAGGAGCATCTTCACTTGTCAAGTATAAAACAGAAATGCCTAAGCGTACTAAGAGTACTCGATGACTTGGACGGCCTTCAGAAAATCGCAGATTTTTCTCAAGAGATTCAATATTTCAAAAATCGTTTGGAGGACAATGAATTTCGCATCGCAGTAGTTGGGGAATATAGTTCGGGAAAATCAACTTTTATCAACGCACTCTTAGGACAGGATATTTTATCCCACGCCACGACGGAGACAACTGCGGCTATTACTCGCATCGTCAATACGGAGGAGAGTGACCCCAGAAGCCATACTGGAATCGTAACATTCCAGAACGGGAAAACGCTTGAGTTAGGGAACCTTAAGGAACTCCGTGAATACACCACAAAGAGCAGTTCACATTTTGACGTAATCAATGATATCAAAACAGTTGAGATTTTTATGCCGATTTTTCCCGCAAAGCATCAAGTGGTGTTCATTGATACGCCCGGACTGAACGGACTCGCAGAAGGGCATCGAGAGCGGACGGTTGAACTGGTTCAGCAAGCTCATGCATGTATTTATCTTCTTCAATTACGCGGGCTGAGTGACAGTGACGTAAATTTTATTCGCTACCTATCACATTATCAAAAAAATTTTATATTTGTTCAGAATTTCATCGACGAGTTAAGTCGCATAGAGGGGGACGATCTTGCCGATAAACTATCAGAACAGAAGAAGATACTAGACAACGATGTATTTTCTTCCGATGATCATGTACGCTACTCGATTTGCGGTATATCCGCACTCATGGCTCTAACTTATGCCGACAATAGCATCCAGAGGCTATATGACAGTAGCCCCTTGCTTACTGACGAGACGCGGGAACAGTTATACGAGGCGTCCCATTTCGAGGAATTCCGCACTATCCTATCAGAGACATTCCAGGATCAAAATCTTGAGAAATTACAGTTTGGGGATACGGCTTTGGCCCTTGAGCAATGGTTGGGAAGCCTATTGGAGCGCGTAAAGCGTAGAGAGAATCTAGCGCTTGAGGTTTATCATAGCAGCAAAGAAGGCCGACATGCGGAAAAAATGATTCGCCTACGCGAAAAAGTTCTGGCCAGCAAGAGCCAGCAAGAGGAGTATCTTGGTAATTTTATAATCACCAGTTGCGAAGGTATACGCCGGGAGGAAACTGAGTCTTTGCACCAGACTTTGACGGAGTCTTATGAAGTAATCGCCGACGAAATCAATGTTCATAAACGTGTTGAGGATTTGGAAAACTGGAGCGAATCTCTTGGAGAATACCTGCAAAGTAAATTGGAGGGGTTGCTTTATGATTGGAGAGAAAAATATATCTACAAAATACAAGTGCTCTATGAACGGATTCGCGAAAGAGTCGAGGAATACAGCGGAATTAAGGCAGAAACTGTATCGTTTGAAGGTATAGATATTTATTTACCGGAACGAAAAATAGAGAAATTCCAACAGCAGGAGGATCAAATCAAGAAACTCAGAAATCAAATTACAGCGGAGTCAAAGAAGATCGAGGAATATGACCGCGATCAGCTAAAGGCACAGGTTGAGGTAGAAAGTCAAGAACGTGAGGCAGAACGGCTACTCGGTCAGAGACAACGGGCTGAGCGGGAGAAAGCAGCTCAGGTTCAGCGACTCGGCACACGGCCCCGTGCCGAGGAACGGACGGAGTATTACACAGACCTCGTATATCGAGGTGGCTGGGGTATCTTAGACCGGCTGTTCGGCCCTAAAGAAGTTACACGCTCCAAAATTGTTAGGGATGACAGCGCCGGGCAAGCATGGGATCGGGAGAAGGCAAAAATTCAAAATACATTCATCGGAACGATTGCCAACCTTGAAAGGCAAAGAAATGCTGCACTCCGGGCCGCAGAACGCGCTAAGGGAGATACAACTGCTGCTGTACAGCGAAGGGAAATGGCGAGGAATCGAGTGAACGAGCTGGAGGAGAAGATTAAATGGGAGAAGAAAGTCCTTGAGGAGAATAAGAAAAAAGCAGCAGCAGAATTCTTGGCTTTTTACAAAAGAAACCTGTGTAAGCAGGTAAAGGACTATCTCATCTGCGGTGATAGCAGTGTCCTTAATCAGATGATAGAGGGCATAAAAGAAGAACTACTACATGTTCGAAAAGATTTTATCCCTTGGGCAATTCAACTCTTTGAACAGGCACTCAATCAGAAATTGGCGTGGATCGAACAAGTACGTCTGCAGAATAGCCCAACAATATTTCAGGAGACACAAGAATGGAGCAATTTGCGAAGTCGAGTGGAGAACTTGCGGCAAGAAGTGGAGGAGATTCTGTGAACAATAGATATAAGGAACAGTACGATCAACGGAAAGAAAGTGTCTTGACATTTCTAAACAACTGCATCCAGCAACTGAGAGATTGGGGGCAAGAAGAGGACGCAGTACCACTGATAAAATTGTGTGATAATGTGTCTGAAGGATTGTTTAGCATTGTTCTAGTAGGGGAATTCAGCGCGGGCAAGTCTACATTTTTGAATGCGATGATGCACAAACGAATTTTACCTTCTTTTACCAGCGAGACAACTTCTACTGTTAATTTTTTACGTCACACCGATCAGGCAACTGAAGGTGCGACGGGGAGAGTCTTCTTTCGTGACGGCAGGATTGAAAACCTCCATGACTTAGAGCGCGCAACCTTAGAGCGTTTTGTAAGTACAAATGGGGATAACGGGGATAAGACTGTTGCGGAAGCCATCGATCATGTCGATTTATTCTTGGATTCAGAGTTTTTGAAAAATGGAGTTATGTTGGTTGACAGTCCCGGCCTAAACGGTATGAGAGAGTATCATAGGGAAATCACAGAACAGCAGATTAAAGCTTCTCATGCTTGCATTTTCATGTTCCGCGCTGAACAGCCGGGTTCCAAAACTGAATTTGACACGCTACATCAACTGAAAAATCAGTCTAACAACATCTTTTTTGTGATGAACAAAATTGACGCTATCCGTAGTAGCGAGAACCAAACAGTAGATGGCGTAATCCAAAATCTTCGGCAGACCTATCAGCAACAGTTCCCTGATGAAAGGGAGCTCCCTAAAATATGGCCAGTTTCATCGCTTGCAGCGCTGGTAGCTCGTGATTCTGAGGAAACAGAGTACTTGGGTAACGAGATAGTCACAACGCAGGAGCGCCGGGATGAGCTGGAGGCTTTCTCGCGGATGGGCGCATTTGAGGATCGGCTCTGGAAGTATTTAACTGAGGGGGAAAGATCCAGAGATCAGCTTTGTGGTCCGGTTTCTGCCGCTGTGACACAAATAGTGCAAGGTCGCGATTTTTTTGATACCCAGATTCAGCTTCTGCAGGATCAGACAAATGCGGAGGAGCTGCGCAAGCAGAAAGAAGATCTGGAAGAAAACTTGAACCAACTCAAAAAGAATCGAAAATCCATCTCACCTGCCCTGAACCAAAAAGTCAGTATCTGTATTCGCAACCAAGAAGAATGCGTTGGTCGGCAGATGGATGCTGTTCGCCAAAGCATCGAGAGCCAACTGAATGCCAGTGTGCTCCCCGAGGACTTTGAATCCGTAGTTGAAAATCTGCCATCCTTCTTAGATTCGAAATTTACCAGATTAGGCAAAAGTGTGGATGATGCCTTGAGACGAGAACTTATGAACGCTGCAGAGGAAGAATATGAGGCATATGTCCAAGATATGGAAGAACAGTTGGATTCCGTGTCAGGTGATCGAGGATTTAAGTTTGTGTCCCCGAAGATTCACTTAGATAATATGTCCATCGGTGTGAATCTCGAAAAATTCGATGCTGATTGCAAATGCTTGCAGGATCAAATCAACGACTTGGAACAGCAGAAAGAGCAAGCAGAAGTAAGTGCTATCCAGGCCCGCCGCATGGAGCGGAAGTTACAGGAAAAGCAGGAGGAACTGAAAGATCTCCGCCAGAGCAAACAATTCATTCAAGAGAATTTTGTCGCTCCTGAGGCAGTCACTCGTTCCAAAGAAGTAGATGCCAGCCACTGGCGGAGTGGTGTACTGGGAATGGTTGGTAACTTGCTGTTTGGAAAAAAACAGGCCACACGATGGACCGACTATATTGACACTAGCGCAAGAGACGAGGCAGTTGAACAGCACCGGAAGCGGCTTACAGAGGTAGACGAGGAAATCCGACGAATCAAAGAGGAACAGCAAAATATGCCAAAGCCTCAGGAGAGCAGCGAAGAACAGGAGCTTAAATTCCGCCGTGCCCAGGAAAAGCTAAAAAAGCGTGAGGAAGAGTTACGAAAGTTGCAGGAGACGCATCTTAAAGACATCGCGCAAAAGACAAGAAGGGCATGCAAGCGGTGGCGAAGGGATATTCTCGAGCAAGTTGATCAAACAATTTATGAAGTGCAGGATACAGTCAAGCAGTACCTTGTTGATAAAAAGAAAGATTATTTGCACGCCGTTCGTGATCTTGTAAATACTAGCTTGGATCAAGAAATCGCCTCTGCTCAGAGAAAGTTGGATGATATAATGGAGGTACTGCAAAGTGAGGGCGAGGATCGCGAGCGCCAATTGGAAAAATACCAGTGTTGGAAGGAACAGGCAAAATCGCTGATTGATGAAGGTACTGCTCTGTGTGCAATGCTGAAAGAGGCGATGGATGATCATGTAGAGCAGGAGGCACTGTGATATGGAGAAACAGTTTCAAGCTCTGTTTGCGACGGTTGATACATTGGATTGGCAAGAACGCAGGCGGTCTTTGCGCGTTATTCAAGAAAACTATGAAAAATCGCAATACTTTGTCGCCTTCATTGGGCAGTTCTCTGCTGGTAAATCCTATCTAATCAATAATGTATTGGGTCGGACGATTCTGCCCACTGGGATTCAAGAGACTACACCGTTACTGACCTATATCCGCTACGGGTCTAAGGAAAAAGCACGGCTCCACTATTTGGATGGAGCCATTCGCGAAATTCCCCTAGTTGAGGTGAAATCTCTCGTACAGAATGGCAGTCAGTGGGACTTGATAGAACTAGACTACCTAGAAGTTTTTCTACCGGATGAATTGCTTGCCAGGGGTCTTATTCTCCTGGATACCCCTGGTAGCAATACCGTCATTCAGAGGCACCAGCAACTGTTAGCCCGTTCAATGGACCTGGCAGCGCGGATTGTCTATGTGACGGGACAGGCTCTCCACGCGACAGACACTGAGCTGTTGCAGACATTGAAAGCCCGCGGAAAAGAGATAGCCGTTGTTCGCACCCACTGTGACGAGATAAGATCCAGCGAAGAAACGCTAGAAGATGTAGTTCGGAGCGATTTAGGTGTATTAAACAAGATTGGCATACCAAACGCTGATTGCTTTCATGTATCCAATCTACAGACTGCGAAGGAGTTTCAAGCGATTCAAAGTTTACGCAATTTCCTCACGAAGGTTGGAATGTCGATCAGTTCTGAACTTGAAAAGGCTACTCTGTTTCAGCTGGAAGAGATGAGGAAAGACTGTACTGAGGCTTTGAAGAAACGGAGAGATGCGCTTCAGGAGGCCAAAGAAGGAAATGAACGGGATCGAGTTGAAAAACTCCGACTGTCCAGTCAAAGGATTGCAGACTTTGAGACGAAAATCGAGGAGCGTCGTCAGCGACTGGATGATGACCTCAGACACTGTTCTGGCGAACTCCAGGGCCGGGTTACCCACAAGGCCTATATGCTCCTGGAAGATGCAGTGGATCAGATAGAAAACTGTCCAGAAAACATCCAGGATACAAATAGCATGCGGAACTTGATGGACAAGGTTTCTGAACAACTGTTCTCGCAAGTGATAGCGGAAATAAACCTTGCCGTCGATCCCCTGTTGAGTGGAATTCAGGATGATTTCAAGGTACACGAACTATCTCTGAAAGATATAGACATTCCAGCTCCAGATTCTTTTTTGGAGTTGATTCACCAACAAGATTACGAGGCAGAATTGTTAAGAGACAAGTTGAATGCACTGTGCGCGAATAGGGATGAACTCAGCGAAAAACTGGAGCAGATGGATGGTTCTCCCGAATACAAGCAACTCCAAGCAAGCCTACGTGAACTGGAGGAGGCAATTGTAGCGAGCAAAAGTCAGTACGATGCTAAAGTGCAGTATACACCCAGGCTGATAGCTGTGGAAGACGGAAAAGCGCAGCCGTCTGAAATCGCACGAACTATTGGGGGCATTGCAGACTGGGCACTCTTGTTGATTCCAGGCGGTGCCATTGGCGGTGCAATAAAAGGAATGGCCAATGTACCAGGTGTTGTGGGTAATCTTGCGAAAGCCATCGGAACCAGCGAGAAAGCACTCTCCATCATCAATAAAGGGGATGCTCTAAAAGATACCATTTTTGCCCTGCAGAATATGAGCAAAACTTATAAGACCGCAGGGAGAATATCTAAAGCGACCAACATGATTAACAAAGTGGCGACCGGGGCTGAGACGGCTGTTGCTCTTAAAAAGGCAGCAGCTGGCAGTGGAGTGCCTTCTTCCTTTCTGGATTATTTTACAATTCAGTATTGGGCAGAGCAGGTTGGCAAGAAATTTGACCGGCCTCCCAAGCTGGAAGTAGATCAGGAATACGAGCGGCAGTATCTTGATGAGACAGCTAAAATCAGGAAAGAGCTAATCAATCGTCAGAATCTTCTCTACCAAGAAAGAGTCCGTCTGAAGGCTTTTGAGAGTGAAAAAGAACGCCTGCAGGCTGAGTTGGCTACCAGGGAAGTGAATGAGCAGGCAGTACGCACTGAGTTGGCAAAGCGAGAGCAGCAGATGAAGGAATGTGCCCAAAAGAAAGCGCTGGCAGATTGGAGAAGAAACTGTAGCCTCTGGTATCGCAACCAGGCTTCCGTTCAGTTGGATCAAATGATGAAGGAAACCATGAGTACATTAAAAGAGCGGCTACACCAGTATCAGGACGTTGGCCTTCAAAAAATCCTCAACCGTCTTGATGAAGAGCGGAAAATTTACCAAGAGCTAGGCAATGACACTGTCCCCGCAGAGGAACTGGAACAGGTGACTTCCCTCCTACAGCAGCTGCAGGAGGCATTCTCATGACAGAGCGTGGACAGCAAGCGGTGCCCGATTGGGTGGTGATAGGAGACGGCTCTCGCTACGAGTTTCTGCGCTGGATTTTGGGAGATAAGGATATAGATGTTCTGCGCAAACTGACAATATGGCTTCAGTATGGAAATCAGTATTCCCAGCGCACGGATGGAGAGACCTGCTGGCTAAAGAGTCGCCGGATGTTGCCTGGAACATCGTGCTATTTCCCAAGCTTTCTGGATGAAGAGTGTTCTCTGAATTTCAAAGTTAATACTGTCTCTGAAACAAGATTCCTCGTTTTCGAAGAGTTTCCATTCCAAAAAGAAAAAACTGTTCAGTGGATCGACAGTATTCGCAGGGAGAAGGGTGTTGATGCTTCGATTGTAGTTGTCTTGGTGGATCTTCCACGCCGATATGGGAGTACCGATATTGAACACTTTGATCCGCAGGAGAGAATCGATATCGTGCGTTTCCATTATGAACAAGCAGAAAAACTTCCGGTTGCGGTCATCGTTGCACGATCTCAGTCAGACGTTATTCCGATCCTAAGTTGGCGAGAATCTCTCGGAAGAAAGTGGTTCCGGAAGGCGATCAATGAGTTACTAGAACTGAAGGAACTTGTGGCCGACTTCGAATTTGACTATAAAGAAACGTGTTTTGAGTTCGAACTTGGGAATGCTTTCCTATCGCTTGATACCAAGCAAGAGGTTTTCTCTCTTTCTACCACTGAACGATATAAAAAGCCAACTCTTTGGGAGAATTATACGGAAGCCATACTAGCGAAAGCCTTCCCGAGCAAACGTCTGAGCGGACTGTTTCCTGCAGTCGATTTGTATTGCGAAGTCTTTGACAACTCCCCTCTCGCAGTTTGGAACAAAACAAAGGATCGAGAGACTTGTATACAGGAACTAAAAGAGGCACTACGTGAAAAACTCATGATGAATCAGGGATTGTACCAAGTCCCTTCAGCTTCGTTGCCATCGCCTTTTGTTGGCGGTGGTGAACTGGAGCACGAGTTGTGGAACCTTGTAAAGGAATTCGTTGAAGATGACATTCCGAAGATATTAAAGCATCGTTTGAATGAAAAGTACAAAAAGTTAGAGGTGACCCTTGTATGAAGAAAGAGGCTGTTTACTACCCTCTGGCAGTGTTATTTTCACTATCTGGCCTTGTGGCGGCTATTTCGTGTTCGGAGCAGATACTCCGCTTAAGTCTGGGGATAGGCGGGAGTATTCTTGGAGGGCTCTTTCTTTGGCTCGGTGTAGCCCATACGAAAAACGTTTTGGAAAACAAATGGCGGCAACTTTGTGGCCAAAAGAACGAGAACCTCAAAATATTGAGCAGTGACTTTCGAGACTTAAAGGACACTCTAACCGTCTTGAATCAGTCAATGGAAACATTTCATCAGGAAGACAGAAAGGCGATGGAGGCTATCATGAAGGGATTTGATGTCATGCAAGCATCTATCACCGAGTGCATCGATCAGAAATGTAAAGACCTACTGGCTGTGATTGATTCTAATCAGAAGCAAAATAGCGAATTTCAAAATGGGCTGATAGAAGAGATTATCGATATCAATCAGTTGTTAAAAGCCGGGAACGATCATGTGGAGCAGATATCTGAGGCACTTGGACGATTGACCGATCTCTCCGAAAGGCTGAAAGAGATTAAGGCCGGACAGAGCGGGATGGTAAAGCGTTTGGAGAATGCACTCGATGATGCTACAGATGAACTATCAGATAATTTCCTAGCCCTCAAACAAGCTATCCAAGATCAAGCAGATGTCTATCGCGAGGCGTTGAAAACATACTCTGATGTTACAGCTCAAGATGCAGAGATACTAAAGGGATTTATGAATCGAAGTGAGATTTGAGACATGGACGATATTTGGATTAAAAATGAAGATCGAGAAGAAGCTTTGTCGCAACTCTCTGAGAGAATCATGGATGTATATATTACACAAGCCAAGGTTTTCCCTCTGATGATAAACGATAAGAAAAAAACTGAAAGCTATCTTGATCAGATAGGCGCAATTTACCAAACGATACAAACAAGTATTCGTTTTTCACATTATCGTCGTGCTGCTCGGTATATCGTTTTATTGGACAGTTATATAAAACATAGTCCCTTCGGCGATAAGGTAAGATAAGTTGCGCAAATTGAAAAAGGTATAAAGAGAGACATGGTTTGCAGAACTCTGGTAGAATGAAGTCGCGACACACCATTCTGAAAGGAGACAGCAAACCATGTCCGAGAAAATTGTACAGCTAAACGAAGAAGTTATCAAGGGCCAGCTTAAGGAATTGGTTCGGGGCAGCGTGGAAGAAACGCTGAATGAGCTGCTGGAGCAGGAGGCGGAGAAACTGACCCAGGCTGCCCGCTACGAGCGCAATGAGGCCCGCCAGGGCTACCGCAGCGGCCACTATGACCGGAACCTTACCACCACCTCCGGAGATGTCACGCTCCATGTGCCCCGTCTTAAGGGCGTCTCTTTTGAAACGGCCATCATTGAGCGGTATCGCCGCCGGGAGAGCAGCGTGGAAGAAGCCCTCATCGAGATGTACCTGGCAGGCGTCTCTGTGCGCCGGGTAGAGGATATTACGGAAGCCCTGTGGGGCAGCAAGGTATCTCCGGCTACCATTAGTGAGTTGAACAAGAAAGCCTATATCCACATTGAGGATTGGCGGAACCGTCCTTTACAGGGCGGCAAGTATCCGTATGTCTATGTGGATGGCATCTATCTGCGGCGCAACTGGGGCGGAGAGTATGAAAATGTTGCGATTCTGGTAGCAATTGCGGTCAATGAGGACGGATACCGTGAGGTTTTGGGCGCTGCCGAGGGCATGAAAGAAGACAAGGCCAGTTGGGTGAATTTCTTTCAGTGGCTTAAAAACAGAGGATTGGACGGCGTGAAACTCATTGTTGGGGACAAGTGTCTGGGAATGCTGGAAGCCGTGGGAGAAGTGTTTCCTGACGCCAAATACCAGCGATGCACGGTCCATTTTTACCGTAATGTGTTTTCCGTTGTTCCTCGCTCCAAAGTAAAATTGGTGGCCAAGATGCTTAAAGCGATCCACGCCCAGGAAAGCAAGAAGGCCGCCCGTGAAAAGGCTAAAGCTGTGGTGGCTCAACTGAGGGAAATGAAGCTGAAAGAGGCCGCCAAGAAGGTAGAGGACAGTGTTGAGGAGACGCTGACTTACTGTGATTTTCCCTATGAGCACTGGACCCGGATTCGCACCAACAATGTGATTGAGCGGATGAACCGGGAGATCCGCCGCAGGACCCGTGTGGTGGGGACTTTCCCCGATGGAAACTCTGCCCTCATGCTGGTCTGCGCCCGACTGCGCCATGTGGCCGGCACCCAGTGGGGCAACAAAAAATACATGAATATGAAGCACTTAGAGGCGGCTCTGGAAGACGTCTCTATTGCTGGCTGACTTCATTCAGCCAGAATCTGCAAACAAATTTGCGCATAACTCTTGACGGCACCCCTTCGGCAGATAAAAGACAGTCAATTTATTTTTGACTCTTAACGGATTGCCCCCAAAGTATAGCCAGACAATTGGCAATACTTTGGGGGCAATCATATTTTATAGGTACTGCTGATAAGGCAGTAATGCTTCTTCGGCGCTCTTTAGGCGCCGGCTCAGCGCAGTATCCATTTGCAGCAACTTCGCGTTTTTCTTGATAATCTGATCATCCGGAGTGCCAAGACTGATGAAGCCACCGCCGAGAGACGGCAGAAGCAGGAACTTCTTCGGAGCCGTTTGGCCTGGGAATAGGACCGCCATATTATTCCCATCAATTTCAATTACTTCACTGGTGATTCTTCTTACCACTTGCAAAAGTTCACACAGCCGTCTGTTGCAGAAATGATTGGAACACCAAGTTCCCTTGGCTATATTTTGCGGAGGAAGATGTAAGCAATATCTCGCCCAAGAAATACAAGGGCATATGCCAAGGTCGAACGCTTTATACCAGAAACTGGGGCGGAAGGTGAACCCCCCCACCTCTGTAAATTGGAAAGTGTAATTGCAATTGCGATGACAGAATATGTCGTTCTTGGATGATATACTTCCATATGCATAGGACAAAATAACTTATGTGGAGGTACACAATGGATACATTAAGAATCAAAGGAAAAGAAATCCAATCTCTCAGCGACCTTCAGGAGAATTTCGATCTTGAAGAAGTAGTGACGGCATTCCTTGACTGTACGTTAGAACACTGGCTGTCAGACTGTTTCTATGATGAACAGGCAGAACATATATGCGAACTCGACCATTCCGATGGCTTTGAAGTGAGGATGGAGCTTTGCCGCATTTTAGGGATTGATTATGTTGCATCGGGCTTCTTGACTGAAGCGCAACAGGCCGAATATGAACGGAAATGTCATCTGATTCAACAGCATTCTGATGACCCAGAGCTGCTGAAACACGTTTTCGAAACCGCGACTAATCAGGCAGAACTGGCAGAGTTTCTGCGCGGTGGAAAGCGAAGGATCTATCTCTGCGGAGTCTCTTTCCAGATACCTATTCGCGTCAGCAACGTTCACTACATTGGGATAGGGTATCCCAAGATGGAGGCAGCATTTACTGAGGAGCAGTACAGACGAGCAGGCATCACCTTTGAGGGGATCGAACTGCCGACAACGATCTCTGAGAAAACAATTTCTATCGCAGAGCAGGCCGCTGCTGCCAATGGATATGACAACTTTGCAGACAGCCATAATCCTCTTTCCAGCAAACTTCACTTTGCAATGAAAGCCCGGCAGCTTTCAAAATACTTGTGGTTATCCTGGGACTCCAGCGTGGAGGGCGAGTTCTACCACTCAAAGTCCAGAGCTGAAAATGCCGTTCAGAGAGAAATCGATTCTGTCTATGATCAGGCCAATGACTTTTTTACACCAGGTAGCCAAACTTGCGCCTCAGCTGAATTAGCAGAGCGATATGCAGCCATCATTTCTGAAGGCTGTGGCAGTGTTGTGGAGAAGCTTGTACCGTGGTGTGGCGGAGACACTGTGCTTGAGGGAGCCTTTACAGAACTGGAGGAGCTGATTCGCCGTGCTAAGGACAACCTGCGCAAGCAGTTTGACCAGGAACTATATGACAGTTCTGATTACTACCGAATGTATAAGCGCAGCTATTTTCATGATCAGATTCGCATTGAAAGTCATGACTACAATGTTGATATGTTTGAAAGTGAACTTCTAAATGGGATTGCCCGCCTGCTCCATGACGAAACCGAGTATGAGATTCAAAATATGCACGAGGTCATGGTAGAACTTCAAGAGGATGTAAACTCCCATGCTAATACCTTCTTCTCTCGGGCATATGAAGCCTTTTGCGGTTATTGCGGTGAAATTGAAGCCATTGCGGAGACGATTGGTGCGTGCCTCTCTGAAGAAGCCTTAGATAAACTGGACCTTCAGCAGGACAAAATCGCCTCCTGAGTTGCTCAGCGATAGAGCTCCAACATATGCGAAATAGTGTCGCGCATCTCTGCCCGTATATGCTCTGGGCCGAGCACTTCCACACGCTCTCCCTGACTGAGCAGCCACATCACGATCCCTTTCCCAAAAACCTCGGCTTCAATGTCAAAGCTGTGTTCTTCCTGAGACAAGATTTTCGCGGTTGGAAGCCGATCCAGAATGGCATCCACGCTTTTTCCGGTATATCGGAAACGAATTCTCTCCAAGCTGCCTGCATACATAAACTGGACGCGCTTGCGGAACTCCCCCTCTTGGAAGCGGTTCGCATAAGGTAAAGTGAACCGCTCTTCCATTAGCTCGTAGGTGTCAATACGGTCGATTCTAAAAATCGCAGGATAGTCGTATTTGTGGATATATCGTCCATTGCTTTGCAGAACTACAATATAGGCATTGAGATAGAAGTAATACTCGGAAAATAAGATGGCCACAGGCTCCACAATACGGGTTACTGGCGTGGATTTGCCTCCTTGCCTGGTATAACTGATTTTCATCAGATGCCGCAGCTGAATGTCCTCTCCAATATCCCATAGCTTCTCTTGAAGCCCTGCGGGATGAGATACCTCAACATAGTGGAATTTTTCATTTGCCAGGAGGTCCGTGACCAATTTCATGTTTTTTGCGGGAACACATCCGGCAATGAGTTTATCCAGAACCTGGGACATTTCCTTTTTTGTAAAGGCCCGGCTCTCCAGCAGTATTTTGCTGACCGCCAAGATTTCGCTATTGGTCATGAGTGGGGACTGGTACCCGCTCATCAGGAAGCCTTTTCTCTGACGGTCATAGATGACCCGCCTGGTGTCGCCCGCATCGGCGACCGCACGTTCATCCAGAAAAGCGCGGATGTCATCTATATCGCGCTGAATAGACCGCTCATCCACACCGAACCGTCGTGACTCCTCGGCTTTATTGATGACCTTCCCTGCGCAGAGACGTTCATACAGATCCAATACACGAGCATTTTTTGACTGTTTATCTACCATCTTCGTTCCTCCACCCTATGTTTTCAGGTTCAGTATACGGTTATTTTAAGAAAATGTAAATTGTTTTATAGAGATGCCAATCATGAGTTTATTCCCTGTATACCGCATCTGCCCGAAATGTAAGCGTATTAATTCGTTCAATCCCGATGTGGGACGGTTATACTGTCCAACCTGCGGCCCTCTCACCACAAAGATTTTGCTGGACAGGCTTCTTAAAAGAAAGCGTAATGGTTTTATTTCTGCTTCTTACAAATCAGAGAGGCATGACACATTGTGTCATGCCTCTCTGTTATACTGTCATCGAAATCCCGAGAAAGGAGACATCGGAAATGGCGCATATAAATAGAATTTCAAGCAGAACTCATAAAAAATGGAGGTATTTCTTATTTGAATCTTGCAATTTCCGTTGACCAAAAGCAGTTGATGGACATACTGCTGAACGTGGGCACTGTTCGCCCTGTGTTCATTTGGGGGGCGCCCGGCATTGGCAAGTCCGCAATCGTGGAGCAGTTCGCGAATGACGTTGGCCTTGTGTGTGTTTCCCTGCTTGGCAGTCAGCTAGCGCCAGAGGACATTATCGGTGTACCCCAGATCCTGGACGGCCGCAGTGTATTCTGCCCGCCCAGAATGATTGCCAAAGATGAGCCCTATTGCTTGTTCTTGGATGAACTGAACGCCTGCTCCCTGGAGGTGCAGAAAGCCTTCTATTCCCTGATTCTGGAGCGACGTATTGGTGAGTACCACCTGCCTGAGGGCTCCATTGTCATCGGCGCTGGCAACCGTGCTCAGGACAACGCCATCACCCGGCCTATGTCCTCCGCACTTCTGAATCGGATGTTCCATGTGGAGATGACCGCCGATAGCCGCATCTGGCTTAAGTGGGCTGCGGAGCACGGTATTCACCGGTACGTTTACGACTACATCTGCAGTCGGCCCGACCACCTGTGGAGCCAGCCGCCCAAGACCGAAGAGCCCTTTTCCACCCCCAGAAGCTGGCATATGCTCAGCGATGCAATCAAAAGTTACGGAGATGACATCACGGATCGGGCGCTTTCCGTGCTTGCTAACGGCTGCCTAACACCTTCCCACGCCACCCATTTTCTGGCCTTTGTAAAGCAAATCCGAAATCAATTCTCGGTCAGCAAAATCATGCGTGGCCAGCAGCACTGGCCGGACAAGCCAGAGGATCGAGACGTGCTCTATTTCCTGGCCGAGAGTTTTCGGGCCAGGTTGGCGAAAGAGCTGCCCCCGAATCGGAGCGGACTGACAGGCGATTCCAAACTGCTTGCCGTGAACGCAAAAGCTCTCCTAACCGAACTTGCCGGCATCAGCCTTGAGATTGCCCAGATGGTGATTTCTTCCGATGATGGGAGTGCTACTCTGCCAGCGTGGTTCATCGTTGATGCCTCCCGCGAACTTCCTGCCCTGGCGCAGAGAAAGTCTGGTTGAGTCATGAGAGAGCACAGTAAGAAACGCGAAAAAGGGGGGCGGCAAAAACTGGCTCCACCTGCTTGGAAGCAGGCCGAGGCCAAGATTGCTAACGGCCCCCTATTCATGCTCTTGTATCACACCTGCATTCACTGCGATGATGACTACCCTATGTCAAGAGAGGACTGGGCATATGTCACCAGTACCGCAGGCATCTACCTCAACCCCAGGCGCACCGCATCGGTCGGAGAATGGGAGTATGTAATCAGCCACTGCCTGCTCCATTTGGGGTTCGGACATATCACGCAAGAGTGCAAAGATGACCCTCTCTGGAATGAGGCGTGCGACTATGTGGTGGCTAAATTCCTGAAGGACAGCCATATTGGTTTGCCTCCTCCGGAATTTCAGACCGAATTTTCATGCCCAGTCAAAGATGAGATACAGGTATACCAGTGGTTGAAAGAACACCCTGAATCCGCAATGAAGCACACCTTTTCAACCATGACTCGAAACCGGGCGGACATGCGATGGGAGCGAAACCCCGGAATTGATTTTACCGCTGTCTTTGGGCGCTCCCTTCAGGCCTCCATGAAGGACGCACTGCGAGTGTCTGCGGGCCTTCCCTCGCAGCGGATGAGCTGCATCTATACTGATAGCGTGAGTGAGGCACGAGATTGGTTTATCTCCAGCTACCCTCTGCTGGGTGCTTTAGCGGCCTCATTTCAAATCATTGATGACCGGGATACTGTAAAGCGAATGGGGGTCCAGGTGGCTGCCATCAGTCCCCAGCTTCAGGAGATTTACATCAATCCTCGTTGTAACTATACACAGATGGAGTGGCGCTTTATCCTAGCCCATGAATTCCTCCACGCGGCGCTGCGCCATGATGTGCGCTGTGACGGGCGTAACCAAGAGCTCTGGAACGTTGCCTGCGATTTCGTGGTGAATGGCTGGCTCGTGGAAATGTGTATCGGTGAAATGCCGGAAGGTGCCCTCTTTGACCCCAAACTCAATGGGCGATCTGTGGAGGACATTTATGATGAATTGAGCCAGGATATTCGGCGCTATACGGCGATGAATCCCAGGGATATGATTTATGGCGATGAGACGTGGTGGGATGGTTTGGACGGGACTCAGCGGGACGCTTTCTATCGGAACGCTCTCAAACAGGGCCTTACCTATCACGAGGAGCGTAGCCGAGGCTATCTGCCTGCCAGCCTCGTTGAGGAGATCCACGCCATCGACCGGCCGCCTATCCGGTGGGATGTCGAGTTAGCAAGGTGGTTTGATGAGCAGTTTACACCTCTGGAAGCACACAGAACCTATTCCCGCATGAGCCGACGCCAAAACTCCTGCCCGGACATTCCACGGCCTGCGTGGCATCGTCCAGAGGAGCCTGTTGAACAGAGGATCTTTGGTGTCCTGTTGGATACCTCTGGTTCTATGGAGCGCACCCTGCTGGCCGCTGCACTGGGTGCCATCGCAAGTTACAGTAGGGCCCGGGATGTAGAACACGTGCGGGTTGTGTTCTGTGACGCTACTGCGTACGACCAGGGCATCATGCGACCTGATGCGATTGCTGGAGTCGTAAAAGTCCGTGGCCGAGGAGGCACGGTTCTACAGCCGGGAATTGACCTTCTGGATGACGATCCAAAGTTCCCCGAGAACGCACCATTGCTGATCATCACAGACGGAGGTTGCGACCGGTTGAATCTACGTGGCAGAGAGCACGCTTACCTGATTCCGCATGGCTGTTACCTGCCGTTTATACCCAAGGGCCCTGTATTTCGATTGAAATGATTGCACCGGGCGGTCAATGGCCGCCCGGTGCAATCAAGAAAGGACATGATTTGATTACCATACAAAACTGCTTCAACACCGCAATCGTTTTCTCTGAGGAAATCGACCCAGGTGCTGCGGGCCTGCTCCGTGCACTCTGCGGAAGCCCTATTTCACAAAACAGCAAAATCCGCGTCATGCCCGACGTCCACGCCGGAAAGGGGTGCGCCGTGGGAATGACCATGACAATTTCCGACTGTGTGGCTCCCGGTCTGATTGGCCCGGACATCGGTTGCGGTATGACCGTGTTCAAGGTGGGTGGGAGACGCCCGGAGCTGCAGAAGCTCGATAAAACGATCCGCGAGGCGATCCCTGCCGGCTGTGGACTACGCACCAAAATACATCGATTTTCTGAGCAAATCGATTTGAAGACCCTAAATTGTTCCCGCCATATCCAGGAAGAAAAGGCTATGAGATGCATTGGGACGCTTGGCGGCGGCAATCACTTTATTGAACTGGACCAAAGCAGGGACGGCAGCTTTTGGCTGATTATCCACTCCGGGAGCCGCAATCTCGGCGCAGGGGTCGCGAACTTCTACCAGAAAGCTGCGTTCGACTCCTGCCCCGAAGGAACCCCGTACGAACTGGCCTATATGTCGGGCGCGCTCATGGCAGATTATCTGCACGATATAAAAATCGTGCAGGCCTATGCCGAACTGAACCGGCGGGCCATCGCTTCGGACATCGTCAAAAGAATGAAATGGGATGTGGAGCTTGCCTTCTCCACGGTCCACAATTATGTAGATGCGGATTGCATGGTCTTGCGCAAGGGCGCTGTATCCGCCAGGCAAGGAGAACAGCTTATTATCCCTATGAATATGCGTGACGGCTGTCTGCTCTGCGTAGGAAAGGGCAATCGGGAGTGGAATGAGTCAGCTCCCCATGGTGCCGGCAGACTGATGAGCCGTGCGGAGGCGCGGCAACGCTTTACGCTCTCCCAGTTCAAAAAAGAGATGGATGGAATTTACTCTTCCTCTCTGAGCCATGACACGATTGACGAGAGCCCTATGGCCTACAAACCCATGGAGCAGATTTTGGCGCAGATAGGACTCTCCGTGGAGATTAAGGAGCATATCCGCCCTGTCTACAACTTTAAGGCGTGTGAAAAGTGAGGTGAAGTATGATTTATCAAATCAGCGCGGGCCAGGGACCCTCTGAGTGCGAGCTTGGCGTCGCGAAGCTGCTCGCCTATCTCCAGTCCAACTTTGATGTATCTGTATTGGATACATCTCCAGGGTGGCGCGGAGGCACCTATCGGTCTGTGCGGCTCTATACTGAGGCGGATCTGTCTGATTTCATTGGTTCGGTCCGGTGGACCTGCCGCAGCCCTTATCGGCCGGAGCACAGGAGGAAAAACTGGTTCATTGACTTTAGTGTCTGCACAGTTGCCAAAGTGGAGAAGTTCGATTCCAGTCAAATTGCCTTTGACACTTTTCGAAGCAGCGGAAAGGGTGGGCAGAACGTCAATAAGGTCGAGTCTGGTGTCCGTGCAATCTACCTGCCAACGGGCCAGGCTGTGGTGTGTACTGAGGAGCGGAGTCAATATGCTAATAAGCGAAAGGCCCTTGCCCGACTTCAAACGGTCATTTGTGCGGAGAACTGCAATAAAAAGGCGGAGGAAAAGAATATCAATTGGCGCTATCATAGTCAGCTCGAGCGTGGGAATGCACATAAATGTTTTACCGGCATAGAGTTTATACCAACTTGAGCCATGTACCACAGGTTGCCTTTTTTCCTATTTTGTCGTAAAATGACTTATAAATTCAAATAGGATATTTTCGTTCAAGGGAAGCTATTACAAGGCGATCCAAATTTGCGCTTCCCAGAGCAAATAACCCAGAATATATGAACAGTGGAGTGTCGATACTTCCCGGATTTTTTACTATCCTTCACTTCGAACAGATTAAGAACTGAGGAGAGTCAATATGCCTTCGTTTGAAAATAGAAAACAAGATGTTGGCCTGGTCTTATCAGGTGGCGGTGGCAAAGGTGCCTATGAAATAGGTGTCTGGAAAGCCCTAGATGAGTATGGTGTAACTCCTAATATTGGCGCTATTTCTGGGACATCTGTTGGCGCATTAAATTCTGCTCTTTTTGCTCAACGAGATTTAGAACTCGCCCTTAATGTGTGGAGTACGATTTCCCCCGAAGCTGTCATGACTCTAAATAACTTGCAAGCAACTCAAAAACTGTCATCGGCTATATCAGACCTCTTAACCGGAACGCGGTTTTATGGCTTAGCACAATCGCTTTATCAGTGGATTACCAAGCGGTTTGCAGATCAAGGAGTGTTGAGCAAAAAAGGGTTGTCGTCACTTATTGACGAATCAATTGACCCTAATCGTCTTTGCAAGTTTCCTGGGCCAATCTTTGTAGCAGCATTTAAGATTTCATCCCAGTCTGTAAGATACTTCGACTTAAAAGAAAATGGAACTCTCGAAGGAATAAAAGAACGACTTTTGGCTAGTGCAAGCATCCCTGTCATTTTTGGAAAAACCTATATTGATGGAGAACTATACTGGGATGGCGGAATTCCTGGAATTGGGGATAATACGCCGGTAAGGCCTCTGTATGATATCGGGTATCGGAACCTCATTGTTATTCATCTAACTCGCGAAATGCCCGTAGACCGCAAGGTATTTCCCAATTGCAGTATTATTGAAATTATGCCACAACAAGATCTTGGCGGTTTAATTTCAGGCACTATGAACTTTCGATGCGAAAGCGCATTGGAGAATATCAATAGAGGATATAATGATGCTATAAGAGTACTTGAACCTCTCTTCAAAACGGGGCAGGCTTTGAACCGAATCCAATCTGCTTTCGAAAGAATAAACCAAGAACAGATAACATTTGCGGAACAAAACCAACTTCTGGAAGCAAAAATTGCGAACACCGGCAAAGATATAGACTCACTACTTGGAAATCTTAACAATGGGGGAAAACTCTGATGATTCTACAAGTGCCATATTATGACTACGATCTCAAGGTTTCAAAAAGTGATAAGGACGCGATTGAAGAACTTGTTGTTGCCAGTTTGGCGCAATTTAGAGGTCAAAAGAAAGAATTAGAAGAACTGACACTTGAATGTGTCTCTAATATATCTAATAGTTCTTCGATCTCATCAGAGTTATCGGAGCAAGGTTCGGTGAAGCGTTTCTTTGGTAATATCACTGGAAAAAATCGTAAACTTCGTGAGGCACTTTACCGTAGTACTGCCAATACACAATATGCTCAGCAACAGATTTTGGTGAAGCTGATTGAGCAAAACGCCACAGTTATGGATTTTCTTACGGCCATACATAAAGAAAATCATACCATCACGCTGGAAATCAAGCAGGGGCAGTTGGATACAAATAATCGTTTGCGACAGATGTGTCTTCATCTTATTGAGCACCGCGACGCAATTGTGCATCTCAATGAACAGAGTGAGCGCCTATCAAGTGAACTCGACCATGTACTATTTGTCTGTCCCAACTGCAAAGCGTACGTTACCCGAACTGCACGAATCTGTCACCAATGCGGCCATATCCTCAAAGGTGATGAGCATTCTCTATCGACCGCAGAAGGTAGAGCTTGCTTTTTGGCAGACTTAACTGAGTTATCCAATTCCGTTAAGGAGACACAGTCTATGAAAAATGTTGTTTCTCCCAGCAAATTAGACTGGTATCAAAGAAAAATCCGGCAAATTCGCTGTTACGTTGACAAAGTAGATTTTCCTGAAGAAATACGGAGAAGCATTCTCAGCAAATGCACGAGATTCGAACACAATCTCGAAAAGCAACATATTGAAGTAGCAATTGCCGGTACTGTAAAAGCAGGTAAATCTTCACTCATCAACGCTCTTTTAGATATGGAGTTTGCTACCGTGGACGCGACTCCAGAGACTTCGGTCCTCGCTAAATACCGTACTACCAGTGATGAAAACTATTTGAAGGTGCGTTTTTATTCAGAAAAAATGTGGCAAAAGGTGTGGAGGGAGGCTCAGCGGTCGTCCATTTATATCGAAGAGTACCAAGCACTAAGTGCTGACAGTGAGCGTTTCAAGTGGGTAGGGCAAACCGAGTACTGCAAATTCGGGATAGAAATTCCTGAATTGCAGGAAGAACTGAGCAAGTTTACTTCCTCAAAGTCACCCGCTCACTTTTTCGTTCGTGAGGTTGAGGTCGGAATTCACAGCGATCTTTTCCCCAATGATGTGTATCTTGTTGACACCCCCGGCCTCGATGATGTGGTTGAAACCCGTTCCAAAGTCACAAAGGAGTATCTTGACAAAGCCGATGCTGTCCTTGCTTGTATCAAGGAAAAAGATATTCATGAAGCATCAGAAACCAAGTTTGTGAGTCGTGTAATGGCAAATCGGAGTGAATGGGAATCTCTGTTCGTAATCGCAACACAGAAAGACTTGGATAAGCCATCTGACTACAAGAAAAATCGGGATTATTTTGTAGATAAAGTTCTCGATCCACTATTTAATCCAAATAGCGGGGAATCTATTTTTGCAAAACGAAGATACCGGCCAGAACAACAATTCTTTGGAATTTCCTCTCAACTTTATTCTCACTCTCTTGCCTATGAACAAGGTGAATTGCAGGGGGAGGATCTCCGAAAATACATTACTATGCTTTCTGACGCTGGTTTTGTCGATATTTTTAATTTTAATTTGTCCAGTATCGTTGAGCAGCTTGATGAAATCAAAGAGTATAGCGGTATCCCTCGCCTAAAAGATTGCTTGGAAAAGCGTCTTTTCAAGAGCACGCGACGCATCCTTTATGCAAGGATGAGCGAATCTTTTCAGGATTTTCTGAAGCAAATCCACGATATCGTTGAAGATAGAACAGAAGTATACAATGAAAGGCTTAAGTTGCTTGCAACTAAGGAATCCGAATTAAATGAACGGCGGCAGGCACTGGCCGATGTTGAGGAACTAACTATGAAGATCCAAGAATATATGGATAAGGTTCGGGGCGAAGTTGGGGGTGTCAAGTAATGGGCATTTTCAAGAGCCTGGGCAGAGCGCTCTCGAATGGAGCTAAGAAGATTGGTAATGCTTTAGGACGCGGAGTAGAGAAGATAGGACAAGTTGTCCATTCAAGAACAATTGAAAACGCAGGATTTAACCTACAAAGTGCCTGCAACTTTGGATATACATCATATAATAACAGTTCCTCTGTTTCACGAACTGTTGATGTTCATAAGGAACTTAACGCTGTTATCCAGAGCATCCAGCCCAGCGCTGCAACCAGCGAAGCAGAGCTGATCAAAATACTCACTACGGAAACGGGAGAAATACTAGACAACTTCATGGAGCTTACACCTTGCCCAGAATTAAGCAGGTTAAAAGAAAGCTATCTTTCTGATATTCAGAATCGACTGTCTGGTCAAGTTATGAAGCTGATCCAACCGAGACTTTCTTTGGACGATAAAGAATGCTTAAAAGTTTTAGAGATTTACGATGATACCGAGAGGAAACAAAAAGCCGAAGATTTCAAAGCGAAAGTCCTCTCTGAAGCTGAAAGCAAATTCAAATCACTTTGCTCCCAGATCAAGAGAGAATACTGTGAAAAAGCATTGAGTATCGCTGATGGAGTCCTAGCAAACGTCAAAAATGAGATCAAAAAGCAAAAAGAACTTCTTCAGCAGCTAACATTAGAGGTGACTGATGAAAAAGCTATTGATCTTGAACGTGAGAATGCCCTGATCATTTCAGAAAAACTTTCTATATTAAACACGATTGCTTTTGACTCTTAACGTACTGCCCCCAAAGTATTGCCAGACAATTGGCGATACTTTGGGGGCAATCATATTCATTGTAGGTACTGCCAATACGGCAGTAGAGCCTCTTCTGCGCTCTTTAGGCGCCGGCTCAGCGAAGTATCCATCTGTAGCAGCTTCGCATTTTCTTTGATGATTTGATCATCCGGGGTGCCAAGGCTGATAAAGCCACCTCCGAGAGAAGGCAAAAGCATGAATTTCTTCGGAGCCGATTGGCCCGGGAATTGGACGGCCATGTTCTGACCATCAATTTCAGTTACTTCACCCTGGCCGAAGCTTTTGTGAGAAACTGTATCCCCAATATGAAGATGATCCAGAACCAGCTGCCGGATTTTTTCAACCTTTTCATAATCGTCCCGGGCCTGGTCATAGGCACCCTTCAACTGTTCAGCTTTCTCAATGCGTTCACGGTATAGTTTCTTTTCCGCAGAGTTGGGATGCGAATAGGAAATACCGTCATAGAGATGGTAGACCTGTGATGAGTAAATCATGTCAAAAGCCAGCAGGTGAAGATTGGGATCATCATACAGATCCTTCTCCTCGTTTTCATAGCGGCTTGCATTTGTGGCCATGAGCGCAGGGCTCTGACGCATTGCCTCAACAAGCTCATCGCACATCCGGTAATAGATGTCCAGTTTGAAATTCGCGCCGGCACCCCAGTCTTCAAGGAACTCCACACAGTCGGCGAACTCGTGGGCCTCGGTGGACTTGAATAGGTAGTTGGACTCTGGATCATGGAAGAACAGATACGACATCACAGACCGCTGATCATTGGTGTAGCGCCAGCTTCCTGGAGCATATTTCTCCTTCAGCTCCTCGCTCTTTGCGATGAAGGCAGATACCTTCTGCTGCCGAATCGTCAAGTCGCCATCGTCGTCAGCGAAAAGATCACGGAACATTGTGCGGACGGTCTCCGGTTCCTCGCGGGCATAGGCGATAAGAGCATAGAAGGGCTGCTGAAATTGGCTGTCGATCAGATTGGAAGTTATGCGCCATGCTTCTGTAAGCATTCCAGCCAGGTCAGGCGCATCCAGGTTAAAGATATCCTGATACTGCTTCACGATCTCCCATTTATAGTTTTCATTGAGCTCAGGATTGTTGATGTACTCGAATTTATCTATGTAATGAGCAAACAGCTGCTGTAAGCGAGAAGCATTCATCACATCTCCACCATTCAGTAAAAGGTAAGGCTATTATAGAATGAATTGCGCTTCTTGAAAAGGGGGGATCGAACTTAAAGACGAAAAGTGCCTGCACCGCCAATGCAGCGGCGCAGGCACTCGTCTTGATTAACCGTCACTACTTCTCTCTAAACCGCTGAAAAAGTCATCGTATTCGCATCCGTAAATTTGCCTGAGTTCAATCAAGACACTGGCACGAATATTCAACTGCCCAGCTTCGTATTTCGCATACGTGGTCCGACCGATGTCACACCCTCGTCGTTGTAGCTCTGCACACAATTTCTCCTGGGAGATATTGTGATCGAGACGTAGCCGTTTGAGATTGTCGCCCATGTTCCTGTCGCGCCTAATTTTCTGCTCCATCTTCCCGCCCCATATCATACTTGACCAGCATTGGTTGCAATCGAGATAAGTTTATGATATGCTGACGAAAAATATTGTCCGCGATATTGGTCAAGTTTGAGCTCTGCGCATATAAACTGCCTTATTGCGAGCGGAAGGAGGATGCAGGATGTTTCAGCAACCTGGAGACGATGGAGTCAAAGTGGAGGAGCGGACAATACATGGTATTCCTGTAACAGCGGTCGAAATAAAGACAGAGGATGGCGCCGAGAGCTTAGACAGGGCTGTTGGAAAGTACATAACAATTCAGACTGGTTTGCTTAGCTCAGAAACATTAGATTTGAAGGCTCTCGGTGAATGTGTATCTGAGGTTTTGGCGGAAGTACTATCAAGATATAAAGGCAACACGCTTTGTATTTGCGGTTTAGGGAATAGGGAGTTGGTGGCCGATTCACTTGGCCCTGATGTGATCAGGAATCTCTCGCTGAAGGTCTTTTCAGGGGTGGCTTCCCTGAATGGCCTCTTTAAGTCCGTCTGCTCATTTGTGCCAGGCACAGCTTGGACGAATAATTTGGATACTGAGCTCATGGTGAAAGGGATATTAAAAGAGGCAAATGCGAACTGCTTGCTCCTGATCGACTCTCTCGTAACCCGGAATCCTGAGCGACTGTGTCAATCTATCCAGGTTTCAACCGCAGGTGGAATGAATCCCTTTTTTGCAGGAAGGTCGATCGATTGGTCCTCACTGGGCGTGCCTGTTATCTCGATAGGAGTTCCTCTTGCAATCACGGCGGGTACCTTTATTCAAAGTGGAGTTCTCACGGGAGAAACCTTCACAACGCTCAACGCTCATCATGCAGTAGCTGCGTCGAGCTTCATCATCTCTTATGCGATCCTTCGTACATGCTGGCCTGACCTCACTACGCAAAATTGCATCGATTTCATACGGTTTAACCGAGATGTGATCCCCTATCCGGACAGGAATTTTGATGAAGATGATACCGGAGACAATGCTGTGCCCGATGAGACAACCTGACTCAAGTTTCGATGCGGCTTCACGATTTCGGAGTAGCAAAATAAACGTTTCCTAAAAGTGTATCAATCTCTGTTGTAAATCCTCACCTCCGAACGTATTCCTGAATACCAAAGAAAACGAAGGTTTATTCTAATACCGAGGAGAGGTTGTATGAGATATGGGTATTGCCGGATCTCCCGGCCTAAGCAGAGTATTGAGAGACAAATCCGAAACATCAAGGCCCAGTACCCGGATGCTGTCATCGTCCAAGAGGTCTTCACTAGGACGAGGATGGATCGGAGAGAATGGCAGAAGTTAATGAAGCGTGTGAAGGCCGGCGACACGATCATCTTTGACAGCGTCTCCAGAATGAGTGGAAACGCAGATGATGGCTTCGCAGCCTATGAGGATCTCTTTAACAGAGGCGTCAATCTGGTCTTTCTGAAGGAGCCGCACATCAATACGGACACCTATAAGAAGGCTTTGGAGAATAATGTGCAGCTCACTGGCAGCAATGTGGATTACATCCTCGAAGGGGTCAACCGCTATCTCATGGAACTGGCCAAGGAGCAGATCCGTCTTGCATTCGAGCAGTCTGAAAAAGAAGTCGAAGATCTTCATCAACGTACCAGAGAGGGAATCGAGACGGCCAGACTGAACGGGAAGCAGATTGGACGGAAAAAAGACACCAAGATCACCACGAAGAAGAGCCTCGCAGCCAAAGAAATCATCATGAAGCACTCCAAGGATTTTAATGGAACTCTCAAAGACGTGGATGTCATGCAGCTGGCTGGGCTATCAAGAAACACCTATTATAAATATAAGCGAGAATTGAAAGCATAGAGGTATCAATATACCTCACCCAAAACTCTGAATTTTTTTGACGATGTTTCCGAAAATCTACATCGCAATCGACATTGTTCTCTTGAAATAAGCTTCTTCATTTGCTACAATAACAGCGGACTGAATATTTTTGCCGATTTCGGTAAAGATATAAAGAGGGGTGCGCTATGCAAATCGAACGAAATGTATATCTGAATAAATTGATTGCTCGCAAGCACAACGGATTTGTGAAGGTCATCACTGGTATTCGCCGCTGTGGTAAATCCTATCTTTTGAATACACTGTTTTATCAGCATTTACTTGAAAGCGGTATAGAGGACAGTCATATCATCCGCTTCGCATTTGACTCAGCACAAAACCTCATGCTGATCGGTGAGGATCTAATGGAGATAGAAGAGGGAAAACGGAAAGTTGACCCGGAAAAATTCATGACCTACATTAACGATAAAATTGTTGATGATGGTATGTACTATCTCCTTTTAGATGAGGTACAAAATCTGGGATATTTTGAAGCCGTTTTGAACGGGTACCTTCGTAAGGACAATGTGGATGTCTATGTGACGGGGAGTAATTCCAAATTCCTCTCCAGCGATATCATCACGGAATTTGCTGGTCGCGGCGACGAAGTCCATGTTTTGCCACTGTCCTTCTCCGAATTCTTCAGCGTATACGATGGCTCCAAAGAAGAGGCATTTGATGACTACATGGTATATGGAGGACTCCCCTCTGTCGCTCTTATGCAGACCGAGGAACAGAAAGTTGCTTATTTGACCACCCAGATCACGAATGTCTACCTCAGGGATATCGTGAAACGGTATAACTTGCAATCGGATGAAGACATCGGGGAATTGCTGGATATCCTCGCTTCTGGTATCTCAACACTTGTGAACCCGAGGAAATTGGCGGGCACCTTCAAAAGTGTAAAGGGTTCTACAATAAGCGAAGTGACGGTCGCCAAATACATTGGCCATATGGCGGAATCCTTCCTGATCAGCAAGGCGAAACGCTATGATGTGAAAGGTAAGCACTATATTGACACGCCTTTCAAAGTGTACTTTGAAGACATTGGACTCCGAAATGCACGATTGAACTTCCGGCAAATCGAGCCATCGCACATTATGGAAAATATCATCTACAACGAACTTCGGTATCGGGGTTACAATGTGGATGTGGGCGTTGTTGAAGTTAGAGAGAAAAACTCTGAGGGGAGAGAGCAACGCAAGCAGCTGGAAATCGACTTTATTGCGAACCAGGGTAGCAGACGCTATTATATCCAGTCTGCCTATGAGATCCCAAGCAAAGAAAAGTGGGATCAGGAGACAAAATCTTTTGATAGGGCAAATGACTCATTTAAGAAAATTATTGTTGTTGAGAGGACAATGAAACCTCGCCGGGATGACAAAGGATACGTTACAATGGGCGTCAAGGAATTTTTGTTGAATGAAAATAGCTTAGAGTTGTAATGCCAGTGATCGACGCTCAGAGTATTGCTTTTTATTAGTTCGAAGAGACTAATTATACCGCTGATTAAACTACCGGGAGGCCGCATTCTGCGGCCTCCCATCAAATTATTGTGCTAATGCAGCTCGAATAAGAGTATTTTCTCGTGTGAAACTCGAAGAAGTTTTTAGAGTACTGGACTTTTTCTTGTCAGACTAATTCCTATATATAGGAATCGTTCATGTTCCTCTATTTTGGCTCTGACTTCTGGTAGGAGTAGTCTTGCCATATGTTTGTATCGCCGCTATAATTCAAAGTGAGAGAATTGCTCAAAATCCGCTCCAATGTCTACTGTTCTCTGGAGGCAAGGCCATGATAAAAGACGGACAATTCTACATCGACTTCCCGGAGCCTTATAAACGACGGGAATTGAATTCCAAGTACCGGGAGATCCCACTGAAAGATACGACTTCCCGGCAGTTGCGGAAGTACTTCAATGCGATGGCTAACCTATATGGGATCATTCCACTTCGGAAAGCATACGAGATCATATCTTCTCAAAGCCCCAAGCTGGTGACGCGGGACGAGTTCCTTGCCTTTGCGGAAATCGCCCGGCACGAGTGCGAGGACTACTATATCCTGGGTCTTGACCAACTCTATGTGGATGGGAAACTCAAAGATGTCCTGGACCGAGAGATCATAGATGTCTCGCTCATTGGAGATGGGTTGGACAGATACCATGCGCTCCTGAAAAGCCAGCAGGGAAAGCCCTACTATGTTCCATCGAAGGCAGAACTGCTGGCCTACGATGATGCCTTCTATTGTGAGCCGACAGAGGAAACAAATCAGATGCGGGAGTTCATAGAGACTCGGCTACAGTTGCCAGAGTGGAAAAAGTCTGAGGTTTTCGATGAACTCGTCTTCGGTATCCGCTGCGCTGATGCCGATTTCCCGCAGGTCCAGGAACGGCTCACGGCAATGGGTGTCCACTTTCCTCGTCGGAAGGACTTCCAAACCTTCATCGAACGATATCAGGCTTTCCACAACACCACCAGGATGCAGAGCAACCGTGGCTATACCCCCAATGAGCTTTTCGACCTCTTGCCGCGTGAGGAACAGATGCCCCAGACGCTGTCCTTCGGCCCGAATATCAAGAAGGCGCTTGCGGAAGGAAGTATGAATGCGGAGGAGCTGCGGCGAGGGATCATGGAGGCTGACCTACCCAATGAACAGCTGCGTCTGAGCCTTTTGCAGGAGCTGGCCAAGGCAGCTCCTGCAAAGCCGGTGGGAGAGAAGAAGCCGAAAATCGGCAGGAATGATCCGTGCCCTTGCGGGAGCGGCAAAAAATACAAGAAGTGCTGCGGTAGATAGATAATAGGTTTTTTCAAGGCCGGAGCGGTTTTACGTTGGATCTGGAGACATGAGGAAAAGCCCAGTACCTTGGAGGTGCTGGGCTTTTGCCATACCATGATGAGGAGAGGATTTGAATTGAAGATTGTCTCATGGAACTTGAATGGTCTTAGCTCTTGCAGTCAGAACAACTCCTTTGCCCCAATCGCGGATATTGGGCCGGATATACTCTGCCTGCAGGAGATCCGGACCCAGCAAGAGCCGCAGATCCTGCCGGGGTACCAGCACTGCTGGAATCACGGACAGCGAAATGGCTACGCGGGTACCGCTGTGCTCTACAAGAAAGAGCCGCTTTCTGTATCTTTCGGATTGGGCGATGATGATGCAGATGAAGAAGGCCGCACCATCATTTTAGAGTAAGCGAATCGAAGTGAAACTACTTTGACCTATACTGGAGACTCAACGCGCAAAAGAGTATGAAAACAGCACGGATTTGACTTCGCAATGAAGCCATATCCGTGCTGTTTTGCGTCATAGAATCATTTTAACCTGTAATAGCAAATGTTCTTCCCGGCGCCTTCCCGTTTCAGCTCCCCGGCAGCCACCAATTTCCGCAGCGCCCCCTCGATAGAGCTGATGCTGAGCGAAGGGCAGAGTTCCCGGATGTCCTGCTTCGTAAACCGCCCGATCTTTTCCATGGTAGCCCGGCGCACGGTCTCCAGGGCCGGAAGCTTTGTCTCTACCAGAGCAAAACGGTCCTCAAAGTCCTTGTAGGCGGAGAGGATGGTCCCCAGCAGATACTTGATGAAGGGCACCGTATCTTCAGTACCTTCATGCCATCCGATCTGCGCCTGACCCAGGACTTCATAATAGAGATCCTTATTTTTCGCGATCTTGGCCTCCAGTGAGATATATTTGCCCACATAGAACCCGCTGCGATAGAGCAGCAGCGTAGTCAGCAGACGGCTCATTCTTCCGTTTCCATCGTTGAATGGGTGGATGCAGAGGAAGTCGTGGATGAATACGGGAATAACGATCAGCGGCTCTACTTCCATGTTCCCGATGACCCGATTGTACTCCTCGCAGATCCTGTCCAGAGCCTCCGGTGTTTCATAGGGGGCCAAGGGGGTGAACAAGGTCTCCACATGGCCGTCGGGATAGGTGGCACTGATGTAATTCTGAACGTTTTTCGTCCTACCCGCCATGGGATTGTTCATGTGACTATAGAGGATCTTGTGGAGCTGCAGGATGTAATTCTGGGTGATGGGGATGGCATCGAAGTTCTCGTGGATGAGGTTCAGCACATCCCGGTAGCCGGCGATCTCCTGCTCGTCCCGGTTTCTCGGCATCGTTTTCTCCTCCACAAGCTGCCGGATGCGGGTGTTTGTGGTCACGATGCCCTCAATGGCATTGGATGCCTCGGTGCTCTGCACCTTTGCGATCTCCACCAGTTTCTCTAATTCCTCCGGCCGCTGTTTCAGACACAGCTCCTGTTTCCCAGCCTCCTTATAGATTGCCGCGACCAGCCCCAGGATATCCGAATCCCACTTCTGCTCCCGGATCGCGGAGTAATTGAATGTGCGCATAACCTTACGCCCCCTTTGTTCCCTTAAATTATAGCATATAATAAGGGAAAATACAACTCCTAAAGAAGATATTCCCTTAATAGTATTCCAAATTAAAGGGATACTATACGCCGGCAAGGGAAATTGATCGTGCTTCACTATACAGCCTCTCCGAATTTTCTCGACTTTCTCAATAATTCGTCCGAGAGCGCAAATGAATTGGGAAGACGCCGCCATGACGCGGCATCCTCCCAATTTCGTTTGAGGTGTATGCTCGGACTCAAATGCGCACCAGCAGGCCGATCAGACTCTCTGTCTTGATCCCGACCAGATACCAGTCCTTGTCCTTCTCAATTCTGGTAGGGAACCACCGGCCATTGATCAGCACCTCCAACTGCTCACCGCAATGCAGTCCGCCATGATAACGATTCAGTCCGTAGCGGATGTCCATGCGGTCGATCGCGGCATCGTACACCAGCGCGCCCATCTTCTTATTCAAGTTCAGATCCTCCTTCATTTGATTTGACCTTTTGGAAGTAGCCCTGATAGAACAGGTCATAGTCGGTCCATCTTGGATCTTCAAAGGTACGGCAGGCGTGCAGTTCCAGCGACTCCTGCAGGCGCTCTGCCTGCGTATGCCACCAACAGATATGGTCCTTCACATAGGCCAGAAGTGCCTGTTGTAATTCATCCTCACCGCTGGCATGGATCAGCCGTTGCATCGCTTCCTGCCATATAGGAAGCTCAATGTCTCCGAGGTCAGTCTGGACGCCCACACGATAGGTGTATTCCTTATCGCGCCCCGTTCCCGACAGACGGACGGCCCGGCCTGTACGGTAGTGGACCCTGAGGTCCCGAAACGTCACATCCGCAGGGATACCACTGATATTGTCTATGCAATTCTTCACGCCCATATTTTCTTGCCCCTTGGCACATCATCTGGCCAGACTCACTGCCCGCTCCGGAAAGCCGCCATCATATCGCTTAAATCCGGATTGGCCGGCGGCTCTCCGGGGGCGGTAGGAGCAAAGGTGAGCGAAATGCTCCCCTCCGCTGACATCTCCAATATCACTTCGCGGATCAGCTTCTTGATGGACTCCTTATCATACTCCTGCTCTGCGTCAGGGCAGCTCACAAAGTGGAGGATCGCATTCACTACGAGGTCCGTCATGTTCCGGGGCCTGGCCCGCAGGATCTCCAGCACCTTGCGGTGTCGGAAGTCGAATTCATTGAATTGCAGGGAGATACGCGGCCTGTGATTACTTGCTGCCATGGGCCGCCTCCTCACTCTTATAAAGGAGCAGGTACCCCTGCGCATTGGCGTGGATGTCATCGATAAAAATGGGGAACCCTACCTTGTCGCTGCGCTCGATGATGCTCCGCAGCAGCATGGACCCACCGCCCGCAAACACGCACTTGCTGACCTTCAGGTCGATGCCGCGCTCACCCAAGAAGTTACACAGCTCCGTGAGGAATTGGTTGGCCATCTTCCGAATCAGGATCTGCACCTCACCCGGGAGGATCGTCGGCTCCCCGCGAATCACTTCATCAATGTCGCAGTCCTCCAGATGGAGGGCAAATTGGGAATTGCACTGGCTGGCAATGCTGTTATAGAGGGTGATTACGCCCTGCTCAAAACTCTCCACCACCGCCAAGTCCGGCTTCCCATATCGGAGCTTCAGAACATCGACGGTATAGCCACCGATGTCGATGATATAGGATGCGGCGTGCTTCTTGAGTTCCCCATATTTTGTGACCGCAGCGGCCAGGGCCTGGGTGTAGCTGACAACCTTGGTGATCCGGATCGAGTAGTAGCGGCCGTTGTACTCGAAATCGACCACTTCCCGCTTTCGGAGGAAGTACTGCTCGAACCGGCTATACAGCTGGCCATAGTGCGCGGGCGGCAGACCGACCAGGAGCGTGATGTCAAGTTCCTCATCCGGCTCCATGATCCCATCCAGCTCCAGCTCTTTGGCGATGGCAAAAAGCGTGAGCACATAGAATCGATCGTCCTCCGTCTTGTCCCGCAGGTACGAGATTCGCTTCTCTGTCAGCGTGTAATATTTACCGTTCCAGAAAATACAGTCCGTCTTAATGCCGGGCCTGGTATCCGACTCGATCAGTCCGGACGTGAAGAGCAGCCGTGGTGTCTTGATGGATTTATTGCCGTGATCCACAGAAATAATCATGGGATGACCCCTCCTATCTTTTTACTCTACTATTGTTTACGTATATCGTAGTTCTTTGACAACACAAAACTTGGAGAAGGCGGCCAGCCAATGCGCTGGCCGCCTCTCACATAACCTTTATTCCTTCAGAAGGCGCCGCAGGTGCAGGAAACTGCCTTGGATCGAACGATAAATCACGGAGGGATTTCTTCCCTCTACGCGAGCAATTTGGGTATAGTTCATATCTTCCATCAGCATTTGAATACGGCGCCGCTGAAGCGGGGTCAGCTGGGAGATTGCCTCATAAAGGCGGATGCATTCCTCCTTGCGAATCAGTTCCTCCTGAATTGGATCACTCTCTCCGGTGCGCATTCCCGTCTCATATTCATCAAGGGAAAATCTGCTTCGGTGATAAGCAGTCCTTTTCCTGAGTCGATCCTCCTCACGACGGATATCACGCAGCGCCTCGTACACCTCATCATTGACCGGAACATAATGGATCTTACCGAAGTAGTCTTTAATTTTGACTGTTTTCATGTTTTTCCTCCAAAACTGTTCGATTTTTGACCAACTCGAACAGCATGGAGGCGGGCCTCTCGCCCGATATGGACTGCAGGACATAGACTATGCTCCCAACTCTGGGCAGCAAAAAAGCCGGGCCGCTGCACGATCGCAGCAGTCCGGCTCTTTGCCCCGTATTGGCTGGGAAGGGCATAAAAAATGGCCCCTCGGATCACTCCGAGGAGCCTATATGCCTTCCAGCATAGTCAATTATACAAGGTCAGATTTTCGTTATCAATGCCAGTCAGCTCCCATTATCTTGCCGGAAAAGTTCTCATTTCAGTACCAGTTGACTGCCACTTTGTCTCCCACTTGACTCCCACCTCCATGTCCGGCGGCATCTCCGTTGTATTCCTTTCTCAAGTCCTCCTTGAGGATCAGATCGGGAATGACCACGCACCAGAGGTAGGCAGCGTACATTCGAACCGCACGCTTGATGTGCCGGTAGTAGGAAGAAGAGGACATCCCGAGTGCGAGGAAGGCATCCTCATTGGAGCGGCAGTAGGCATCAAAGTAGCGGGTGGAGAGGAGCTTGTAGTAAAGGTCTCCATGCCTGGGGTCTTCCTTCATCAAGAGAAGGGCAGACTCCAGGATGGAGAGCAGTTCCATGGAATGGCCCATGTCAGAGAGCCGCTCTGCGATCCTTTTCCGATCTGCATCCCGATCATAGTCGATTGCCAGATTGATGAAGTCGGAGATCGTCTGGCGCCGTCCCTCATAGCACTCCTCGCCCAATTCCTCTAGCCGATGTGCGGCGCTACGCAGTGTAGGTGCGTAGACATGCAGCAGCATTTCCGTCTTCTCCACCTCTTCTTCTGTCACATTCTGAGTGATGTCTAACTTTCTCAGATAGCTGGCGAATTTATCCAATGCGAATCCCTCCAATCAGTGGTAGAAGTTAAAGGCACTGACGATCACGTAATCAGCCTCATCCGCATTTCCCAACACGCGCATGGAGCCCTCGGCAGTCTCGGTGGAGCCGAGCCGGAAGATATAGACAGCCGGCTTGCCCTGATTCATCTTGATGACCAAGTCGCCGTCATGCGGCTCGATCCCATGGCACAGAGCAGCAAGCTTCCGTCTGTGATCCCATAGTCGAGATAGTGCCGGCCAAAGCTGTTAAAGAGCATAACATCACCGGCAAGCCGACCGGTGAAGCCCTTTATCATCACTGTCTGGTCAGACTCGTCCATCAAAATAGGATGGTCCACCCGACCTACATAATTCACATGATCTGTCATTGATTCTCACTCCTCACTGATACATAACAGCCGGCATTTTATATTCTACTTCTCTGTGGGATGGGATCTTCAAAGAGTCACCCAGGGAGGCAAAGTTGATCGCCCTTATGCCAAAGCGTCTGCGGATATCCTCTACTGTACGCTCCAAATCCAATTTCCTTTTGTGCCTGGCGAAGTCTGTCCAGAGATCCAGCTGGATAGGCGTATCTGACGGTACCAGGTCGATCGCGCTGATGGTGAGGGATCGGACAGGGTGGTCCCAACCATACCTGCGATGAAACAGCTTCGAGCCTGCCTCGGCCAATTCCAGAAAACTCTGCGTGGGGAAGGGCATCCGCGCTTGGTATTCGCGATGGTTCAGGGTACAGTCCCGCACATAGATACGGACGCCGGTCGCGGCCAAATGATGTTTGCGCAGTTTCTTGCCGACCTCTTGACTGAGTTCCAACAGGACTTGCCGCACCTCATATTCTGTGGCCAAATCCGCAGTGCAGGTGATCCCATGCCCGATGCTTTTGACGGGCGGCTCATAATCGCACGGCATCACACGCGAGGTGTCCTTGCCATTGGCGTAGATCCAGAGCTTTAGGCCGTTCCGCCCAAGTACCCGCTGCAGGAATTCCGGTTCTGCTTTCGCCAAGGCGCCGATCGTATGGATGCCATATCGGGCAAGCTTGTCCGTAGTGGCGCGGCCAACGTAGAGAAGATCCGATACAGGGAGGGGCCAGACCTGGTCGCGGAATGTGTCTTCCCAGATCTCTGTCACAGCGTCCGGTTTCTTCATATCGGAGCCTAGCTTTGCGAAGACTTTGTTGAAACTGACTCCGATGGAAACCGTGAGTCCTGTCTCCGCCTTCACCGTCTCCCGGATCTCATTGGCCACATCGACCGGCCGCCGCTTCTCCAGCAGAGGAGACCCCGTCATCTCGATCCAGCTCTCATCGATGCCAAACGCCTCCACTTCGGGAGAGTACCGCAGATAGATTGCCCGCACGATTTTGGAAAATTTCAAATATTGCTCCATATGTGGCGGGACGATGGTCAGCTGCGGACATTTCTGTTTTGCCTCCCAAATCACATCACCTGTCTTGACGCCACATTTCTTGGCCAGCTGGTTCTTCGCCAATACGATTCCATGCCGATCTTCTGTACTGCCACAGACAGCAAGATACTTCCCCCTCAGTTCCGGGTGCAACACACACTCAATACTGGCATAGCAGTTATTGAGGTCGCTGTGGAACACAACCCGATTGCACATAGTCCTGCCCTCGCTTTCATCTCGTTAGAAGTTCTATAAAATTCCTTTACATTCCACTTGACAACGTATGAACTTCCATTTATAATGCAATCAAGTTCTATATCATTCCACAAAAGTTCTATAAAGTTCTATTCATACAATAGCAGGTATCAAGGGCCCTGTCAATAGAACTTTTGAGAAAATGGCTCGTTAATACCTGCAGAAAGAGGATGAAGCGATGAAGACATTTGGCGAGAAGATCCGAGAGAGCAGAGCCAGGAAGAATTTGACTCAAGCGGAGCTGGCGGAGAAATCTGGGCTCACCATCCGCACGGTATCGAAATATGAGACAGATTCCGTAGTTCCCCGTGGCCGCAACCTGTATAAGCTGGCGGAAGTGCTGGGTGTTTCTGAGGCGTATCTCTCCCGTCCCGATGTGGAGGACCCTTCCTATGGATTGGATGAAGCACCTTATCTCAATGCCGTGCGCATGAGGCACGGTCAGAAAGGAGCCGGTGAGCTGGAGGATCTTCTTGACGGCGTCAAGACGATGTTCGCCGGCGGCGAGGTCCCACAGGAGGACAAGGACCAGTTCTTCCAGGCAGTGATGCAGGCGTACCTGGCATGTAAGGAAGATGCCCACAACAAATTCACGCCCAAGAAATACCGCGATTGACCACACTCGATTCAGCCCGGTAAATGTAGTACGGATTATGGGACTCCTGCGTTGCTACTATGACGCATATAAAGGGAGTCCAGCTCTATTTTGAATCGAGGTGATGGAGATGCGGGCAGAAAATATCAAGCGAGAAGTCGCTCGCTTAAAGAGCAAATATAAGACATCTGATGCGAGGGAATTGTGTGAGGCAATGGGAATCCGCGTTTCCAGACAACCGATGGGTTGCCATGCCGGGTCGTGTAAGGGCTTCCTTATGATCCACAGCAGATGTAAAATCGCCGTGGTCAACAGCGAGTTGGATGACCAGGTACAGCGGGTTATCCTCGCTCACGAGCTGGCGCATGGTATTTTACATGCGGATAGTAAGATCCGCACATTCCACGAGTTGTCCTATCTGGATGACAGGGACTTTATGGAGCGGGAAGCCAATATTTTCGCGGCGGAGTTCCTGGTTGATGACACAGATCTGATCGATACACTCCAGAACCATACAGATTTCTTCTCTGTGGCGAGTTCGCTGAATGTCCCGCCGGAACTGCTGGACTTCAAACTGCGACTGCTTGAAAAGAGTGACGACCGGTTCCAGGCCCCATATCTTGCGCAGTCTGATTTTCTGCGGCGAGACATCAGTAAGCCGCTCTGCTAAGGCTATGGACGCGGGGGCGGAGTATAAAGCGTATGTGGCGGTCTCAGTCCAATTCAATGAGGATGGTGTCATGTTGCCCCGTGCGCTTACCTGGGAGAATGGAATAACATATGAAATAGATCGAGTCCTCGATATCCGGCCGTCATATGCGGCGAAGGCCGGTGGGCAAGGTGATCGCTATACTGTCATGATGCGTGGACAACGGCGCTTCCTTTACTTTGAGAGGACGGCCAATTTAACTGGAAATATCATCGGCCGCTGGTTTGTGGAACGGAAGATACCGACAAGGTGATAAGAATGAGGATAGATACAAATTGCGTTTGCTGGCAGGATTCGATTGGCCGGATTATCTCTTTTCATGAAGTTGAAGGCCTGGAGCCAAAGGAATTCTCATCACGAGAGAGTATGCTGGATTATGTACTTTCCACGTTGGAGCGTGGCTATCGGATACAGTAACCAGGGGGCATATATGGAAATGACAGACACGGAAAGGCTGCAGTGGATATACTCGGCGCTCCAAGAGCGTGGCTATGCCCCAATCAATCAGATTGTCTGTTTCCTGTTAACAGGTGATCCGACCTATATTACAAATCACAATGGCGCAAGATCACTGGCAGGTCGGATCAATCGTGCAGAACTTCTGTCTGAAATCGTGGCAGATTATATGCGGGCTCTGACTGGGGATGCAGAATAAAAACGACGCCCTACAATCCCAAAAGATTGTAGGGCGTCGTTCTCTATTTTTTGGGCAATGTTTATCAAGCCTTACTCCGTATACAAATTTTTCCCGAAAACGAACGCTTTAATCTTAGATGATAACGTTCCAAAAGTAGAGAGAAAAGGCAAGCACAATGCAGTCCGCCGATTTGACTTTCGGTACCAAATCATTGAAGGTATCTTTTTGGACGCAGGGTTTCCCTTACCTGCAGGCGTTGCAGTCCAAACAGCCTTTCTCCTCGTTTTTGAGCAGAGAGACTACATCTACAGTGTGGCCGGCGACCTCGGCACCTCGGACAAAGTGATGCATGAGTTGGGCGGTGTTGCCATTGGGGCGACCACCACCTTGTACGACTTGGATTTGTTTACTCATGAGATTTCCACCAATTGTCTTGATCCAAAGCAGAATTTGTGGAGATAGATAGGAAAAGTATCTTACGGGGTGTGACCAAACGGTAGGGGATTCATTTCAACGCTTTTTTCTTTTGGGCAACATTTCCTCGCCCTCCAGCCAAATACCGTCACGGCTGACGTGGGTATTGACGAGTCGGAAACCGACTACTTTGGAAAGCACTGGCAGGGCGTCAAAGTCAGATAGCGTAAAACACGAATCATCTGGTGCATCGTCCGGGTAGTAGTTGATCCTCCAATAATAGTGGTCAATGACTTCGATGTCAAAATCTTCGCCATTTGTAAAGCAGCATCTTTCCAGCAGATGCTCCATCTCCTCAAATGTGTAGAAAGCGGCCTGTATCTTCTTCATTTCTGCTCACTTTCTACTACCAGGTACTCAAACAAATCATTCTTCGGTGCATATGGCCGGTCTACCACAGCCTGCACAGAGTAGCGATGATCGTCAAGTCGTTCATAGTCGTAGATGTCAATATTGCAGCCGTTGTAGTCAGGATTTACAGAGAGGTCATCCCGAATCGACTGGGAGATCTGATCGAAAACCGCATTGATCCCAGCCCCAAATTCAACACCTATGATTTCGCCTGTTTCACTATCCTCGGTCTCACGATAGGTGACATACTTGAACAGCCGGCTGGACGTTTCCTTATGAGGTTCCTCTGCCGGTGCCGCATGAGAGACCTCAGCCATGTCTTCGGCTTTCAGCAATCTTTGCTCGCGTGCCCACTGCCCTGCCTCTTTGATACGGGCTTCACAGTAAAATCTGGGATCAATTTGAAGCGCATAACAGACGTTCAGCCCAATTCGGAAAGAAGTGCTGTCCAGGCTTCGCTCCCCACTCTCCAGACGTTGGTACTGTCGGATTAGGATTCCTGCCTTATCAGCTACCTGCTGCTGCGTGAGCCCCAACGCTTCACGCTGCTTGGCGAACTCCGCACCTGGTCCGAGGACGGTGATCATCTCTCCAAAACCAGGGACGAAATCACTTTCTTCCTCAAACAGGAAGCCAAATTCAGCGGGATAGAAATGATTCATCATAAACCTCCTTACGTCCAGTTGGACGTGATATGTATATGATACGTCCAGCTGGACGTATTGTCAAGAGGGAAAATCGAAATGCAGGGAATTGAAGTACTTTTCGGTATGCTTGCCGCCTTAACCGCTTCATGCTAAGATTGCCGTGTACTTATTAGATAATCTTCTCCCGTTGGGAACCTGAGTAAGCAGTGATGCGTGAGCGGTTATGCTCATGGACTGAATAGGTGGCCGAACGAAAAATAGCCACCAACTATTTGCGCTTTGATTTGTGACACTACAAATCGAAGTGCTCTTTTTTTGTCCAAATTCCGCTTCTGCGGGTTTGAAAAATCATTTTGAAAGGCGGTAAAAACCAATGACGGAAAGAAACATCTACGCAGACAACTACAGTTGTTCCTTCAGTGATCCAAGCGAGTTTTTGAATTTCTTGAAGGAACGTCAGGACAACAGCCAGTGGATGGTGACACCCTCCAGAAACATCGTGTTTGAGTCGCTTGAGAAGGATACTCCGATGGGGGATCTCTATCTCAAGCTGTATGAACACGAGGGCAGGGCGGAGATCATCGCAGACACCATGGAAAACACCAATCTGCTCCTTAAAGTCAATGGGGAAACCTATCCCGTCCGCTCCTGCGCGATCAAGACGATCCTGGAGCGTGCCCGGATCTCCGGCCATGCGCTGAACAAAGTCTCAAAGAAGGTTTTCACCAGGATCTTGAACTACTGTATGGATGTCGCGGCGGGAGAAAGCCTCATCAAGGTAGCGGATGAGAAAGTATCTGCTGTCCATGGCGGTGACCCTAAGGACTATGCTGTGCTGGAGATCCTGCCCCTGGTCCAGTGTGTTCAAACTGTCCTGGACAGGGACTTCCCCGGCAACCACTTCCTGACGGCGAATTTTGACCATTCGATCGTCACAGCGATTTGGACGCTGGACGGGCAGACCAACGAACTGCTGGATACCTACCATGCTGCGGTTACGGCAAAAGGTATCCGCAATGCCTATTCCATGCGCCCTGGCCTTCGGTTCACGACCTCCGATGTTGGGGTCAGCGGAGCAAACCTCTATCCGATCCTTCTGACCGGTGGCAGTGACCGTATCATTCCCCTCGGCGATCCTCTAAAGTTGGAGCACAAATGCGGCGCTGACTTGGAGGCATTCAAGACTGGGATGGACTGCTTATATGCCAAGTTTAAGGAGTCCATTGAGAGTCAGCAGAAGCTGCTGGAAATCGATATCCGGTACCCCTACACGACGCTGCTTGGCGTGCTGAAGCGGATCGGAGCTCCGAAACGGATCAGCTATGAGGTGGCAGACCTATTCTCCGCCCAGAATGGCAACGATCCGTGTACGGCATACCACCTGTATCTGGCCATGTCTGATGTGATCTTCGAAGCGCAGTGTGAAGGTGCCAGCGGCACCAGGATCGCACAGCTGGAGGAGATCATCGCTCGTGCCCTGCACATCAATTGGCACGAATTTGATCGGCCTGGCGACTTCAAGTGGTGATGGTCATGGAAATGGAGAGAAGCTTCGAGGTGAACACACCTCTTGGTAAGCTGAAAGTCTATGCAAAGCAGGAGGACGATGTTCCCGAGAATTTTCCGGGCGTCTACATCGACCTAATTCCTGCAGAAAGTGATGACACGATACTCCTGACCTGCGTCGAGTACGAGTCCACAAAGCAGGTGATCCAAACCTGTGTCTACGGCGACGGCTTGACCGATGAGCCAACGAATGTCGTGGAACATCAGAATTTGACCGAAGAGGAGGACAATCGATGACCTGGTTTAGAATCCCTATGGTTTGGCAAATGTACGGACGCCTCGATGTGGAGGCAGACTCACTGCAAGAGGCGATCGAGTATGCGCTTGGGCCTGAGTCTCCACTACCTGAAGGCAGCTATCTGGACGATTCTGTAGAAATCGATGAAACCGTGTATGAGCTCAACTCTGCACGTGAAAGTGCGCCTGAAAATGCGCAAAGAGATGCCAATGGATCGTCTGAGGCAAATGACGATCTTGCATTTTAATGGAGGCTGAAGGAAATGAGTGAGTCGAAATTGATGAAGCCCCTGTTTCAAGGCTGTCACTTCAATAAGAATGGCACCAAAATGCGGGCTGTTTTCTGCTATGAGGTCTCCAACGGTAAGGAGACCTACAGGTTATGGAGATCTGCCGGGAAGCCGGATGTCACCTATCCGCATGCAGAAAATGATGCCTATTGGCTCCATATTGAACTCAATGGGTATCTTGTCCCCTTAGGACAGTCTGAGTATGATCTCATCCATAGTTCCGGGAAAAAGCCTGCATACCAGAAACTCTATGGCAGTTTGAAAGCACGTGAAGAACAGCGGGAACAGGCACTCACAGGCTCTGGTCCTACACTTCACGAGCTCTATTCTAAGGAAATGGATGAAATCGAGCGCATGGGCGCTAAGCCGGAATACCAGGCAGATTACATCAGCACTTGGCTGGACGAAAGAGTCAAGAAATATCAAGATGCTAAAGCCAATGGTGGCGAGTCAGCTCCGGATTACATCGGAGCACTTGTTCTCCAGGAACTTGACCAGTGTGCATCTCTCTTTGCCGTCTATCGGGACCACTATGAGCGGAGCAGGCAGGAGCGTATTGCCGCCGCCCAGAGGGAACGAGACGAACGGGGTATGGAAGTCAACCGCCAATTGGAAAATGCCGTTGCGGATGCAGAGAAGAAACTGATAGACGGCGGCATGATCGACAATGTCAAGATCGAAGTCTATCAGAGTGGTCGAGGAAGCAGGTGGACCCATTTGATCAGCTACCTCCTGGAAAAGTACAACATTGCCGTTCCGATTCGGACCTTGGGCTGGATCAACAACAACCTAACAAGGGTAACGATTATGGAGGCAAATAAAATCCAGGTTTCCCACCTGCAGGCATCTGGCAGCAGATCTAAGGGGTCTGAAAAGGTGTTCAACTGCTTATACCAGTTGATTGATGCGATCAAGCAACAGCAAAGCAGTGACGCCGGTACTGCATCAGAAGTCTGAAAAGGTGGGATCTTCCGCTCAGAAATGAGCCGCAGAATTGATCGTGCCAAACAATGATTAAAATGAGGAGGGCTAAAAATGCCGAATTGGGCGTATGGACACACTGATATTACTGGAACAAAGGCCGCAATCCTTTCCTTTGTGAACCGCTACATCTTCCCAGATGAGCCCACAACGATCGACGGGGTGAGTATTTCGCCCGCAGTTTTCTGCATGTGGATCGGGAGGAAATCAAGGCGGAGATCGAGGAAGCATTCAGAGGGGTACCGCAAGACGAGGAGCGCGAGTTCCGAATCTACCCCGACTATGCATGGTCTGCGAGCACCTGCGTTGAGAGTGGCTACCCTGAGCATTGGCCGGATACCTGCATTACGCTCCAGGATGCCTGCTTGGAAGACCAAGTCGATGTCTCTATCCACACCAAGGAAGAGGGTATGTGGTTTGAGGAGTATATTTGGTGTTTCCGGACCGGTGAGTTTGGCTCGGAATCCAGTGATCTGAAAACCGCAGTCTGTAAGGATTGCGGGAACACCCAGGCCATCGCTTCGTTTGAAGAACTGGATGACCTGGTCTGCTGCGAATGCAGCGGTTCAAATTTTGAAATGGCAAAGGAGGATCAATGATGTCCCTGGACATGAACTACCAGCCGAAGGCTTTGGTCGATACCGCAACTCTGACCGAGGACGAGTGGCTTGCGTGGCGGAAGAAGGGGATCGGCGGCAGCGATGTAGCTGCCGCCCTCAATTTATCACCCTATCGGACCGCACGTGAGCTGTACTACGACAAGATCGGCGTGGAGCCGGTCATTGCGCCCGCGGATAAGTCGATCACCTTTGCGATCGGGCATCTGCTGGAAGATATCGTAGCGCAGGTGTTTTCCAAGCAAACTGGGCTCACGGTATATCGGGATCAGACCATGTATCAGCATCCACTGTTCCCATTCATGCTCGCTGACGTGGATCGCTTCGTGACGCTCCCCAATGGCGAGAAGGCCATTCTTGAGTGTAAGACAGCGCACTTCAGCGCCCAATGTCTGTGGGCCAATGGGTGTGTGCCGCGCCACTACGAACTTCAGGTACGGCACTACATGAGTGTCATGAACATCAACACCGCTTATATCGCCTGCTTGTTCTCCAATAATGAGGATGACTTCGTCTGGCAGAAGATTGAGCGGGATTTGGATGAAGAGGAGAATACGATCTCCCTTCTGGAGGAGTTCTGGACACAGTATGTCTGCCGCCGCCAGGAGCCGCCTTTGGTCGGGAAGCCTGATGTGGTGCTTGACGTGATCCGCCGCTACCACGGACCCGCAGATAAATCCATTCCGGAAGTCGCTGTCGGGAAGGAATACGCCCAGCAGCTGGATCAGATCATAGAGCTGCGGGAGGAAAAGAGCAGTTTGGAGCGCAGGGCACGACAGCTGGATAAGCAGATCAAGGTCGCCTACGCCCCGATCCTGGACCTGATGGGCGCAGCCTGCAATGCTGTGTGTGAGACGCCGACGGCCTCTTACCAAATCTCCTACAACCCACAATACCGGGAGGAGATGACGAAAGCACAGCTGGAACTGCTGCGTGCCCAGCACCCAGACATCTACCACGACTTTGTGGATACCACGGAGAAGCGGGTATTCAAAATATCGAAGGAAGTCAAATGAATTGGAGGTGATTCAGATGTCTCTTACCTATGTCTGCTCGCCTCTGTCTGCTCCTACCCGGGCAGGCATCCTGGCGAATGCGGCGAAGGCAGTGACCTACATGACCTATGCGGAGAAGGAGTTTGGAGATCGAGCTGTTGCTCCCCACGCATATCTCCCGTACTTACTTGATGACGAGGTTCCTGAAGAACGCGCTCTGGCACTGGACTTCGGCCAGAAATTGCTGGCGATGTGTTCCAGACTGGTCGTGTATGGATCGCGCATATCCAGTGGTATGCGCGGTGAGATCACTGCGGCGGAGCGGTTGGGTATCCCTATCTATTACCGCAATGGGGCCGGGAGGCTTGAAGATGCGATGTAAATTGGACCGAGTAAGATTCAAAGGGACGGATGGCTTCAGCGTTTTTTCTTATCATTCGCAAGACCCGGATACCCCGGAGAGTGCCAGGCATTTCAGCCGGCTCGGTGAGAATTGGTACACCTTCACGGCGGTCGGCTACGGGATGCCGGACACGGACGCTGTGGATGTGGAGCTGGATGGCAAATGGGAGAACTCGAAATACGGTCTCCAGCTTCATGTCAGCTCCTGCCGGGAAGTTGCGCCCAGAACGGTCAAAAGCATACTGGCCTACCTCTGTTCCGGCCTCATCAAAGGGATAGGGCCGGAGACAGCGAAGGCGATCGTGGCTAAATTCGGGACAAAGACCATAGACGTCTTGGAGAATGAGCCGGAGCGCCTTTTGGAGGTAAAGGGCATCGCGAGAGCGAAGCTGGCGACGATCATGAGATCCTACGAGCAGACTCGAACGCTCCGTGAGATCACAGAGTATTTGAGCCCGTTTGGGGTTTCCCTCAAGAAGATCCACAAGATCCAAGAGGCTTTTGGAGATGACAGTCTCCGCATCGTTAAGACCGATCCGTTCCAGCTCTGCAAAATCAAAGGCTTCGGTTTTTTAACTGTCGATGAGATTGCCAGGAAGACCCACGTGAGTTTACGGCATCCGCTCCGGTATGTCGGCGCCATGACCTATCTTTTAGATGAGGCAATGGGAGCCGGACATCTGTTCCTCCCGATGGAGGAATTGGAGAGCAAGTGCTATGACCTGCTGAATAGAGACTGTCAGCGGGAAGTGGTAAGCATGGCAGATATCCATGCAGCTGTCGTGAAGGCTCATACGGACAAGCTCATTTACAACGAAAAAGGGCGCGTGTATAAGTTCTTTGAGCGCCAATGCGAAGTCCAGGTGGCAAAGAGGGTCGTTTCCCTCCTTTTACAGGAGCGGCCAACAGAGATTCCCAATATCACAGCTGAAATCAAGGCGTCAGAACAAACGCTACATCAGCAACTCGCTCCTTCGCAGCGCAGTGCCGTAGAGATTTGCCTGACCCATTCAATTGCCGTCATTACAGGTGGACCCGGTGTTGGCAAGACTACTACGCTTCGGGTGATCCTGGACATCTACCATCGAGTGATGCCTGAAAATGAGATCCTGCTGGCAGCACCCACTGGAAAAGCCAGCCGACGAATGCACGAGCAGACGGGATACCCGGCCTCGACGTTGCACTCGGCTATGGGGATCATATATGATGCCGACCTCTCTGCGCAGGAGTACGAGCTCCTCACAGCGGATCTGGTCATCGTCGATGAGTGTTCTATGGTGGACATGCGACTTGCTTATGCCCTGTTTCAGAGACTCAAACCTGGCGCTCAGCTGATCTTGGTCGGTGACCCGGATCAGCTACCGTCGGTGGGGCCGGGCAATGTGCTCAGAGAAATAATCCGCAGCCAGATGATACCGACGGCAGTGCTGGACATCGTGTTTCGGCAGGCATCCAATAGCCGAATCGCACTGAATGCACACGCAGTCAACCACAACGACACCCACTTGCTCTATGGCGATGACTTCATTTTCTGCGATGTGAAGACCAGCGATGAAGCCCTTAGTTTGATCCTGAAGCACTATGTGCGGGAGGTTTCCCAAAACGGGATTGAAAATGTGCAGATCCTCTCCCCGCAGAGGAAGAAGGGAACTGTATGTGCCAACCGCCTGAACAGTGAGATCCGAGACCTGGTCAACCCGTCCAGGGCCGGGAGAGCCGAAATCAAGTGCAGCGGAATGACTTATCGCGTTGGAGATCGGGTCATCCAGACCAGGAACCAGGAGGAAGTTGCAAATGGCGAAGTTGGAGTGATCACTGCGATTAAGGGCGATGGGACGAATGATCCTGTCATTGAGATCACATTGCTGGACGGAAGAGTGCTGAACTACTCAGCTGATATGATGGAGGACGTTGACCTCTCTTACTGCATCAGCATCCATAAAAGCCAAGGCGCCGAATTTCCTGTGGTACTGATCCCAATCCTGAAGGAACACTACATCATGCTTCGGAGGAACCTGCTTTACACAGCTATCTCCAGAGCCAAATCGAAGGTGATCCTCATCGGACAGCGACAGGCCATCTACATGGCCATCCATAAGCACGATGTGGATAAGCGAAATACCGTTCTTGGCGACCGTATCGTAGTCTACTATGACCGAGCGCAACAAAAGCCAGCGAGTTGAAATGATGGGGACAGGATACACAGAGATGTGTCCTGTCCCCTAAAAACAAAATTAGGAGGTTATGATTATCATGACGGAAACTACAATGCAAGTCCTGCACACGATCAATGCGGTGGATGGGTTCAATCCGGCGGAATTCACACGGAACCTGCCCAATGAGGATGGAGGCACCAGCCTCTATTTGGATGTGAAGTATCGGCTCCTCTGGTTCCGGCTTCACCGGCCGCAGGGGAAGATTTCTTCGGAAATTGTAAGCGTAACAGAAAAGTCCGCCATTGTCACCTGCAGGCTGTATGCGGATCGGAGCGATCCTGCGGACCAGTATCTGGCCCAGTCCTCCGCGCAGAGATTTGCCACGGATGACAAGTATGGGGATCGGTACCTGGAGATTGCGGAGACGGCGGCAATTGGCCGTGTATTGGCGGCGGCAGGCTATGGTACGCAGTTCTGCGGCGCAACTGACATGCTCTCCGGAGTTATCGCTGACGCACCAATCGACTCCATGAATTTGGAGGACGATGTTCCTCCCGATGATTCTGGCAGTCTGGTGGTGCATCAGACCCGCACCCAATCTAAGCAGGCTGAGGTGCAGCGCCCGACGGCTATTCCTAAGGCAGAGCCGAAGACCAGCGGTCCCATGACGCTGGAGGACTACCTCAACAGCATGACTCTGGAGGAGGCCAAGAATGTCAAGGTGGATTGCGGATACAATACCGGCAAGACATTGGGTGAAGTGGCCATGCGGAAGCCCAGCGATTTGGACTGGTATGTCCAGAAGTATAATGGCCGAAATTTGGCTTTGAAGGCGGCCGCAATCCTGTTGGTCAGTGCCGCTTCCGAGAAGGCCGGATAATGCCGGATACCTATGGGACGGAGGTGATGAGCAGTGGACTATACGGGTAATCTGCCATGCGATATTGCGGATGTGGTGGAATTGCTCGGCATCCGGGTGATCCGAAATACCGGCACCCAGTTCCATTGCAAATGCCCATTCTGCGATGACCGTAAAGCACACCTCAATATCAATCTGAGCAAGAATGTGTTCCGCTGTAACCGCTGCGGGAAAGGTGGAGGAGTATTGCACCTCTATGCAGAGGCGAATGGTATCAGCCTGAATGCCGCATATGAGGAGCTATGCAGTATCTACCACCATGGCGAGCGCAGGCCTGAACGTAGTATCCAGAAGAAAGTAATTAAGCAGAAGGCCCAAAAGCCCCAGCTTGACCTCGCTCCGGCAAGCGTTCGGGACAATACGTACTCCAACCTTCTTTCCATGCTCTCTCTGGGTACGGCGCATCGTGAAGCCATGCTGAATCGAGGGGTGTCAGGGGAAGACATCATAAAGCTTGGATATAAGACAACACCTGCTGTCCGGGCTCCCAAAATCGTGACGGAACTGCTGGAACGCGGCTGCGAGTTAAGCGGAGTCCCAGGTTTCTATATTGATGAGGAGACCGGGAAGTGGAAGATGGACATCCGTGGGTCTGGTATTATGATCCCGGATCGCAACAGCAAAGGGCAAATCGAGGCAATTCAGATCCGTCTGGACAAGGTGTTCAAGTCCAAATTCAATACCTTCACCAGCGTGGATCAATATTATGGTGCAGCTGCTTCGTGCTGCCCGCACTTCGTCGGCGTATCCGATGATGTGGATTCTGTCTATCTGACAGAAGGGGTCATGAAAGCGGATCTCGCCCACTACTTTTCCAGCCTGCTTGGGCACCCAAGCGCATTTATCGGACTCACAGGAGTTAGCAACTTTAACCAGTTCCGCCGTGCATTGGAGGAACTCCGGGCCTTTGGCATTGAGACGATCCAGGTCGCATTTGATATGGATATGGCAGTCAATGACAATGTCCGTAAGGCTCGTGAAAAGGTCCTGCAGGTAGGCTGTGAGGAAGGGTTCGAAATGATTCCAAAGCGGTGGAGTCCAAACTACAAGGGGGTGGATGACCTTTTGCTCTCTTTTGTGGAGCGCAAGAAGATCACAGATTCGATTTTCGGGAAGTTATGAGCAGACAGCGGGCCGTATGTGTAATTCACTTGCGGCCCGCTGTATCAATACCGCACTTAATAACTATGAGGAGGATTAACGTGGGATATAAAAGCTGTTTTATCCTGTCTGCAAAACCGATGACACAGGAGCTGTATCAAAAAATCGATGCGGAACTCCAACTTTATACCTGCTATTTCGAGCAGGACGGCATAGAAAACGAAGTTGGTCACTGGTGCAATTCGGACGACACCTGGTACAGTTGTCGTGCGGATATGATCCAACTGTCGCGGACATTCCCTGATGTGTACTTCCAACTCTATGTTGAGGGGGAGGACCACAACGATGACTGGCGCGCTTTCTTTATGAACGGGAAGTATCAGGTAAACTATGCTGAGCGCGTTTATGAGCCCTTTGTTCCTGACGAATTTATAGATGGAGATGCCAGCGAGGAAGCGCAGGAATATGAGGACATCATTCGGGCGGAAAGACAAAGCGCATGCCGGACAGCTCTCTACCACTGCATTCGCGTCTTCCTGGGAAGAGAAGAAAATGAGTTCCCCTGGAACTCGGAACTCTTGGATGCGGCGAAAACCGCGTGCGAGGATTTTTTGAAGGAGAAGGGATTCACTGTGCCTTCCGTGGAACAAGTAGTCAAAAGGGAACAAGCACCTGCCCGTGTAGCGGACGATGCGAGTGCCAGTGCTCAATCATCTTGATGGAGAGATGCCTATGAACGAGAATAAGCATGAGCGTTTCCTCAAAGTTGCCGGGCATCGTATGGATTTGCTGATTTGTGATTTCCGGAAGCTTGGGAACTGCGCGTCAAAAAGCACCTATGATTACACCGAGGAAGAAGTTGAGTTAATTTTTAAGGAACTGGATCTTCAGATTCAATTGCTCCGGGAGAAGTTTGAGGGGAAAAAGAGGTTTTCTCTAAGTACTGCCCCAGAGGATTCGTACTAATGAAAAGCTAAATGATAAGTGCTGAGTTGCTTCAAGCAACTCAGCACTTGTTGTTTTACAGGGGTAAAATATACCCACTTCAAAATGGGGAAAAGACCCTTGTGACAAAGGATTTCAATAAGAGGGAAAGGAGTACAGCCACTAGATACTCCCGTAGTTTGTCCTCCGGGATCGCCCCATCATAGTGCCCACTCATATCCATTTCAGGAATGTAGCCGTTATCTACAAGGCCCACCCAGTTCAAGATGAACTTGAAGCCTCGAACTTTCTCCAGCCGCCAAGGCAAAAACTGCATCTAGCCGGATATAAAGGATTTTGGCTACGGTGCGGTTTGACTCAGCAATCGCAGGACCTTTAGGCAGGTGTGGCGCTTTTTCAGAGTCTCGTAGACCGCCTCAGATTCCGGCCCGTAGGTAATCAGGGCATTGGGAACTAGGAGATCGTAAAAAAGGTGCTGGAACGCCTCGACAAATTGCACGGCAACGAAAAACGCAGGCATCCGATTGTGCTGCAGGCAGATCTTTTACAGGAACCGGGCCAGATTCAAGCCGTCGTCCTTCCGGCCAACAATGAGAATCCTCTGGACTGGCCGATTTTCTTTCTCAGACACTATGGAAAGCCGCTTTTCTTGTATAAAAGAAGTTTGAGCGCCTTTGTCCCGACATGAGTAACTCTCAATTCCATATAGCGGATACGGAAACAAGCATAGCAGGCGTTTGGCTGATCATTGGTCCAGCTTCAGCCGGATCGCAGTTCGTCTAGCCTCCTCTCGGTTATGGACACCTAATTTGCAGAACAGATTTCGTAGGTGTGTCTTGACGGTGCTGGCGCGGATGTTGAGGAGCTGCCCAATCTCTTCATTGGTCTTGTAACGGAGGACCAGGGACAGCACCTCCCGCTCTGTGGGCGTCAGCGGCGCGGTCAGATACCGGAGCGGCTGTAAGTACCAGGGATAGTGTCTGGCATAGGCCAGGGTTCCGCGGATGACCGATGACCAGTAGGCGGTGCTGGCGCTTTCCGGAACGTACATCTCCAGCAGTGGCATGAGCGCGGCACCCTCCTGGGCAAATACCGTCACATAGCCGTACCGCTCACCCAGGGACAGCGCCCTGCCCAAATGGGCGGCCCAATCCCCGCCGCCCATCCGAAAGCGGCAGATTGCGGTCAGGATCAAGACCTCCATCGTGTCCAGCGGGCGGTGGACCAGTGAAAAGCGATCCAGCAGGTGGCCCAGGGTCAGAAGGGCAGTGTGGTACTCCTCCCGCCTGATGTGACAGCGCACCTTTGTTAAGAGACGGTATACATCCGGCAGCAGCCAAATACCGTCGCCGGAGGGCTGTGCCGCAAACCAGTTGGCGGCGTATAGGCTGTCCTCCATCAGGGCCAGCCGGCACCGCATAGCGTCGACATTGGGGATCAGATAGCCCGTGCCCTCCGCCTCTACCCGCTGGCGGAACCGGAGCAGGAAAGCCGCCGCCTCCGGTAGCTGGCCCTCCGCACAGAGTGAGCGCACCATCAGGGCGACGCAGACGAACTCGGACGGCAGAGTGCCATTCTCTCGGATGCGAAGCTGAAGGGGATGCCATTGGAGCAGCAGGTGGGCGATGTCCTCGCCTTGTTCCAGCAGATGTTCCGCCTGGAGCAGATCTTCCAGGCCAACGCTGTGACGGCCCAGGGCGTGGTCCACCACGAGGCGGACGGACTTGTCTGGAGCGGCTGTATCCGGCAGGAAAAAGTCGGATAGATCCCGCTCCCCGCGCAGGACACTGGGCAGGCCGCAGGTGATCGCCGTCGGGTGGCAGAGGAAACTTCCGTCTTCGAGCCGAGGCAGGGCTTCGCGGCATCGGCTCGCCAGATCAGCAGGGGAAGTATTGTGCAGGATCAGGTCAAGATAGAGCAGGTAGCTATTCGCTTCCATTGTGTCGCTGCCGACGTCCATGGAACGGAGTTCGGCGTACCTCATCCATGCGTTCGCTGGTTCCATGGCCATGGCAGAGACCCGACACATAGCATAGAGAAGTTCAGGAGCGGAACAGATCTCGTCCTTTGTCAAAGCACGGAGATAGGGCTCCAGCTGGGCCAGTATCCACCAGTCCGCATTCTGCCGGATGGCCTGGATTAGTGTGCGTACAAGGTCGGCACGGTGATCCGCCGCCAGGAAATGCCCGGCGGCTCCGGCAAAGTCGCCGTGATCCGCACACCATGCGCCACCTGCCAGGTGAACTTCCTTAATCTGGTCGGCCGTCAACTCGTGTTCGGCCTGCCTTTGCAGGTAAGGCCGGAACAGGTACGGGTCGCAATAGCTCCATCTGCCGCCCAGATCCGGCTGGAGAATCCCCGTCATGTGGGCAATTTTCTGCAACGCGCGACCCGCCTGGGAGTCAGCGTGGAGGGCAGCTACAAGCGAGTCTGTGACCTCAGAGAAATAGGAAAGGCGAAGCAGCAAGGATCTGGTCTGTGGATCACATGGTTGGTAGAGGACGCTGCCCCAATAGACATCCAGCTTTCGAAGCGCCGATTCGCACTCCCGTTTTCCCAGTCCTTTTCCCACCGCCATTGCATCCAGGAGATAGCCGACATAGGGCGGATACCCATGGGTAATCCATTCCACGCGGAGCAGGTCGTCCGTGGACAGGTTCAGGCCACGATCCACGGCAAGGAGCGCAATATCCTCCACCTGCAGACGTAGATCATCTGATTGAAAGAGGCGCAGGTCGCCGGCGTATTGATAGGAAAGCAGGAAGGCCGGAACGGGACCTCTGGAAAGGAGAAAGAACCGTTGGCGCTTTGACGATCTGCGAAAAATCCCAGCTACCCGCTCCTCCAAGCGGGCAGACAGATTTTGAAAATCGTCCAGCACGACCAACGGCTCCTGATAGGAAAAGCGCGGTGTGCGGTCACACTGCACCTTGATACTGCGATACGTCTGGGATTTCAGCACTTCATTGACAATGGAGGTCTTTCCCCAGCCGGCACAGGCGGAAAGAAATATAAATTTATACTCAGTCAAGGAGTTCAGCAGCGCGCTGCGCAACCTTCGCGGCACTGTGATAAGGCGCGGGTTCAATCGCATCCCTCCTTTTCTAACACACATCATGGGCGCCTACGGCGCCCATTGCATAGGGGGTACCCCCTATGCAATCATGATTCGTTGTCCCAGCCTCTCTGGTCTATGGGTTAGAGTGCTTTGCACAGGTTAGTTGCTGTCAGGATCAAATGCGGAGTTTTGCACCCCCATCATTTCAAGAAATTTAGCGCGAAGCGGCGTATTGCCCGCGCTTTCATAGGCTTCGATCCGGGCCCGGACTGTCTCCGAAATCGCGGCTGCCGTCTGGTCGGTACAGGCAGCGCTGTATAGAAAAGGCTCCAAAGCCGGCCCCAGGGAGAGGGCGCCATGGGCCCAGGCCGCGAAGGAATTGTATATGTCCATAAACTTTTCTACATCTTCTGGTGGGACCCAGGTGACGACATCCTCCGGGAAAAAAGTGATCCTTGCTTGTTTGTCCTCGAACCTGACATAAACACCGAACAGCGGAAGGATCTGCCCTCGGATAATGGCATTTGCAGTTATCCACTGCGGGAATTGCTGATTAAGCTGCATGGAAGCCCCTCCATTTCAACAGTAAATCACTTTCATTATACCAGATTTCTCTGTAAATTCAATCGACTTTCTATGATAGGAAGTGGACAGAGCTTTTCCCATAGCCCTTACAGGGAGCAGACGATGTCTGCCCCTCACAGCATTTTCATATCTACTTTCGTTTCGCTGGTGGTTGGTACAGATAATTGAGATGCCAATTCTCTGGGAAGAGATTTCCCGTTCTTTTCAAGTTCCGTCCGCATAGCACCGACGATTGTGTTCGTGTCGATCCGCTCCTTGTTATCCATCATGGCGGCGATGGCAGCGGACCGGGCGATCCCATTGATGCGGGCCGGACTCAACTCCGCCTGGGATAAGGCGGAAAAGGGGATGTCACCCTCCAGACGGTCCTCTGGCAGCGCCCTGCGCCAGAGCTGCTCCCGAAGTGTGGCATCAGGCAGGGTGAACCGGACGATGTAGTGTAACCGGCGCAGGAATGCGTCATCGAAGTTGCTCAGCAGGTTGGTGGACAGCAGGGCTACGCCCTCGTACTGCTCGATCTCCTGCAGCAGGTACGAGGTGGACAGGTTGGCAAACTTATCATGTCCTGTGGAGACGGAGGCCCTCTTGCCAAAGAGCGAGTCGGCCTCATCAAACAGCAGGACACATCGATTTTCCCGGGCGCACTGCATAAGCCGGCCCAGGTGCTTTTCCGTCTCACCCACATACTTGTCCATGATCTGAGACAAATCCGCCCGCAGCAACGGCATCCCAAGCTCCCGGGCGATGGCGTTGGCCGCCATGGTCTTTCCGGTACCGGATGGGCCATGGAAGACGGCGGTAACGCCCTCCCTCTGATACGGGATACCCCAGGCGGAGAGCTGCGGCCAGCACTGGGCGGCCATGCAGATCTGTTTCAGCTGTCCCAGAACCGCCTCGGACAGTACCATATCAGTCAGAGAGGCTGTGGGGGTATATTGAATACCAAAGGACAGGGCACCACCGCGAAGCTGCTGGGCGCGCCTGGTATCCTCAATCTGTACCATATCGTGGCCGGTCTCTGCTGCGGAGCGAAGAGCAAGTTCCGCGGTCGCCCGCACCGCCCCTATCGTCATGGAGCCCTCCGGTGCGGAGTGGGGGGCGGAACGGGGCACAAAGGCGCGCCAAGCCGCCTCCCGCTCGCGGGGAGACAGCTGGGAGGTCAGCCGAATGACCTCGTCGGCCTGGAACGGTATCATATCCCCTTCGACCAGGACGGTGAGGGGGATGGAGAAACGGTCATGGAACCACTCCAGTTCCCGGAGGATCTCCCGGTTGGAGGGATCAACGGCGCAGATGGGGATGGAGAGCGTGGTCGAGAGGATCGCGGCCTCCCGGAACAGATGGTCCCGGTCCAGCGCGGAAAGCCCCTCAATCCGCTCAAACTCCACACAAACGGCGCCGCCGCAGGCGCGGCAGAGCAGTGTCCGCCGCCCGCTTCCGGCCTCCCCCTGCAGATACAGGACATTGGCCGCGCCGCTTTGATGCCAGGTTTGGACGCGCCCAAGCGCCTCCTCATGGATGGGGAGAAACACGGCGTCCTGTTGAGGTATCATAGCCTGGACGCCCTTGAGATCGGGCAGGGAAAGTCCAGTCAAAAAGGAGACCGCCGCACGGCAGAGCATCAGGGGGCGCTCCATAGCGTAGGCGGTCTGCTCGGCCGTGGTGAGGAGAAGCCCGCACAGGATGTTAGGCCCCGTCAATTCCGCAATGGTCTCCACGCTCACAGGACACAGCGGAGTGATGAGCAGCAGGCCGTATTCTATGGTCGGCAGGGTCAGGCCATAGCGGGAGCGGAACTGATTGCGCAATCCGCTGTCCATCTCAAAAGCAAGGGCTGCCATCAGGAGCAGGGACTCCCTCTGGTCCAGATGGAACCGCTCCCGCAGGATACGGGTCGCCAGCGGGGTGGACTCCGGCGTGGCCATGTCCCGGGCCAGGAGCGTCTGGTAGTCTTCCAGGCAGCTGTTCTGGTCCACATCATCAGCGGACAGTTGCTTGAACAACTCCAGGTAGCCAAGGATGCAGGCTGAATTATTCTCCCAACCCTTCACGCCAGTCTCCCTCCTTTATTCCAGAATCAAGTCGTCAAGGTCCGAGCCGTCCATGACTGCCTGCGGCGGGTCGCTCAGCTCTGCGTTCATGTCCAAATAGCTGTGCCCATCCATCGCAGTGCCCTCGTGGATCTGAAGAATTGAATAGCTGACACCCAGCGGAATGAAATCTTCCAGCACATCCTCCAAAAAGCGGTAGGTCGCTGTCGATGTGTTGGCAGGCAGAAGCAGGGAGACACTGGCGTGTTCGTTCCCATAGAGCCGCGCGCAGTCCTCCTGCTCACTGGCACTGAGTGGTTGGTTTTTCCACTGGAAGTCTTCCACCAGCTCTCCGCGGCCTCCTGTGACGATCTCCAACAGGCGGGCCAAGCCATTGCGGGTGCCGCGCATCCGGTTAAGACGCGGCGCCTCGCGGAGCAGAGCCTCCTCACATGGAGCGTCATGCATCCAGCGCATTGCACCAAGCCAGAGTTTCAGCTCCGGAACTGTGTCTTCCGCATAAGGGTCCAGCCTGCCCGGGAAACAGGCTGCCTGCTGGTTGGTATTCATATATGCGGATTGATAGACAGCCAGGAATTGACGGAGTGTTGCGTCATCCCGCAGGATCAGCGGCAGCGCGGAGTCAATGGATCGTCCCGGGAACGTGAGCGTGTAGCTTGTCAGGGCATCCGCTGGAGTCACGGTGAAACATAGGAACCGGCCTTTTACTCCGTAGAGGCTCAAATCACTTGCCCGACGCTCCATCACAGGCACCAAGGTACCGTCCCAAATGTCCGGCGGCTGGTCAGTGGCGTAGACCCGCACCTGCGCATCCGACAAGCCGGACAGGGAGAGCCGATGCCACTCCATCCCATCGCAGAACCCCTGGTACCATTGGGATCGGTAGCCGCCGGCACTGTCATATATACCGCATCGCTTCAGGTCCCAGTCCGAGCGGTATCTTCGAAATCTCTGGTCCATGTATCGATCCCCCTCTGCAGATGTGGTTGTGGGCCTGTCATTTTGAACATGTTTCCAGTCATCAGGACTGTGTTACACGAAGAGACTTCAGATATGGGAGCATATCCGGCTTCAGGTGCACACTCCCATCCTGGGATTTTCGTACGCCGCTGGATAGTGGTCGCAGTTCCAGGGCGGTCACTGCCACAACACTGTCCAATGCCCCCAAAGCAGCGTAAAGTGCTGTAAAGGAGACCTCTGCTCCGAAGTCCAGTGGACCGGATACACCGTCGGCCAGCGCCAACACAGTCTCGCGGATGACCTGCTCCGCAATGGGTTCGCTCACCTGCAGAGAGGCGGTGACTTCAAATGGCAGATAGCGCGGGCTGTGGATATCCACAGGCACGCCAATCAAACGATACTGCTCCATCCAGTTTTGAAGCCGCTCGGTCTGCCACGGAGTCAGCATCGGCAGGTCCTCATGGGCATCAGGCTTCACGATGAGCGTGATTCCGGCCTCCTTCCTGCCTTGCGCACGGTGCGTGATCGCACGCACCTGGTTCAGCGCCAGTCCCGGCGTTTTCCGGGCAAGGACTTCATAGTCTGATGTTGTAACTGCCCGGAGCGGTTCGGCCTGCTCCTTTGCGACCCGGAAGAAAGCGTCCTTAGCGGCCTCCAGATCACAGCCGCCGGTTGCTGGCCCAAGAGCGAGGAGCTGGACGCCGCCCTGTGTCATCAGACCGCAGGCACCATTGCCCATGCCGCCCAGAGTAGTGATACAGGAGGTGACCAGCAGGTGTCCGCCCACCGGCACACAGAAGTCGCGGCCATCACCAAATCGGAGAATTTGCGTCTCCTGGAGCCAGCGGCAGCCGCGGGGCAATGTGCGCCCGGACTCCGGTTCATCAATGGGGCAGTCATACCAGAGCCCATTCTCTTGTACCATCAGCTGGACTGAATCTGTCAGGACGCCAGGTTCCTCCAGCACGACTTCCTCTCCGGCGATGGATTGAAGGGTATGCTCGAAGGGGAAGTCCGGTTCCGCGGCCACCACACGGATCACCGGCGGTGGAGTTTCGCCCCACCCCCTGACTTCTCCCTCATACACAAAGAGGCCGGGAGCCTCCCGCCAACACGCCTCGGTTTCAGGCAGGAAGTACCGAATCACCCGATTGCCTGTCCAGCCCTCTGGAATACGGAACGGCGCGGTGAGGTCAACGGTGGCACAGCGGGTGTGCCGTTGCTCCAAGCGGATCGGTGAAAGTGCAACTTGCGAGATCTGAGGCCGTCCCTCAATCCTGCCCTTGATCGTCAGGCGAAGAGAGGCCACAGCGCCGTCTTCTGGAGTGGTGATCAGGTAGCCGCTGCGCAGCAAGCCACAGGTCCCATCTTCCAACGGAACTTCCCGCCAGCCGGTTCCATCAGATACCTGGGCACAGATGGTGACCGGGGGTGGTGTCTGGTCATCCGGCGGTACGCGGCAGGAATCTGGGATCAGGCTGCACCACAACTGGATCTCTGCCTTCTGAGGAATGGGATTCGTGAACGTGATCAAGAGTGTCGGTTCCTGCCCCTCTATTGTTAAGGGCAGATTGTCGTCCCATGTGCGTTGAGTCTTCCCACTTAGATAGGTGATGGATGCGATGGCGCTGTCGGGGCCTCCGCAGATGACCACCTCAAAGGGAACGCCATCGATCCAAAAACGCTGGCCCGGGTAAGTGCGCTTATCCCCAATATCCCGTGCCAGAAGTTCAGCTGGAGCCGCGCTTCGCTGCTTTCCGTCAAGCAGCTTCAAATACGCACGATAATGTTCAGCGCTGACAGCGTTGATCCTCTGATTCTGCATATCGGAGAGATAGGACACCAACTCCAGGATTGCGACAGCAGGATCACTGGGAATGTCATCACTCCATCCGGGCACCATCTCGGACATACGGCTACAGAGCCGGGTATAGAGATCCGCCTGGTTGGTTTGGTTCAGATCAACGGGGTTCATTTCCGATGCCCCCCTTTCATTTCATGGATGGTGTATGCCCCGCCGATTGGGACCGCGAACGGATCATGAATTGCTGTGAGTTCTCGCTCTAACCCCTCTGGTGTCGTCGTAGCGCATACCAGTTCCACCAGTTTCACATCAGGGGCGGCGGATTGCAGGCAGTTGCGGATCTGGGCTACAGTGGGCAGCGTCCCTATGCGCCAGCCCTGGCCGTGAAAGTTCCCGGTGGCGGAATGCAGGAATCGATTCAGCGCGATCTTGATTTTCCGCTTGCTCTCCGTATAGTCGCTGCCGGGCGGTATTTGGAGCCACACCATCACATGAATGGGATAGAAGTTGGGTTCCCGCACCTGCACTGTGACGCCCAGTGACGGCAGGGCGCTGGCCTGGATCAAGAGCTGGTGTATTTCGTCCTTTTTCAGCGCAAAGGCATCCGCGTGATGCGTGACATCGCGCATCAGCACACCGACAAAGAGCGTCTCACCGTCCCGGATACAACGCGTGCGGACTGCGCTACGGATGGTCCCGCAGATAAGCTGATTGACATCAAGGCTGGAGACCGCGCGGCCCAAGTGGTGGCGCTCCTGTCTGGCTCGATGGATGATGTCTTGGTCTGTTTCCTCCTGAACGCCACCGAAACTTTCTGTCAGCGCCGTTCCAGACACCATGCCGCCCCGGAGCGGGAGAAAGGGGTCGCTGGGCATACAGACGTCGGAGTCTGCAGAACGCAGCAGCACGACACCGCAGTCCAGCTGCTGCAGGACAGGGAGCCTGCCGGCCTCCGGAGGCCCTGATTCATCACGGAGTGCGATCCACCAGCGGTTCGACCCGAACCGGATGGTGGTGCGTCCGGTGACGTCCCCCAGCGTAAGCACACCGCTGTGAGCTAGGCCGTCTGTTCCATCGACCAGGGTGAGCGGGGTTTCGTTTCCCTCAGAAGTTGCCTCCCATGCGGTGAGCTTCCGCCCTGGAGCCCGGCCACGGAGTGTCAGATAGAGGTTGGCATTTTCTCCTCCCGGCGGGCTGTCAAATCCAAGCCAGAGGGTATCCTGTTCCGGCGTGATCGGCGGGAACAGGATTTTTTGATTGCCGGTCAGGATGTCGATGTGCTCTGTCAGGCCGCAACATCGCTCCACAGATAATTCTGCTCCAGCCAACTCGGCGGATACCCGGAAGCCTGAAATCTCCGGAATATGGTACCGGGCAGGCAGCCATCCGGAGCCGTCGCAGGCACAGAGCCGCCAGCGCAGCCAGTAGCTGTCCAATCCCTGAATCTCGCAACGGACTGCGTCCGCCGGCAGGGTGAAACTGGCCTCCATATCCTTAGTGTTATGGCCGGTTTCACCGCGGTCCGAAAACAGGCACGCGTATGGTTCTGTCCCCGGTATCATCCGCCAAACAAATCCGTCCCAGTATTCCCACAGGATCGTGTCCGCATTCACGTCGCGGGGCTTGGGCGGGGATTGCGGCATCCTTCGCATCACTGGCCTATACTCCGGCGTCTGGTCCATGCCTGGGAGGATATCGTCCCGTATCTGGATGGAGCGCGTCCACGACAGCGTAAGGCGTGCGCCAGGCAGACAGATCACATCCGGGCAGGAAAAGTAGCAGCAGTTCCAGAGCGTCAGCTGGGTGCCGAAAGGAAGCCAGGTGCATCCTTGGGTATATCCGGCATCCGTTACGATATGGAACTGATCTGATGGGCCACGGGAAAGGTCGGCATCTACATTACGAACGGCGGCGGGCGGCGATATCTGCCCATCTTTCGCCTGTACAGATAGGGCTGAACCGCCTGGAGCGGGCGGCAGGGTGAATTGCAGTTTTCCATCTGTGCAGGCAGGCGGCGGGACAGGAACAGCCTTCTCCGGTTCCATGAGGAACCAAGAAACCCGATCCGGGTCCTGCAGGAATTGGAGCATCAGCTCTGATGCCCCCTTCAGATGGAGTAAGACCCGGCATCCGGTCTGAGAGGCAAAAGCATGAGGGTGTCGGAAGATAACCTCTCGTTTCTGCATTCCTGGCGCCTGGAGATCGAACAGCTTGACCGGCTGTCCGGGAGTGGGAAGAGAAAGACGGATCAGTTTGCCGCTGGGGCCGCCTGCCAGAACCATCTCAGCCAGTTGGGCAGGTTCGGCCCAGGCATCCTCGGCAGTCTCCCAGATTTGCGTGCCATTCCCCGAGCGATAGAGTGGACTGCCCTTGGACACAGGCACACTCCTGGGGGCGTGCAACGCGGCATAAGCGTACATGGGGGTACTGGCCTGTGGCTCTCCGAGCCAGGGGCGCAGGAACTCCCGCTCATGCTTCTCCGGCAATTGCTCCAGACGGCCCCTAGATTCCTCCAGCAGTTCCCCCATGGCTGTCATCAGGGCTGCCTCCAGCTCCGGCCCGCCCTTTTGATACTGCCACTCCGGCAGGTAGGAGCGGACATACGCCTCAAGCTGTGCCCAAAAGTCATCCATGTCCGTTCCCCCTCTCACATTTGCAAAGAATCCAAATTCACAGCTCGGCTCACAAAATGTTCAGCGGCACGGAAACCTGAGCTGACGCGCCAGTGCTCAGGATCTCGTAAGAGACATTGACAAGCAGCGCACCCTCTTGCAGATTTGGCTCGAAGGTCACCTGGATATTGAAGATCCTCGGCTCCCACTTCCTCAGAGCGGCTATGACCTCCTGACGGATCAATGTGCGCAGGGTGGTATCTACATTTTCAAAGGCATATCGTGAAAGGTCGGACCCAAATTCCGGACGGTATGGCCGTTCCCCTCGGTGCGTCAGCAGGATCATTCGGACAGATTGCGCAATCTCTTCCGCTTCGCTCATGGTACGGAAGCGGCCCAGGCCGGATTCCAATTTGCATGGGAATTTCATCGCGGGCATATTGCGCACCTCCGCTCATTCAGAAGTCAATTTAATTTGATCATGCTGCCCTTGACCTCCGTGATCCCGGAGGAAGTCATCTGCAGCTGGGTCTGACCGGCAATCTTCGTTGTCATGCCGCCGGATATATCTACTTGCTGGCCCTTTGCGGTCAGCTTACTCTGTGCATTGAGCGAGATCTCCTGGCCGCTCATTTCCAGTTTCCCTTTCGCCTTGATGGTGATGTTGCCGCTGCTGTCTATTTCCAGCGATGCACCGCCGCATTCGATCAGGATCTTTTTCCCCGCGGACAGGGTGACCGCATCATTTTTCATATCCATGGTGAGGACGGGCGTCTCTGTGTCCGTCTTTTTGATCGTCACAGTCTGCGGTTCGTCCTCCAGGCTGCACGTTAGGCCGCCTGCGGTTTGAAGCGTGATCTTTGTCTTGTCCTTTGTATCATCGAATAAGATGGAGTGACCGGAGCGCGTGCGAAACTCCTTTAGGTCGTTCTTCTCCGTCCAGCAATCTTGTGTCTGTTTGTCCCCAGCGGGGCGATGAACATTGATGATATATGCCTGATAGCCCGGTGTCTTGGGAATTGCGACATCCACAACATCCCCGACCTCCGGCAGCCAATAGACGCCGGTCATGCTTTGGGAGACCCGCGCGTAAATTTTATCCTGGTCCTTATCATAGCCGCCCAGGGAGACCTCCACCTGGCCCTTATTATCATCACCAAGATGCGCGGTCACCTTTCCGCGCAGATAGTCGAAGTCGGCCATGTAAAGCCTCCTTATTCTTCCGCCTCAAAATAGGTTTCAAATCCGGTCTCGTCAATGGTGTGGATTACATCGACGATATAGTATGAGCCGTTGACCTGATCGCTCAGGCCGCTGGCCTTCACAAATCGGCCGGGCCTCAGTTCCGGTATTCCGGTGCCCTGACCGATAAGCAGGCCCGCCTGATGCTGCCGCATCTGCATCCGTGCCTGGGCCAGATAGTTGGCCTGGGCCATGGTGCGGATGGCAGGCTCGGCCTGGTGGACATCCTGGCCCAATGCGGCTTTGATTTGACCAATCCCATAGCCCTGGTCAGAAGATCGGGCTTCCCGGGCATAGAGCCGCTGCCCATTGTCATCTGTGCCGCTGACCGCCACGCCCGCACACTGCGCGGCCAGGGTCTTTCGGTGCCGGAGCCGCATGAGGCCATTCGCCGCGTCAAATTCGACCGCCACGTCTGATGAATCCCTGGCAGGCCCGAAGTAGACAGTATTTGCGAAGGCATAGAACTCATAGCAAAGGAAGTCGGCCGCCGCGCACAGGATCGCATAGTCGGTCGGACCCGTGCGCTGAAAGGGCAGGTCCCAGTCGGACGGGATTTTCCCGATCGAGACGGTGGAGGCCATCCGGGTGCAGGAGGACTGCTTCAAAACAGCCTTGAGCAGCTGGGACAGGGAACGGGCGGCACCGGCGTCAGAGAGGGCGGAGAGCATCAGCTGCCCACGCACATCCAGACAGATCATCTCCACCTGCTGGATGCCGGTATCCAGCGGATCGTCCCAGATGACATCGTAGACGAAGCCCGAAAAAACATCTTCTTCCTTTTCCTGATACCCCAATGCCAGTGTGCACACCGCCCCCAGCTGGATAGCACTCAGCCAAGTGTCGGCCAGCTCCTTCCCCGGGGTAAGCTCTGCCAAGAGGAATATGCTGCCGGCCTGACGCCGGGTCGTGAGCCTGCACTCCAGGGACTCGACCTTGGCGCCATCTCCCACATTCAGTTCCTGCCCATTGACCTTGAGGGAGAAGGTGGGGCGTCGAAAACCGCCATATTTTTCATGTAGGCCGGAGTATTTCATGATCCTGATTACGCTCCTCCCCGCGTCCGCTCCCGATCCCTCATGTGTTCTGTGTAAATCCAAAGCGCGCCTTGGCACGCCTAGCCAAACAGCCAGCTGCAGAGCTTGGAAACCTGATCCGCCGCCTGATCGGATGTTTCTTGCTTCGCTTTGAGCTTTTTTCCTGCCGATTTTGTTGACGCCGTGTAGTCGGGGTCCTCTCCTTCGATTGTGATGGCTACCTCTGCCTGTACTGGTGTACCGTCTGCGGCAAACATCTGATATGTGGCCCGAAATGAGGATACGACTCCCTCAAATGAAAAAGTGCCCCAAGTGAATTTCATTTGCAGGTCATTTTTACCGCTATTTCCACTGCCACGGATAAAACGCCTGATTTTCTTGATTTGATCGCGTACATCGCTGTATGTATCTTCGTCGGTGTATGTGTGATAAAAGAGCGTCACGGACAGCGAAGCTGATCCGGTTTTTCCAGATGGATCGCTTTGGGCACTTTCGTCATCAGCCAGCGTGCTTTTTCCGTTTGTCTTTTTTGAGCCTTTTGTACTTCGATAATTCGTCCCCACGGAGTATTCCAGCGAGTTTGGATTAAACTGCACCTCGAATGCCTCAATGGTATTGTCTACATCTCTGATCAGTGCCTTACTCATGAGATGCCTCCTCGCTGCAGACTCTCAAGGCGTGCCTGACGGCTGAGCGATGTGGTCACGCCTCGGACAAGTGCGCGGAAGTCTGCTTCACTCAGCCGCATCTCCTGACCAGGCGAGGGGGAGCCTCCTGAGGAAAGCGGCGCCTGGGAATCCCCTTTATCAACTGAGCGAACAAGGCGTTCCAAGGTCTCTCTGGATGGCAGGATGGTACGCCGGGCGACCGGAAGCTGCATGAGATCGTCGAGCACCGGCGCTTCCCTCGCTGTATAGCGAAGTGGGAGCTGCGGACTCTCCTGTGTCCAAAACTGGTGGATGTACCGTTTATAGACCCGGCTGTGCATCACGACCCCCGCTGCCAGGTAGAGGGCATTGGGACCGTTCAGGGCTGGGAAGTAGTTCGTGCCCAGCTTTTCCACAGCTCCAAGGTAGAAACGGGTCAGAGTACGGAATGCGTTGGGCTGGCCAAACAGATTCCATATCAGGGAGATTGCTTTGGTCGGTCGGCTCTTGTATCGCTCCTGTTCCTCCCGCAACACGCTTCTCACCACATCACTGTAAAATGGGCGCAGTTCCCGTTTCGCGCTCTCCCGGGAGAAGATATGGAGCAGCGTACGTGCCGCTCGCGTTGGCCTCGATGGGTCCAGCGTGTTTTGGCGGACTTGCTGCGATACCACCTGCGGCAGGACGAACAGGAAAGCGTCCTGCCGCAGATAGTTTGCCGCATGGATCTGACGATGGATATGCTGCAGAGTAGTCTGGTGCAGGTGTACGACCGTCTGATAGATTGTATTATGCACATTTTGCCGCTGTGTTACTGGCTGCGGGGGAAGAATGATTTGCCGTTTGTGGAGCAGTTCCACTCTGGAGAGCGTATAGCGACGTCCACCAATTTTTGAAACAATGGTGTGCTGTATGGATAATCGGGCTTGATCAGCTCTGCGTGAGGAACATATCCTCATAGCTGAGCTCAAAGCGGTCGATAAGCAACGCGTTCTGCTGTGCATCCAGGTCACCTACCTCCCATCTTTTGATCACCAACCCATCCAGAGTAAACACTTTTCCGCCATAAAGAGGGTTGTCCTGCTTCCACACTTCGATCCGCATAGGGACATCCAGCTTTGCCCCCACCAAGTAAAGGGGAAGAATCTGTCCTACATATACGCCTCTCTCAAGACGTATCGTGCCGCAATTTTTTGTAGGACCCGGCAAGACATGAACGTGGTCATTGACACCGCCCTCCTGATAGGTAATTGGATCGCTTTCCCGCGCAAGTCCAGATACCTTAGAAAAGCCAAATTCCAAGATGCCGAGCCAGACATGGAAGTTGTATGCAGGAAGCGGGTCAATTCGCAATAGTTCAGCCATTATGAATCACCTCTATGATATTTCAAAGATGTTCTTTTCCTGCGAGTTGGCCTCTTTATTGATTTGGCTGATCTCCCGGCAAAACTTTTCTCGCTCCAGGTGGGGCAATGCCAGTGTCCTGTCGAGGTCCCAATGAAAATAGTACGAAATGAACGAGAGTTGACGATACAACTCTTTTTGCGGCCTAAGGTTCATTCCGCTCCCAGAAAATTTATGGTGTCAACAAACTGTTTCCCACAATGTGGGCAGGACACCTGGATCTTCGGGTTATCCGCCTTGTTGATCGTTTCATACATATTCTGCAGAAACTCCAGGTCACCCACGAATAACCCCTCCATTACTTCCGGTGTGATCTCATGAAGCGTGCCCAGGGAGGTCACCACCTTGGACAGCAGGACCACGTTCATATAGCTTTCATCGGCCTTTACCCGGGGATCACGCAGGGCACTGAGCTCGTCTCCGGCAGTGGCCAGCCGCATCTGCCCCTCACGGTGAAGGGTCCCTTCACTATCCAGGTAGCCCTTGGGGAGCCGGAAGGGATACATCGTTTGCAGTTCCATCCGTCAGGACCCTCCTTCTTACTTAATGCGCGTGACACCCTCCGTCACCAGTTCCAGGCTCTCAATCGCCACCTCGTTGCTGGTGGCATTCATATCTGTGCCGGTGTACTTGGTGGGCCAGGCTTTTTCCAACTGCCAGGATGCCACCTCGTTCATCTCGTCATCCATCAGGGTGATGACAACTGTTTTACGGGGTGCCTTGCCGTCCTGGATATCTTTCATCCAAGCTACAAAGACCTGCGACTCCGTCACGCCACGCTTGAGCGTGACGTTGCCGTATTTCAGGATGCCGGGCTGCTTACCCGCAGTTTTGCCGGTCATATTGCCTTCGCGGTACTCCACAGGGTCTGAGGTGATATCGGGAGAAGAGACCTCGCTGAAACCAGCTTCCTCGCTGTTGTCCAGCAGGACCTTGTAGTTATATTTCTTATACGGGTAAATAATATCTGCCATGTTGAATCCCTCCTCTTACAATCAGGTCGCATCCTGCATTTTCTGCGTGATACGGAAGATCACAAATTCAGCCGGGCGGACGGGGGCGACGCCGATCTCACAGATCAGCCGGCCGTTGAGAATATCATCCTGGCTCATGGTGTTGCGGCCCACCTCCACATAGTAGGCCTCCTCCGGCGTGGACCCCATGAGTGCGCCGTTGCGGCGCTGTGTCTCCAAGAACAGCGAGATACTTCCCTTAACCCGAGACCACAGCCCCTCATCGTTGGGCTCAAACACGGCCCAGCCGGTGTTAGCACGGATAGACTCCTCCAGGAAGATGAACAGACGGCGGACGTTGACGTACTTCCAGTTGCCATCACTGCTGCAGGTTCTGGCACCCCATACGCGAATACCCATGCCGGGGATCGCCCGAATCAGGTTGACGCCGTTGGGATTGAGTTTACCCTGTTCGGCCTCATTATAGGTGACAGACAGGCCAGTACACCCGCGGATGACCTCATTAGCCGGCGCTTTGTGGACACCACGCTCAATGTCGGTCCGTGCATAGACTCCACACATCGACCCGGAAGGCGGCAGGAAGGTGGGCCGTTTGAGCAGTGGGTCAAAGACCTGCACCCAAGGAGCGTAAAGTGCAGCGTAGCTGGTATCATAAGCGCTCTTGTGGGTGTTGAGTTCACCGACCGCAGTGGCGTCCAGCGGAGCGTCCAGTACAGCGAAACGACTGGTCAGCCCCTCACAGTGGGCAATGAGCTTGGCCTGCACATTGGCGTCAGTGACGCCGGGAACGGCCATAATGCTCACGTCGGAGATCTCCAGGAACGCCTCAATGCCGGTGCGCTTTCCTGGACCATTGTCCACACCGTTGAAGGTGCCGGCATTGACCGCGTCCATAGTACCGTTCAGACCGCCGCTCAACTCAATGCGGAGCGTCTCAGTCTCCGGGGAAGCTCCCAGCAGGACCAAGGGGTCTCCAATCTCGTCCCCGACATTCAGTGTGACTTGGGCCATCGTAGACTTTACCATGGCGTCCGGCAGGTAGTCTGAGACGCCTGGATTGAGGGAACAGCCCGGATAGGACTCCTGGATGTCCTCCCAGAGAACCACCAGATCCACACCACAAGCCTCCAGCGTCTTCTGCGGCACCAGGGAGGTATCCGCCGCGTCATCCGGGAGCGGCTGAGCCATTGTCACCAACTGGCCGTTTACGCCGGTGATCTTGTTGTAAGTGACGTTTCCTGCAGCCTTGAAGGCAACCAGATCCCCGACACGGAACCCGGCGGTGTTTTTCAGCTCATACTGCTTTCCGCTGATGCTGTCCTGAATAGAGAGGATCTGCGTACGCGCCCGGGTGGAACGGGTGAGGAACGCCACCATGGTGTTGGCCCACGCGCCGGGTTCTTTTGCCGTTACCACGATAGGTCCGTTCGCGCTCTTGGCAGCCACAGCATTTTCCGGGACCACTCGCATGACGTAGCAGGTACTCCCGCCATTGGTGAAGAACTGCTCCACGCAGTTGGGAAGGTAGCGGTAGCGTCCGTACTCCAGTTCGGAGAGGTAGCCGCCGAACCGGCGCTTGTAGTCCGCGAAGCTGGTCAGCAGGACGGGCCTGCCCACTACAGGCCCACGGGCTGCCAGGCCGACGAATCCAGCAGTGCTGGTTCCCACACCTTCCATTGCTTTGACACCGCTGTCGAATTCTTCAACATACACGCCTGGGGCCAAATACTCTGCCATTTTCGATACCCTCTTTCTATTGATTTGTTTTTGCAGTTCTTATAGCTGTACACTGGTTTGGCCTGCAAACTGGACTGTAATCTGGCCACCCCAGGCGCACATGAGTTTACTGCCATCCGTAATGGCTGCCTGCCCGCCGATGAAGACCTTGGGAGAAGGGATCAGCCATGGCCCCGCGGGGACGGGTACGCAGGGCATGGGCGTCAGCACCCCGAGTGCGGCTGCTGTCGCTGCCGCCACGGTGGGGTTGGCGAGGCTCTGGCACATACCAAAGGTCGGGATATTGACCATGGGCGCCATGTCCGTCATGACACCGGCGGGCCTGCCGGTGATCAGAACGCGGGGCGTCGGCAGGGCATTGAAGGTAGCTGGTGCCATACCGAATGGACATTGCAGAATCGCGCCTGTGCATTGGCAAAAGCTCAACGGTCTCGCCCTCCTTTCTCCATGTACTTGGCCGAAGTCTGGACCTCGCGCACCGGCGGCACACGCGAGATGCGGGTGCTTGGTACCAGGATCGGTTCAATCGTGAGGTAAACAGCTGGCTGAAGCGGCTCATTCAAGCTCTGCCAGAGCGATAGTTTCTCCGCCCGTGTCAGAGGGTGGAAGTTCAGCCTCAATTCCCGGCCGTCCAGCTCCAGCTTGCCCGCGCCGTGTACCGCACGATATACTGCCTCCAACAACAGCAATTCATCTTCAGACCCCATGCTGTTGAAGGCCACCTTTCGATTGGCATAGGCAAGGAAATGGAGCGCCAGAAGCAGGTCGGGAAACCGGCGGGTATCCTCGCCGAGGCGAGTCATGCCCGGCGGGCCGTTTGGGCGGACCTCCTCCAGATCGTGCAGGTACAGCCCCAAGCGGAAATCCTCTTCCATACCTGGGTGAGCGATTTTGAGCATATCTCCGGAGCTGATCACCACAGGGACCAGCTCGCTTCGCAGATGCTCCAGCAACAGCTCACCTGCCCGCATAAATACCGGATCATTGCTCATGATGCATCCTCCCGCACCGCGCTCTGGTACCACAGCACCAGGTCCTTGGACTCCCGCCGGACTGTTGTGGTGGTCACTCCGCCGCCAGTGGCGAGCGTATAGTCGATCTGCTGTTCTTCGTCCATCTCAAACGCGGTGAACTCATAGACGAATGGCCCTATCTGCAGGGCGCCGGCTCCGAGCAGTATTTCCCCGGCGGCATAATCACTGAACCATTCCCGCCATCCCAGCTTGTGCCGGCCGGATGCAGTGTCGGTTTCCGGCTGCGCCGTCCCGGGCAGGGGGCCACCGTAGGAGAGCACCTCGGTGATGATAATATCCTTGTGGTCGATCTCCGAAGAGAGCTCCTTGTCCCCATACTGCTTTGTGAGCGCTGTCACTGCCGAAGCGGAATACTGGACGCCGGCTATGCGGGTTTCCCCATTGTCCGATATGCCGCCGGCTGTGCCTGCCTCTTCCATCTGACCGCTGTCCTCTGGGGGCGCGCCGCCTCCAGTGTCAGTGCCTGGCGCTGCATTCTCACCAGACCCGGACGCTGGCTCTGCCTGACGGGCCAGGGCCTCCAGCAGTTCCTGTCGCTCCTGCTCTGTCAGTTCATCCTGTTCTGTCTGGGATACCAGGGTGATCGGCGTCTCCGTGACAAACATCAGGCGGAAGTATGGATAGACAAATGCGGTCACTCCGTCACAGGTGTAGAGAAGCCAGTGCTCTTTGAATGCCTCTTCTACCTCGGCCAGTGAGAGGCCCAGAAAAGCGTCCGCCCGGGGCTGTTCGTCGTAGATCTGTCCCTCATAGAGCAGTTGCCCGCTGGGATGACAGATCCGGCCCAGGCCGCGGGCCTCGCCCCACACAAACTCCCCTTCATAGAAGAGGGCCTGCAATAATGTGTCGAACAGCTTCCCCTGCCCATGGTAAATACCGAACTGGAAGTCGCCCTCATATTGCAGGGCTCCGCTGGCGGTGTACTGGGTTCCCGTACCATGGAGCAGGCCGTCTGAAAAGGTCCCGATCCGCAGGAGCGTCCCGTCCTCGCCGTACTCCTGCCCTTCGCCATTGAGCAGATCCCGGGCAAAGGTCCCGGAACGGAGAAGGGTGCCGTCGGGAAAGAACTCCTGCCCCTCGCCCTCGAAAACTCCTGCGACAAATTGGCCTTCGCTGATGATCCCGGTTGTGGGATCAATCCGCCGTCCCTGACCCTCGTAGAGGTTCTGTGCCATCTCACCTTCGTAGACAAGGAACCCGTCGGCATAGACCTTTGCGTCGGCTCCCTCATACACCCCATCAACCAGAGGCCCTTCATAGACAAGCTGGCCGGCGGCATCGTAGACTTTGCCGTTCCCTGTACAGGCACCGGCGGATACCTCGCCCTCATAGCGGATGACGTCCTGCCCGTCCAGGATGCGGACGGTGCCGGATATCTCCTGCAGGTCGGGGTCGTTATAGCGGTAGGTTGGAATCCCGGCGCCGCCGCGGGAGAACAGCCCCAACGGAAGCCCCGACAGAAGGATGATGGCAACACAGAGCACGCCAAGCAGCAGAAGCGCCAGCCACTTCCAGATGTAGACGGGGCCGATTTTCCAATAGTCCTTGGGCGAGCGGATCAGCTTGGAGATAGCTTCTTTATCCATGCCGATCCCTCCAGTTGAACAGAAGACCGGTATCCAGCGGTTGCGCCGGGTCGGTGTCGCGCAGGGACTCGCACCGGAAAAGATACCACCGTGCGGCATCATCTTCCGGGATCAGGCGCAGGACCCGGGCGAACTTCCGCATGGCCTCGGCAAACCGTTTTTCGCGGAACAGCTCCATCGCCTCCGCCCAGAGCGGCCCCGCAAGTTCCCACTGCGACCGCCAGGAGCCAGGCCGCAGTCGGGGATCTTCATAGTAGGCGGTCTCACCGTCCCACCCCAGGAGCCGCAAGGCACCGCTGTTGATCTCGCCGCTTTGTACCATCACAGCGCCAAATCCCAATAGCAGGGACAGGGCCTCATGCTGGCGGTGCAGCGCGCCCGATACAGCCAGCGGATAGATCAGCTTCTCTGAGCCGAAGACCCCGAACTCCACTTGCTCGGTGAACACCGCCGCCATGACCCGCTGCCCAGCGTCGTCATGCTTTGCGAGACAGCGCCTAGCACAGTCCTGTGCCTGCTCTGGATCTCCGAAGATGGCAGTGGCCGAGCCGAGGCCCTCATCGTAGTCAATGATCATGCCGCCGTTGGCAGCAATCAGGTCGGCCGCCGGACGGAACAGTGCCTCCAGGGCCTCAGCGGTCCGGGCAGGTGTCTCCGGCACCAAAATCAACATGGCACCATCCACCACCGTGTAGTCCCCAGCGGAGAGTTCCAGCACATCCCGCTTCCGGAGCATCTGGCAAAGACAGTCCGGCACCAGACGGGTGTATGCGTCGTTGATGTGGGAGAGCGTGTTGAATTGTACTTTCGTTCGGTGGGACAGCTCATTGAACACCAGACTGACTTCATACAGCTCAGTTTTGGGTATCTGGTCCAAGTCAATCTGGTTGCCGCCTCCAGTGTCGTAGAACTCCTCCAGAGCCGAGCGAATCCGACCAAGAGGCTTGAGGAGCCGTACGGTGAGAAAAATCAGGGCCGCAAATAGGAACGGGCAGGCACAAAGAATGGGGATCATGGTGGCCCAGAAGCTGGAGCGGCCGGACAGGATGGCACTTTCTGTCTGGGCGACTGTAACACAGCCTGTCCACTGTTCCTGCGTGATGCGCTGGATATAGACATACTCCCTGACATTCATATCGTTGCGGATCTCCTGTAGGTCACGGTTCCTGGACCCATTGAGGAAACTGTTTACTGCATTGTAGTATCCGCGGCTCTTCACATCCTCCACATGGTACATGGCGGGGACCTGATCGTCGTAGCCGATCAGGGGAATGCCGTCGCTGACCCAGGCCACATTCACGGTGTACTGCTCGCTGTTAGCTACTCGGCTCAACACGTCCTGCACCGTCATTGTGACTTCCTGATTGCTCATCTCTACATCGGAGGTCAGTACATCAGCCAGGTTTCCGCCCATCAGCTGGAGCGTTTGCTGTGCGTCCTCCTGAATGGTATGCTGGTAGAAGTCATATTGGATGCCGATGACAGACCCAAGCATCACTGTGGCCATGACAAGTTCACCCATCACCAGCCGCACTGCCATGCGGGAGGAGCGTAGGCAGGCCCGGAGGACCTCCACGATCACAATAAGAAACAGGAAACAGATCAAGGCGGTGGCCCATGCATGTTGAATCACCATCCAAAGACGAGAACCGCCCATGGACAATTCCGTGATCGTACCGTTTGGCCCGACGACCACATTGGAGGTTCCACTCTTTGCCGCGCATAGGCCAATGACCTGGATCTCCCCATCGCTGTCCGGACTGGTGGTAAAGATTGTAATGTCTTCATAGCGGTAGCCGGAGCCACGGATTTCGTCGGTACCGCACCACCGAAGTTCCACAGAGCCGTCCGCCGACAGCTCATACACGTCGCCGGTGCTGCTGTCAGCAATAAAAACTTGGTCCTGATAGGTGGAGACGTGGTTCGGGCTTCTGGCGAGATCAGCCAGCAGATCACGTTGCCACACGCCGTCTATGTACTGTCCGAGACGGCCTTCCCGGTCGATCCACACATATCGGCCGTCGTCCACATATTTCAGCTTATAGAGGGACTCTCCGACCAAGATGTGCTCCAAGTCCGCGCGCTCCGTCGCCAAATTCCAGTGGAGCAGGTACCCGCAGCCATCTTCGTCTACGCCGCCAAGGCAGATCTCCTGCGGGTCATCCCCCAGAGGCAGATAGGCGCCTGTCCAGGTGATGTCCGCGTGGGCCACCTCGGGGAGAGAAGTGAGATCCATCAAGACCCGCATCGGCATATGGGTGGTGTTCATGGACAAAGATACCAGCGTCTGCGTCGTCACACCGGCGTCATAGGTGGTCAAGACCGCGTAGATCGTGTCATCCAGCACCACGAGATTTTCAAAGGCCTGGTTCGATTCTGTGACCGCGTAGTGAAGCAGGTTCCCGTTGTAGTCAATATGTACCAGGCTGTTGTTTGCCTCTTTGGAGAGGACCATGAACAGAGAGTTGCCTGTGGGGTCCATGGCGTACACATTCCCGTCCATGGTGGGCAAATACTGATCCGATATGATCAGGCTGTACCCTACACCGACCGCAATGGAGCAGATCAGCGTCAGGACTACACGAAGAATTAAATGCCGGAATTTGGGGAGCCACTTCTTCACTTTGCTAAACAAGACGCTCCCCCCTTACTCTCCCTGCAAATCTTGATCGCCAATGATGGTGATGCCACCCCAGGTGTTGATGTCTCGATCTCTCCAGCTCAAATAGGCATTGGCCAGCGACAATAGCGCCACGATCAGCAGAACAGCGACCACAGCACAAGCGGCAGGCTTGAGAAATCGCCGGGCGGTTTTTACTGCCCGCCGCAATACCGTTCGCTGGGTGTGGGCGACTGGGAGCAGGTCGTCCGGGATGTCGGCAAGGTCCCGTTGGAGCTGGCTCCACTCCTGATAAGAGCCGCTGTTCAAACGGGCAAAAATCAGCTGTAGCTCCACAGGATAGAGATGCTCCTGCACCTTGCTGAATCCGCCGGTCAGGAGTTCTGCACACAGGGCGGCAACTGCCTGAACGGTGGCCGTGTCTGCCGCCGCTGTCCGCCGCCAGGCGCCCCAGTCCGGGAGCAGCTGGAGCCCGACACCGTGTTCGGTAAATCGCAGGTTCTCCGCCTTGGCGGACAGTTCGATAACCGTGGGCGACGCTTTCTCCTCAATGCACTGCGCCACAATGGCAAGGCAGGCGTCCCTCCGCTGGCCCAGGCTTGGTTTTCGTTCCAGCCACTTGTCAAACGGCGCCCCATCCCGGTAGGGGAGCAGGATCTCCAGGGTGCCTCCATCCAGTCGGACTGCGGATTTGGCCCCTCCGCTCAGAACCTCCCGCTGGCAGGCTCCATCACGGATCTGGAGGCGGATGCACGCCTCGCCCGCCGAAGTGCGGCAGACGTCGGAGCAGCCGGTATCGCACTCCCATTCTCGGCGGATGACCCGCAGGCCATCAAACGCCGCCCGGTCCATCTGGCACCTCCTCCGCCTTCACGATGACGAAGGCATTGGCGCGCTCCTCCGGGTTCCCGCGTACCTGGGCGTAGATCTGATAGAGCCCCTCCCGCTCTGGGGCGGTGTAGATGCCGTCCCGGGTGATCACGCCGGCCTGCTTTCCCTCCACAAAGAAGTCGCACGGGAGGGTGGCCCCGTTGGTGAAGATGGGGGTGAAGCTGATGGCCTCACCGGGTTTGACATGGATCACGTCGGGGTGCAGTCGTTTCAGGATGCCACCCGTCTCCGGCTTGGGGGCGGCGCCATCGGGCCGCCAGGCGAACCACCGAAGCCAGATGTTGCTCTGCCGCAGATCGGCAAGGGGCCGGATTGCCAGCTCAAAGGTGCCCTTATCCGGGTGGACACGGACCCCGCGGTCGAAATCCTTGTCATAAGTCCCGCTGGCCTGATCGAACAGGGAGACGTCCCCCAGCAGCAGGTCGGTCCGGTTCTGCACGGAGTTGGCCACAGGGTAGATATGCTCGATGCCAAACTCGATGAAGACTGTCCCGGGGCCAAGCCCATGCTCGATCTCGTCAGTGGTCAAAATACTGCCCGCCTTCATGTGAAGCCCGGCGTTGACCATCACTGAGCCGGTGGTCATCTGCCTGGGTGCGGCAGCGGAAGCCTCGGGCTGTGCCTGGGTTCCTGCCTTGGGGCACGGCCTGTTTTTCTCCGGAGTGTCCCTGTCCTCTACTGCCAGGAACCGGGCCGCCACTCGCTGGAGCCTATCCTGGAGGCAGGGCACGGAGGCCTGGTGCCGGGTGCCGAGGGGCAGGATGTCATCCAGGAGGGCCTTGTCGTCGTAGCGGACGAACCGCACACCGGCCAGGGGGACGCCAAGGGGCTGGTCATCCCACAGCTCCTGGGGGGAGCGTGCGTTCAGCCGCTCCGCCATGGCGGCGAACACATCGCCGGGCACGACCGCAAACTCCTCCTGATAAGCACACTGGCCGTTGTGCCGCATCCCGCGTTTCTCCACGGACAGGCCGGTTTCCGGCACCGTGATCCGCACCATCTGGGCGGGCTGGGCGGGGAGCACTGTGAGGTTGAGCACGGTCTCGCCCTTTTGTGCCCGCAGGCGCTCCTGGAACCGAAGCTCTTTGCCGTTCTCCCCTGTGAAACCCGGGATGTCCGGAGCGTAGGTCAGCTCCAGATCCAGCGGCTCCAGGCTGAAGCACTGGATATACAGGCGCAGATGGAAGGGGTGCGTGGCGGACAGGACTCTGGGGATGCTCTGTGACACGCGGATCTCCTCGTCCTCAAACAGCACGGTCTCCGAGAGCAGGGCTTCATCCGCCGCTGGCATGGGGAGTAGTCCCTCTTCGCTGAGAGACAACTCAAACCGCTCCTTGGCAACGGCGTACTGGGTGTTCTGCCCCTCGTCGTCGGCCACAAACATAGGGTCCAGCAGTTCCTCTTTATAGGACAGCCACAGCAGGGCGTTCTCGCTCTGAAGCGCCTCGAACCCCGGCAGGGCGCGGACGCGGCAGATGGTGGGCTCGTCCACAATCAGGAACCGCCCCTGGGCGTCAATGGCGAGGCCCGGTTCCACCAGCAGGGAGTCCGAGTCGATCCGCTGTACCCCCAGGCCAAAGGCCACGCCGGTGCCGAAGACCCAGTGGCTCAGGAAGGACAGCTTGTGGTCCGCGAACGCCTGGTCCCGCTCAAAGTCCACCGCGCGCATCCGTTTTTTTCGGAAGTATCGGTTCTTTGAAAATGGATACAACTGCTCCATGGCTGGCCCTCCCCCAATTCCAGATCTCCGAGACACCCCCCGAGGCGGGCCCCGTGCCCCGCCCAAGGAATGAGTTTTTCATATTTAAGCCCATGCTATCATTCGACAAAAATCCTGTCTATCGTCCGTAGGGTGGAGGGATTTTTCTAATCTTTGGGGGAGATCGGCCGCAAAATCAGCGTGGGAAAAGGGACCGTATCATCCCGGAAAAAGCGGGAAAAATAATCTCCGCGGATACTATTTTCTGATAGCCGGTACTCTGATTAACAAGTAGGTAATTTCATTATATGGTTACGGCATAATATCAATAATGCAGTTACAGCAGTCCGTTCTGAAATTCGGTATCCTCAAATCGAGGAGTTGATGCTGAATGGATGAAAAATATATTTCTCAGCGCGTCACAGAGCTTCGGCTGCAGCGGAATGTCTCCGAGTACCGGATGTCCGCGGAGCTGGGCATGAGCGAGGGCTATGTGCAGGCCATTTCCTCCGGAAGAAGCCTGCCATCGGTGAAACAGCTGTATAACATCGTGGACTACTTCGACATGACCATGTCGGAGTTCTTTGACCCGGAGAACCACGACTCACCGATGACCTGTCAGGCGATCCGGGCACTGCGCCGGCTCGGCGACGAAGACGTGGAGCGGCTGCTTCCTGTGATCCTGCGCATTGCCGAGCTGTCCGAAGCGGGCCGCGAGGACCAGGCACCCAGCGATCCCCCCGGCGAGTGACACCGAAAACAGGTAAAAATAGACACGATCAGGACGGCGGGAATGCGACTTCCTGCCGTCCTGATATTTTGTATGGCGAAACAATGAATTCTCTATGGCCCGCTCTTACAATGTGCCCTGGACTTATGTAGGATTTACTTGATGCAACAGAGATACTGGCCGGCCAGTCTGCAGGGCCGGTCAAGTTGATTGGGCAGTGGATGTCCCCTGCCCCGTGATATGATCACGGGGGATCGTTTGCGCAAGGAGGTTTCAAATGCGGAAGAAAATCATTGGGTATGTCACGCTGTTTGCTCTTCTGCTGTTCCTGCACCCCGCGGGGCCTTGGCGGCGGATGTGGACGTTCCGTAGGCGGGAGAACAGGCCTGTAACTGCGACATCCTCTACACGGCAGGAAACATAAAAAGCAGGGCGGCTCTATACGAAGCCGCCCTGTTGGATTAAAAGAAGTTTTATATTATTTTTGTTTCACTGCGCTTGTATTTGTATCCTTGCTCTGGCTGATCTTGGCTACTGGTAAAACCGGATCTAATAAGCAAAGAAATTGATCCACAGACCAGTTAAGCAAGGAAGTCTTCATCGCCTTGGTTCAGCACCAGAGTCGCTCGCTCAGAACGATTCCCCGATACAACATCCTCTGGTGCGTGTTCAACATACCCCAGATACCGAGATGAAGGTCCATATATGTTGACACGGATTGCGTTGGATTGCTCTGGCCCCCACACCGTCTGTTCAACCCGAGTCAAGGCGATTGGGGTACTGTTTGGTGAGTGACGCGGGGTTAACTCCACATCAATGCCAGGGTAGGGATCAACATGCTTACCGCTCGGGTCATAGAAAAATTTTGCCGACAATTCTCCTGCAGGCACCTCCTGGCAGAATTCGACTGTTCGGATGTCTGTTAAAACGGTGCCGGCGGATTGCAAGATGGCAGTAATAGCATCGCCTAAATCAATTCTAGCATTGCCTATGCGAATGAATTGTCGGGGCTTCTCGCCCTCATCCGGGGTATGGGAGGACTGTGGCAGAGTTGTGCTATCCATAGGACAGTGTCTCCTTTCCTTCGTAATTTGTATTTCGGGAAAATCTTATCAGATTTGGATCTGTGGCGCAATACTTCATTCCTGCAGTTCATGCGCTATGCATAATTTGCTTTATGCCTTTTTAAGTCGGGAGTCACACCTTGCAACTGCGTTTCGATGCTTATATAATTAGGAAGTGAGAAATAAGCTCTGGAGGCACAGCCATGGAATATCTCACCGTGCGAGAGACAGCGAGAAAATGGGACCTCTCAGACCGGATGGTGCAGCAGTTTTGTATCGCCGGCCGCATTCCCGGTGCGCAGAAATTCGGGAACTCCTGGGCCATCCCCGCCGACGCGGAAAAGCCCCAGGACCCCCGTTCTGTCCGAAAGCAGGCGAGGCCCCCTGCCCCAAGCCTTTTGGACAGTGCCTGCCTGATGCCCCTGATGAACACCCCCTTCCAGCCGGGCACGTGCATGGCCGCGGTACGGGCCATGGAGGCCGGCCCCCAGCGGGACATCGCTACGGCGGAGTATTACTACTTCACCGGCCAGCCGGAGAAAGCGGCACGGGCGGCGGGGGCCTACCTCACCGGCCCCGATATGGGCGCACAGCTGTCCGCCTGTCTGATCTACGCCTACGCCAACCTCTCTCTCCACCAGATCCAACACGCCCGCTTTGCGCTTGATGAGGTACAGGTGTTCCTGACGGAAGGGGCGGAGCAAACGCCCCAGCGGAAAGCGGCAGCGGCATTTGTGGCGGCAACCTCGGCTGTACTGCTCCACCTGCCGCTGCCTGAGTCCCTGCCCTCCACCCAGGAGTTTTTGCCTCTGCTGCCAACAGGTCT
>NZ_JACJJE010000197.1 GCF_016899775.1 Pseudoflavonifractor capillosus
GAGTTGACTGTAATTGAATAGTTAGTTGAATCTACCACACTTGATGTGGTTATTGTTATGTCTGCAAACTGTGTGTTAGTTAGGGTCAAAGCTTCTGTAAACAAAAACCTAGTACCAACATCTGCTACATCTACAATAGTACCCAATGGCACGATAGATCCAACAATACCTGTCACTTCTAATGGTGTGTATGTTTTTGATGCTGCAATACGTCTAATGTTTGCATAAGACACTGCATAGTCTAAGC
>NZ_JACJJE010000198.1 GCF_016899775.1 Pseudoflavonifractor capillosus
GTACTGGATATTGACGGCGAGCCCGCCACCGAGCTGGAGACTTTTAATCCACGGCCCGGCGTGCTTGTAGGCATCTCCAATCACCCGCGTCGGGTCCAAGCGGGCTATTCAGCGCCGCTAAAGCTCATAGTGGTGGATCAAAGCGGGAAGAAGATACCCTCGGGAAAGATCGAAGCCCAAATAATGCAGAAAAAATACTTCTACTCGCAAAAGCGGGATGATGCAGGCAATCTGAATCC
>NZ_JACJJE010000199.1 GCF_016899775.1 Pseudoflavonifractor capillosus
AACTGGATGTTCATGATAACGTCGGTGCTGATCTTCTCGATGTTGACAACCAGCTTGCCGCCGTCCTCGGCCATGAAATCACCGGACACAGTCATCTCGTACCCTTCGGGCACATACTGCTCCAGCACGGAGTAGTTCTGAACGCCGGCAGGCACGAAGTAGTCACCGCCAGCAACGACTTCATCGCCGTACTTGAACTGGATGTTCATGATAACGTCGGTGCTGATCTT
>NZ_JACJJE010000200.1 GCF_016899775.1 Pseudoflavonifractor capillosus
TTCTGCGACAGCTTGCCGAGGTTGTCGGCCGCGTCGATGCTCGATCGCACGAAGCCGATGAGCGCGCCGGCCGACAGGCCCGCCCCGAGGCCGGCGAGCGTGCTCGACAGGCTGCCGGCCACGCGCTCGACGTCGCCGAGGTTGCGCTTGACGCTGTCGAAGGCGGCGCGCGTCTGGTCGACGGCGGTGAGTGTGATGTCTGCGCGGGCCATCAGGCACCCCTCCGGAAC
>NZ_JACJJE010000201.1 GCF_016899775.1 Pseudoflavonifractor capillosus
GTGCGTGCTGACCGCGCGGATGGCGCGGACCGGCTGCGAGTCGGTGTTGGCGACCTGGTGATCACCGGGGTCGAGCAGGTGATCGAGGTCGGATTCGTCGAGTTGCGTCGGGTGCGCGCCCGTGGCCGAGAGGCTCTGCGGGAGCGAGATCGATCCGGTGACCATGAGCTCGCCGCTGCTGAGCGGTCCGAAGTCGTGGTCCGGGATCGACGGCAGCACGAGGGCGCTGG
>NZ_JACJJE010000020.1 GCF_016899775.1 Pseudoflavonifractor capillosus
GGCCAGCCCGCCCAGGAAAATCCCCCCTACCACCTGTACCATCTGGGGGGCGGGCTGGCCAATCTGCTGCTGGCCGCCCTGGCCCTGCCGGTTTTTCTCCGCACCGGGGACCCGCTGCTGCGGGTGTTTGCGGGGGCCCTGGTTCTGATCGGGGGGTGGATCGCCGGAACCAACCTGATCCCCATGAAAATGGGCGGCGTGGCCAACGACGGGTACAACGCCAGAAACCTGGGAAAAGACCCCCTGGCCCTCCAGTGCAGCTGTGTCCAGCTCTGGATCGTGGAGGCCCTGCAGGAGGGGTACTCCCTGGCCGACATGCCGGAGGAGTGGTTTGACCTGCCCCCCAAGGCCGACCTGCAAAACGTGCTGATTATGGGGACGGCCATCCAGCGGGCCTCCCGCCTGATGGCCCGGGGAGAGCTGGAGGAGGCAGACCGGGCCATTCGGGAGCTGCTCTGCGGCGGCCATGACCTGCTGGGCCTGCACCGCCTGGAGCTCACCTGCGAGGAGATCTACTGCGCTCTGGTGCTGGGCCGGGTGCGGGAGGCGGAGCGCCTCTTTACGCCGGAGGTGCGCCGCTACTGCAGGCAGACCAGGAAATACTGCCCCGGCCGGGTGCGCCAGGCCTACGCCTGGGCCCTGCTGGCGGAGCGGGATGTGGAGAAGGCCCGCGATCTGCGCGCCGAGTTTGAGCAAGCGGCCGCCCGATATCCCTATTCCGGAGAGCTGGCCGGGGAGCGAAACCTGATGAACCGGGCGGACCAGGCATTCCGGGCTTCCAGCACCCAGAGCGGACGGGCGGAGCCTCCGGCGCAAAAAGTGGAAAAAATTTAAGGTTGTCCTGGACTATTTGCAGAAAATTCATAGTTTCTCTGGGAAAAAGTCTTGACGTGGCCCGTATTTCCGTGTATAGTTGCATTTGTAACCAAATTGTAATCTTTTCTTTTCCGGTCTGTTACTTTTCAGACGGGATGTTTGGAAACTATGGCGAGGTACGGCATGGAGAATATCATGAACGATCACAAGTTTACCGGCCGGCCCTCCTCTGAGCGGATGACCTTGGGGGAGCGCTGGGCCCGTTTCAAGCGCAGAGCTCCCCTCTACCGCCGCGCGCTGCGGGAGTGGGGCCGGATTCACGGCCGCCGGATCACCCACCAATTCCACAATGTGGTGGCGGGGAATCGGGCCGCCGGACCGGTCACCTTCCTGGCCTGTTCCGGCGCTCTGGCGGTGGCGTTGACCATGACCACGCTGTACACCCCCGCATACTCGGTCACCCTGGACGGGGAGAGCGTGGGAGTGGTGGCGGATGCGGAGGTGGTCCAGCAGGCCATGGAGACGGTGGAGGCCACCGGCACCTCCCTGCTGGGACACGACTATCAGATTGAGGGGAACCTGGAGTATGAGTTTGCCCTCACCCTCCGCTCCGATCTGACCTCGGAGGAGGACATTCAGAACTATTTTTACGGAAAGCTGGACAGCGTCAGCGGCGAGCTGCGCCAGTACCAGGTGGTGGTGGACGGCCAGGCAGTGGGCGCGGTGAAGGACGAGGACGGCCTGGACCGTCTGCTGGAGGAGCTGAAGGCCAAGTACACCAGTGAAAACACCGTCTCGGTGGAATTCATGGACACGGTGACCATTGAACCGGTGTATGAGGCGGAGAATTTGATGACCCTGAGCGAGATGAGGACGGCTCTCCAGGCCAACCAGGGGGGATCCACCACCTACACTGTGGTGGCGGGAGACACCTTCTATGGAATCGCCTACGCCAACGACATGTCCATGAGCGACCTGGAGGCGCTGAACCCGGGCATCGACATCAACCGGCTGATGGTGGGGGACGTGCTCAACGTGAAGGAGCTCACCCCGGTGCTGTCGGTCCAGACAGTGGAGGAGGTCACCTATACCCAGTCCATCCCCTGTCCGGTGGAAGAGGTGGAGGACTCCTCCATGTATGTGGGCGAGACCCGGACCATCACACAGGGCGTGGAGGGTCAGGAGGAGGTCAACGCCACCGTCACCTATGTGAACGGCCAGGAGACCGAGCGGACGGTGAACTCCACCACCACCCTCCAGGAGCCCACCACCACCGTCAAGGCGGTGGGCACCAAGGAGAAGCCCCGCACCGCCTCTTCGGGCAGCTATCAGTGGCCCATCTACGGACGAATCACCTCCTACTTCGGCGGCCGGTATATCTTCGGCAGCTACAGCTACCACTCCGGCATCGACATCTCCGCCTCCTATGGTGCGGCGGTGTGCGCCGCCGACGGCGGCACGGTGACCTACGCCGGCTACCGGGGCAGCTATGGCAACCTGGTGGTCATCACCCACGACAACGGGACCCAGACCTACTACGGCCATAACTCCTCCCTGACCGTGTCCGTGGGCGACAAGGTGTACAAGGGACAGCAGATCGCCCGGGCGGGCAGCACGGGCCGCTCCACCGGCGTCCACTGCCACTTCGAGATCCGGGTGAACGGCACCTCGGTCAACCCCCTGTCCTATCTGCCGTAACATTTCAAAGTGAAAAACCGGCCGTCTCCACAGAGACGGCCGGTTTTTTTATCTCTAGTCCTCAAAACAAAAGCGGGAGCACACGTAGAAACGGGGCGCGGCCAACGGCCGCGCCCCGTACAGGCTGTCGAAAAAGTCCAAGGACTTTTCCGACAGCCTGCAAAATGCCGTTACTTTTGCGCCGCTGTTCGGCGCAAAAGTCCTCGCTTCGCTTGCCGGAAGCCTTGCACAGCAAGGCTTCCGGGGCATTTGATCCCATTCGAGGCGGGCGGCTGCCCCCTCGAGCTCCCCCGCCCTGATTCAGGCGAATTTTACTCTGCGCAGGTTTTTCGAGAAACTGAGCGGGGCGCGGCCAACGGCCGCGCCCCGCATTATGTTGTTCCAGAAAAAGAGTGATTAATAGGCTACGCCCCAGTAGATCATGTGCTTGGCGGGCTTGCCGCAGCACACGCAGACGTCGCCCACGCTCTCCTGCTTCAGGGGCATGCACCGGGAGGTGACTCCCGCCTCCTCCTTCATCTTCAGCTCGCACTCCAGGTCGCCGCACCACATGGTCTTGGCGAAGCCGCCCTCGGTCTCCATGAAGGTCTTGACCTCGTCCAGGGTATGGCACACCTTGGTGTGGTCCTCCAGGTTCTTCTTGGCCCGGGCGTAGAGGCCGTCGTGGACCGCGTCCAGCAGCTCCTGAACCTTGCTCTCCAGCTCGTCCAGGGGGACAAAGACCTTCTCCCCGGAGTCCCGGCGGCAGATGCAGCACTGGCCCTTCTCCATGTCCTTGGGGCCGATCTCCACCCGCAGGGGCACGCCCTTCATCTCGTACTGGGCGGCCTTCCAGCCCATGGACTGGTCGGAGTCGTCCATGCCGGCCCGGATGCCGGCGGCCTTCAGGCGGTCCAGAAGGGCGGAGGCGGCCTCCAGCACGCCCTCCTTGTGCTGGGCCACAGGGATCACCATGGCCTGGATGGGGGCGATGCGGGGGGGCAGCACCAGGCCGTTGTTGTCGCCGTGGGTCATGATGATGCCGCCGATCATGCGGGTGGACACCCCCCAGGAGGTCTGGTGGGGGTGGTGAAGCTGGTTGTCCTTGCCGGTGAAGGTGATGTCAAAGGCACGGGCGAAGCCGTCGCCGAAGTAGTGGCTGGTGCCCGCCTGGAGGGCCTTCCGGTCGTGCATCATGCACTCCACGGTGTAGGTCTCCTCGGCACCGTTGAACTTCTCCTTGTCGGTCTTGCGGCCCCGGACAACGGGCATGGCCAGCACGTTCTCCATGAAGTCCGCGTAGATGTTCAGCATCTGCATGGTCTCCTGGCGGGCCTCCTCCTCGGTGGCGTGCATGGTGTGGCCCTCCTGCCACAGGAACTCCCGGTGGCGCAGGAAGGGGCGGCTGGTCTTCTCCCAGCGCAGGACGGAGCACCACTGGTTGTACAGCTTGGGCAGGTCCCGGTGGGAGTGGATGATGTTCTTATAGTGCTCACAGAACAGGGTCTCGGAGGTGGGGCGGATGCAGTAGCGCTCCTCCAGCTTCTCGCTGCCGCCGTAGGTGACCCAGGCGCACTCGGGGGCGAAGCCCTCCACGTGGTCCTTCTCCTTCTGGAGCAGGCTCTCAGGGATGAGCATGGGCAGGTACACGTTCTCGTGGCCGGTCTCCTTAAAGCGCTTGTCCAGCTCGGCCTGGATGTTCTCCCAGAGGGCGTAGCCGTAGGGGCGGTAGATGAACATGCCCTTGATGGAGGAGTAGTCAATGAGCTCCGCCTTCCGGCACACGTCGGTGTACCACTGGGCGAAGTCCACCTCCATGTCGGTGATCTGCTCCACCTGCTTCTTGTTGGGGTTTTGAGCCATGTCGTTTCAGTCCTTTATTGTAAAGTAAAAGAGATTGGAAAACTCGTACCCAATATTGTATAAATTCGGGGGAGAAAAGTCAAGTTTTCCGCCCAAGAAAGAAGAAGAAATTCAAGCGCTGGAGGGGAAAGCGGGCGGAAAAGGGAGCTGTCAGGCGAACTGGCCGGAGTAGTCCAGCATGACCAGGTCCACCGCCTGAAGCCCGGCCTCCTCCAGGGAGTAGTAGCCGCCCTTGTTCTCCAGCTGGAGGGGGATGGTAAGGCTCTTTCCGTAGACGAGCTGGGGGAGCTGGGCCTCGATGCGGTCCAGCAGAGCGTTGGCATACTCCTCGTTGAGGGCCTGATACTCCTCGTCAGTGAGGCCGGAGGTGTCGTTGCTGCGGACGCCGGCGGACTCATAGATCTGGTCCCGGATCTCCAGAAGCGCCTCATCGGAGAGGAGGGAGGGAAATTCGATGGGGGAGATGGTGACGTTCACGGTCACGTCTCCGCTCTCCAGCTCCTCCGCCTGGGCGACGGTGTACTGGGCGTGGGAGTAAATGGCCCGGATCACCTCCTGGGCCCGCTGGGTCACCGCCTGTGTGGGCTTGCTGACAATCAGGTAGGACAGGAGATCCTCGGCCTCCTGGGCCATATACGATTCATAGTCTGCCTCCGCCGCCTCGCGGTCGGCATATTCCGTCACCTTCAGGTAGTCCGTGCTGATCTCTCCCAGATAGTTGGCGTCCAGCAGTCCCTGGACATAGGTGTTGGCGTTGTCGGTCACAGAGCCGCTCTGGCAGGCGGTCAGCCCCGCCAGAAGGGCGGCCGCGGCCAGCGCGGCACACATTCGTTTCCATCGGTTCATAGAAGTTCCTCCTTTGCCTGCCCCGGAGAAATACAGGGGCAGCACCAGCATTCTAGCCACGTAGGGGGGAAAAGTCAACCTTCCGGCGGGGTTATTCATAGAAAATTCAATTTTCTGGAAGGGATAGTTAGGGAGGAAATGGGAGGGCGGCAGAAAAAGATCCCCGCCGCGGCTGCGGCGGGGATGAAAAATCGCAGGTTATGCGTAAGCGCCGTAATAATCGATCATGACCTCGTCCAGCTTCTGCATGCCCGAGTCCACCAGGGAGTAGTAGCCGTCCTCCTCCTTCATCTGGAGCATGATGACCTGATCCTGACCGTAGGTGAGCTGGGGGATCAGGGCCTCCAGCTGGTCCAGCAGGGCATTGGCGTACTGCTCGTCCAGAACCTGGTACTCCTCGTCCGACATGGCGGCGATGGCCTCGTCGCTGGCGCCGGAGGCCTGCTTCACAGACGTCCAGGCCGCCGCCATCTGATCCTCCGTGAGGAGGGGGATGATCTCGATGGGGGAGACGGTGACCTCCACGGCGATGTCGCCGCTGCCCAGCTGCTCCGCGTCGGCCACAGTGTACTGGGCGTGGGAGTAGATCTCATCCACCACCTCCTGGGCCCGCTGGGTCACTGCGTCGGTGGGGAGCTCCACCGCCAGGATGGACAGCAGATAGCCGGCCTCAATTTCCAGGTTGTTCTCGTGGTCGGCCTGGGCCTGCTCCTGGGTCATGTCCTCCACCACGTCGATGTAGTCCTGGCTGATCTCACCCTTGTAGTTGGCGTCCAGCAGCCCCTGGACATAGACGGTTGCGTCGTCGGTGATGCTGCTCCCGCAGGCGGTCAGTCCCAGCAGCAGCGCCCCGGCAGCCAGAAGGGCTCCGGCCCGCTTCCAATATCTCATCTCAGTTCCCCCTTATGCAGTCTCTCGAAAACTTGTGTGCGAAATCAATAAATTTCCTGAAAATATTTTAAGGTGTATAGGCGCAGAAGTCAATTATATCCTCCGATCTTTCACAGGAACTTTACAGAAATCCCAGTGGAGCCGGTCATTCCATGCGGATCAAAACAGTGTAGCTGCTGTTTCCCTCAAAGTCGGGCATGCGGTCCCAGCCGCCCCGCAGGGCGGTGCAGGACTGGTTCCCGGCCGTGACGGTCAGCTCCGGCGGTGCGGTGAGCGCGGTCTCAGGAGCGGGGGCCTCAGGCTGAGGGGCGCAGGCGGCCAGCAGGCCGAGGATGGCGGCGAGCGTAAAAAAGAAGGTGTTCCTGTGGGACATAAAAATCCTCCTCTTAGATAGAACTCTGACAATGTAGAGGGAGAAAGGAGGCTCACGTTGCGGGAAAATGGGAAAAAGCCCCCGAGCGGCAATGTGGAACCGCCCGGGGGACAGGATTCAGAGAGGCTGTGTTTTGAACTGCGGCCATTCCGCAGCGGTCAGAACGGCAGGGCGATGATGGCCGGGATGAGCACCGGCACAGACAGGGAAAGAATGACTCCAGAGGCGAAGGAGTAGATGGCCATGCGGTCGCAGGTGGCGCTGACCACCACGGGCAGGACGGTGTCCATGGCGGTGGCGCCGGGGAGAGCCACCGCCTCGATGTAGCCCAGCTTTTTGGCCACCACGGGGACGGCCACGATGGAGAAGAGTTCGTGCATGATGTTGGAGAGGAAGGCGGTGGCCGACACGGTGAGGGAGTAGGGGGCCAGCAGGGTGGGGGCCAGGGAGTACCACCCGAAGCCGGCGGAGGCGGCCACGCAGTCCTTGGGCCCAAGGGGGAGGAAAATGCCGGCCAGAGCGGTCATGGCGAAGGTGCCCGCCATCACGGCCAGGGGGACCAGGAGGACTCGGAACCCGGCGGCCTTCACGTCCTGGAGCATGGTGCCCTGCCGCCCCATGTCCACCCCCACCAGAAGCAGAAGCAGGTAGAGGCCGAAGTTGATGACCGTCCCGCAGTGGGCGGTGACCGAGTCGGGGAGGACAAAGTATCCGCCCAGCATGCCCAGGACCACGGCGGCCACGATCAAGACGGTGAGGCTGTGGTCCACGTGGGCCTTCTCGTGGCTGGCCTGGGCCTCCTCCGCCTGGGCCTCCTGGGCGGTGCGGCCAAAGGCGTCCATTTTCAGAATGTATTTCCGAAGGGCGTGGACCGCCAGCATGCTGCCGATCATGGAGGTGATGGTGATGACAAAGGCGTTCAGGCCGATGGAGCCCAGAGAGGACACGATCTCCTCGTTGGCCCCCAGCTCCGCCCCCAGGGTGAAGATCAGCAGCAGCAGGGCCGCCGTCTGAAACCGCCCCAGCCAGGGCATGGGTCGGGAGCGCACCCCAGGGCGGGAGCCGATAAAGGCCCCCAGCACCACCAGGGCCAGGTAGATCACCAGATTGGTCAGTGTGCCGGACATCTGCTGCAAGGGAAATTCCTCCTTTGGTGTGAGACGCAGAAAGGGCCGGGCAGCGATCTCCGCCGTCCGGCCGCGAGTATTGCACATTGTACCACAACCTTGTGGAAAAGTCCACGAAAATCCGCGCTATTTCCTCATTCCGGCCGCCTGGTAGAGCAAGGCGTTGCAGACGGCGGCCGCCACAGTGGAGCCACCCTTCCGGCCCATGGCCGTGATGGCGGGAACGCCCATGCGGCGGCACACCTCCCAGATGCGCTCCTTGCTCTCCACCACGTTGACAAAGCCCACGGGGACCCCGATGACCAGGGCGGGGCGGAGGGCCCCCGCCTCCATGAGCTCCGCCATGCGCAGCAGGGCGGTGGGGGCGTTGCCCACGGCAAAGACGGCCCTGGGGTGCTCTGTGGCCCACCGGTCCACCGCCGCCGCGGCCCGAGTGGTGCCCTGTTCTTTGGACTGACGGGCCACCTCCGGGTCGGCCATATAGCACAGGCGCTCCACCCCCAGGGCCTCACAGGCCCCGCGGTTGACCCCGGAGCGGGCCATGTTGGTATCAGTGACGATGGGGGTCCCGGCCTTCAGGGCGGCCACCCCCGCCTCCACCGCCCCGGGGGTGAACCAGAGGTTTTGGGCGTAGTCGAAGTCCGCCGTGGTGTGGATAGCCCGGAGCACCACCGCCGCCCGGTCCGGGGGCAGAACTATGCCCTGGGCCTCCAGCTCCTCCCGGATGATGCGCATGCTCTCCCCCTCAATGTCCATGGGGGTCCCGTGTTCCAGCTTCATACCAGCGCCTCCCTGTGTCCCGTGATGATCCAAACCGGGTTCTGCCCCAGCATCAGGTTGAGCCCCCCGGCGGGTCTGCTGCGGGCCACGGTGATCTGGGTGATCTTGGGCTCCATGCCCAGCTGGGTGAGGGCGGCCACGGCCGCACCCAGGGTCTCCACCGCGATGGCGGTGAGACACACCCGCACGGCGGGATTTTTTTCCACAGCCGCCTGCAAAATGGGGAACAATTCCCCGTCGCTGCCCCCGATAAAGACGCCGTCCGGGGCGGGGAGCTCCTCCAGCGCCTGGGGGGCCCGCCCCTCTGCCAGCTCCAGGTTATAGGCCCCGAACCGCTCCCGGTTGGCCCGGATGAGGGCGCAGGCCTCCCCCTTGCACTCCACCGCATACACCCGGCTGCGGGGGGCCAGGAGGGAGAGCTCCACGGAGACGGAGCCGGTGCCCGCCCCCACGTCCCAGTAGGTCTCCCCGTCCCGGACCTCCAGCTTGGCCAGGACGGCGGAGCGCACCTCCTGCTTGGTCATGGGCACATCCCCCCGGAGGAACACGCTGTCGTCCAGCCCCTGGGATCTGGGGGCGTTGGCGGGGGGCTCGTACCCCTCCACCAGCAGGACGGACAGGGGGGCGGTCTCCTGCCCCGCCAGCTCATACACCGGGCCGGAGCGGATGCGCTCACCGGGGTAGGACAGATCCTCCCCCACCGTGGCGGTGAGGTGCCCCAGACCGGCCTGGGACAGCCTCTGACACAGCGCGCCCGCACCACCGGCCCCGCCGGTGAGAAAGAACACCGGACGGCCCCGGGCGGCGAGCACCTCTCCCACCGGGTCGCAGGTCAGGCCGTGGGCGGAGACGACAGACCACTCCTGCCAGGGGCGGCCCAACTGGGCGGCAAAATATTGCAGACTGGAGACGCCGGGCAGCACCCGGACGGAAATGCCCCGCTCCCTCAGCAGAGGGAGAAGCGTCCGGGCCCCGGAGTGAAAGCCGGTGTCCCCGCTGTACAGCACGCAGGGGAAAGAAAAGTCCCGGCCCTCCAGGATCTCCAGCATATCCGCCGACTTGGTGGCGGGGAAGCGGGGGGCCTGGGGGGCGAGGGAGCACTCCTCCAGCAGGCGGCGGGAGCCGAGCAGACAGTCGGCGCGGCCCAGGGCCTCCGCTGCGGCGGCGGGGAGATACTCGGCCCCGCCGGGGCCCATGCCGATTAAGGTCACTTCCATGGGGGTTCCTTCTTTCTTTTATTTTGGAAAATTGGGGGGACGGGGGATTTCGCCGCCCCGGCGGCGAGCTTCTTTCTGGATGCCCAGAAAGAAGCCAAAGAGGCACCAGGGGTAAGCGCAATCGGCAGGCGCGTCTGCGCCGCCCCTGCCTCCATGCCGCTTACCCCTGGACCCCATTTTACGGGGGCCCAATTAGGAGAGTATTCCGGTTATCGCAAAGGCGCGGGTGGTTCAGTCGACTGGTTTCCCTTCTATTACCGCTGCCGCTGAGGGTCCGGTCACCTTTGGGTGTTTCTTCTATCGGTGGAAAGCGCGCCTTTTGGGGTGGTGGGGCTCAAGTTTGGCTCAGGGAAACGCGGGCGGCCACATGGGGCCGCCCCTACGGGCAAATCGGAACATTTGGGGGCGGGCCAGATGAGGACACCCGCCCCTACGGCGGAAACGGAATCGGGGCGTTGGTTCGGCAAACTCAGGCGCAGAAACGGAGCCGCACTCGCTCTAATTTTCCACAAACCCAGGGCCCAGTGGCCCGGAAGGAACCGCACCCAAGCACTCCTGATTTTGCGCGCCGGAAATGTTCTGCCCAACCCAAGGGGTGACCTCCGTAATGGGGGACCGGGGGAAAGCCGTCATTGGCGAACGAAGTTCGCCTCTGCGGCGTCCCCCGGCGATCCTTTGGTGACTTTCCCATCGCTGGGAAAGTCACTCGCCGCCCGCAGGCGGCGAAATTCCCCGCGCAGATTCTATCAATTCAGCACCCAATCCAAAACAGTATCCAAATCCTCCCCATCATCCTCCGGCCGTCCAATAACCACCAGGGAGACCCCGGTATTCTGGGCCGCGGAGACTTTCTCCCCGAACCCCCCGGCGGAGCCGCCGTCCTTAGTGACCATCCAGCGGATGCGGTGCTGCTCCAGAATGGCCTCGTTGAGTTTTTGGGAGAAGGGGCCGTGCATGGCGATGATGTTTTTGGTGGGGACCCCCGCCCGGCGGCAGGCGGATAGACTTTCCTCCACCGGCAGCACCCGGGGGTAGAGCCGCTCCGGCTCCAGGCCGGCAAAGGCGGACAGCTTCTTAGCCCCGATGGCCAGGAGGATATTTCCCTCCTGCCCCTGGAGAAATTGAGCGGCCTCCTCCGGGCTGCCCGCCAAAATACTGCCCGGCGGCAGCTGGCTCTCCCGCCGCAACAGGCGGCGCAGAGGAACTCCGGCGGAGCGGCAGGCGGAGCGGATGTTTGCGGAGACCTCCCGGGCGTAGGGGTGGGTGGCGTCCACGCACTTGTCGTACCCGGACAGCAGGGCCGCCATCTCCTCCGCTGTCCTCCGCCCCACCAGAGGGGTGATGCCGGGCAGGCCGGAGAGCTCCTCCGCCCCCAGTTCCGTGGCCACGCTGACGGCGGCGGAGACCCCGCGCCGGGACAGGGCCTGGGCCAGCAGGCGGCCCTCGGTGGTGCCGCCGAAGATCAAAAGGCGGCTCATCCCTTGGCCTCGTAGCCCCGGGGGGTGACCATCCGCCCGGAAATCTCCCGGGTGGACTGGGAGCCGATGAACACGGTGGTGAACATGTCCACCTGCTCCTCCCGCAGCTCCGCCAGGGAGACCAGGCGGTGTTCCTGGCCCTCTCGGCCGATGTTCTTCACCCAGCCGCACACCGTGTCCCCGCTCCGGTGTTTTAAGAGAATATCGCAGGCCCGCCGTAAATGGTCCCGCCGCTTTTTGCTCATGGGGTTGTAGAGGCAGAGCACAAAGTCCCCCGCCCCGGCGCAGTCCAGGCGCTTCTCAATCACCGGCCAGGGGGTGAGCATGTCGGACAGGGAGATCACCGCAAAGTCGTGCATCAGGGGGGCACCCAGCACGGCGGCCCCGGCCAGGGCGGCGGTGACGCCGGGGATGACCTCCACCTCCACCTCCGGGAAGTCCTCCGCCATCTGGAGGATGGGGCCGGCCATGCCGTACACCCCCGCGTCCCCGCTGCAGATCATGGCGGTGGTCTTTCCCGCCGCCGCCCGCTCCAGGGCCAGACGGCACCGCTCCAACTCCTGGGTCATGGGGGTGGACAGGATCTCCCGCCCCTCCTGAAATTCCCGGGCCAGATCCAGGTAGGTGGTGTAGCCGCACAGCACCTGGCTCGCCTCCAGGGCAAGCCGGGCCTGGGGGGTGAGCTGATCCGCCCCGCCGGGGCCTATTCCGATCACATAGAGTTGTTTCAAGGAAGTATCCTCCCGTCTGTATTCCAAGTGAGGGGCGGCTCCTGCCCCGCCAGGGCCAGGGTCACCCCGTTCAGAGCGGTCTTTTTCCGCAGCAGGACTCCCCCCGCCGCCAGGGCGGCGCGCTCACACACGTTGTCCACCCCGGTGATCTCCGCCACAAAGGGGGAGGAGGAAAACTCCCCCGCCACCGCCTCCAGTTCCTGGGCGGTGTAGGTGGTCAGCGGGAGGCCCAGCTCCCCGCATAGGGCCAGAAGCCCGGGCTCGTCCCCTTTCAAATCAATGGAGCACACCGCCTCCAGGCCCAGGGAGGAGAGCCGCTCCCCCCTCAGCACGGTGTCCAGCAGGGCACGGATGGCGCCGGCCCCCGTGCCCCGGCGGCAGCCCACCCCCGCCCGGAGGGTTCTGGGACACAGCCACAGGGCATCCCGCTCTGGGCGGTACCAGTCCACCACCACGTCCGCTGTTTCCCGCTCCCCAGCCAAAAGTCCGGCTGGCCTCTCCCCGGCGATGGGCCACCTGGACCAGAGGGAGACGGCCTTTCCCTCCAGCAGGGCGGAGGACACGTCCACGATTTTCTCCGGGTTGCATACGGCCAGCCCCTGAGCCCGGGCCCACTGGTCCACAGCGAAGGCCCCGTTCACATCGGTGGCGGTGGTGATAACCGCCTGGCCGCCCATCAGGGCGGCGATCTCCCGGGCCAGGTCGTTGGCCCCGCCCAGGTGGCCGGAGAGGATGGGGATGGCAAACTGGCCCCCCTCGTCCACCACAACCACCGCCGGGTCGGTGCTCTTGTGCCGCAGGTGGGGGGCGATGGACCGCACGGCGATGCCAGCCGCCCCCACAAAGATGAGGCCCTGGGCCCGGCCGAAGGCCTGGGCGGTCCAATCCGCCGCGGACGCTCCCGGCCCCCGGGTACAGGCGGCCTGGTGGCCCCGCCGGGTCAGTTCCTCCGCCAGCCGGGCGGCCAGGGCGGCCCCCCGCCGGGTGAAGGCGGTGAGTTCCAGCCTCATAGGGTCCCTCCCGGCTCCGCCGAGCCGTCCCCGGTGCGGTACTCCGTGGAGAAGCCGGGGTGGTACAGGAGGCTGCGCTGGTACTGATGGGAGAGAAAGTCCCCCACCAGCACCAGAGCGGTCTTGGAGATGTGGTGGTCCCGCCCCGCCTGGGCCAGGGTGCCCACGGTGCACCGGACCACCTTCTCCTCCGGCCAGGTGGCCTTGTACACCAGGGCCGCCGGGGTGTCCGGGGTATAGGCCCCCTTCAGCAGCTGGGCGGACAGCCCCTCCAGCATGCCGGCGGAGAGAAAGACCACCATGGTGCACCCGTGCTGGGCCAGGGAGGCGATGGACTCCCCTTCGGGCACCGGAGTACGGCCCGCCATGCGGGTGATGATGACGCTCTGGCTCACCCCGGGGAGGGTGTACTCCACCCCTGCGGCGGCGGCAGCCCCGCAGAAGGAGGACACCCCCGGGGTCACGTCCCAGGGGATGCCCCGCCGGTCCAGCTGGTCCATCTGCTCCCGCACCGCCCCGTAGAGGGAGGGGTCCCCGGTGTGGAGGCGGACGGTGTTCCCGCCGGCGCGCTCGGTCTGCTCCAGCACCTCCAGCACCTGCTCCAGGGTCATCTGGGCGCTGTTGTACACCGGCACGCCCTCCCGGGCGAAGCCCAGCAGGACGGGGTTCACCAGGCTGCCCGCGTATACCACGCAGTCGGCCTGCTTTAAAAGCTCCGCACCCCGGAGGGTGATCAGGTCAGGCCCGCCGGGGCCGGCGCCTACGAAATGGACCATGGGAAGACCTCCTTTTTCTTGCTTTTAATGCGCAGGGAATTTCGCCGCCCTCCTCCTTTTAGACTTCCCCCTGGGGCGGATGAGGGGCAGCTCAGGGAACAGACATCATTAGAAGAACCCCGTAGGGCGGGGGCTCGCCCCCGCCGCCTTGTTTTGTAGGGTTTCGCCATCTCCGCGCTAAGAGCCGCCCTGCGGGCGGTTGCGCTCCGAAACGCGCCTGCGGGCGCAGTGCGGGGCGAGTTCCTTTTCCGCGTGGAAAAGGAACCAAAAGACGCCAGGGGGTCGGCTCAAGATGGACACTTCGTGTCCATATTCGCCGTCCCCCTAGAACTCCCATTACGGGGGTTATCCCCTGGGCCGGGCAGAGCATTTCCGGCGCGCAAAATCTGAGTAGCGTTCCAGTATTCAATCCGGGCCACTGGGCCCTGGGTGTGCAAAAATTTCAATCGGTGCGGTTCCAATTCTGCGCCTGCCTGTTCCGAACCAACGCTCCGATTCTGTTTTCCGCCGTAGGGGCGGGTGCCCTCACCCGCCCGCCTTGCAATGGTCTGATTTGCCCGTAGGGGCGGCACACTGGGCCGCCCGCGTTTCCCTGTGCCCACCCTTGGCGGCTCTCAAGGTGAATTACCCCGTAGGAGCAAGGGAGGGGGCTGGGCCATGGGTTCCTTTCGGCCCGGGCAGAAAGGAACCCACCCCTCAAATACAATCCTTACGGTAAAATAATGGTTGTAAAATACCCGGAGGACTCCGGTTTTTCTTTCAAAGAGGAGAACACCCGCTCTCCGGGCAGGCCGCAGTTCTCTACCATCCCCGCCCGGTCCAGCCAGTCTCTCCGCTCAAGCTCCTCCAAAAGCCGGGGGTAGTTCTTGCCGGACTTCATCAAAATTTTGCTCCCGGGGAGGTCCAGGGTCTCCCCCGGGCCCTCGCCCCCGCCGGGAAGGATGTGCAGGGGGGTGTTGGCCTCGGTGAGGCTCCGGCCCAGCCGGGCGGCCACGGCGCAGAAGCTGGGCACGCCGGGGACCATGACACAGGGGAAGCCCTCCGCTTTTAGAATGTCCATCAGATAGCAGTAGGTGGAGAAGATGGACACGTCCCCCAGAATGGCCATGGCCACGTCCTGGCCCGCCTCCAGATAGGGGCGGACCGCATCCGCGGCGGCCCGGTGGGCCTCCTGCTGTTTGGCCCTGTCCCGGGACATGGCGAAGTAGAGAGGGAGAAGCGTCTTGCCCTCCAGGTCCGCCGCCTGCCGGGCGATGCTCAGGGCGGTCATCTCCCCGGAGGCGGTCTGGGGGGCGGCCAGCACGGGGCAGGCCTCCAGCACCCGCACCGCCTTCAAGGTCAGCAGCTCCGGGTCGCCGGGCCCCACCCCCACGCCGTAAAAGGTTCCTAGATGTTTTTTGCTGTGTTCCATGTATCCAAAATCTCCTTCGCCCCCCGGGTCATTCCCAGCAGGCCGTATTGATTGCTGAACAGCACTGCGCCGGTCTGCAAATCCTCCCCCGCCCGCCGGTCCAGATGGCGCTGGATGGCGGAGAGGAGGGAGGCCAGCACCGGCTCCCGCAGCTGTTTTTCCGCTAAAATTTCCAGACAGCGGTCAGTAGTGGCGCTGTCCATGAGGGCCTGGGCGGTCTCCCGGTCCGCCCCGCACAGGGCGGCGTGGGCGCAGAAAATCTCCGTGCGCCCGTCCGCCCAGCGGGAGTGGGTGTTGAAGATTCCACCCGCCAGCTTGACAAACTTTCCGATGTGGCCCACCAGAAGGATTTCGTGAAATCCCTCCAAGCGGGCGCTGTCCAGGGCCTCCCCCACAAAGTTGGAGCACCGGACCACCGGGACCTGGCCGGGCAAGTCTAACGTGCCGCTTTTCAAAAAGTCCATCCCATAGTTGCCCGGGGTGAGGACCAGGCGGCGCGCCCCGCCGCCGGCGGCCTGGCGCAGCTCCAGGGCCATGGTGTCCACCAGGGCCTGGACGCTCATGGGCTCCACAATGCCCGAGGTGCCCAGAATAGAGATGCCCCCCTCCACCCCCAGGTGGGGGTTGAAGGTCTTTCGGGCGGCCTCCCGCCCCCCGGGGACCGAGATGGTGACGAGAAGCCCGCCCGGCTCGTCCAGAGCTTTCCGCACCGAGTCCACCGCCTCATATATCATCCGCCGGGGCACCGAGTTGATGGCCCACTCGCCCACCGGCTGGTCCAGGCCGGGTTTGGTCACCCGGCCCACCCCCTCGCCCCCCCGGAGGGTAATCTCCTCCCCGGGCTGGCGGGTGACCGCGGCGGTGATGGGAAGGCCGTGGGTGGCGTCTATGTCGTCCCCGCCGTCCTTGGTCACCGAGCAGAACGCCGTGCCGCCCTCCAGGCGGGGGTCCTCCACCGGGACCTCCACCACCCAGCCCCTTGGGGTGCGCAGGGAGACCCGCTCCGGGACCTGTCCCGTGAGGAGCAGGCGGGCCGCCCCCTGGGCGGCCAGAGCGGCGCAGGTGCCGGTGGTGTAGCCGCAGCGCAGGCGCTTGCCGCCGGATTGGATGTAGTGGTCGAAAGACATAGAGGGCTCCTTTTTTCTTAATGGGGAGGTTCGCCGCATCGGCAGAAAAGTAGGCAAAGCGCCACCGGGGACGGCGGGCGGGTGAGGGCACCCGCCCCTACGACATATCCGAAGGTGCGTTTGATCTTTTGTAGGGCCCGATGCCCCCATCGGGCCGTTCCCGGGCGGCCCAGATGTGCCGCCCCTACGGCGAAAACGGACCGGGAGCGTTGGTTCGGCAAACCCAGGCGCAGTTGTGGAACCGCACCATTCGAAATTTTCCGTCCAACAGGCCGCCGAAGGCGGCCCCCAACGCCAAGCCCAGCGTAGCGGGTTTGCGCTGGAGAGGAGGAGCGATGGAGTGAACGAGCTTTGCCCGGTCCGGGCGAAGCGAGGGATACGAAATCCGCGACGACGAAGTAGCCCGGCGGGAATTTAGATTGCCACTCAAATTTTGCGCGCCGGAACTGTTGCAATATTTTCAGGTACGCGTCCCCCGTAATGGGGTCCGGGGTGCAGCGACTTGGAGCACCGGAACGGTGCTCCTCGGAGCGAACCCCGGCGGCGTTTTGGTGACTTTGCCGCCGTGGGCAAAGTCACTCGCCGCCCGCAGGCGGCGAAATCCCCCTGTGAGAATGTTTACTCCTCCAGCAGCTGCTCCAGCCGCCGTACATACAGCCCCTGGACCTGGGGCAGCCGCCCCAGCCCCTCCAGAACGGGGTGGACGGTCAGGCCCACCGCCTCCAGGCGGCTCTTCCAGCTCTCCGGGCCGGGGCCGGCGATGTCCTCCCGGGCGTGGGTGCCGGCGGTGAGCAGGAGGGGGGCCAGAATTACCCGCTCCGCCCCCTGGCGCTCCAGCACCGGCAGCAGCTCCTCCAGTCCGGGCCAGCCCTCCACGGTGCCCACCAGGATGTCCCCCCGGCCCGCCAGGCTGAGGGCCCCCTGGAGGGCGGGGTAGACCAGATTCCCCGGGTGGGCGGTGCCGTGGCCCACCAGCACCACCGCCTGCCCCAGGAGCCTTCTCCAGCGCTCCATGAGCACCCCGGCCAGGGCCCGGACCATGTCCGTGTCCCCCATCAGGGGCGGGGCCAGCCGCAGGTCCCGGAACCGGGGGCGGAACTGTTCGGCCGTGGCCGCGATGGCGTCGTACTCATAGCCGGGCAGCAGGTGGGTGGGCAGGAGATAGAGCTGCTCCGCTCCGGCGGACAGCTGCTCCTCCAGGGCCTCCTCCAGACTGGGGACGGCAGTTCCCCGCTGGGCCAGAATCCTCCGGATGGTGGGGCTGGTGTAGGCCCGGGCGAAGGGCAGCTCCGGTACACGGTGGCGGAGGGCCTCCTCCACGCCGCCGATCTCCTCACGTCGGGCCTCCTCGGCGGCGGTGCCGAAGCTGACGGTCAGCAGGGCGCGTTTCTCTTCCATCTCTGTTCCAACTCCTCTCTTGACCGGGGGAGGGGTGAGAGCCCCAGTTGTTTCCCGATCCAGTATACCATAGGTTTGGGGGAAGTCCATCTAAAATTCCCACTGTCATACCGAATTTTTGGGCGTGGCCTGGCCGCTTCCGCACGCTCCCTCCCCTTGGGAGCAGAAGAAAACGCGCAGGGCACCATCACGGCCTGTGAGGACCTCCGCCTCCACTTCATAGACTTCCCGGAGAAAAGCGGGGGTGAGCAGCTCCCGGGGAGTTCCTTCCCCCACGATTACCCCGTTTTTCAGGGCGTACAGCCGGTGGCAGTAGGCGGCGGCCAGATTCAGGTCGTGGATGGCCGCCACTACGGTGCGCCCGCTCTGGCGCAGCAGCTCCATGAGCTGAAGCTGATATTTGATATCCAGGTGGTTGGTGGGCTCGTCCAGGATCAGAATCGGGGTCTGCTGGGCCAGCGCCCTGGCCATGAGGACGCGCTGCTTCTCGCCGCCGGACAGGGTGGAAAACCCCTGTTCACGCAGCGGGGTGAGCTGTGTGCGCTCCAGGACCTGGGTTACCAGCGCCCGGTCCTCCTGGCTTTCGGTCTCCAGAAGGCGCTTGCGGGCCTGCCGCCCCATCATCACCACCTCCTCCACGGTGAAGTCGAAGGCGGCCTCTTGCTCCTGCGCCATGACCGCCAGACGCTGGGCCATCTCCCGGTTGCTCATCGCCAGAAGGTCCTCGCCCATGAGAGAGATATCCCCGGACTGGGGGTGAAGCACCTTGTAAATATTTTTGAGAAAGGTGGACTTGCCGCTTCCGTTGGGACCAATGAGGCCCACAAACTCCCCTTTCTCCACGTGAAAGTCAATGCCGCGCAGGATTTCCCGGCCGCGTACACGGTAGCGGACCTGTTTTGTCTCGATCATGCCGCACCCCCTATTGAAATTCGTAGCGGCGCACCTTGATCATCCACAAAAACAGGGGTGCGCCCAGGAACGCGGTCAAAATGCCCACAGGGATCTCAGCTGGGGGATGGATCATCCGGGCCCCCACATCGACCCAGATGAGAAAGATGGCCCCGAACAGGGTGGACAGGGGAATGAGCTTCCGGTGGTCCGGGCCAACGACGGAGCGGACCAGGTGGGGAATCACCAGGCCCACAAAACCGATGCAGCCGCTCACCGCCACCGAAGCGGCGGTGAGCAGGGCCGTAACGGTGATGAGCATGTTGCGCACCGCCGTCAGGTTGACCCCCAGGGTGACGGCGGAGCTGTCCCCCATCATCATGGCGTTCAGGGGCTTGGCAAGGGCCATCATCAGGAGAAAGGCCGGTGGGACCAGGAGGAGCAGGGGGGGCACGTCCGCCCATTCCGCACTGCCCAGCCCCCCCAGCATCCAGAAGGTGGCCTCTCGGACGGCGGCATCATTGGGGGCGGTATAGACGATGTAATTGGTAAAGGCCTGGAACATGGCGGATACCGCCACCCCCACCAGAATCAGCCGGATTGGGGTCACTGCGCCGCGGGTGCGGGCGAGCAGATAGACCAGAAGGATGGAGACCAGCGCCCCGGCGAAGGCCCCGGCGGTCACCGACAGGCGGCCCAGCACGGGCAGAGACACCCCCATCAGCATGGCCAGCACCGCCCCCAGGGAGGCCCCGGAGGAGATGCCTAAAATATAGGGCTCCGCCAGAGGATTTTTGGTAAAGGCCTGCATCCCGACGCCGGAGAGCGTGAGGGCTGCCCCCACCAGCCCGCCCAGCAGCACCCGGGGCGCCCGCAGAAACCAGACGATGTTTTGGGTGCTCTCCCGCACCCCCTCCAGCGGCAGGACGGAGCCGGTGAGCAGGCCGCCAAGCCGGTGGAGCATCACCTGCCACACCTGGGAGAAGGGGATGGAGACCGGACCAAAGCCGATGCCGGCGACCACGGAGACCAGAAGGACCGCCGCCAGCACCAGACAGCTCAGAAACGTGTGGGCCTTTACCAGTCTGCAAAACTGTTTCATACGCTGTCAGGCAAAACAGTCGGGGTGGAAGGCCTGGGCAAACTTCTCCACTGTGCTCCCGGTCATCGAGCTTGCAAATACCTCGCACAGCTTGACGGAGATGATGCGGTCGTTCTGAATGGCGGGCACCGTGGCTAAGGCGGGATTCTCCTTCAGCTGGGCGATTTTCTCCTCCAGGGAGGTGTCCCCATAGTCGTTGATTACGATGACCTCGGGGGCGCGTTCCACCACCGTCTCCCAGCTTACCGTGGCCCATGTGGTGTCCAGGTCCCGGAAGATATTCGTGCCCCCTGCGTGCTCGATGAGCTTGGAGGTGAAGTTGTTGCCGCAGGTGTAGGCGCCCTCCTCCTGGGCCATGTCAAAGACGAAAACCGGGGTGGCTTCCTGGCCGGCCACAGCCTCCTCCACGGCGGCGATTTGAGCTTTCATGGCGCTGACGATTTCCTCGGCCTTGTCCTCCACCTGGAAGATGCGGCCCAGGTTGTAGAAGTCCTGATACACCACGTCTACGTCGGCCCCCACGGTATACCCTTCGATGGAGGACAGGGACATGATGCCGTACTGGGAGAGGGTGTCGTGCTCTGTATTGTATTTCTCGGTGAAGGAGCTGGAGCGGCCATAGACGAAGTCGGGCTCCAGGTCCAGGATGGTCTCCAGAGAGATGTAGGTCTCCGCGGCCTGGGGAATTTCCTTATACGCCGCGTCCCACTGGGGATTGATGTCGGAGTTGGTATAGGCGGTGGCGATGATCTTGTCCCCCAGCCCCAGAGCCATGAGCTGGTCGCCGGCATTGGCGTTGGCGGCGATGACGCGCTCAGGGACGTGCGTGAATGTGACCTCTGCCCCGTCTTTGGTGGTCAGAGTGAAAGGAAACGCGCTGGAGTCTGCGGAGGCCGCGGTGTTCTGAGAGGCGTCCGAGGGGGCGGAGGAGGCCGCAGGAGTGCCGCAGGCGGCCAGGTTCCATGTCAGAAGAAGAGTCAGGGAGAGAGATAAAAATTTTTTCATATCGATTCACTTCTTTCTGTAAAAAGTATGGGTATATATGATAAAACGCCCCTCCAGTGAAACACTGGAGGGGCGCAGAACAACACAGCCGTTCCGAATGCGGGGCGGCTGATATGATGGGCTGATCTCCGCGCTGCCGTTTGGTCCGTCCGGGCGCGGGTCCTGTCCCTCCAGGGACAGAGATTCTTCCCAGGGCAGGTCTTCCGGCTTGGGTTCCCCGTCCCGCGTCCGCCTTCCCGCGTGTACCCGCAGTGGCATGCTGAACGCCGGACTCCCCCTTACGGCGGCGGTCCCGCGCGGGCTTCTCACCCGCTTCCCTATTCTCCCGGCCGGCCCCTCCGCAGGGGGAGGCCCCGGGCACCCTTGGGCGCTTTGTCCTCCCCATTGTAACGGACTGGAGAGGGCTTGTCAATCAATTTGGGGGCGGAACGCTGGAAAGAGCAGCAAATCCGCGGTTTGGGACGTTTTTAAGGGAGGAGGGGAGAGGCAGGTTGCAGTTTTCCGCCCTCCGAGGTCTTTTGAGATAACGAAGCGGAGTTCTGCACACAGGGAGAGGAGGGGCTATGAGAGAGCGCATCCCATATTTAGACGCGCTGAGATGTCTGGCCATCTTCCTGGTGGTGCTGCTGCACAACGACGCGCCGGTGGTTGTGAACACGGCCTGCTACGGCCGCCCCTCCTGGTATCTCTGCATGTTCCTGGACGGGGCGGTCCGCCTGGGGGTGCCCCTGTTTTTTATGATCAGCGGGTGCCTGCTGCTGGGCAAACCGGAGACGGCGGAACCGGCGGCCTTTTACCGGAAAAAGCTGCCCAGGCTCCTGGTGCCGCTGGCGGTTTGGAATGTGATTTATCACTGGACCAACGCCTGGCAGTTCCACACGGACACGGGGCTCCTGGCGCTGCTCCAGAAGGCATTTAACCGGGGGACCGGCTATCACATGTGGTACATATATGTCCTGCTGGGCCTCTACCTCCTGTGCCCCTTTCTCAAGCGAATGGTGGACGGCTGTACGCCCCGCCAGTTGGCGGCCCTGGCGGGGATTATCCTGCTGCCCGCCTCCGTACTGCCCCTGGTGAGCCAGATGGTCTCCTGGTCCGTGGTCCCGTTGGACATGCTGATGCCGGGGCAGGCGGCCTATTTCCTGCTGGGGTATGGGCTGGGGCGGTGGACCCTGAGCGGGCAGCAGCGGGTTTTCCTCTATCTGGGGGGGCGGCGGGCTATCTGGTGTGTACGGCGGTCAATCTGCTCTCCGCCTCCCCCCAGGAGATCCCCCTCCCGTTCAGCGGAGGGGACACCATCTTCCACTACCTGACGGCCTGCGCTCTGTTTGTGTGGGTCCGCACCCTTTGGGAGAAACGGGAGGAGGTCCTGCGGTCCCTCGCCCGCCCCCTCACCTGGCTGTCCCGGCGGGCCTTCGGGATCTACTGGGTCCACCCCCTGGTGCTGGACCTGGTGACCAGGCAGGTGGGGGGCGGCCTGACTGGTCTGGAGTATCTGGCCGTCCGGCTGGGCCTGACCTTTGGGATCTCCCTGGCCTTCTCCCAGGCGGTATCCCGCATCCCCGTCCTAAAAAAACTGCTGCTCTAAAACACGCGGACCTTCTCCGTTGACTGGGGAGGTCCGCGTTTTGATGCCCCGGCGAAAATTTTTTGAAATTCCCTCTTTACAAACGGGGCGGAGTATGATAGTATCTTCTTGCAAACAAGAATTACTATTGTTAGGAGGGCGGAACGTGGAGCGCGCAACTCGATACAGCAAGAAGCGGGAAGCCATTTTGGACGTCATCCGCAGTTCGGACGCGCACCCCTCCGCTGAATGGATTTACCAAGCCTTGAAGCCGGCCCACCCGGACCTGAGTCTGGGAACCGTGTACCGGAACCTGCTTTTCTTTCAGCGTCAGGGGACCATTCAAAGCGTAGGCGTCGTCCATGGACAGGAGCGGTTTGACGCCGTTACCACCCCGCACAGTCACTTTGTTTGCAACACCTGCGGCGCGGTCATCGATCTCCACGGGATTTCGATGGATGCCAATTTGAACCGCGCGGTCAGGGAGCAATATGGGTTCGAGGTGGACCGCCACGAACTCACCTTTTACGGCAAATGCCAAGCTTGCATGCAAGCAGAAAAACATGAGGAGGACGTATTAGCATGAAGAAGTTTGTTTGTTCCGTCTGTGGTTACGTACACGAGGGCGAGACCGCGCCCGATTTCTGCCCCATCTGCAAGGCCCCCAAGGAGAAGTTCGTGGAGCAGGCCGGCGAGAAGAGCTGGGCCGCTGAGCACGTGGTAGGCGTGGCTCAGGGCGCTCCCGAGGAGATTCTCCAGGGCCTGCGTGAGAACTTCCAGGGCGAGTGCTCCGAGGTGGGCATGTACCTGGCCATGGCCCGTGTGGCCCACCGCGAGGGCTACCCCGAGATCGGCCTGTACTGGGAGAAGGCCGCCTATGAGGAGGCCGAGCACGCCGCTAAGTTCGCCGAGCTGCTGGGCGAGGTGCTGACCGATTCCACCAAGAAGAACCTGGAGATGCGCGTCGACGCCGAGAACGGCGCCACCGCCGGCAAGTTCGAGCTGGCCAAGAAGGCCAAGGAGCTGAACCTGGACGCCATCCACGACACCGTGCATGAAATGGCGCGCGACGAGGCCCGGCACGGCAAGGCTTTCGAGGGCCTGCTGAAGCGCTACTTCGGCTAATTGAAACCGCAGAAACAAGCACTTTTCGAGAGGGAATGGGGAGACCTGTTCCCTCTCTTTTTGTGCGCATGGTGTCCCAAGGGTGTCCCGTCGCCAGTTGGCCGTGTTCTAAATCAAGAAAAAGTGTCCCGTATAAAAGGTGGTCCTAAAACAGCATAATCATAATAATAAATATGAACAGAGGACGGTACTGTTGGTATACCGCCCTCTGTTTGCTTTCACTCCTCAACTGGTTCTATAACAGTTTCTATACCACAGTTATAGAGAACAACATCATTGCGAACGAACTCTTTAAGTTGAACATCATCCCCTACAAGCCAAACTACTCTGTTACCATCGCTTACAGTCTGCAAAAATTCTGTATCAAATGGTGCACCGACTATGCTGCTGGTGACGTTGACAACATCACCAACATTGAAATCAGCTAAATCATAAGTGGAATTATCTTCGCTCAGGACCAAACACCAGCCCTCTTCAAAGACAATTTTCTGCTGGCTCGACAAAACACTGCCAGGTTCAACGATTACGCTGGTGTCTACTTTGATATTGCTGATTGTACCAGTGAACTGGATTTCCGCATATTGATATAGCTTATTGAAACTTGCCTCATTGGAATCATAAGCATCAATCAACTCTTCGGCCGTCATTGTAACTGTATCGCCTTCATTTGTTTTAATTGTTGCCGCGGATGTGTCAGAATGATTGCTTCCGCCACCGCAAGCCGCCAGGGGCAGCATGAGCGCTGCTGAAAGTACAAATGCCAGTAACTTTTTCATTTTGCCACCGCTCCACATACACTAAAATTTGTAGTATATTTTACACTATAATATTATAGTATATAAAAACTAATGCTGTCAAGGTAAACTAAAACTACAAACGAGGTGGCAGCATGGAAAAAGAAATCAAAATTACGAAGAAAGCCGCCCGCAGAGGCGACGATGGTTATAAAGTTGTATCGGTGCGAATGAAGGAAGAAATGCTCGAGCGTTTGGATGAGCTTTCATCACAGACAAATAGGTCGCGCAATGAGTTGATCAACCTTCTGCTGGATGCGGCCATGAAAATTGTAAAGGTAGAAGAATAAAGGCGGAGATGCCAGAAATATCTGGGCATCTCCGCCTGCTCTCTTTCTTGATCAATGTTTCAACATTACGTGTTTTGCTCTAAACACCACCGGATGGCCTCGGCCACGCCGTCATGCCCGTTGTCCGCCGCCACATACCGGGCGGCCGCCTTCACCTGGGAATTGGCGTTGCCCATGGCGATGGGGGTCCCCACCACCTCCAGCATGGACAGGTCGTTGGGGCTGTCTCCCACGGCGGCGCACCGCTCCAGGGGCACCCCCTGCAGGAGGGACATGAGGGCCAGGGTGCGGCCCTTGCCCACCTTGGCGGGGACCAGCTCAAAGTCCCGGTCGCTGGAGGCGGTGAGGGACACCCCCTCCAGGGCGGCGAGCTCTTTGAGGGGGTAGCTGGCCGGGTCCCCGTCCCCGTGGAGCTTGGTCAGGGGGAGGTCGTGCTCCTCCAGATAGGCAATGGGGTCCTCTGTCACCACGGCGTTGTCGTGAAAACAGGGGAAGGGGTAGTGCTTCATCAGCAGCTTTTTGGAGTAGGGGTCCAGCACGATGGCCTCACCCGCGAAGATCATCAGGACGATCTCCCGGTTCAGGCACAGCTCCAGAGCCCGGCGGCCGGTCTCCCGGGGGAGGTCCCACCGGCGGAGGTGGGCGCCGGTGCGGGTGTCGCACATGACCGCGCCCCCCAGGGCGGCGGCCAGCACGCCGCAGCCAGCCTCCTGGGCGAAATAGGCGGCCTCAGGGGCGGCCCGGCCGGTGGCCAGAAACACCTCTACGCCGGCGGCCCGAGCCTGGGCGATGGCGTCCTTGGAGGCCTGGGTGACCCGGCCCGACGGGTCCAGCAGGGTACCGTCTAGGTCCAGAGCGATCAGGTCGATTTTGTTCATAAAAACACCCCGAATGAAAATGCAGAATGCAGAATACAGAATGCAGAATGAAATGTAAAAAGACGGCTTGTTGCGGAAAATAGAAGAAGGCCGTCCCCATTATAGCGGAAGGCGGGAAAAAGAACAAGGAGCGCCTGGGACGAAAGGGTCCCGGCGCTCCTTGGGGTGTTTATGAGGTTTTCACAAATTTATACGAATCCAAGGGCCAGTCCCACCGTGTGCACCAGCAGGGAGACCACGTAGGCCACGCCGATCTGCCAGCACACGGAGAAGACGGTCCACTTGGCGCTGCCCAGCTCCTTGGCCATGGTGGAGGTGGCCGCCACGCAGGGGACATACAGCAGGATGAACACCAGCATGGAGAAGGCGGAAAGGGGGGTGAACCCCGTCATGGCCGCCGCCACCGCCGTACCGGCGGCGGTGAGGGAGAAGCCGTAGAACATAGACAGGGAGGACACCACCATCTCCTTGGCGATAAAGCCGGTGAGCAGGGCCACCGCCGCCTGCCAGAAGCCGAAGCCCAGGGGGGCGAAGACGGGGGCGATGAGGGCGCCCAGGGTGCCCAGCATGGAGTTGGCCGCATCGTCCACCATGTGCAGGGAGAAGTCAAAGGACTGGAGCAGCCACAGCACAATGGACATGGCCAAAATCAGAGTGCCCGCCTTCACCAGGAAGCCCTTCACCTTCTGCCACACGTGGGTGGCGATGTTCTCCATGGAGGGGAAGCGGTAGGGGGGCAGCTCCAGCACAAAGGGGGCGGGCTCCCCGGCGAACAGGGTGTGCTTGAAGAGAATGCCGGACAGGATGCCCACCACCATGCCGATGACGTACAGCCCGAACACCACCAGCCCAGCCCAGGGGCCGAAGAAGGCGGCGGACAGCAGGCCGTACACCGGCAGCTTGGCGGAGCAGGACATGAAGGGGATGAGGAGGATGGTCATGCGCCGGTCCTTCTCATTCTCCATGGTGCGGGCCCCCATGATGGCGGGCACCGAGCAGCCGAAGCCCATGAGCATGGGAATAAAGGCTTTGCCGGAGAGGCCGAAGCGCCTTAAAAGCCGGTCCATGATGAAGGCCGCCCGGGACATGTAGCCCGAGTCCTCCAGGAAGGACAGGAAGAAGAACAGCAGGGCGATCTGGGGCAGGAAGGACAGCACGCCGCCCACGCCGGAGATGATGCCGTCACACACCAGGCTGATGACCACGGCGGGGGCTCCGGCGGCGGTGAGGGCGCCCTCCAGCCAGCCGGAGAACAGGTCGATGAGGGCACTCACCCCGTCCTGGAGCCAGGAGCCAAAGGGGCCGAAGGTGATGACGAACATCACCAGCATAGCGCACAGAAACAGAGGGAGGGCGGTGTACTTGCCGGTGACGATCCGATCGATCTTCTCGGTGAGGGTGGGGCCCTCCGAGCCCTTGCCCTTCACCACCGAGGCGTGGACCACCCGCTCAATATAGCGGTAGCGGCTGTCGGCCACCAGGGTCTCCCGGTCCCCCAGGGCGCTGGAGGCCTCGTACTCGGCGATGATGGCATCCAGCTTGTTCTGCACGTCGGCGGGGAGGTTCAGAGCCTTGGCCACAATGCCGTCCCCCTCCAGCAGCTTGATGGAGGCCCAATGGGCGGGCAGGTTGGCGGCGTAGGCGTAGTCGTGGATGAGCTCGCCCATACGGTGGTGGATGTCGTGGGTGAAGTCGTCGTACAGGTCGTCGGGCTCATAGGTGACTCCCAGGTGCATCTGCCGGTGGGCCACCTGGAGAAGTTCGTCCAGTCCCTCGCCGGTCTTGGCGGTGATGGGGACCACCGGGACCCCCAGCTCCTTGGACAGGCGCTCCACGTCGATCTGATCCCCTCGGGCCTTTACCTCGTCCATGAAGTTCAGGGCCAGCACCAGGGGCCGCTCCAGCTCCAGCAGCTGGACGGTTAAGTACAGGTTGCGCTCCAGATTGGTGGCGTCCACAATGTCGATGACCGCGTCGGGGCCCTCCCCGATGATAAAGTCCCGGGCCACGATCTCCTCCATGGAGTAGGGGGACAGGGAGTAGATGCCCGGCAGGTCCACCACCGTGATGGACCGGTCCCCCAGGTGGGCGGTGCCCTCCTTCTTCTCCACGGTGACGCCGGGCCAGTTGCCCACGTACTGGTTGGAGCCGGTGAGGGCGTTGAACAGGGTGGTCTTGCCGCAGTTGGGGTTGCCCGCCAGGGCCACCTTCATGGTGCGGGTGTCGTGGGCGTTGTGGTCATAGGGCTTCTCGTGGTGCTCCAGCTCGTGGACGTGATCCCGGAGCTGGCGGCGGTCACGCTCCGGGTCCGGGGCGCCGGGCTTGGAGGCCGCCTGCGGCTTGGCCTGGACCGGGCCGATCTGGATCTGGCCCGCGTCCTCCTTCCGCAGAGAGAGCTCATAGCCCCGGAGGGAGACCTCCAGCGGGTCCCCCAGGGGGGCGATTTTGGTGACCTTCACCACTGTTCCCGGGGTCAGACCCATGTCCACCAGCCGCCGCTTCACCGCGCCCGACTGGTTGCCCACGGATACAATCATGCCGCTCTCCCCGGGAGAGAGCTCCTGGAGAGTGCGGGCTTGGGATTCTTTGGTGTGATTCATAGCAGACGATGCTCCGATCCGAATGTGTCAAGTGCTCCATTCCGCTCCATTTTACCGGAAAGGCGGTAGGTTTGCAAGTGGCAACCTGACGGACTCAGCCGAGCGCAGAGGGTTTTTTTCGGAGTTTTTTCGCCAGAAAAACAGGCGCCCTCCCAAAACGGGAGGACGCCTCAGTATGTCGAAAAACCTCTGTTCAGACAAATCCGCCCGAGTGTTGGCGGGGGAGCTCGAGGGGGCGGCAGCCCGCCTCGAGTGGGATCGAATGCCCTGAATGCCTTGCTTGGCAAGGCGTTCAGCGAGCGCAGCGAGGACTTTTCCGCCGCGCAGCGGTGGGAAAGTATTGGCATTTTTCAGGCTGTCAGAAAAGTCCTTGGACTTTTTTGACAGCCTGCGGCGTCCTCCCAAAACGGGAGGACGCCGGAAAAATTTTGGAGGACAGAGAGCTTACAGCTGGATGGTGCGGATGACTTTGGCGCAGCGGGGGCACAGGGTGGGGTGCTCGGTGTCGGAGCCCACCTTGATGTGGTGCTTCCAGCAGCGCTCGCACTTCTCGCCGGCGGCCTCGGCCACGGAGACGGACAGCTCGCCGCCCACGGTCACCTGGACCTGGGAGACGATGAACAGGTCGGCCAGCTTCTCCTGGTTCATCTCGGCCAGGAAGGCGTCCTCCGCCGGGACGGTGAGGGACACCTTGGCCTCCAGGCTCTTGCCGATCTTCTTCTCGTTCCGGGCGGCCTCCAGGGCGGCGTTGATGGCGTCCCGGACGGAGACGATCTTGTCCCACTTGGCCATGTCCGCTTCGGACAGGGCGTAGGCGGCAAAGGGCTGGTTCATCTCGTTGAGGACCACGTTGCGGGTGTCCTCGCCCTCCTGGTGGGGCATGGCCAGCCAGATCTCGTCACAGGTGAAGGCCAGGATGGGGGCGAACAGCTTGGCGATGGTGTCCAGGATGAGCCACAGGGCGGTCTGGGCGCTGCGGCGCTCCAGGCTGTCCGCGCCCTCGCAGTACAGGCGGTCCTTGATGATGTCCAGGTAGAAGGAGGACAGCTCCACCACGCAGAAGTCGTTGATGGCGTGGCTCACCACGTGGAACTCGTAGTTGTCATAGGCGGCGAAGCACTTCTCGGTGAGCTCGTTGAGCTTGGTCACCGCCCAGCGGTCCAGCTCCAGCATGTCCTGGGGGGCCACCAGATGGTTGGGGTCAAAGCCGTCCAGGTTGCCCAGGCAGTACCGGGCGGTGTTGCGGAACTTCAGGTAGTTCTGGGAGAGCTGCTTGAAGATGTTGTCGGAGCAACGCACGTCCACGTGGTAGTCGGCGGAGCCGGCCCACAGGCGGATCATGTCGGCGCCGTACTTCTTGAAGATGTCGGCGGGGTCCACGCCGTTGCCCAGGGACTTGTGCATGGCCTTGCCCTCGCCGTCCACGGTCCAGCCGTGGGTGATGCACTCCTTGAAGGGCGCGCCCTTGCCCAGGGCGCCCACGGCGGTGAGCAGGGAGGACTGGAACCAGCCGCGGTACTGGTCCAGGCCCTCCATATACACGGTGGCGGGCCAGAAGCCCTGGTCCTTCTGCATGGAGGCGAAGTGGGTGGAGCCGGAGTCGAACCAGCCGTCCAGGGTGTCCTCCTCCTTGGTGAAGCCGCTCTTGGAGGAGCAGTGGGGGCAGGCGAAGTCCTTGGGGAGGATGTCCGCCGCGTCCATCTCATACCAGGCGTTGGAGCCCTTCTCGGCGAAGAGCTTGCTCACCGCCTCAATGGTCTCGTCGGTGCAGACGGGCTTGCCGCAATCGGCGCAGTAGAACACGGGGATGGGCAGGCCCCAGCGGCGCTGGCGGCTGATGCACCAGTCGGCCCGCTCCCGGATCATGGACTTCATCCGGTCGATGCCCCAGCCGGGCACCCAGCGCACGTCGTCGCAGGCGGCGCAGGCCTCGTCCTTGAAGGAGTCCACGGAGCAGAACCACTGGGGGGTGGCCCGGAAAATGATGGGCTTCTTGCAGCGCCAGCAGTGGGGGTAGGAGTGGACGATGTCCTCGCTGGCAAAGAGCATGCCGCTCTCCTTCATGTCGTTGAGGATGACGGGGTTACTTTCGTCGGTCTTCATGCCGGCGTACTTGCCGGCGTAGTCGGTGTGGCGGCCCTGGTCGTCCACGGGGACCACCAGCTCCACCTTGTAGCGCTTGCAGGTCTCGTAGTCGTCGGCGCCGAAGCCGGGGGCGGTGTGGACGCAGCCGGTACCGGAGTCCATGGTGACGTACTCGGCGCAGCACAGCAGGGAGTCCTTGTCCAGGAAGGGGTGGCGGGCCTTCATATACTCAAAGTCAGAGCCCGCGAAGCGGGCGGCGATCTCATAGTGCTCGATGCCGCCGGCCTTCATCACCTTCTCGGTCAGCGCCTCGGCCAGGATATACTGCTCGCCGTTGTCCGCCTTCACCAGCACGTAGCTCTCCCGGGGGTGGACGGCGATGGCCATGTTGCCGGGCAGGGTCCAGATGGTGGTGGTCCAGATGAGGAAGTAGGTCTTGGACAGGTCGCCGTACTGGGAGAGCTTGCCCAGGTCGTCCTTCACCGGGAACTTCACGTACACGGTGGTACAGGGGTCGTCCTGGTACTCGATCTCGGCCTCGGCCAGGGCGGTCTCGTCGTGGGGGCACCAGTACACGGGTTTCAAACCCTTGTAGATATAGCCCTTCTTGTACATGGCCCCAAAGACCTTGACCTCCTCGGCCTCAAAGCCCGGGTCCATGGTCTTGTAGGGATGCTCCCAGTCCCCCAGTACGCCCATGCGCTTGAAGCCGTCCATCTGGATGTCGATATACTTCTGAGCGTAGTCGTGGCAGGCGGAGCGGAACTCGGCCACGGACATGTTCTTGCGGTTGAGCTTCTGCTCCTTGATGATGGCGCTCTCGATGGGCATGCCGTGGTTGTCCCAGCCGGGGATATAGGGGGTGTAGTAGCCCCGCATGGCGTAGGACCGGGTGATAAAGTCCTTGATGGACTTGTTCAGGGCGTGGCCCATGTGCAGTCCGCCGTTGGAGAAGGGAGGGCCGTCGTGGAGGGAGAACAGAGGCTTGCCCTCGTTCTTCTTGAGCAGCTCGTTGTACAGGTCCAGGTCGTTCCAGTGCTGGAGCATGTCGGGCTCCCGCTTGGGCAGACCGGCCCGCATGGGGAAGTCGGTCTTCGGCAGGTTGATGGTCTTGTTGTAGTCCATGGGTCGTGTTCCTCCATTTATGAAATCAATTTGTTGTTTGTATCCATTCATAGGGGTGCGCTGTGCGCGCCAGCGGGCGGCCACAGGCCGCCCCTACGGCAGCTGATAGGGAAAACAGACAATCCCGCAGGTGCGGCAGAGCATGGTGTCGGGATAGTCATGAAACGGGAAGGAAAAATTCCCGGAAGAGGTATCGCCCAGCGGCCGCAGCATGACTTTGTCCTTGGGAGTACGAAAGACGGGGAGATTTTTCTGCTGTGTCCAATAGGGGTACTTGTCCGCGTACATGGTGCCGGATTCCATGGGCTTTCCGCATTTGGGGCAGTTCATGTGGATGAGTTCCCTCCTTATGAAAACAAAAACGCCTTTGTCTCATCAAAGAGACAAAGGCGTAAACCTCTGCGGTACCACTCTTCTTGCCGGAAAGGCGCAGCGATCCGGCCACTCAGGTATGCCCGGTAACGGGGGCGGGCCGGAGGGGCCTACTGCTGTTTCAGCCCTCTGCTCCAAGGGGATCTTCCCCGCGTCCTCCCGTCCGCCTTGCACCAAACGGCGGCTCTCTGTGCGTCTTGGAGGCGGGTACTTGGCCTTTTCTGCGCATTCTTGCGATATACTCTCCTATCTTATCCGCTTCCCTGCGGCTTGTCAAGAATTTTATTGCCAATTTTGTGCGCCTGGGGCATACTGGCCTTGGCAGAGGGGACGGACGGGCTGCGGGCACGGCAGGAAGCTCTTTGGGAAATGGAATCCCCCCGCCGCTTCGCGGCACCCCCCTTTGACAAGGGGGGCTTTCGGGCGGGTCTGGGACCCGCCCCTACGAAAATACAGAAAGCTGTCCGGTAAACGCCGTAGGGGCCGGTGACCTCGGCGGCCCGCGGGCGCACAATGTGCGCCCCTACGGGGGAAACCGGACCGGGAGCGATAGATGAGAAAAGACAGGCGCAGGTGTGGGACCGCAGTTGTTAAAAATTTTACATACTCAGGCCCCCGGTGGGGCCGGATGGGACCGCACCCAAGCACTCCTGATTTTGCGCGCCGAAAGGATTCCGCCTGCTCTAAGGAGTAACCCCCGTAACGGGGGTCCTAGGGGGGCGGCGAATATGGACACGAAGTGTCCATCCTGAGCCGACCCCCTAGCGGTTCTTTGGTGACTTTCTGGCCGTCCAGAAAGTCACTCGCCCCGCAGGGCGAAACTCTCCGTGACAAACGAAACCGCTCTATCATCGCCCCCATCCGCCCCTTCGGGCAGGCGGCGAAATTCCCCAAAAGAATAAAAATTTGTTTCCCCTGAAAAATTCCGCCCCTGTGAACCGTGTTAGAAGTGAAGGGAGTGAGGATCATGGCTCCAGCTGGTACCCAGGAGACCATCTGCCGGATCGTGGAGGAGTACAGCGACATGCTGCTGCGGCTGGCCTGCACCCGCCTGGATTCTACCCAGGACGCGGAGGACGCCGTACAGGAGGTTTTCTTGTTGCTGCTCACCTCCAAGCCCGTGTTCCGGGACGCCGGACACGAGAAGGCCTGGCTGATCCGCGCCACCCTGCACCGCGCCAGCGACATTCGTCGCCGGGCGGAGAAACGGAACGTCCCCTTGGAGACGATGGAGAACTCCCCCGCCCGGGAGGAGGAGGGAGGCGGGCTGCTGGCCGCCGTGCGGGCCCTGCCCCAGAAGTACAGCAGCGTCATCCATCTGCACTACTACGAGGGGTATTCCATTCAGGAAATTTCAAAACTGCTGGGCCTGCCCGCCCCCACGGTGGGCACGCGCCTGGCCCGCGGCCGGGAGCGGCTGCGGCAGATGTTGAAGGAGGAAGCGTAATGGACCGGAAAACCTATCGGGAGGCCTTTGACAAGCTGACCTTTTCCCCGGATTTTCAGGCGCGCACCCAGGCACTGCTGCACCAGCGCGCCCAGGCAATGGAACAGGAGGAAACATCCATGAAGATCAAGCATCTGAGAAAACCCGCCGTGTTCGCGGCGGTGGCCGCCCTGCTGGTGGTGTCGGTGTCCGCCGCAGCCTATTTTCTCTCCCCCGCCCAGGTGGCGGAGCACACCGGGAACACCCTGCTGGCCCAGGCCTTCGAGAGTGAGGATGCGGTGCTGCTCAACGAGACGGTGGAGAGCGGGGGGTATCAGATCACCCTCTCCGGTCTGGTGTCCGGGGCGGGGCTGAGCCAGTGGACACAGGACGTGGAGCAGTCCCACACCTACGCGGTGGTGAGCGTCCAGCGCACCGACGGCGAGGCCATCACCCAGGAGAACTTCGACCTCAGCCGGCACACCCTCACGCCGCTGGTGTCCGGCTACTCCCCCCTGGTGGTGAACAGCTGGACCCTGGAGGGAGGGGTGACGGGCTTTGCCCAGGACGGCGTATACTACTATCTGCTGGACACCCTGGACCTGAACCCCTTTGCCGACCACACGGTGTACCTGGCCTTCTATGAGGGGAGCTCTATCCCCTCCCGGGAGCAGTTCACCATAGGGGAGGACGGCGCCATCGCCTTCCGGGAGGATTTTGCAGGCGCCCACGCCCTGTTCACCCTGCCCCTGGACGAGAGCCTGGCCGACCCGGAGGCCGCCCAGGACTTTATTGACGGCACCGGATTTGACCCCATGTTTGGCTTTGCCCCGTAAACCGCCCATGAGAGGGCCGCTGCACCGCCGCAGCGGCCCTCTCAGCTTGTCGAAGAACCTCTGTTTAGACGAATCCGCCCGAGTATTGGCGGGGGAGCTCGAGGGGGCGGCAGCCCGCCTCGAGTGGGATCAAATGCCCTGAATGCCTTGCTTGGCAAGGCGTTCAGCGAGCGCAGCGAGGACTTTTCCACCGTTGAACGGCGGGAAAGTAATGGCATTTTTTCAGGCTGTCGGAAAAGTCCCTTGGACTTTTTCGACAGCCTGAGAGGGCCGCTGCACTGCCGCAGCGGTCCTTTTTTGCGGGCAAAAGCAGAGCAGCCGGATATTGGCTGGAAAAACCGGATTTCCAGCCGGTTTCCCTGTACTTTTCCAGCCGGGTGTGGTATGATTTTCTCAGAACAGCCGCCTGACGCGGCGTAAGGAGGATATTTATGAAACGCTTATCTGCCTGCGCACTGTCCCTGGCTCTGTCTGTCTCAATGATTCTGCCCGCCGGAGCGGCGGGAGCCGCCTTTACCGATGTGCCCCAGGACCACTGGGCCAACCCCTATGTGGAGGCCATGACCCAGAAGGGTGTGGTGACCGGTGTGGGGAATGGCCGCTTCAATCCGGACGGGAATCTGTCCACCGCGGAATTTGCCGTGATGCTCACCCAGGCCTTCTGTCCGAAGGAAGTGGCCGACCCGGAGGAGGGGGCCGCCTGGTGGGAGCCCTATCTGAATGCCGCCTGGGAGGCCGGCTATCTCACCGACACCACCGCCGGATTCAGCTATGCCGATGGGAGTTGGGACGTCGATGTGGTGACCGCCCCCATGACCCGGTACGACATGGCCCAGGCCATGAACAACACCGCGGTGGCCGAGAAGATGACCCTGCCCACCGATGAGCAGCGGGAGGCGGCCCAGGCCGCCATCGGAGATTTTGACTCCATCCCAGAGGACTATGAGAGCGCCGTGGTGGCCATGTACGCCCTGGGCTACCTGTCCGGCGTCAACGCCAACGGGGACTTCGGCGGCGAGAGCACCATGACCCGGGCCCAGTCCTGCGTGGTGATGAGCAAGCTGCTGGGGACCGAGGTGGAGACCACGCCTGAGACCCCGGATGAGGGGACTGCCGGCGGCACCGGGGACACAACTCCTGCCGAGGAGCCCGAGACCCCTGCGGAGGACGCCGGGACCGGGACCGAAACCCCGGAGAAGCCCGAGACCCCGGATGAGGGCACTGCCGGAGGCACCGCAGGTTCCACCCCTGTTGAGGAGGAGACCCCGGCGGAGGATACCGGAAGCGAGTCCGCGGACACGGTGGCCGCCTATGAGCAGGAGGTATTCGACCTGGTGAACCAGATCCGGGAGGAGAACGGCCTGGAGCCCTTCGTGTACAACGAGACCCTGGCCGAGACCGCCCGGGCCCACAGCCAGGACATGATCGACCGGAATTTCTTTGACCACACCAATCCCGACGGCAAGTCTCCCTTTGACCGGATGCGGGACAACGGCCTGAGTTTCTCCATGGCTGCGGAGAACATCGCCGCCGGCCAGCGCACCCCGGAGGAAGTGGTGGAAAGCTGGATGAACTCCGAGGGCCACCGGGCCAACATCCTGGGCGGCTGTAAGGAGCTGGGCGTGGGCCTGGCTCTGGGCGGACACTATGGCTACTACTGGACCCAGTGCTTTGCCACTGTGCGCTGAATATTCAGTACGATACGGGACGGCCCCCTCCCGGCTGCGGGAGGGGAGCCGCTTTTTTAGGGGGAAGGACCCATGAGATCCAGCCACACCCTCCGGGGCGGACGGCTCCCGGCAGCGCTGGCCCTGATTGGACTGGCGCTGCTGGGGCTGCTGTTCGTCCCGGAGTGCGACGACTGCTATTTTGTATACTGGAGCTTTGACTCCCTGAGAGACTGGCTGCTCACCCGGCCCTCCACGGCGGGGGCGGAGATCGTGGGCGTGCCGGAGAATGGCCGCTACCTGGGGAACCTGCTGGGGGTGCTCCAGGGCAAGCTGTACTTCGTCCCAGTTGTGGGCCCCATTCTCCGGGGGCTGCTGATGGGCGGGGCGCTGTGGGCCCTGGTGTGCCTGCTGGCCCGGAGGGCACGGCGGGGGCCGGTGGGTCGGGGAGAGGCATTTTCCATAGCCCTGGCCCTGGTGCTTCTGGCCCCGAGGGGGATCTGGCAGGAGGCCTTCTCCTGGGGGGCGGGGCTGGTAAACTACCTGCTGCCCATGGTGATCCTCCTGGTGCTGCTGGAGCTCTTTGCCCGGCGGCGGCCGCCCTCCGCCCTGCTGGCGGGGGCGCTGGCCTTCTGCGGCTGTCTCTTTATGGAGACCACCACCATCCTCCTGGCGGCGGGCGGGTGCCTGTGCGCCCTGCTGTTCCGGCACTCAGACCGGCGGCGGGCGGCCATGGGGGTGTGGCTGGGGAGCTGGCTGGGCGCCCTGGTCATGTTCACTGCCTCCGGCTATCGCAGCGGCACCAACGCCGACCGGCGGCTGGACGCGTCCCTGGCCCTGGAGCACCTGCGGCAGATCGTGACCGAGGCGGTGGTGTTCCCAGCGGCGGCCGCCCTGATCATCAGCGTTCTGCTGGTGTGGCTGGTATGGAAGGGGGGAGGCCGGTGGAAGATCCCCGCCCTGGTCCTGGTCCCTCTCCACCTGCTTCAGCTGTGGCGGGCGGCGGAGAACTGGCTGGGGGAGCCCCGGTACGACGATTTCTCTCTGTGTGTCGGTCTGGCCCTGGCGGCGGTGTGGTGCCTCCTGCTGGCTCAGACCCGGGGGACCGCCCCCGTCTGGGGGGCGGTGCTGGCCTTGGGACTGCTGTGCGGGCCGCTGCTCTTTGTCACCCCCATCGGCCCCCGGAATTTCCTGCCCCCCTATGTGCTGCTCTCCCTCATCGCCCTGCTGCTCTACCGGGAGGCCAGGGAGCAGGGGCTGCCCGGCCTCACCCGGCTGGCGGCGCCTCTGTCCGCACTGGCCCTGGCGGGCCTTGTGTGGGTGTACGGCTGCAACTGCCTGGTCTATCACCAGCGGCTCTCCTACGCCCGGGAGCAGGCGGCGGCGGGGGCGGAGAGCATCACCCTCCCCCTGCTCCCCTATGACCGGTGGGCCATCAACGAGACGGTGGGGAAGGGGGACATCTCCTACCTGGTCTACCGGGAGGTCCCCTGGGACGTGGCCTTCACCTTCGTCCCATGGGCGGAATATACGGCCCCCTGACCGGGGGAGGCAGAAACACCAACCGAGCAAAGGAGCACAGATTTCATGGATATCAGACCAATCAAGGGAAACACCTGGGTGCTGGAGGGGATAGAGTGGATTCCCTTCTATAAGCTGGACGAGAGGCGCTGCATCCTGCTGGACACCGGCCTGCTGGGGGAGCGGGAGGAGCTGGAGCAGGCCCTCCTGGACCACGGCCTGACCCCGGCGGGCATCCTGTGCTCCCACGCCCATGTGGACCACGGGGGGAACAACCGGTATTTTCAGGAGAAGTACCAGATCCCGGTGGCCCTCACGGTGAAGGAGGCGGGGATGTGCGCCAGTGTGCTGACCCTGAAGTGCTACTTCCTCATGCTGCCCCCGGGGATGGTGGAGCGGGAGGCCTCCCACCTGGTGCACACCCCGGACGTGATCGTCCCGGACCGGGACGGGCCCTTCTCCTTCTGCGGGGCGGAGTTCCAGATCCTCCAGACCCCCGGCCACTCGGCGGGCCACATCTCCACCATCACCCCCGACGGGGTGTGCTATGTGGGGGACGCCCTCCTGTCCCGGGAACAGCTGGGGGCCAAGCTGCCATACTGCCTGTCCCACCAGATGGGCATTGACAGCCGGGAGAAGCTGCGGGGGACCCGGGCCGACCTGTTCGTGATGGCCCACCGGGGTATGTGCACCCGGGAGGAACTGGAGGCCCTCATCGACGACAACCAGGCCCTGGCCCAGCAGCGGGCGGGGGAGGTGCTGGCCCTGGTGACCGGGCCCATGACCGTCAGCCAGATCACCCAGCGGGTGTGCCGCTATTTTCAGCTCCTCTCCCGCCGCCCCACCCGCTCTCTGCGGTACGAGCGGAACATCCGCTTCTTTGTGGAGTACCTGGTGGACCGGGGGGACCTGGTGATGGAGGCCCGGGACGGGGTCACCTTCTACCGCCGGGCGGACCAGGAGAAAATGTAAAAAGCGTTTGACATATCGAGGCCCCTGTGGTATAACATAATTGTCAAAAGAATTTGACAATTATATGGACGGGAGGTCTCTCTATGGACGCGCAAGGAAGTTCTGTGATCGTGTATCTGTTTCTGGGCCTGCTGGCCCTGTCGGCGGCGCTGATCGTCTGGATGCTTGTTACCCTGGTCCGCTCGGAGGTGGACGACGAGCGGCGGAAGCTGATCGTGGGCAAGGCCAGCACCTGGACCCTCATCGCCACAGTGGGCGGGCAGATCATCGACCTGGTCTGCTCGGTGGTCCAGGCGCCCAGCTATGAGCCCAGCGCCCCCTTTGTCCAGCTGACGGTGGCGGCCCTGATGTACGCCATCTTCCTGGGCTGGTTCAAGCACAAGTACGGAGGATGAGGGACCATGGAAAATCAGATCCGGGCGCTGCGGAAGGAGCGGGGCATCTCCCAGGAGGACCTGGCCCGCCGGTGCGGGGTGTCCCGGCAGACCATCAACGCCATTGAGAACAACAAGTACGACCCCACCCTCTCCCTGGCATTCCGCCTGGCCCGGGAGCTGGGGGTGACGGTGGACGGGCTGTTCACCCCGGGGGAGTAACAGAGGACACGGCCAGCGGCCGTGTCCTCTACTTTTGGAGCGTTCATCCGAGGAGAAAATCAGCGGTCCAGGGCCAGCCTCCGGCATGCCAGGGAGGTGGCCAGGAAGTAGCCGCCGTACACCAGCAGCAGCACCAGGGCGGTGACCAGGGCGCTCTGCACCGAGTCCACATTGGCCGCCTGGGCGATCAGGTCGTTGGCCGCCTTCATGCCCACCACCGTGTGGACCAGGGCCAGCCCCAGGGGCAGGAGGAAGGCCAGGGCCACCTGCTCCACGGCGGAGCGGGAGACCAGCTTCTCCTCCGCCCCCAGGCGGCGGAGGATGGCGTACCGGCCGGCGTTGTCCGCCGCCTGACTCAGCTGCTGGAGGGCCAGCACCGCCGCGGCGGCCAGCAGGAAGGTGAGGCCCAGGTAGAGCCCCAGGAACAGGGCCAGGATCTTGCTGCCCATGGTCTCCTGGTAGAGGTTCAGGCGGGTCTCCACCCGCAGCCAGCCGTTCTCCATCTGATAGGCGGCGAGGGCGTCCTGCACCCGGTTCTCCGTCTCCTCCTCGTTCCCGGCGTAGTCGGCGGACCAGACCTGGCGGCGGACCTCCAGCTCCTGGGCCATCTCGTCGGGGACCACCACGCAGCTCAGCCCCAGATTTCCGGTGGTGAGCTGCTCTTCCACTCCGGTGAGAGGACCGGGCACCGGCCCCTGGTAGGCGGGCTGGCCGCTGCGGGAGAGCAGGGCCTGGCAGTCGGACAGGCGGATGGCGGCGCTGGCATCCTCGATCCCGGTGACCTCCGGGTCATTGTAGTAAAAAATGGTGTCCTGCTGCCAGGCCAGGTCGGACTCCTCCACGCCGTGCTGGGCCAGCAGGGCGAGAAAATCAATCGTCCCCTGGGAGTCGGCATCCTGGTTCTGCACGGTGATGTCAAAGGGGGCCTGACGGCCGGTCATGGACTCGATGGTGTTGTTCAGCCCGATGGAGCTGGCGGTGATGCCCATGGCCAGCAGCAGAAGAATACAGATCACCGTCTGAGCCAGATAGGTGGAGTGGACCTTGCTGATCCACTGGCGCAGGGTGAACACATTCAGGTTTTTGAAGTAGAGCTTGGGGCGGCTCTGGACCAGGCGGAGGACAAAGCCGGACAGGGATTTAAATACCAGCAGGGTCCCCAGGGTGCCCAGGCCCAGCATGGGGATGCACAGCATGGGGAGAATGATCGCGTAGGCCATGCCGAAGATCAGCAGGATGGCATAGGCGATGAGCAGGCAGACCACCCCCGCGGCGAACTGGACCACCGACACCCACAGGGGGCGCAGGTGCAGCTCCTCGTTTCTCCGCCCGCTCTGCATCAGGTCCAGCAGCTTGGCCCGGGAGACTTGGAGGCCGCTGAACACCATCACCAGCAGGAAGATAAGGCCGAAGTACACCGCCGTCCGCACCACAGCCCGAGGGGAGAAGGCCAGGCCGAAGGCGTCCACCCGCAGGGAGAACATGGACAGGGTGAGGGCGGACAGCCCCTGGGAGGCCAGCAGGCCCAGCCCCAGGCCCAGGACCAGGGAGGCCAGGCCGATGAGCCCGGTCTCCAGAAACAGCAGCCGGGACACCTGCCCCTGGCTGAGTCCCAGGAGCAGATAGGTGCCTAGCTCCCGCTTCCGCCGCCGGAGCAGAAAGCTGTTGGCATACAGGATCAGACAGGCCAGCACCACCGCCACAAAGACGGAGAAGATGTCGATGCAGGACTGGATGACCTGGGCCATGGGGTTCTGGCTCTGAGCCAGATAGATCATGGCCCCCTGGCCGTCCAGGGAGTTGAAGGTGTAGAAGAGACACACTCCAAAGGTGAGGGTGAGCAGGTACACCCCGTAGTCCCGGAAGGACCGGCGCACATTGCGGAAGGCCAGCTTAGAGAACATCTTCCATCTCTCCTCCCAACTGGGTAATCACCCGGATGATCTGGGCAAAGAAGGCCCGGCGGTCCAGCTCTCCCCGGGAGAGCTCCTGAAAAATCTGCCCGTCCCGGAGGAAGACCACCCGCCGGCAGCAGCTGGCGGTGAAGGCGTCGTGGGTGACCATGAGAATGGTGGTCCCCCGCTCCCGGTTCAGCACCTCCAGCCGCTCCAGCAGCATGCGGGCGGACTTGGAGTCCAGGGCCCCGGTGGGCTCGTCGGCCAGCACCAGGGCGGGGTGGGTGACGATGGCCCGGGCGGCGGCGCACCGCTGCTGCTGTCCGCCGGACATCTGGTAGGGGTACTTGTTCAGACAGTCGCCGATGCCCAGCAGCTGGGCGGTCTCCTCCACCCGGGGACGGATCTCCCCCGCCGGGGTGCCCACGATGGACAGGGACAGAGCGATGTTTTCAAAGGCGGTGAGGGTGTCCAGCAGGTTGCAGTCCTGGAAGATAAAGCCCAGCCGCTCCCGGCGGAACCGGGTGAGCTCCTTCCCTTTCAGCTTTGTCAGCTCCCGCCCCTCCACCAGGATGGAGCCCGAGGTGGGTTTGTCAATGGTGGAAACGCAGTTCAAGAGGGTGGTCTTGCCCGAGCCGGAGGCCCCCATGATGCCCACATACTCCCCCGCCTCCAGGGATAGGTCCACCCCGTCCAGGGCCCGGGTGGTTGCCCCCCGCTTTCCATATACTTTCGTCAGGCCCGTCACTTGCAGCAAGCTCGCCATACGCTTTCTCTCCTTTCGCCGGGCGCCCGCCCAGCTGTCGCAGTTAGAACTGTATGAAAGAGTACCATACAGTTCTAAAAATTTTCCCATGGAAACTCTTACGAATTTCTTAAGGTTCCATGAAGAAAGTCTTTGCGGGAGAGAATTGCGGCAGGGAAGCCGCCGTCTATTTGGGAAGGGCCGGTAAAAATCGATATTTTGGATGGACGGGACCGTTGCAGAAGAACTGCCCAACGGCCCTTCTGGGCCGCGCCGCTTTTGCGGCGTACGAGGTTTTGCCGGAGGCAAAACCTCGGCGGAGGGATGGCTCTGCCATCCCGAGCATTTGAATCACCGAAGGGCGGAGCGGGCCGTCGGCCCGCGAAGCCCAAAAAGAAAGACACGCTATAAGCGTGTCTTTCTTTTTGGTGGAGGCGGGGAGAGTCGAACTCCCGTCCGAAAACCCTTCCATGGGAACTTCTCCGGGCGCAGACGGTTATTGCGGGAGTCTTGCTCTCCCTGTTCCCGTCACCCTGGGCAAGCCGTCACGCCCAGGGGTCTGGTGAGCTTCATGATTCATGGCCGGCGCAAAGCTTTGCCGGCGCACGTGCACCACTAAACGACGCCCAATCCCGGCTCGTGGTCCTTCCGGGTTGGACGGCTGCTGTTAATTAAGCAGCGTAAGCGTAATTTTCGTTGTTCTTTAATTTATAAAGAAGTGCCTGTTTTAAGGTGGCCAGGCGCCACCGCCCGCTATTCCCACTTCCGTGTCCCCGTCGAAACCGGTACGCCCCCTCGTCGTCGCAAAGTCCGCTCAGCTCCGTTTCCGCCTGGCGGCGAAAACTGCGCCCGCTTCCTTGCTCCTCCTCTCCAAATCGAACCCGCTTGCGCTGGGCTTCGATTTGGCTGGCGGCTTCGCCGCCGAATACGGGAGAATTTTTGCAAAGTCCGCTCAGCTCCGTTTCCGCCTGGCGGCGAAAACTGCGCCCGCTCCCTTGCTCCTCCTCTCCAAATCGAACCCGCTTGCGCTGGGCTTCGATTTGGGTGGTGGCTTCGCCGCCGAATACGGGAGAATGTTTGCAAAGTCCGCTCAGCTCCGTTTCCGCCTGGCGGCGAAAACTGCGCCCGCTCCCTTGCTCCTCCTCTCCAAATCGAACCCGCTTACGCTGGGCTTCGATTTGGGTGGCGGCTTCGCCGCCCTTTGGAAGAAAACCGTTCTGGTTTGGGAAAATTAAAAGTTGGGACCATACCGGCGCGCAAACGCGCGCCGGTATGGGAGACGCTTACTCGGGGAAAATCAGACCTTCTCCGGCTCGGGGTAGTCCACGCCGAAGGTGTCCACGGTGACCTTCTTCATGCGCTGGGGCTGACGGGGCTTGTCGTTCCAGTCCCGCTTGGTATTGACGATGGCGTCGGCCACCTCCATGCCCTCGATGACCTTGCCGAAGGCGGCGTACTGGCCGTCCAGGTGGGGAGCCTTCTCCACCATGACGAAGAACTGGCTGCCGGCGGAGTCGGGGGCCATGGTGCGGGCCATGGACAGCACACCCCGGTCGTGGACCAGGTTGTTCTGGAAACCGTTCCCGGTGAACTCCCCCTTGATGGAGTAACCGGGGCCGCCCATGCCGGTGCCGTCGGGGCAGCCGCCCTGGATCATGAAGCCGGGGATAACCCGGTGGAAGATCAGGCCGTCGTAGTAGCCCTTCTGGATCAGGCTGATGAAATTGTTGACCGTGTTGGGAGCCACGTCGGGGTAGAGCTCCGCCTTCATGACGCCGCCGTCCTCCATCTCGATGGTGACGATGGGATTGTGTGCCATGGGAAACACTCCTTTTCTACGGGCGGCCGCACCGCCCAACTCAGATTTTCAGTTAATACCGGCTGTTCCGGGATTTCATGGCCCGGTCCATCTCCCGTTTGGCGTCCTTCCGGGCCGCCGTCTCCCGCTTGTCGTAGAGCTTCTTGCCCTTGGCCAGGCCGATCTCCAGCTTGACCCGGGGGCCGCGGAAGTAGATGGACAGGGGGATGAGGGAGTACCCGTCCTGCTTGATGCGGGCGAAGAGTTTTAAGATCTCCCGCTTGTGCATCAGGAGCCGCCGCTGGCGCAGGGGGTCCTTGTTGAAGATGTTGCCCTTCTCGTAGGGGCTGATGTGCATGCCGATGACAGACATCTGCCCGTCCTTGACGATGCAGAAGGAGTCCTTCAGGTTCACGTGCCCCTGGCGGATGGACTTGACCTCGGTGCCCGCCAGCTCGATGCCGGCCTCATATTTCTCCTCAATGAAGTAATCGTGGTGGGCCTTGCTGTTCTTGGCCACGATCTTGATGCCCTTGCTCTCAGCCACGGCGGACACCCCCTTTCCTCTGTGCCGTTTTGCGGTATTGTACCCCCATTGGGGTGTTCAGTATAACACAATGCGGGGGAAAAAACAAGGGGGAGGGGGTCACTCCCGGTCCCGCTGGGTGTCCCGGACGAAGTATTCGGAGTTGTCGGTGCCCTCGGTCTTCCAGTCGAAGCGGCCCAGGGCGCGGATCAGCTTGGACAGCTTGGAGAAGCCGTAGTTCCGGGGGTCGAAGTCGGGCTGCTTTTTCAGCAGCAGGTTGCCCAGCTTGCCCATGTGGGCGTAGCCGTCCTCTCCGCACACGTCCTCCACCGACTCGGCGATGAGTTCGGCGATATCGTCGGGGATGCCGGAGCTGTTGGCGGCGCTCTTTTTGCTCTCCTTTTTGGAGGCGTGCTTCTGGGCCTTGGCGTCAGTTTTGGACGGCTCGTCCTCGGACTGCTGGGCGGCGGCCTGTTTGGCGGCGGCCCGGATGACCTCGATATAGACGAACTTGTCGCAGGCCACGATGAAGGGCTTGGGGGTTTTCTTTTCCCCCATGCCGTACACCTTCATCCCCGCCTCCCGCAGGCGGATGGCCAGGCGGGTGAAGTCGGAGTCGCTGGACACCAGCACAAAGCCGTCGCAGTTGCCCGAGTACAGGATATCCATGGCGTCGATGATCATGGCCGAGTCGGTGGAGTTCTTCCCGGTGGTGTAGCCGTACTGCTGGATGGGGGTGAGGGCGCACTCCAGCAGGATGGACTTCCAGGAGGCCATATTGGGGCTGGTCCAGTCCCCGTAGATGCGCTTGATGGTGGGGGTGCCGTACACGGCCACCTCGGCCATCACATCCTTCATGGCGGTGCGGGAGGCGTTGTCCGCGTCGATGAGGACGGCCAATCGGAGATCGTTTTCGTTCTCAGCCACGGCTCACTCCGCCTTTCCGGAGGATGGCCTCCACCTCCTGGAGCTGTTCTACGGTGTTCACCCCCAGCATCTCGTCGGGGGAGCAGGTGTCGCACAGGCCCACCCGGCCTCCGGCCTCCTTGATGAAGGCGGGTACGTCGGTGAGGTAGAGCTCCCCCTGGGCGTTGTCATTCCTCAGCTTGCCCAGAGAGGAGAGCAGCTCGGGCACGTGGAACACATAGGTGCCCGTGTTCACCTCCCGGATCTGCTTCTGCTCCGGGGTGCAGTCCTTGTCCTCCACAATGGCCCGGAAGGAGCCGTCCGCATCCCGGAGGATGCGGCCGTAGTTGCCCCCCTCGGGCAGGACGGCGGAGAGCAGGGTGCAGGCGTTGCCCTCCCGCAGGTGGGTATCCGCCAGGGCCTGGAAGGTCTCTTTCTTCATCAGGGGGGCGTCGCCGCAGCAGATGATCACGTGGCCCTGGAAGCCCTCCAGCAGGTGGGCGGCGCACTGGACGGCGTGGCCGGTGCCGTGCTGCTCGGCCTGGACGGCGTGGGGGTACTGGGGATAGGCCTCCAGCACCGCCTCCTTCTTCCAGCCCACCACCAGAATCACGTCCTCCGGCGGCAGAAAGTCCAGGGCGGAGAGCACATAGTGGAGCAGGGGCTTTCCGTCGGCCAGCCGCATCACCTTGGGCAGGTCGATCCCCTCCGTCTGGAGCCGGGTCCCCTTCCCGGCGGCCAGCACCAGGGCTTTTACGGTATGATCCATGGTCATTCTCCTTCGTGTTGGATTGGCTCCCGGTTCCACAGCTGGGGCAGCAGGCGGTAGAAGTCCCCCTGCTCCCGCCACATGGCCAGCAGGGCGCCCCTGCGGACGGACACCTGGGCGGGCTGCTCCAAAAACTCGTTGCTGACCCCCAGGGGGAAGTCGGCGGAGATGGTGTGGTCGGTGAGCTCGAATTTCAGATTCCGCAGGGTGACCCCCTCCGCCGTTCCGCTCAGGCAGAAGGCGGACCAGAAGCCGGTGAGGCCGGCGGGGAAAGTCATGGTCTCATCCCGGAGGACGGTGGCCACCGTCCCCTCCCCGGCCAGAACGCCCCGGGCCCCCTGGGTGGTGAGCCAGGAGAGGGCCTGGAGGTTGGCCAGGGTGTGCTCCAGACGGCCCCCCACGCCCCCCAGCAGGACGAAGCGGCGGAAGCCCCGGTCCAGGCCCTCCCGCAGGGCGTATACCATGTCGGTGTCGTCCTTGGCCGAGGGGAGCTGGATCACGTTGGGGTGGCTGGGCCGCCGGCCCAGAGAGTCGAAGTCCCCCACCACCAGGTCGGGGGGCACGCCGTAGGCCTCCAGAGCCTCATACCCCTTGTCGGCGGCAATGACAAAGTCCTGTGCCCCCGGGTGGGGACACAGGGACCAGGACAGGGGCATGGCCCCCACTACATAGCAGATCGACCGTTCCAAGAGCGGTCACCCCTTTCAACGGCCGGCCCATGGGGCGGGCTGGCCCAAAAATCTCTCTGGGACCCATTATAACACAGATAGGAGGCCTTGTACCAGTGGGGAGGGAAAAATCCCATTAACTTTCTGTGGGCGGGAGGTACACTGCCCCGGCCCACATGGCCTCCGGGACCTCCGGCCACAGCTCGGAGGAGCCCCGGGGGAGGAAAACCAGCTCCATGTCCGCCGGGAGGCCGTAGAACTGCCGGAAGTAGTCCGCCCGCATCGGGGAGGGGTTGCGCTGCCAGCAGTAGCAGTAGGCCCAGCCCTCGGTGGGCAGCACCACCTGGTCCGCCCCCTGGGCGACTGCCTGGGCCATCTGGCCCTGGCGGATGGCCTCGCTGCGGCCGATGGCGGCGTATGCGTGGAGGTGAAAAACCAGTCCCGCCGCCAGCCCCACCAGAGCGGCCCCCTGGAGCAGGGGGGACCAGGGGAGGTCGGAGAGGAGGGAGGCGCCCAGCACCATGAGCACCACCGCCGACAGAAAGGCGCACCGGGCGCCGCTGTCCCGGAGCAGGGCGAAGGGGGCCAGCAGACCCACCGCCGCCGCCAGCAGGAGCAGCCAGGTGGGGCGGCTCTTCTCCCGGGCGGTGAGGAGGACGGCGGCCATCAGCGCCAGCTGAATGGCTGCTCCCGGCCCCCGCAGAAGGGGCCAGGGGTAGGTCCACTCCCCCCAGAGGTGGAGCTGATTCAGGTAGAGCCAGTTCTGAGCGCAGTAATAGGCCATCCACAGCCCGGCGGGGATGGTGAGGAACCAGGGGGTCCTCCGGCGAATCAGCCGCCACAGGCAGCCCGCCGAGGCCAGGGCCGCCGCCCCGGGGAAGCACTCAAACAGCCAGGGGAGCACCTCCCCAAAGAAGCGCTTCAAAGCGGCCGTGAACAGGCCCTGTCCCGGCTCCGCCACCAGGTTCCGGATTCCATCCACCGCCTGGCCGCTGGCGGCCAGCTCCCCATAGAGGGGGTTGTGGAACATGAGAACCGCCCCCAGCAGACACCCGGCCAGGGAGCACAGAATGGGGAGGCGGGCGGTCTTCTTCCACAGGGCCCAGCCCGCGCACACCAGGGCGGCGCACAGGAGGATCAGGGTGAGGTGCTCGGCAAAGAGCTGTGCGGCCAGGCACAGGAAGAAGAGGGCCGCCCCCAGCTTTGTCCCCTGGACCCTGGAGAGGGGGGCGGAGAAGGCCCGCTGCCACAGCAGCAGCACCAGCAGCAGGAACACGGCCGCCACCACAAAGTTGGCGAAGGCGGATACCCAGCCCAGGGACTGCTGCCAGGAGTCCATGGGGGTGGTGAACAGCAGGGCGGCGGTGACCACCGTCACCGAGAAGGCACGGTCCGGCTGTCCCCGGCCCGCCAGGCGGCCCAGGAGCAGGGAAATCAGGAACATGCAGCCCCCCATCACCGCCGTCTTCACCAGCTGGGAGCGGGTCATGGCCAGCACAAAAAAGGTGCCGGCGTACCGGTTGTTCAGCGTCCCGGACAGCCAGCGCTCCAGCCCCTCCGGGAGGCCCCAGTCCCAGTCGTCGTGGGTGTAGGGCACGTTCCAGGCGATATACAGCCACCCGGCCAGCAATAGGGCCAGCACGCACCAGCATAGGACCTGTTTTCTCCGCGCCATGGGCTTCCATCCTCTCCTGTCCCGGTCCGGAGCCGGGTCTCTCTCCGCTATTATACCCAACGCTTCCTGCCTTTGCAAGGCTGCCCGGCCGCCTTGACTTTCCCCCCGGCGGCGCATACAATAAATAATATATTTTAGGGGATATGCCCCACCAGAATCCAATATTCCGAGGTGACGGAGTTTGATCCACTATTTTGACAACGCGGCCACCACCCCCGTGCGGCCGGAGGCCGTTCAGGCGGCGGTAGAGGTCATGACCCAGGGGTGGGGGAATCCTTCCTCCCGGTATGCCCTGGGGACCCAGGCGGCGGAGGCGGTGAAGCGCCACCGGGCCCAGGCGGCCGCCGGCCTGGGGTGCCGGCCTGAGGAGCTTTTCTTTACCTCCTGCGGCAGCGAGGGGGACAACTGGGCCATCCAGGGGGCGGTGGAGCTGGGCCGCCGCACCGGAAAGCACATCATCACCACCGCCTATGAGCACGCCGCCGTGCTGGAGCCCTGCAAGGCCCTGGAGCGGCAGGGGTATGAGGTCACCTATCTCCAGCCCGACCGGGCGGGGAATATCTCCCTGGACGACCTGGAGGGGGCCCTGCGGCCGGACACGGTGCTGGTGTCCATGATGCTGGTGAACAACGAGCTGGGCACCGTCCTGCCCGTGGCCCAGGCGGCTAAACTGGTCCATCAGAAGACGAAGGCCCTCGTCCACTGCGACGCGGTCCAGGGCTTCTTGAAGGTGCCCTTTACCCCCAAAGAACTGGGGGTGGACCTGCTGACGGTGAGCGGGCACAAGATTCACGCCCCCAAGGGGGTCGGGGCCCTGTACATCCGCGGCGGCCTGAAGTTCCCGCCCATGATCCGGGGGGGCGGCCAGGAGAACGGCCTGCGCTCGGGCACCGAGGCCACCGCCCAGATCGCCGCCTTTGCCGCGGCGGTGGAGGCGGGGGCGGCCTCCCTGGAGGGGGACATGGCCCACATGGCCGCCCTGAAGGAGGAGACCCTCCGGCGGCTCACCGCCCAGGTCCCCGGCCTGAAGCGGGTGGGGGAGGGGACCGCCCCCCACATTCTGGCGGTCACCCTGCCGGGCTATAAGAGCGAGGTCATCGTCCGGTTTTTGAGCGACCGGGGGATCTGCCTGTCCTCCGGCTCCGCCTGCCACAAGGGGAAGCCCAGCCACGTGTACGCCGCCCTGAAGCTGCCCAAGAAGGAGCTGGACGGGGTTTTACGCATCAGCTTCTCCTACGACACCACCCTGGAGGACGTTCAGGCCCTGGCCGAGGGTCTGAAAGCCGCCCAGGAGCAGCTCTTTACCAGCCTGTCCTAAGCAGGGGCGCACCTGTGTGTGCGCCCAATCCCCGCCGCCGTTGCGTAGGGGCCGGACACCGGCCGGCCCGCAAATGGGCGGCCCAGTGTGCCGCCCCTACGGCGTATCCCCGGCATCCGTGTAGGGGCGAACCTATGTGTTCGCCCAAACCGCAATCCTATCCGGTGGGAATGACAAAAGAGAGGAGCATCCCCATGAAATTTGTAGTTTTGATGGAAAATACGGCCCCGGAGGGGTCCTGTCTCAGCGCGGAGGCCGGGCTGTCCCTTTACATCGAGCACCGGGGGCACAAGCTGCTGTTGGACGCGGGCTCCTCGGGGAAATTTGCGGACAACGCCGCCGCCCTGGGGATCGACCTGAGCCAGGTGGAGCTGGCGGTGCTCTCCCACGGGCACTATGACCACTCCGACGGCCTGCGCCGGTTCTTCGCGGCAAATCAAACGGCCAAGGTGTACGCCCGCACCGGGGCGGGCGGGCCCTATTTCTCCACCTCCCAGGGCTCGCCCCGGTTCATCGGGGTCCACCGGGACATCTGGGAGGGCTTCCGGGACCGCTTTGTCCTCTCCGACGCCCTCTCCCAGCCTATGGAGGGGATCTGGCTGGTCCCGGAGACCGTCCACGGCGGGCCCTTCGCCAGCCAGGAGACCAACCTGCTGCGGAAGGTGGGCCAGGACCAGTTTGTCCCCGACGATTTCTCCCACGAGCAGTCCCTGGTGCTGGAGGGGGAGCGGGGGCTGGTGGTCTTCAACTCCTGCTCCCACGGGGGCATCGTGAACATCGTCCAGGGGGTGCGTGACCAGCTTCAAAAGCCGGTGTACGCCGTGGTGGGCGGCCTGCACATGTTCAGCGCCTCCGCCCCCAGCGGCATGAACTGCACCCCGGAGTACGCCCGTACGGTGGCCGGCGCCCTTCTGGAGCAGGGGGTGGAGCGGGTCTATACCGGCCACTGCACCGGCCCGGCCGCCTTCGCCGTGCTCAAGGAGCGCCTGGGGGACCGCCTCTCCCCCCTCTCCACCGGCCTGTCTTACTTTCTTTGAAAAAGAAAGTAAGCAAAGAAATTTTCTGCGAAACTGCGTTTCGCCTCTGTGTTTTAAGGGACAGGTCCGAGACCTGTCCCTTTTCTTGTATATAGAGCCGTTTGTAAATGCGGTGTAGGGGCGCACATTGTGCGCCCGCCGTTTTTTGTCCACAATTTCCGTAGGGGCGGGTGTCCTCACCCGCCCGTAAGCCTTCCCCCTGGGGGGAAGGTGCCCCCGAAGGGGGCGGATGAGGGGACAGGTCCCCCTTTCTCTTGTAAGGGCGGCACACCCGGGCCGCCCGCCCCCCACAGGCGCACTCCGCCCTAATTCCCAATATATGTATCCAAACGTCCCACAAAGGGGCAAATTTCTCCTTATTTGAACAGACCCCTACTTTTCTTGAAAGAAAAGTAGGCAAAAGAACTTTGTGTGAAACTGCGTTTCGCCTCTTTTGCGGGAATCCCGTAGGGGCGGGTATCCTCACCCGCCCGCTGGGTTACCGGGCTAAACTCAAACAAGGAGGAAATTTGATTTATGGCGGCGAATTACACCGAACATTATGAGCTGAACCAGTGGGAGCCCGCCGACCAGGTTTTACGCACCGACTTCAACGCCGACAACGCCAAGCTGGACGCGGCGCTGGCACAAAAGGCGGAGCGGTCCGAACTGGAGGAGCTGGACGGCCGGATTTCAGCGGCAGACACCTCAATTCAGCAGATCACTGCGGATTTGACCAAAATTACCTTTGGCCGTTACACCGGGGACGGTACAGAGCACCGCATGATTTCCCTGGGTTTTACCCCGCAGGCGGTGCTGCTGGTGACGTCCTTTGGCTCGGTGTATCAAACCGATACGCTGAATAACTACTGGGGCGGCCTGGCCTTGGCCGGGGCGCCGGTCAAAGCTGGGTCTCAAACGGTTCTGGAAATCGTGCAGAACGGTTTTCGGGTTTATTGTACATTTGAGGATGAGAATTATGTTCGTACAAACACAATTGAGGAATCATATTATTACATTGCATTTCAATAAAAAGATATCCCTGGGTCCAAAAACCCAGGGATATCTTTTAAATAATAGAGCCAGAATGAGCCTTAAAGGGTTAAATTATGCCTTAGGAAGGCCTTCAATCTTCACATCGTTGCTAGGCATAGTGAAGGTGATAGTAATAATACCTTGTACAGCATCGACTGTCTCAGGACTTTTTTCAAAGTATACGACGTCTTTTAGGTCATCCTTTTCGCTGACCGGAGTGTACGTTCCGTTGGCATAAGTGTAGATATTGCCCTTCTTCACAGCGGCAGAGAACTCTTCAGGAGTGGTGAAAACAATTTTGTTGTAGACATCCTTGGTTGCAGAGGTTACACCAGCCTTAGTCACAACAGCACGGGTATCAGCCGGTACATTGGAACCGGTAACTTTATATACAGCATCCAGAGCGAGGTCAGAACCTACCTTTTGGGTCAAAGTAATAGTGATCTTATCGCCGGCCTTGGCCTTTGTGGTACCGCCCAGGATATAGCTGTTGGCAACATTTTCGCCCAGAGTTACCTCACGCGGCGTATTTGCAGATTTGTCAACCGTGATGGTATAAGTAGTGCCATTTACGGTCAGCTCCAGACCACTCTCCACACTGCCGGAGATACGGTCGCCGCGGCTGGGATTCCAGGACTCCTTCAGCTTGTTCAGAACATCGTCCCGAATCTCGGTCACAGAGGGAACATCCTCACCCTTGCCGACCTTATAGGTAATGCTGGTGCCGTTCACGATAACGGTGTTATCGGTGGCAGGGCCCTGACCGCCGGAGGTGGTTCCCTCGTAAGGCACGATGACCAGAACCAGGGTGGCCAGCGGGGTGTCGTCGGTCTTATCCTCCACGTTGGCTACATAGACAGCGGTCCGGCCGTCGCGGTCGGTCTCGATGTCGTTGTAGTTGCCGGTGCGGATGTCGTCGGGCTTGCCGTTCTTATCCAGCTCCACAACCATGAAGGTGGTGTCGCCGTTGAAGGCAAAGGTGCTCTTCTTCTTGTCCTTCTCGCCGGTCAGGTCGCCCTTGTCGGCGTTGTTCAGCTTCAGCAGCTCCTTCTCGGCATAGGTAGCCCAAGACTGGTCCGCGCTGAAGTTGGTGACCAGCTCGGTCACATCGTCGATCCAATCCTTGCTGTTGGTGGACTCGATCTTGTACAGACCGGGCGCGCTGATGGTGCTGGAGGCGCCCTTGGTCAGGGAGATGGTCTCCTTGGCGCCGTTGACATAGACCGTCCAGTCGTAGCGGTCGCCGTCCTCGGTGTCCACGACCTCCTTGTCATTGGTGCTCTTCACGAAGAAGAAGCTGTCGTCGTCCACGTCATAGGAGCCGGCGTCGGTCAGGAACACGATCTCCACCACGCCGTCGTTCAGCACCACGAAGCCGCCGGCCTTGCTGGTCATGCCGGGCACGTTGCGGTAGCCGGTAAAGACGCGGTTGTTCTCCACGTCCACATAGACGGTGTTGCTGTTGGCGGTAAAGGGGTCGCCGGTCTTGCTATCCGTTACCTTGTCATTTTCAACTTTGTAGAAGCTGAAGGAAGCGGAGTTCTTCTCAATCTTGATGGCCTGGCTGGAATTGGTCGCCTTGTAGTCGCGGCCGTCAATGTTCTTGTCGAACACGGTGGTCAGGTCATAGTCGCTGCCGCTCTTGGCGAACTTGTAGACCATGTCCTCAATGACAGCGTTGCCATTCTGGGTATAGTCTTTGACGTCCTTGCTGACCTTGGCGTCGTGGCCGTTGACCTCGTCAATGTCAATGGTGGCTTTCGTACCATCGGAGAAGACGACCTTGGCGGATACATCGCCATAAGCGACATCCGTGCCGGTTACGTACAGATAATCATCCGCGGAGGTGTCGGCCCCCTCGATGGCCACCACGCAGCCGTTGGCATCCAGATAGATGGTCACGTCGTCGCCAGCCTCAGGGTTGGCAGCGTCGTTGTTCTCCAGGTCGTACAGGCCGCCCAGAATCCGGTCCTTGCTGGTGTAGGCGTAGTTATAGTTGTAGGTGGTGCTGCTGATCTTCAGGTAGTCGTTGCTCTTGACGGAGCTGACGGTACCGGACATCTTCTCCGGCAGAGCCATAGACTGGATCTCGCCATTGGCGACGGTCAGGATGACCACGTCGTCCTTGGCAAATTCGGTCTCGGTGTCGAACTCGCGATTCAGAGTGACGCCCTTGGGGCTGGTCTTGTAGTTGACCGTGACGGTGTAGTCGTCGTTGTTCTTAACAACCTTGTTGACATCAGCCACATAGGTGTTGATAAGAGTGACCACGACCTCTTCCGCGTCGGTGTCCACAAAGCACTCAGTCAGAACACCGTTGCCGGTGGTCAGAACCCGGTCGTCGCTGCTGCGGGACAGATCGTCGGGATCGAAGTCGACGGCCTTGCCGTCTACGTACACGGTCCAGGAGTACTTGTCCACGGCGGTAGAGCCAGCGGCGGAGTAGAGATCGCGCTCAGAGACCTTGGTGGTCCAGGTGCCCTCCGCCTTTTCGGGGTAGGTGCCGATCTCGTCGTTCTTGTAAGACCAAATGGTGGCGGGACGGCCAAAATTGTCGGTGCCGCTGTTCTCTTTGGTCAGATCGCCATTGTACAGCTTCTCGCCCAGCTCCACAATGGAACCGCTGGACTGGGTTGCGTCGTTGTTGGTGTCCAGCTTGTCGTTGATGGCCTTGGCATAGGAGCGGCCGCTAGTGATGTAGTTGTACTTTACACCGCTGGTAAAGGTGACGTCGCCGACAGAGAAGCTGCCGTCGGACTCGGCCTCGACGGTGCCGGCCTCCAGGGTGTTCAGCACAAGCTGAGCCAGATCGTTCCGGGTCATGGCCTCACGCACGCCGGAGTCCACATCCTGGAACAGGTCGATCTTGTTGCCCTGAGCCACGGTGGCCAGCTGCCAGTCGCTGCCGAAGTCGCTGCCGTACTGGAAGTAGCCCAGAGCCTTCATCAGCATCAGGGCCGCCTG
>NZ_JACJJE010000021.1 GCF_016899775.1 Pseudoflavonifractor capillosus
ATGGCAATTTCCATTCTTCTGCCCTCCTTAGACGCAAGAAAACCCGCCGCAGAATTTTTCAATTCTGCGACGGGCCCTTCTTTTGCCTACTTTTCTTTTCAGAAAAGTAGGTCAGGAAAAGTCGGAAGCCATCTTTTCCTGCTTCACCTTGTGGTCGATGACGTGGCGGCTGGCCAGCTCCGCCTTCACCTCGTCCAGGGAGATGCCCGCCTGGACCATGAGCACCATCACGTGGTAGGCCAGGTCGGCAATCTCGTACACCGTCTCCTTGTGGTCCTCCGCCTTGGCGGCAATGATGACCTCGGTGCACTCCTCCCCCACCTTCTTCAAAATCTTGTCCAGGCCCTTTTCGAAGAGGTAGGTGGTGTAGGACCCCTCCGGCCGCTGGGCGTTGCGCTCCTGGAGCAGCTGATAGAGCCCCTCGTAGCTGAACTGTTCTTCCATGTCAATCTTCCTCGCTCTCATAAATGGGATTTCCGTCAAAGCAGGAGTCGGTGCCCAGGTGGCAGGCGGGTCCGTCCTTGCGCACCCGCACCAGCAGGGCGTCCTTGTCGCAGTCGGCCCGCAGCTCCACAATGTGCTGGTAGTTGCCGCTGGTCTCCCCCTTGAGCCACAGCTCCTGCCGGGACCGGGACCAGAAGCAGGTGAGCTTCTTTTCCAGGGAAATTTTTAGGGACTCCCGGTTCATGTAGGCCAGGGTGAGCACCTTTCCCGTGTCCGCGTCCTGGACAATGGCAGGGATGAGCCCCCGGTCGTCAAATTTCAAGGTATCCAAGTCCATCATAGCCGCACGCACACTCCGTTCTCCCGCAGCACTTGCTTCAAATCGGGGATGGCCACCTCTCCAAAGTGGAAGATGCTGGCCGCCAGACCGGCGGACATGTCGGGAATTTCCCGGAACAGGTCCACGAAGTCCTGCACGCCCCCGGCCCCGCCGGAGGCAATCACCGGCACGTGGACAATCTCGCTCACGTCCCGGAGCATCTCCAGGTCAAACCCCTGCTTCACCCCGTCGGTGTCGATGGAGTTGACCACCACCTCCCCGGCGCCCCGGTCCACCCCCTGGCGAATCCACTCCAGGGCGTCCAGACCGGTGTCCACCCGGCCGCCGTTCAAAAACACGTGGTACTTGCCGTCCACCCGCTTGGCGTCCACGGACAGCACCACGCATTGGTCTCCGTAACGCTTGGCCGCCTGGCCGATGAGCTCCGGGTTCTTGATGGCCCCGGAGTTGACGGACACCTTGTCCGCCCCGCAGGACAGCACCCGCTCAAAATCCTCCAGGCTGTTGATGCCGCCCCCCACGGTGAGGGGGATGAAGATGGTGGAGGCCACCGCCGTGAGAATGTCGGTAAAGAGTTTTCTTCCCTCAAAGGAGGCGGTGATATCATAGAAAACCAGCTCGTCCGCCCCGGAGCGGGAGTAGTAGTCCGCCAGCTTCACCGGGTTGGACACGTCCTGGAGGTTTAAGAAGTTGACCCCCTTCACCACCCGTCCGTCCTTGATGTCCAGACAGGGGATGATCCGCTTGGTCACCATCTCACTCCACCTCCTTCAAAGCCGTTTTCAGGTCCAGGGCCCCGGTGTACAGGGCTTTGCCCAGGATGGCCCCGTACAGGCCCAGAGTTTTCAGATTCTGTAAGTCAGAAATGCTTGACACACCGCCCGAGGCGATGAAGTCCAGGGGGAACTGCTGGGAGAGGGTCTGATAGAGCTCCACGTTGGCGCCTCCCAGCATGCCGTCCTTGGAGATGTCGGTGCAGATGACGGTCTTGACCCCCAGGCCGCACAGGCGGGTAAAGAAATCCTCGGCCCGCTCCGGGGCGGTCTCCTTCCAGCCCTTGATGGCGATGGCCCCGTCCTTCAGGTCCACCCCCACCGCCGCCTGGCTGCCGAAGCGGGCCAGGGCGCGCTCCAAAAACTTGGGGTCGGTGACGGCGGCGGTGCCCAGGATCACCCGGGACACCCCGGCGTCCAGGTACTTCTGGATGGTGTCCAGGCTGCGGATGCCCCCACCGATCTCCACCTTCAAATCCGTCTTTTTGCAGATGGCGGCAATCACCGGGAAGTTGGGGGTGGTGCCGTCCTTGGCCCCCTCCAGGTCCACGGTGTGGAGCCACTTGGCCCCGGCGGCCTGGAAGTCCGCCGCCTGAGCCGCCGGGTCGTCCCGGTAGACGGTCATCTGGGCGTAGTCCCCCTTTGTCAGGCGGACCACCTTTCCGTCGTATAGATCAATGGCCGGAAGCAGGATCATGCCTTCCCCTCCAATCTGCAAAAGGCCTTCAAAATTTTCAGGCCGGTCTCCCCGCTCTTCTCCGGGTGGAACTGGGTGCCGTACACGTTGCCGTTCTGAACCGCCGCCGTCAGCTCCGCGCCGTACTCCGTGGTGGCAGTGCATTGACCTTTACAGTCAAACCCCGCGAAGGAGTGGACAAAGTACACATGCTCTCCCTCCGCCAGATCGGCGAAGATGGGACTTCTCGGCTTGTCCTTGGGGAAGTGGAGGCCGTTCCACCCCATGTGGGGGACGGCCAGATTCTGGGGGATCACCGTGCGGATGTCCCGCACCTCCCCCTGAATGAGGCCCAGACCGGCGTGCTCCCCGTACTCGAAGGACTTCTGGAACAGCAGCTGCATGCCCAAACAGATGCCCAGAATGGGCTTGTCCTTGGCCGCCTGGTTGAGAACCGCCTGGAACATCCCCGTGTCCCGCAGCTTCTCCACCGCGTCGCCGAAGGCCCCCACGCCGGGGAGAATGATGTGGTCGGCCTGATTCAGAATCTGCTCATCCCGGGTGACCACCGCCTCCTCCCCGATGGCCCCCAGGGAGCTTTTGAGGGAGAACAGGTTGCCCACCCCGTAGTCAATGATGGCGATCATGCCTCCCCCTCCTTCTCAAAGCGGATGTCCACCGCCCGGGCGTGGGCGGTGAGGCCCTCCTCCTTGGCAAAGCGGCTCACCTTCCGGTAGTCTTTTTCCAGGGCCTCCCTGGTATAGTAGCTGAACTGGGACTTTTTGATGAAGTCGTCCACCGACAGGGGGCTGTAGAACCGGGCGGTACCCATGGTGGGCAGGGTGTGGTTGGGCCCGGCAAAGTAGTCCCCCATGGGCTCCGGGTTGTAGCGGCCCAGGAAGATAGACCCGGCGTTCTGAATGAGCCCCAGGTAGTCGAAGGGGTTGTCCACTGACAGCTCCAGGTGTTCCGGGGCGATGCGGTTGGCCACCGCAGCCGCCTCCTTCAGCGACCGGGCCACGATGATCTTGCCGTTGGCCTCGATGGAGGCCCGGGCGATCTCCTCCCGCTCCAAGGTCTGGAGCTGGGCCTCAATTTCCTGGGAAACGGCCTGGGCCAGTTCTCGGGAGTCGGTGACTAGGACGGCGGAGGCCATCTTGTCGTGCTCCGCCTGACTGAGCAGGTCGGCGGCCACCCAGGCGGGGTTGGAATTTCCGTCGGCGATGACCAGCACCTCGGAGGGGCCGGCGATCATGTCGATGTTCACCAGTCCGAACACCTGACGCTTGGCCTCGGCCACATAGGCGTTGCCGGGGCCCACGATCTTGTCCACCTTGGGCACGCTCTGGGTGCCGTAGGCCAAGGCGGCCACCGCCTGGGCGCCCCCCATTTTGAAGATGCGGGTGACCCCGGCCAGCTTGGCCGCCGCCAGAATAGCCGGGCGGATCTTCCCGTCCCGGCCGGGTGGGGTGGCCATGATGATCTCCCCCACCCCGGCGATGTGGGCGGGGATGGCGTTCATGAGCACGGTGGAGGGGTAGGCGGCGGTGCCCCCGGGGACGTAAATGCCCACCCGGGCCAGAGGGGTGATCTTCTGACCCAGGACCACCCCCTCCCGCTCGGTCATGAGAAACCCCTCCCGCTTCTGCTTGGCGTGGAAGGCGCGGATGTTTTCGGCGGCTTCCCGGAGGATTTGAGTAAACTCCGGGTCCACCTGGGCGGCCCCCTCCTCCAGCTCCTGGGGAGTCACCTCCAGGGCGGAGAGCTCCACCCGGTCGAACTGCTTTTCATACTCCAGCAGGGCCGCGTCCCCCCGCTCCTTCACGGCACGGAGGATGTCCGCCACCGGAGCGGATACGTCCACCGCCTCCTCCTGGCGGGCAAAAATTTTCTCCTCCGGCACCTGGTTAAGGTCGTATATCTTCATCATGGGGCACACCTCACAAATTCTTGGCCAGGGCGTCCCGCATGGCGAGGATCTCCTGGTATTTGAACTTATAGCTCACCTTGTTGCAGATAAACCGGGCGCTGATGTCCACGATGGTCTCCAGAGGGGCCAGGTGGTTCTCCCTTAATGTGTTGCCCGTCTCCACAATGTCCACGATCACGTCGGACAGGCCCAGGATGGGGGCCAGCTCGATGGAGCCGTTGAGCTTGATGATGTCGATGTCCCGGGAGCGGGACTCGTAGTAGTCCCCGGCGATGTGGGGGAATTTCGTGGCCACCCGCAGGGTCTTGTTGGGGTCGTCATAGAAGTTCTCGGGACCGGCCACGCACATGCGGCACTTGCCCATGTTCAGGTCCAGCAGCTCGTACACGTCGGGGCGGTACTCCAATAAAATGTCCTTTCCCGCGATGCCCACGTCGGCGGCCCCCCGCTCCACGTAGATGCTCACGTCGGAGGGCTTGACCCAGAAGTACCGCACCCCCTTCTCCGGGTTTTCAAAGGTCAGCTTCCGGTTTTTCTCCAAAATGGAGGGGCACTCATAGCCGGCGGCGGCCAGGGTCTCATAGGCTTTTTCACCCAATCTCCCCTTGGGCAGGGCTACCTGGATCATAGGGACACCTCCTCCGGCCTGAGGCCGTCGTAGTAGCGGACCTTTGTCCGGCACCGCACAGGGGCGCTAGGGCCCATCTCCCGCTCGCAACGGACCGTACAGCCCTTGGAGCGGATCTGCTCCGCAAAGGCGGCCAGCTTGGCCAGGTCTGCGTCCGGCCCGTAGGTGAGGAGCAGGTCGGCGTCATACTGCCGCTCCTGGGAGAAGTACTGCTCCAGGCGGCCCATGTACAGGGCAAAGCCGATGGCCCCCACCTGCTTGCCCATCTTCCGGGGCAGGTTGTCGTACCGCCCGCCGGACAGGGCCGGGAAGGGGATATTGGGCAGAAATCCCTGGAAGATGACCCCGTTGTAGTAGTCCATGCTGTTCACCAGGGAGAAGTCCAGGCGGATGCGGCCGTTGAGGCCGAAGGCCTCCAGCATGGAGGCGGTGACGGACAGCTGCCTTAAAATCTCCCAGCTCTGGTTATCCCGGGCCAGCCGCCCCGCCTGGGCGATGCCCTCCTTCAGCGGGGCGTAGATGCCCATGAGCTCCTGGATGGCCTGGGCGTCCTGGGCGGTCAAAATCCCCCGGTCGGCCATGGCCTGGATGCCCGGGGCGTTCTTCTGGGAAATCAGAGTCAGGGCCTGCTCCTGGTCCCGCTGGGACAGGTTCATCCCCCCCAGCAGACAGCGGATGAAACTTACGTCGGACAGGTCCAGCACATAGTCCTCCGACAGAATTTCAAGGGACTTGGCCGCCAGGGCGATGACCTCCGCCTCGGCGTAGGGGTCGATCTGGCCCACCGACTCCACCCCCACCTGGAGGATCTCTTTAAAGGTGCCCCCCATCTCCCGGTAGACGTTCTCGTTGTAGTAGACCTTCTCACTGTCCCCGCTGTTGTTCTTGATGATGGACAGGGTGATGTCCGGCTTCAGGGCTTTCAGGGAGCCGTCCACGTCGGTGAAGGTGATGATGTGGCCCTTTTTCAAAAAGTCCTTGTTCTGGGCGTACAGGTCGTAGTCCTCAAACTTGGACATGCGGAATTTCCGGTAGCCGTAGCCCTCGTACAGTTGGTTGAGCTGTTCTTCTAACATAGGTACTCCTAATTCACGTTACAGAATTTGAAATGTCTCGCCTGTAGAGCGGAGGCCGCTTGGGAGACGGGAGGGGCAAGCCCCTCCCCTACAGATAAAGCCGAAACCAGGTCAGGGATTTCGTAGGGGCGGGTTCCAAAACCGCCCGCATCCCCGCCGGAATCTCCCGAATGTCTCACAGCATCCCCTTGGTGGATGGAATTTCGTCCTTGAACTGCTGGTCCAGGGAGACCGCCTCCCGGAGGACGCGGCCCAGGGCCTTGAAGGCCCCCTCCACGATGTGGTGGGAGTTGCGGCCGGCCAGCTTCCGGATATGGAGGGTGACCTTAGCGTTGACGGCGAAGGCCTCCATGAACTCGTACACCAGCTGGGTGTCGAAAGTGCCGATCTTCTCGGTGGGGATATCCAGGTCCTCATAGTACCCGCCCCGGCCGGACAGGTCCACGGCGCACAGGATCAGGGCCTCGTCCATGGGCAAGCACAGGGAGGCGTAGCGCTTCACGCCCCGCTTCTCCCCCAGGGCCTGGTCAAAGGCCTGCCCCAGGGCGATACCGATGTCCTCCACGGTGTGGTGGTCGTCCACGTAGGTGTCGCCGCGGCACGTCAGCTCCAAGTCCATCCGCCCGTGGCGGGACAGGAGGGTGAGCATGTGGTCCAAAAAGCCCACGCCGCTCTCAATGGAGCTCTCCCCTCTCCCGTCCAGGTTCAGGGACAGCTGAATGTCCGTCTCGTTGGTCTTACGCGTGATCTGGGCTGTTCTCATACTTGCAGCAGCTCCCTTACTTTTTCCAGCAAAATGTCCATCTGCTCCCGGGTGCCGATGGTGATTCGATTATAGTCCCGGATGCGGTCCTTGTCAAAGTAGCGCACCAGCACCCCCCGCTCCTTCAGCCCCTGGTAGAGGGCGGCTCCGGCCAGCCCGGGCTTTTTGGCGAAGATAAAGTTGGTCTTGGAGGGGAGCACGCTAAAGCCCAGCTTCTCCAGCTCCCGGGTGGTGTAGTCCCGGGTCTCCATGATTTTTTTGCAGTTCTCGTCGTAGTAGCTCTGCTCCGCCAGGGCGGCCGCCCCCGCCTTCATGGTCAGTTGGTTCACGTTGAAGGGGTTGGTGGAGAACTTGATGGTCTCCAGGTCCTGGATGAGGGAGGCGTCCCCGATGGCGTAGCCCAACCGGGCCCCGGCCATGGACCGGGATTTGGAGTAGGTCTGGACCACCAGCAGATTGGGGTACTTTTGGGTGAGGGGCACGCAGCTCTCCCCGCCGAAGTCCACATAGGCCTCGTCGATGACCACCACGCTGTCCGGGTTGGCCTTCACGATCCCCTCGATCTCGTCCCGGCTCAGGGCCAGGCCGGTGGGGGCGTTGGGGTTGGCAATCACAACGGTCTGGTTCCGCCCGTAGTAGTCTCTGGGGTCCAGGGTGAAGTCCTCCTTCAGGGGGATCACGTCGGCCTGGATGTGGTACAGGTCGCAGAACACGGGGTAAAAGCTGTAGGTGAGGTCGGCGAAGGCCGCCCCCCGGCCGTCGGTGGCGTAGGCCAGGAAGGCAAAGTTCAGCGCCTCGTCGGAGCCGTTGGACACGAACACGTTCTCCGGCCCCACCCTGTACTGATTGGCCAAGGCGGTTTTCAGCTCCGTGGCTGTGGCGTCGGAGTACAGCCGCAGCCCGGCCACTTCCCGGGCATTGAGCGCCGCGGCCACGCCGGGAGAGGGCGGATAGGGGGACTCGTTGGCGTTGAGCTTCACATAGTTTTTATCTTTAGGCTGCTCCCCCGGGGTGTAGGGGGCCAGCTGGCTGAGTTGACCACTGAAAAACTGGGACATGGTGCGCCCTCCTCTTTTATGTTCTATTTCATTAGTTCGCTAAAGTGATGATGTAATAATACGCCACTCTGATAGTCTTGTCAAGGGGGAATTTGTTTTTTAAGCTGTGCTTCCGTTTCGCCGTCCCTCTCTAAGGCTTCCCTCTTCCGCCTCCCTCGGCTGTGCTGTTATTTCGCCGCCTAGGACAGTTTTCTTTTCTAACGACCCCGATCCTGGGCGGCGACCTACTTTGCCAGGGGCGGCAAAGTAGGCAAAGCGCCCCCGGGGACGCGTCCGATGGACTACGGCTGCGCTTCGCTCCGCCTAGGTCCATAGGCCGCTTTCCCCGGACCCCATTACGGGGGTTACCACTTTAGGTGGGTGGTGACCTTCCGGCGCGCAAAATTTGAGTGGTTGGTCTAAATTCCCACCGGGCCATAGGGCCCTGGGTTTTCAAAAATTGCGGCTGACGCAGTCTAATTTCCGCGCCTGGGTTTCCTATCTGTGCTACCGGGGCGGCTATCCGCCGCCCGCCGATTTTCTGAGCCGAAATTGAGCCCCACCAGCCTAAAAAGGCGCGATTTCTGCCAGGAGGACACACACCCAAAGGTCACCGGAGCTTTAGCGGCAGCGGTAATAGAACGGAACCCAATCAGCTGAACACCCGCGCCTTTGCGTTGACAGACCAGGTCGCCTAATTGGGACCTCGTAAATGGGGTCCGAGGTGAGCGAATATGAGCGCGGAGCGCTCATCCTGAGCGAACCCCGGGGGCGTTTTGCTGAAACCCCCGTTTCTCCCGGCGAAGCCCAGCGTAGCGGGTTCGCCAGGAAGAGGAGGAGCAAGGGAGCGGGCGCAGTTTTCGCCGCTAGGCGGAAACGGAGCTTAGCGGACTTTGCGACGACGAGCCGCCATGGGCAAAGTAACTCGCCGCCCGGGACTGGGTCCTGTTAGAAAAAGGCCCTATCCCAGGCGGCGAAATCAGATACCCAAAAACAAAATTACCCCTTGGCGATGGCCTCGGCAACCCGAATACCATCCACTGCAGCGGACACAATTCCGCCCGCATACCCGGCCCCTTCGCCGCAGGGGTAGAGACCCCGGAGGGCGGACTGGAGGGTCTCGTCTCGGAGGATGCGCACCGGCGAGGAGGAGCGGGTCTCCACTCCGGTGAGCACCCCGTCCGGGCAGGCAAAGCCGCGGAGCTTCCGGTCCATCAGGGGCAGGGCCCCCCGCAGGGTGTCGGCCACCGCCTGGGGCAGACACCGGTCCAGCTCCGTCCAGGTCACCCCGGGTCGGTAGGTGGGCCGGATGCTCCCCGGCCCCTGAGAGGGCTGTTTCAGGAGGAAATCCTCCACCCGCTGGGCGGGGGCAAAAAAGTTCCCGCCCCCCAGCTGAAAGGCCGCGTGCTCCCACTGCTCCTGGAAGCGCACCCCGGCCAGGGGATCGGAGCCGAAGGCCGAAAAGTCCTCCGGGCCCACCCCCACCAGAAAGCCGCCGTTGATGTTCTTCCCGTCCCGGGCCCGGTAGCTCATGCCGTTGGTCACCACCTGTCCCGGAGCGGAGGCGGCGGCCACTACCTCTCCCCCGGGGCACACGCAGAAGGTGAAGGCGGACCGGCCGGTGGGCAGGTGGCAGGCCAGCTTGTAGTCCGAGGGGGGCAGCTGCTCCCAGGCGGGTCCGTACTGGGCCCGGGAGACGGCGGCCTGGTCCTGCTCGATGCGCACCCCGATGGCAAAGGGCTTCTGCTCCATAGGCACCCCCGCCCCGTGGAGCATGGCAAAGGTGTCCCGGGCGGAGTGTCCCGGGGCCAGCACCAGGGCGTCGCAGTCCAGGCGGTACGTCCCCTGGGGGCCCTCCACGCACACGCCGGTGAGCATCCCCTCCCCGGTCTCCAGGCCGGTGAGCTGATGGCCGAAGCGCACGTCGCATCCCAGGGCGATGAGCTCCTGGCGGATGCACTTCACCACTTGGCGCAGAATGTCGGTGCCGATGTGGGGCTTGTGGGACCACTTCACGTCCGCCGGGGCCCCCGCCCCCACCAGGGCGTCCATCACCGCTGAGATGCGGGGGTCGTGGGTGCCGGTGGTCAACTTCCCGTCGGAGAAGGTGCCCGCGCCCCCCTCCCCGAACTGCACGTTGGAGGCGGGGTCCAGCGCTCCCCCGTCCCAGAAGCCCTCCACCTTGGCGGTGCGGGCATCCACGTCCTCGCCCCGCTCCAGCACCACGCAGGGGATGCCGTTCCGGGCCAGGAACAGGGCGGCGAACAGCCCCGCCGGCCCCATCCCCACCACCACGGGCATGGTCCCCGAGCGGCGCTTCACCTCCGGGAACACGTAGGGCTTGGGGGTTACCAGGGAGATATTTTTCTTCCCGGCCCGCTCCACCGCCTGCTCCTCTCCGCCTTTCAGGGACACGTCCACGGTGTACACGTAGTGCACGTCCTGCTTCTTCCGGGCGTCGATGGACTGCCGGACCAGAATAAGTTCCTCCATCGCCCCGGGGCGCACCCCCAGGGCCTTGGCCGCCCGCCTGCGTAAAAGCTCCAGATCCCCGCCGACGGGCAGGGGAATATTTTGAATGCGTATCATAATGTAATCACCAGGGGTAAGTGTACCATATCCCCCCGCCCCTTGAAAAGGGCGAGGAGCGGAAATTTTTCTCTCCCCTGTCCTTGACAAATGTTTCGCTCCGGTCTACCATAACCCCATCCCAATCATTGTTCCAGGAGGATTTTTTTGATGGACGCACAGACCTGTATCCTCACCCGGCGCAGCGTTCGGAAATTTACCGACGAGCCGGTGAGCCGTGAGCTGCTGGAGAAGGTGGTGGCCCTGGCCGCCTACGCCCCCAGCTGGAAAAACACCCAGATCAGCCGCTATCTGGCCATTGAGGACCCGGCGGTCCAAAACACCATCGCCGAGGAGTACTGTCTGGCCGGAGCCAACAACCCCAACATCATCAAGGGGGCTCCCCTGCTGGTGGCCCAGACCTTTGTGAAAGACCGCTGCGGCTACAACCGGGACGGCACCTTCACCACCGACCGGGAGGACGGCTGGCAGTACTACGACTGCGGCATCGCCGCCCAGACCTTCTGTCTGGCCGCCCACGACCTGGGGCTGGGCACCGTCATCATGGGGGTGTTCGACCGCAAGCGCCTCCAGGCCTACCTGGAGATCCCCCAGGACCAGGAGCTGATGGCCCTCATCGCCGTGGGACATCCGGCGGAGGTAGGTCCCGCCCCCAAGCGCAAGGACGTGGACGTGCTCCTGTCCTGGCGGTAACATGACCGAAAAAAATCCCGGCACCGCGGTGCCGGAATTTTTTTGTTCAGTTGCGGCTCTTGCCCAGGAAGCGCAGCAGGTACAAAAACAGGTTGATAAAGTCCAGATACAGCTGCAACGCGGAGAAGATGGACGCCTTTTCCATCATATCCGGATAGCCGGCGTAGTAGTGGTAGTACTCCCGGATGCGCTGGGTGTCATAGGCGGTGTAGCCCAGGAATACCGCGATGCCGATGAGGCACACAATGGTGTCAAAGGCGGTGAGGGCCGGGATGAACAGGCTCACCAGTCCAAACACCACCAGGAAGATCAGGCCGGAAAACAGGATGGGGCCGATGCCCGCCAGATTCCGCTTGGTAAAATGTCCATAGGCCGCCAGCACTCCGAAGTACAGGGCCGTGGCCAGGAATACAAGGATGATGCTGTCCAGCCGGTACACATACAGATAGATGGACAGGGTAAACCCGAACAGGGCGGAGAAGGCCACAAAAATGGACCGGGCCGTCCCCACCGACATCTTCTCAATGCGGGCGGACATGGTATAGGCCATGACCAGGGTGGCAATCAGCACTGCCAGCTGGACAAAGGGCGCGTACACATACACATACAGCGTCAGGTTGGTGATCCATCCCACCACCGCCACGCCAAAGGTAATCATCAGGCCCAGCACCATCCACAGGAAGGTCCGGGTGGTATACTCCCCTTCGGTGACCACCCGCCGGTTTGCGGGGCTGTAGTCCCGGTCAAATTCATAGGGATCAAAGCTCATCGAAAACACTCCTTTCCAGAGCTGTGAGATTAGGCCTTGTTTGAAAATTGGAAATTTGCCCAACAGCGAAGGATTTTTCGCCAGACAAGGCGATTTGACGCAGCAATACTTTGTGTATTGCAAGGAATATCAACGCAGTATGGCGGAAAAAGACTCGCTGTTCGGGCATGTTGACATTTTTCAAACATGGCCTAGCTTCCGAGCGTCTTTATTATACCCTGGACGGCGGGGAAAGGCAATCTCTTTCTTGGGCTGCATTGGGACGTTTTTTCTGGAATTTCCTTATTTTCGGGCCAACAGATCCCCGTTTTGAAGCCTGGCGCAGGCGGACGGGGCCGGGCGGGCCGATCCGCCGCCCACGGCGCCTCGCCCTTTTGCAGGAACGGGCGTCCCCACTCAGGTGCGTCCCTGCAATACCCCGAACAGAGCGGCAGGGGCAAGCCCCTGCCCTACAGGGTCTCATTTTCCATAGAGATGTGATTCCCTCCAACCGGCAGACTGATGAAGCGCCAGCACTTCGGTGTCCGCCGCTCAGCCGAACATGGAGAACAGATCCATCTGGCTGGTCTCCAGCAGATCGCCCCACAAAGCTGCGCTTTGCGGGGCCCCCGGGATTTCAAAACTCCCGGGCGAAATCAATTCGCCCGGGCGCAAGGTTTTTGCCGGAGGCAAAAACGCTTGGACGCGCCAAAAGGCGCGGGGCCGCTGTTTCAAATTTGGGTGCTCTATCATCCGAACAGGGAAAACAAATCCATCTGACTGGTCTCCGGCAAATCACCCCACAAAGCTGCGCTTTGCGGGGACCCCGGGATTTCAAAACTCCCGGGCGAAATCAATTCGCCCGGGAGCAAGGTTTTTGCCTTCGGCAAAAACGCTTGGACGCGCCAAAAGGCGCGGGGCCGCTCCGCGGCCCTTCGGCGATTTGCTGGGATTGTATTTCAAATTTAAGGACGCTGTCATCCAAACATGACGAACAGATCCATCTGACTGGTCTCCGGCAAATCGCCGAAGGCACCCGCGTCCTTCAGCAGCTCGATGTGGGTTTTGGAGACCTTCGGGCAGGCGGCGGACACTTCCTCAATGGAAATGAACTGCTTGCCCTTCCGCTGTTCGGCCAGGGAGATGGCCGCCGTCTCCCCCAGTCCGGCCACCGAGACAAAGGGCGGGATGAGGGCGTTGTGCTCCTCGTCCATTTTGAACAGGATGGCCTCGGACTCATACAGATCCATCCGCCGGAAAGTGAAGCCCCGGAGATAGAACTCATAGCACACCTCCAGGGTGGTGAGCATGTCCTGCTCCACGGCGGTGGCCTCCTTGTCCTTGGCGATAATCTCCCGCATTTTCCGCTGGCACTCGTCCATGCCCCGGCACATGTACCGCTCGTCAAAGGCCTTGGCCCGGATGGAGAAGTAGGCTGCGTAGAAGGCCAGAGGCCGGTGGACCTTGAACCAGGCGATGCGGAAGGCCATCATCACGTAGGCCACCGCATGGGCCTTGGGGAACAGGTAGGCGATCTTCTTACAGGAGCCGATGTACCAGTCGGGCACCCCGTGCTCCTTCATCTCCTCCTCCGCTCCCTCGGGGAGCCCGCGGCCCTTTCGCACCGCCTCCATGATCTTGAAGGAGCGCTTGGGGTCCATGCCCTTGGAGATGAGGAACAGCATGATATCGTCCCGGCAGCCGATGGCCTCGTTGACCTTGGCGGTGCCCGAGGTGATCAGGTCTTTGGCGTTGCCCAGCCACACGTCGGTGCCGTGGGAGAAGCCGGACAGCCGCACCAGAATGTCGAACTGGTCGGGCTGGGTGTCCTCCAGCATGCCACGGACGAAGGTGGTGCCGAACTCCGGGATGGCGGTGCCGCCGGTGGGTCCTAAAATCTTGTCATCCTCATAGCCAAGCACCTTGGAGGACTGGAAGATGGACATGGTGTCCTTGTCGTCCAGGGGGATGTCCGTGCGGGCGTTCACCCCCGTCAGGTCCTCCAGCATACGGATCATGGTGGGGTCATCGTGTCCCAGCATGTCCAGTTTCAGGAGGTTACTTTCCATGGAGTGATATTCGAAATGGGTGGTGATGATGTCCGTGTTGGGGTCGTCCGCCGGGTGCTGGACGGGACAGAAGTCGTAGATCTCCTTGTCCTGGGGGATAACCACCATGCCGCCTGGGTGCTGGCCCGTGGTGCGCTTGACGCCGGTGCAGCCGATAGCCAGGCGATTCTCCTCCGCTTTGGAGGCCATCTTCCCCCGCTCGTCCAGATACTTCTTCACATAGCCGAAGGCGGTTTTTTCCGCCACCGTGCCGATGGTGCCCGCCCGGAACACGTGGGTCTGTCCAAAGAGCTCGAAGGTATAGCGGTGGGCGTTGGCCTGGTACTCCCCGGAAAAGTTCAGGTCGATATCGGGCACCTTGTCGCCCCCGAAGCCCAGGAAGGTCTCGAAGGGGATGTTGAAGCCGTCCTTCACATACTTGGCGCCGCACACGGGGCACACCGCGTCGGGCATATCCGCCCCGCACCCGTAGGGGTGGGCCGGGTCCTGGGCGTAGTCGAAGTCGGAGTGCTTGCACTTGGGGCAGCGGTAGTGGGCGGGCAGGGAGTTTACCTCGGTGATGCCCGACATGAAGGCCACCAGAGAGGAACCCACCGAACCACGGGAGCCCACCAGATAGCCGTGCTCCAGGGAGTTCTGCACCAACTTCTGGGCGGACATGTAGATCACGTCGTACTTACAGCGGATGATGTCCCCCAGCTCCACCTCGATGCGGTCGGTGACGATTTTCGGGGGATTTTCTCCGTAAAGCTCATGGGCTTTCCCCCATACTAGCCGCTTCAGCTCCCCGTCGGAGTCCTCCAGCTTGGGGGCGAACAGCCCCTTGGGCAGGGGATTGATGGGATCACACCAGTCGGCGATGAGGTTGGTGTTTTTCACCACCACCTCATAGGCCTTCTCCTTCCCCAGGTAGGAGAACTCCTCCAGCATCTCCTCGGTGGTCTTGAAGTAGATGGGCAGGGACTCGTCCGCGTCCTCAAAGCCCTTGGAGGCCAGGAGGATGTGGCGGTAAATCTCGTCCTCCGGGTCCAGGAAGTGGACGTCTCCGGTGGCGCACACCGGCTTGCCCAGCTCCTCCCCCAGCTTCACCACCGTGCGGTTGAAGTCCCGGAGCTCCTCCTCGCTGCGGACCATCCCCTTGCGGAGCATGAACATATTGTTGCAGATGGGCTGGATCTCCAGATAGTCGTACCAGGATGCGATGCGCTTGAGCTCCTCCCAGTCCTTGCCGTCCACCACCGCCCGGAACAGCTCTCCCGCCTCGCAGGCGGAGCCGATGATCAATCCCTCCCGGTTCTCGTTGATCAGGGACTTGGGCATGATGGGGTAGCGCTTAAAATGCTCCAAGTGGGCCAGGGAGATGAGCTTATACAGGTTGCGCAGCCCGATCTGGTTCTTGGCCAGGACGATCAGGTGCTTGGGCTGGCGGCGCATCTTTCCGCCCCCCTTGCGCAGCTTGGGCATGGCGGGGTTGATCTCCCCCAGGGTGCGCACCCCCATGGCCTCCAGCTTCTCAAAGAAGGGGGGCAGCATGTAGGCCACCGTGGCCGCGTCGTCGCTGGCCCGGTGGTGGTTGAAGGCGGGCAGATGCAGGTACTCCGCCACGATGTCCAATTTATACTTGCCCAGCTCAGGCAGGAGGTTCTGGGCCAGAATCAGGCTGTCCACCGAGGCGTTATGGAAGGGAATGCCGTACTTCCGGCACCCGGCGGAGATGAAGCCCATGTCGAACTCCGCGTTGTGGGCGGCCAGAGGCCGGTCCCCGGCGAAGTCCAGGAACATCCGCAGGGCCTCCTCCTGGGAGGGAGCCCCCGCCAGCATCTCATCCGTGATGCCGGTGAGGCGGATGATCTCCGGGCTCAAGATCCGCTCCGGGGACACGAAGGTATTGAAGGTGTCGGTGATCTCCCCGTTTTTCAGGATCACCGCGCCGATCTCAATGATGACCTCCCGCTTTTTGTCCAGGCCGGTGGTCTCGATGTCAAAGCAGACGATCTCGTCGGCGAAGGGCTGATTGGTCTCCCCGTGGACCACCACCCGGTCGTCCACGTCATTGAGAAAGTAGGCCTCCACCCCGTACAGGAGCTTGATGTTTTTGGCGGAGTGCCACGCGTCCGGGAAGGACTGGGCCACCCCGTGGTCGGTGATGGCGATGGCCCGGTGGCCCCAGGCCTCCGCCCGCTTCACCACGTTCTTGTCCGGCCCCAGCTTGGGCCCCACGGCGGTGAGGGCGTCCATGGCGGACATGGTGGTGTGCAGGTGGAGCTCCACCCGCTTCTCCGGGGCATTGTCCATTTTCATCTTCTTCTCGGCAGCCATGACGGCCACCGGCTCCAGTACCATGTCCCCGTAAAACCGGTCCATGTTCAGCCGGCCCTGGACCAGCAGGTGCATTCCCTTCCGAATGCCGTCCACCAGGGCCTTGCCCTCGTCCCCGGGGAAGAACTTGTTCACCCGGATGGAGCCGGTGTAGTCAGTCATGTCGAAGGCCACCACCCAGGCCCCCCGCTTTTTCAGTTCCCGGTTGTCGACAGCGAACACGTCCCCCTCGATGACCACCATGCCCATATCCAGCTCCAGTTCCCCGATGGGCACCGGGGCGCGCTTGATGGGCTTGCCGAAGATGGCCCTGCCGTTGTCCCGCTTCTCCCCTTTTCCGGCGGCCTTTTTCTTCGCCCCTGGGGCGGCCTGGCGCACCTGCTTCAGCGCGGCGGCCCGGATGGCCTCCGCCCGGGCGAAGGCGTCCTGGGGCGTCTGGATCTCCTCCTGGGCTGGAGCGCTGGGGGGCGCCTGAACCGGCTGTTCCGGCCCGGGAACCGGCTGCTTCTCCAGCACGGGCGGCTCCGGCTGGGCGGGAGCATCTGCAAGGCAGTTCAGCTTTACATGGCTGAGGCCGTAGCACTTGGCCACCGCCTCCTCCGCCTGGGCGATCAAGTTGGGCCCTGCGCCGGAGGCCCCCTCCACCGCCACCACCGCGCTGCGGGCGGCGCGGTCGATAGCCGCCTCCACGATCTTCCAGCCGCTCATAGCGTTGACGAATTCCGTCCACTGGCGCAGGGCGGCAAACATCTCTAAAAAGGGAATTTTCTTGGACATGATGCGAATACTCCTTGGAACAGGATCTTAAAACCAGACAGAGGGCTCGTCCCGAAAGACGGGGGTCTCCCCTGCCGCATAGGGGTCATAGTTGTGGATGTTGCAGCCAAATTCCTGCAAAAAGGCGATGCGGTCCTCCCTGTCCCAGCGGACCAGGGAGAGGCCGTGGAACTCCTCCACAGTCCCGTCGTTCATCTCGTTGCGGAAGGACCACTCCACCACTGTCTGGTCCCCCTTGTGAAAGAATTGCTCGATATCCCAGCGGACCACCCTTCCCCGGGTGTTCCACTCCCGGAACCAGAGGGACACCTTGTCCCGGCCCTCATACTTGGGACCCCAGCTCTCGATATAGGTACAGTCGGGGGCAAAGAGGTCCTCCATGCCCAGGTCCTTGGCTTGGAGCCACATGTCGAACCACAGGCGGATTTTCTGTTCGCGCATTTCTTCCATGGGGGCTCCTTTCTTGTCTCGGGGGATTTCGCCGCCTGCGGGCGGCGACCTACTTTGCCCGTGGCGGCAAAGTAGGCAAAACGCCACCGGGGGACGGCTCCAGAGGAGCACCGTTCCGGTGCTCCTAGTCGCCTTTCCCCCGGTCCCCCTTTTACGGGAGACGCACTCCTGCCACATGCAGCGGAATTTCCGGCGCGCAAAATCAGGAGTGCCTGGGTGCAATTTCGTCCGGGCCACTGGGCCCTGGGTGAGTAAAATCTGGCGCCTGTCACAATCCAAGAACTGCGCCTAAGTTTGCCGGACCAACGCCCCCGATTCGCCGGCTGCCATCCCCCGGACCGTTGGCTGGGGTACCCAGGCGCAGATGCGTAACCGCACCAAGCGCCATTTTTGTAGACCCAGATCCCAGTGAGCCGTAAGGAATCGCAGAAAGTCACTCGCCGCTCGCACTGCGCCCGCAGGCACGTTTCGGAGCGCAGCCGCCCGAAGGGCGATTCTTAGCGCGGAGATAACGGCGGAATGAATCCTCTACCGCTCACTCACAGCTCTCGCACTACCGCCCCAGGCTCGTGGCGGCAAAACAGCTCCAGCAGTTTCCGGTTTCGGAGCAGCAGCTCTGTATAGGCGGAATCCTCCGCATAAATCATAAATTCCGCCCCGGTCTCCAGAAAGCGGTTCCGAATGTGCCAGCTGTCCTGGTCAGAGGCCTCCGGGACATAGAGGGCGCGGACCCCCGAAAGAATCTGCTCCTTGGAACAGGAGGTTGAGAAGGCCAGCAGCGCCCCCCACACCCACTGAAAATCCTCCTGCCGGATCATGCGGGTCAGTTCCTCCCCGGACATCCAGACCGGGGCCTGATTGACAAACTGAAAGTCAGGAGTTCCGGGGTAAGCTTCGACCCCCACCAGCAGAAAATTGTAATCCCGCTGCCGGCCCTCCAGGGCGTCAAACACCCGCCCCAGGAATGTGTGGCACTGCCCGTCCTTTTCCAGAATCGCACTCCATATGGACATAGCCTTCTTCTTATTATAGGGTGTCAATCAGCGCAAACAGCTCGTCCACCAGCTGCTCCTGGGGGACTTTTTTGACGATCTGCCCCTTTTTGAAGAGGAGCCCCTCCCCCACGCCGCCGGCGATGCCGCAGTCGGCGGCGGAGGCCTCGCCGGGGCCGTTGACCACACAGCCCATGACGGCCACGGTGATGGGCTTGTCCACGGTTTTTAAGCGTTCCTCCACCTCATTGGCCAGGGCGATCAGGTCGATGCGGGTGCGGCCGCAGGTGGGGCAGGACACCAGCTCCGCCCCCTCCTTCCGGACGCCCGCCGCCTTGAGGATCTCTTTGGCGGCATAGACCTCCTCCACCGGGTCGGCGGACAGGGACACCCGCATGGTGTCCCCGATGCCCAGGGCCAGCAGGCCCCCGATGCCCACGGCGGACTTCAGGGTTCCCATGCGGACGGTGCCCGCCTCGGTGACCCCAATATGTAAAGGATAATCACTTGCTTGTCTCATCAGCTGATAGGCCTTCATGGTCATGGGCACGCTGGAGGATTTTAACGACACGCAGATGTCGTCAAAGTCGAACTGGTTCAGCAGCCGGATGTGGCCGAAGGCGGACTCCACCATAGCCTCGGGACAGACGCCCCCGTACTTGGCCAGCAGGGGCTTCTCCAAAGAGCCGCCGTTGACTCCGATGCGGATGGGGACCCCCCGCTGGGCGCAGGCCTGGGCCACCGCCTTCACGTGGTCGGCTCCCCCGATGTTCCCTGGGTTGATGCGCACCTTGTCCGCCCCGGCGGCGATGGCCTCCAGGGCCAGCTTGTAGTCAAAGTGGATGTCCACCACCACAGGGATGGGGCTGCCCTCCTTGATCTTGCCCACCGCCTTGGCGGCGGCCATATCGGGCACCGCCACCCGGATGATCTCGCACCCAGCTGCCGCCAGGGTGCGGATCTGGTGGAGGGTGGCCTCCACGTCGTCGGTGCGGGTGTTGGTCATGGACTGGATGGTGACCGGGGCGCCCCCTCCGATGGGGACCCCACCCACCATGATCTGCTTGGTCATGGAAAAACCTCCCGTTCAAACCCAGCTTGTCGAAAAAGTCTTTTCGACAAGCTGACAGCACGTTTCAGAACGTCAAATGCCGATGATCTTTCCCACGTCGCTGAAAGCAACCATCAGGGACAGGGTCAGCAGGGCCGCCAGCCCCACAAAGTGGACATATCCCTCATACTTGGCGGGGATTTTTATGCGGAACAGGGCGTGTAAAATGCCGTTGAGCACCAGAAACAGCACCCGGCCCCCGTCCAGCGCGGGGATGGGCAGCAGGTTCATCACCGCCAGGTTGACGGCGATGAGGGCCGCCAGGGTCAGCAGGTTGTAGGCCGCGTCCGCCGCTGTGGGGGAGGCGCTGCCCACCTGGGACATGGTGTCCACGATGCCTACCGGTCCGGACAGGTCCCGCAGGCCCACCGCCCCTGTGACCAGATCCCCCAGGCTGATCCAGACCAGGCGCACATAGTCAATGGCGGTGTTCCAGGCGTAGAGAAGCTTATTTCCAATGGTGGGCGGGTCCACGTCGTAGCCGATGGAGATGCCCCGCAGCCGGGTGTAGTTGCCCTCCTCATCGGTGCGCTCCTGGTAGGGGATATGCACGTTGTTCAGCTCCAGCCGCTCCCCATCCCGCTCTACCACGAAGTCCACATCGTCCCCCGCCCGGCTCAGGTAGAGGGATACATTGCTGTACACCAGGATGGCGTGGCCGTCCACGGACAGGATGCGGTCCCCCTCCTGGAGGCCGCAGTTCTCGGTGCCGTAGCCCTCGATGGCGCCGCCATAGGTGGGGACCCGAAAGCCCGCCGCTCCGGCGTACAGAATCAGCACGATGAGCAGGCCGGTGAGAAAGTTCATAAAGGCCCCCGCCACCAGGACAATGGCCTGCTTCCATCCGGCGGCGTTGCCGAAGGCCCGGGGGTTGTCGGAGGACGCCTCCTCGTCCTCCCCCTCCATAGCGCAGTAGCCGCCCACGGGAAAGAGGCGAAGGCTGTAAAGGGTATCTCCTTTCTGCTTCTTCAGCAGGGCGGGTCCCATGCCGATGGAGAACTCGTTGACCTGGATGCCGAAGAGCTTGGCCGCCGCGAAGTGGCCGAACTCGTGGACGGCAATGAGCAGGCCGAACATGATGAGAGCTAAAATGATATAGAGCATAGAACCTCCTGCGCTGTGGTGCTGTGGATCTGCCTGGTCATGCGGACAGTACGGCCTCCCGGGCCGCCTGGTCCGCCTCCAGAATCTGGGTCATAGTGGGGTCCTGGATCACCGGCACCCGGTCCATGGCCCGCTCTACCCGGCGGGCGATGTCCAGGAATCCGATCCTTCCGTCCAGGAACAGGGACACCGCCGCCTCGTTGGCTCCATTCAAGATGGCCCCGGCGGTGCCGCCGGTACGGGCCGCCTTCAGGGCCAGGGCCAGGCACCGGAAGGTGTCCAGGTCGGGCTGGGCAAAGGTCAGGGGGCCGCAGGAACACAGGTCCAGAGGCGTGGCCGGCCCCTCCACCCGCCGGGGCCAGGTGAGGGCGTACTGGATGGGCAGGCGCATATCCGGCGTGCCCAGCTGGGCGATCACCGCGTTATCACAGTATTCCACCAGAGAGTGGATGATACTCTCCCGGTGGATCACAATGGAAATTTTCTCCGGGGGCATGTGGTAGAGATGCATGGCCTCGATGAACTCCAGCCCCTTGTTCATCAGGGTGGCCGAGTCTATGGTGATCTTAGCCCCCATGCTCCAATTCGGATGCTGTAAGGCGTCTTCCCTTGTCATATGTTTCAGTTCTTCCCGGCTCTTTCCGAAGAAAGGACCGCCGGAGCAGGTGAGGATCAAACGCTTGACCTCCCTCCGGTCCTTACACCCCTGGAGGGACTGAAACAGGGCCGAGTGCTCCGAGTCCACGGGCAGAATCTCCGCCCCCCAGTCCCGGGCCTCCTCCTGGACCAGCTGCCCGGCACACACCAGGGTCTCCTTATTGGCCAGGGCAATGCGCTTCCCCTCCCGGATGGCGGCCATGGTGGGCCGCAGGCCGATCATGCCCACCACCGCGGTGATCACCGTGTCGGCGGAGGGCAGCTCCGCCGCCTCCACCAGGCCTTCCATGCCGGAGGCCACCCGAGTTTTGGTGTCCGCCAGCCGAACCTTCAAATCGGCGGCGGCCTTCTCGTCCATCATCACCGCCAGCTCCGGCTGGAACTGCCGGACCTGCTCCTCCATGCGCTCCACATTGGCGTTGGCCGTCAAAGCCCCCACTGTCATGCCGCAGGCGGCAATCACCTCCAGTGACTGCCGCCCAATGGACCCTGTAGAACCTAAAATCGAAATGCGTCTGCTCATACGCACCCTCCTTTCTCTTCTTTTCTTGAAAGAAAAGAAGCAAAAGAACTTTGGCGCAAAACTTCGTTTTGCTTTTTTAGGATACTTGGCAGGGACAGATTCTGATCCCACCCGTAAACTTTCCTGCCATAGAAAATCAAACCGTCCCTTAAATTCTGAACAAAAACTTGATCCGCAGAGGCGAAACGCAGTTTCGCAGAAAGTTTCTTTGCCTACTTTCTTTTCCAAAGAAAGTAGGTCAGAAGGGGGGGCACAGCTCCACTAGAAGCATCAGGGTGGGGGCGGCGAACACCATGGAGTCGAACCGGTCCAGCATTCCCCCGTGGCCGGGCAGAAGATCGCCGTAGTCCTTCACGCCGAACTGCCGCTTCACAAAGGAGAAGGACAGGTCCCCCAACTCGGTAACCGCGCTGCCCACCAGGCCGTAGACGGCCAGCACGGGCAGAGAGGCGTCCAGCCCGGCGAACTGCTCCAGCAGCACGCCGTAGATCAGCAGAAAAATGGCCCCGGACAGGATTCCGCCGATATAGCCCTCCAGGGATTTGTTGGGGCTCACTCGAGTGATTCCCCGATGCCTGCCCAGGAAAATTCCGGCAAAATAGGCGCCTCCATCTGTCAAAAAGGCACAGATCACCGGCAGGAGCACCAGGAAGCGCCCCTGCTCCATCCCCTTCAGCTCCACCAGCGTGGACAGGGCCCAGGGAATCATCAGCCCGCCGAACAGACAGACCAGCACATCTTCAAAGCGCACCGCCTTCTCCCGGTCATACAGGCGGATGGCGATCCAGAAGATGGCCACCATCAGCAGCAGAGCGGACGCCTGAAGCACCATGCCCTCCTGGCCCAGCCACTCCCCCAGGGGGATGGCCGCCGCCGCCAGGGCGGTGCAGAAATACATGCCGTTGTGGTGGGCCACCCCGGTGGCCCGAAGCAGTTCAAAGGAGGCCAGGGCGGAGATGGCCGCCATCAGCACCGCCAGCCACACCGGCTCCAGGAAAAACAGTACAACGAAAAACAGCGGAGCCAGTATGACCGCCACCAAAATTCGTTTTCCCACTCAAACCCCTCCAAACCGGCGGGAGCGGCCCTGGTAAGCCGCAATCGCCCGGTGCAGCTCCTCCTTGGTAAAGTCGGGCCACAGCACGTCGGTAAAATAAAACTCCGCGTAGGCGGACTGCCACAGCAGGAAATTGGACAGGCGCAGCTCCCCGCTGGGACGGATGACCAGATCCGGATCTGGCACCCCCCGGGAGAACAGGTAGCCGGCGAAGTGCTCCGCCGTCAGGTGGTTGGGATCGGCCTTCCCCTCCACGCAGTCCTGGGCGTAGGCCCGGGCCGCCCGGAGCAGCTCGTCCCGGCCCCCGTAGTTGAGGCATACGTTCACCTGACAGCCGTCGTACCCCTTGGAGATCTCCCGGGTGCGCCGGCACAGGTCCTGGAGCTCCTGGGGCAGCGGGGACAGGTCCCCGAAAAACTCCATCTTCACCCGGTCCCGCTCCATGCGGCTGATGGCCTCCAGCAGGTACTTCTTCAGCAGGCCCATGATGGCCCCCACTTCCTCCGCGGGGCGCTTCCAGTTCTCGGTGGAGAAGGCGTAGACCGTCAGATACTCCAGCCCGATGTCCTTGCAGTAGGTGGCGATGGTGCGGAAATTCTCCGCCCCCGCCGCGTGGCCCGCCGTGCGGGGCAGCCCCCGCTTCTGGGCCCAGCGGCCGTTTCCGTCCATGATAATGGCAATGTGCCGGGGCAGATGGTCAAAGTCCACCGCCGGAGCAGGAGCCTGCTCCTTTGCCTTAAAAAAGGGCATGTTCAACATCCTTACCAAAAGTGTAAATTCCCGGCAGAGCCGCTGGAGACCAAGGTCCCCGGCGGCTCTCCCGTTTGGTCTGTCAGACCGCCATCAGCTCCTGCTCTTTCTTGGCGGTCAGTTCATCAATGTCCTTGCAGCGTTTGTCGGTCAGGTCCTGCAGCTCCTTCTCCAGCTGCTTGAGGTCGTCCTCGGTGAGCTCGGAGGCCTTCTTTTTCTTCTTAAAATCCTCCATGGCGTCCCGGCGGATGTTCCGCAGGGCCACCTTGCCCTCCTCGCCGTACTTGCGCACCTGCTTGGTCAGGTCCTTGCGGCGCTCCTCGGTGAGCTGGGGGAAGGCCAGACGGATCACCTTGCCGTCGTTCTGGGGGTTGATCCCCAGATCGGAGGTCTGGATGGCCTTCTCAATGGCCTTCAGCAGAGAGCCGTCCCAGGGCTGAATCATCAGGGTCCGGGGATCCGGGGAGGAGATGGCCGCCACCTGGTTCAGGGGGGTGGGGGTCCCGTAATACTCCACGGTGATGCGGTCCAGCACACCGGCGTTGGCCCGGCCGGCCCGGACGGAGGCAAAGTTGGATTTGACCACCTCAATGGTCTTCAGCATTTTCTGATCGTAAGCTTTTGTCTCGGGACTCATGGTATGCCCTTCCTTTCCGTTCTAATCTCTCGTCCGGTCAGCCCTGGACGATGGTTCCGATCTTCTCGCCCATAATGGCCCGCAGAATGTTCTCCGGGTCCTTCAGGGCAAACAGCAGCACGGGAATCTTGTTGTCCATGGACAGGGAGGTGGCGGTGGAGTCCATGACCTGGAGCCGCTGGGCCAGCACGTCGGAGTAGGTGATGGATTCGTACTTCACCGCGTCGGGCACCTTTCTGGGATCGGCGGAATAGACGCCGTCGATGTTCTTGGCCAGCAGGATCACGTCCGCGTCGATCTCCGCCGCCCGGAGCACCGCCGCCGTGTCGGTGGAGAAGAAGGGGTTGCCGGTGCCGCAGCCGAAGATGACCACTCTCCCCTTCTCCAGATGGCGGATGGCCTTGGAGCGGATATAGGGCTCGGCCACCGAGCGCATCTCGATGGCGGTCTGCACCCGGACCTCCACGCCCTTCTGCTCCAGCACGTCGGCCACGGCCAGAGCGTTGATGGCGGTGGCCAGCATGCCCATGTGGTCGGCGCGGACGCGCACCATCCGGTCGCCGCCGTCCTTCAGGCCGCGCCAGAAGTTGCCGCCGCCCACCACGATGCCCACCTGGACGCCCAGCTGGACACAGCGCTTGACCACGTCGCACACTTCGCCGATCACATTAAAGTCCAGCCCCCGGGACGCCTCCCCCGCCAGGGCCTCGCCGCTGATTTTCAGCAATACTCGTTTATACTTCGGATTCTCCATGGGAATCCCTCCTTGCGCAATGGTTTTAAAACACTCTTTCTTATTCTAATATAATTATCCCATTTTGCCTAGTGCTTCTTGTAAAATTTTTTTACATTAGGCCGTATCCGCCGCACCGCTTCCCCGGTGCGCTCATAGTCTGATACGGCGCACACCCATCACAGCGGCGGGGAGCCCGTCCAAACGCCCTCCGCCGGGAAAGGAAACTCGCTTTGACACACGCACTGATTTGGGCCGCAGGCGGCACTGGTTTTACATGTTTTATGACGGCTCTGGGCTCGGCCACCGTCTTTTTGTTCCGCAGCCGGGTCAACCGGCAGCTCCATCAGCTCCTGCTGGGCTTTGCCGCCGGTGTGATGATCGCGGCCAGCATGTGGTCCCTGCTCATCCCGGCCATCGAGGCGGCGGAGGAGGCCGGGCTGCCCGGGTGGTTCCCCGCCGCCGGGGGCTCCGTTCTGGGGGTCCTGTTCCTGGTCACCATGAACACCCTTCTCCCCCATCTGACCCCCGCCTTTCTCCAGGCCCCCCGTGACGGCTCCGGCCGCCGCAGCACTCTGCTGGTGCTGGCCATCGCCATGCACAACATTCCCGAGGGGATGGCGGTGGGCATCTCCTTCGCCCTGGCCGCCCGGAGCGACCCCACCCTCCTCCCCGCCGCCATGGCCCTGGCTCTGGGCATCGGCATCCAGAACTTTCCGGAGGGGGCCGCCATCTCCCTGCCCCTGCGGCAGGCGGGCATGAGCCGGAAAAAATCCTTCCTCATCGGCGCGGCCTCCGGGGCGGTGGAGCCCATCGCCGCCCTGTTCACCGTCCTGGCGGCGGGGACGGTGGAGCCGCTGATGCCCTGGCTCCTCTCCTTCGCCGCTGGGGCTATGCTCTATGTGGTGGTGGAGGAGCTCATCCCCGAGGCCAACCTGCGCCATGACCACGAGAGCCGCGGAGGCACCTGCGGCGTCATGGCCGGTTTTCTCATTATGATGATCCTGGACGTGGCTCTGGGGTGAAGCACAGAGGTTCCCCTGCGGGGGGCGCCGGCCGTTCCTTTTCCAGGGGAACGGCCGGTGGACGGCGGGCACAGAAGCCGGTCCTTCTTTCGCAAAGTAGTCCACATAAATGGAACATCCCTCAGATACGGCGGGAGGGGCAGGCCCCTCCCCAACGATTCTCCAGAAGCTCTTCCGGGATTTGGCCTCCCGCCAAGACGCACATCAGAAAAGGGGATATGTGAAATCCTGGACGGGCGGGTCACGGACCCGCCCCTACGCACCTCATCCGTCTCGCTTCGCTCGGCACCTTCCCCTAAAGGGGAAGGCTTTCGGGCGGCTGATAGCTGTTCTTTCTTTCCGTAGGGGCCGGACACCGGCCGGCCCGCAGATGTACGCGGCGCGTCCAGGAGGCCGCGCCCTACGGCCCAGCACCAGCCGCCGCCTGCTCGGAAAAGCCAGGCGCGGCTGTGGGACCGCACCAACAACAATTTTGGAACAGCCAGGCCCCAGTGGGCCGGATTGGACCGCAGAAAGTCACTCAAATTTTGCGCGCCGGAAATATTGCAAAACCTAACAAGTACGCGTCCCCCGTAATGGGGTCCGGGGAAAGCGGTCCTATGGACCTAGGCAGAGCAAAGCGAAGCCGTAGTCCATCGGCCGCGTCCCCGGCGGCGTTTTGGTGACTTTGCCGCCGCGGGCATAGTCACTCGCCGCCCGCAGGCGGCGAAATCCCCCTGCGCAACTTAGCTTAATAAAAGTTCTCCCTTGCGTACCGTAGCAGCTCCTCCCGGAAATCCGGGTGGGCGATGGCGGCCAGGGCTTCCGCCCGCTCCCGCAGGGTCTTGCCGGAGAGCTTGGCCACGCCGTACTCGGTGGCCACATACTGGATCATGGTACGGGGTGCGGAAACCGTGCTCCCCCCGGCGATGCAGGGGACGATGTTGGACTTCAGGGTGCCGTCCTTCTTCTTGTGGGTGGCGTTCAGGCACACGAAACCCTTGCCCCCTTTGGATCGGTAGGCCCCCTCCAGAAAGTCCATCTGTCCCCCGATGCCGGAGAGCTGCCGGGTCCCGGCGGACTCCCCGTTCTCCTGGCCCATCAGGTCCACTTCCACTCCGCCGTTGATGCTGATGACATTGCTCATCCGGCTGATGCGCTCCACCGAGTGGACGTAGTCCACATCCCCGGGGCGGAACAGCTGGGGCTCCTGGTCCAGCCAGTCGTACAGCTCCTGAGAGCCCATAGCCAGATTCCAGGTGGACCACCCCCGGTCCACCTCTTTCCTTGCGTTGGTCAGCTTGCCCGCCTTCCACAGCTCCAGAAAGGCGTCGCTGATAGTCCCCGTGTGGCAGCCCAGGTCTCTCCGGTCCGACTGGGCCAGCAGTTTGGCCACGGTGAAGGGCACGCCGCCCACCCCCAGGGACAGCACCGCCCCGTCGGGGATCTCCTCCACCACCAGCTTGGCAATCTGGAGATCGGTCTCGCTGGGCGCCCGGTAGCTGCGCAGGGGCAGGGGCTCGTGCTCCCCCTCCACCACATAGTCCGCCTCGCTCAGGTGGACCCGGTGGGAGCCGTCCACTCCCTGGAGCCGGGGCAGCTTCTCGTTGATTTCAAAGATCACGGTGCGGGCGCTCTCAAAGATGGTCCGCCAGGCGTAGTTGGAGATGCCCAGGCCGCAGTACCCCTCTCCGTCCGGCCGGGACACCGGTACGAAGGCCACGTCGCAGCGGATGTGCCCGTCCCGGTACAGGTAGGGCAGGGACCGCAGCATGGCGGGCATGAACCGCACCAGCCCCCGGCTCTGGAGTTTGCGCTCATAGTCCCCGATGTGCCAGCTGTAGTATGTAAAGGACTCCTGCTCCGGGTCCTGCTCCACCACCTCGATCCGGGGGCGGATCACCAGACCGCCCCGGATCTTCACATCCTGTACGGCCCCTTTCCGCCCGGCCAGCGCCCGGTCCAGCAGCTCCGGGAAACCGGCTCCGAAGCCGTAGTCCACCCAGTCCCCGTTCCGGACCGCCTGGACCGCCTCCTCGGGCGTGACAAATTTTGTCTGTCTCTTTTCTCTCATGCTCAACGCTCCTTCTCACTCTGTTCCATACTCCACTGCGGCCCCGCATGCGGATGAGTTCCAGGGCGGTCCGCCGGTTCCTGGTCATTATACCAAGAGAGCAGGATGGCCGCAAGTCTCCAGATGGAACCGGGAGCCGCGCCCGTTCGGGCGCGGCTCCTTGTTGCGTCTGCACGCTCTATTGGGGTCAAACTCCGTGTTCCACGTCCCGGACCGCGTCCTTGGTGGCCCGTTCCGTGCCGCGAACGGCGTTCTCTGCCGCCCGCTCTGTGTTTTGAGCGGCATCCTCCGCGCCGTCCATCATCTTGTCCCAGCTCTCCCGGAGCTCCCGGCCCAGCTTTTCCCACTCGGTCTCGCCGGCAGTCCGGCGCTTCACGGCGCCGTCCGCCCCGGCGTGGTAGCTGCCATCCTCCATTACGTTCCGGTTCCGTCCCGCCGGGGTCTCCGTGCCGGAGGTCCCCCGATTGCTCAAACGGCCGGTGGTTGTGTCCGTCCCTGTCCTGACGCCGCAGGACGTCAGAGTCAAGGACAGCATCAGCGCCAGCCCAAGCGCCGTCCATCTCCCTCGCATTGCCGTCGCCTCCCATAAGTCCGCATGATTTCATTCTTTTGGAGGTTCCATCCGGCGTTTAGTATGCATCAAAATCTTGGGCTCATGCCGGTAAATCCTTAACAGGGATTTTTTGATTGTATGAGTTTTGTTTTTCAAATAAAAAATATGGCTTTTCGCTTGTTATTGGGAAGTTTCCCGCCAGGAACCGGGCGGCCCGGTGTGCCGCCCCTACAAAAGGGTCCGAAACTGGATTCTACATCCGGCACGGGCGACCGCGAGGGTCGCCCCTACGCCCATCTGTCTGAACCCTGACAGGCGGGTCACGGACCCGCCCCTACGGCGTATCCAGAAACCGTCTGTTTTTAACGTAGGGGCCGGTCCCAGACCGGCCCGCAGATGTACGCGGCGCGTCCAGGAGGCCGCGCCCTACAGCCCAGCACCAGCCGCCACCTGCTCGGCCAAGCCAGGCGCGGCTGTGGAATCGCACCAACTGTAATTCTGGGAAAGTCAGGGCCCAGTGCCCCGGAAGAAATCACGGAAAGCCACTCAGATTTTGCGCGCTGGAAATAAAGAACAATCTCTCAGGAGGGCGTCCCCCGTAATGGGGTCCGGGGCCGACTCCCCCTGTCAGGGGGAGATGGCCCGAAGGGCCAGAGGGGGTAGGGTGGGCGACTATGAGCACAAAGTGCTCATCGGAGCCGTCCCCGGTGGCGTTTTGGTTCCTTTGCCGCCATGGGCAAAGTAACTCGCCCCGTAGGGCGAAACCCTTGCAAAGCGCGCGCCGAGGTCGTGGCTCAGACCAGCCTCTCTTGCCCCTGCGGAGCAATTCACCCGCCGCCGGGGCGGCGGAATCCCCCTCAAAGCGAAAAAAGTTCCCCAGGGCCCCACAGCCCCCAGGGAACTTAAAAACACAAAGAAAACTTCAATCTCTCTCCCAGTCCGGGATCTGTTTGGCCTGCTCGTACAGGCGCACATAGCTGTCATGGCGGCTCTTTGGGATCTCCCCCGCCTTCACCGCCGCCCGTACGGCGCAGCCCTTCTCCTTCACATGGGCGCAGTCCAGAAACTGACACTTGCCGATGTATGGGGCAAACTCCCGGAACCGGGAAGCCAGATCCTCCTTCCGGCACAGTTCCCCCTTGTCCAGTTCAAAGGAGGAGAAGCCCGGGGTGTCCGCCACCAGCGCCCCGCAGGACAGGCGGATGAGCTCCACATGGCGGGTGGTGTGACGGCCCCGGCCCAGCTTCTGGCTGACGGCGCTGGTCTCCAGGGCGATCCCCGGCTCCAGGGCGTTCAAAATGCTGGATTTTCCCACACCGGAGTTACCGGTAAAGGCGGATACCTTTCCAGCTATCAGCTCCCGCAGCCGGTCCAGGCCCTCGCCGGTCTCGGCGCTCACCTGGACGGTGGGGAACCCGGCTTTCTGATAGATGGCTGCCAGATCCTCACCTGAGACCAGGTCGCACTTATTGATGCAAATGACGCTCTCACAGCCGTTTCCCTCGGCAATGGCCGCCACCCGGTCGATGAGAAACGGATCGGTGACCGGAATGGCCTGGGAGGCGATGATGACCAGCTGGTCGATGTTGGCCACCGCCGGGCGGTGGAACTGGTTTTTCCGGGGCAGGACGGCCTCCAGGGCCCCCTGCCCATCGGAGAGGGGGGTGAACTCCACCCGGTCCCCCACCAGCGGTGTGACCTTGGCGTGGCGGAGCTTTCCCCGCCCCCGGCATGAGGTGACGGTTTGGCCGTCGTCCACATAGTAGAAGCCGCTGAGGGCCTTCAGGATGATTCCCTCCATACTCAGGCCCCGAAGTCCACAGTCTGCTGGGTATAGCTGTGGCCGTTGATATAGATGGTGTAGGTCTGCACCCCGGAGCCGGACACAGGAATCTCCGCCGCAGTGTCCAAATTGGTGTTGTAGTCTCCGGAGAAAACCGTCTGCTCCTGGCTGTCCACCACCTCCACGTGGAGGTCCTCCCCCAGGTTGGTAGGCAGAGTGAGGGTGAAGGTCTTGGTCACCGTATCGCCGCTCCCGGAACCGCCGCTGGGCCCGGTACTCACGAAGATATCCACAGTGGTTCCTTCCGTGACCGATGCATTGACCGCAACCGACTGATACCAGACCTTGCCCGCCTCCTGCTCATCGCTGGGGGAGGGCTGTACCTGGCCTACTACAAGCCCCATATCGGTGATGGTCTTTTTGGCCGTCTCCTCATCCATCCCGATCAGATTGGGCATGACCATGGGGGTCTCTTCCTTTCCCAAACTCATCACCAGGATGACCTGCTGCCCCTCGGAGAGAACTGTCCCCTCCTCCGGGATGGTGGAGATCACACAGCCCTCAGGAATGGTGTCGTGGTATTCACTCCGGGAGTCATAGTCCACACTCAGCCCCAGATCCAAATCCACCTGCAGAGCGCTGAGCGCCTGGGCCAGGGTTTTCCCCTCCAGAGGAGGCATGAGGACCTCCTCTGCCTCGCCGGAGCTCACCGTCACGGTGATGGTCATGTCGTCTCCGCTGACGAAGTCGTTGGCGTTCGGGCTCTGCTGGAGAATCGTTCCGGCGGGCTTGTCGCTCTCCACCGTCTCCCCCTGAACCAGAGTGAATCCGTTGAGCAGCTCTGTGTTGGCCTGGGCCTCACTGAAGAGCTGGCCGGTGACCGACGGCACCCGGATATTCTGCGTCTGGGCCCCCAGGGAACCGGAGAACGCGGTGGAGAACATGATATACAGCAGGGCCGCTACGAAAACCAGGATGGCCGCCACCGCCCCGATGATGGGCCAGTTGGGCCGGCGGGGCCCGTCGTCGTACTCCTCCTCATCCTCCTCCCGCTCCCGATGCCGGGGGGGCGGATTGGAGCGGCTGCGGTTCTGGACCCGCTCCGGCTCCCGGACCCGGCTCCCCACCCGGGAGATGGAGGCCGCCGTGGGCAGCACCTGGGTCTTATCCACGTCGTCCTCGTCGTCCTGGAACCCGCTCACGTTGTAGTCAAAGTTGATGTTGGGATTTTTGCGGAACTCCTCCAGATCGGCCAGCATGTCGTCCGCCGACAGATAGCGGTTGTCCGGGTCGGGGGCCATGGCCTTCATGGTGATGGCCTCCAGGGCCTCGGGGATGGCAGGGTCGATCTCCCGGGGGGACAGCGGGATGGAGTTGATGTGCTGAATGGCCACCGACACGGGGGTGTCCCCCTCAAAGGGCAGGCGGCCGGTAATCATCTCATAGAGCACCACACCGGCGGAGTACAGGTCGGACCGGGCGTCGATGTGGCTGCCCCGGGCCTGCTCCGGCGAGATGTAGTGCACCGAACCCAGGGCCTCCTGGGTGAGGGTGCTGTGGCCCCCGGAGGCCACCCGGGCGATGCCGAAGTCGGCCACCTTCACGCTGCCGTCCCGCAGGACCATGATGTTGTGGGGCTTGATGTCCCGGTGGATGATCCCCCGGCTGTGGGCGTGGCCCAGGGCCTTGACGATCTGGGTGATGAAGTGGAGGGCCTCCCGCCAGTTGAGCTTGTTCCCCTTCTTCTGCATGTACTGCTTCAGGGTGATGCCGTCGATGAGCTCCATGACGATGTACTCCACATCGGAGGAGCGGCTCACGTCGTAGACGGCCACGATGTTGGGGTGGGAGAGCATGGCCACGGCCTGGGACTCCTCGTGGAAGCGGCGGCGCAGCTCCGCGTCCTCCGCCAGGTCCTCCCGCAGGATCTTCACCGCCACCTGGCGGTTGAGCCGGTGGTCCAGGGCCCGGAAGACCCGGGCCATTCCGCCCATGCCGATCTGCTCCATAATCTCGTATCGGTTGTCGAGTAATTTACCTATATACTGATCCACGGTAAATATCCTCCTTATGCAGGTTTGCGTCGTACGCCGCTCAGCACTGGATCAGGACGGCCGTCACGTTGTCCGGCGCCCCCCGGTGCAGAGCGATGTCCAGCAGGCGGCGGCAGCAGGTGCACGCCTCTCCCCCGTGGACCACCTCGTAAAGAATCTCCTGTTCGGAGACCACATTGCTCAATCCGTCGCTGCACAGCAGCAGAAAATCTCCCTCCGTCAGCTCCCGGCGGAACGAGTCGGCCTTCAGGTCCGGCTCGGCTCCCAGGGCCCGGGTGATCAGATTCTTGTGGGGGTGGACCCGGGCCTGATCCCGGGTGAGCTCTCCCCGTTCCACCAGGTCCTCCACCAGGGAGTGGTCCCGGGTGACCTGGGAGATGCCGCTCTCCTCAGAGATGTGATAGGCCCGGCTGTCCCCCTCGTTGAGGATCAGGGCCTCCTCCTCTCCGGCCAGAGCGGCCACCAGGGTGGTGCCCATGCCCACGCAGTTCTCATCCTCCACCGCCCGCCGGAAGACCTGACGGTTGGCCAGGGCGGCGGCTCGCTCCATGTGCTCCAGGTCGGGGGAATCCTCCCCATCCTCCAGGAAAGCCTCCATGAACACGTCCACCGCCATGGAGCTGGCGATGTTGCCCGCCCGGGCGCCGCCCATGCCGTCGCAGACCAGAGCGATCACCCGCCCATCGGGCAGGACCTGATGGGCGAAGGCGTCCTGATTTTGTTCCCGGATCTTGCCCCGGTCGGTAATACCCCATACATTCATGGCACTTCGTCCTCTTTTCGGTTGGTGGTTTGTCCGCCCATCCCCTGGGCGGACTGCATGGCCTTCCGCCGCAGCTGTCCGCAGGAGGCGTCGATGTCGCTCCCCAGCTTCCGGCGCACCGTGACGGTGACCCCCTGGCGCTCCAGGCGCTTCTGGAAGGCGGCCACCCGGCGGCTGGGCTTCAGGGGGCTCTCCTCCACGTCGTTGAGGGGGATCAGGTTCACATGCCCCAGGGTCCCCTTCAGCAGACGGGCCAGCTGGTCCGCCTGGGCGTCGGAGTCGTTCACCCCGTCGATCATGGCGTACTCATAGGAAATCCGCCGCCCGGTGGTCTGCACGTACCGGCGGCAGGTGTCCATCAGCTTCTCCACCCCCACAGACCGGTTCACCGGCATGATTTTGGACCGGGTCTCGTCGTCCGGGGCATGGAGGGATACAGACAGCGTTAATTGTAACTCATACTGGGCCAGTTTGTCAATTTTGTCTACCAGTCCGCAGGTGGACAGGGAGATGTGGCGCATGCCGATGTTCATTCCCTCCGGGTGGTTCACCAGAGTGAGGAACCGCATCACCGTGTCGAAGTTGTCCAGGGGCTCCCCGATGCCCATGAGCACGATGTTGGAGATAGGAGCCCCGCTGTCCATCTGGGTGAACAGCACCTGGTCGATCATCTCCGCGGGGGTCAGGTCCCGCACCTTGCCCGCCAGGGTGGAGGCGCAGAAGGCGCACCCCATGCGGCAGCCCACCTGGCATGAGATGCACACGGTGTTCCCGTGCTGATAGCGCATGAGCACCGACTCCACGCAGTTGCCGTCGGACAGCTCCCACAGGTATTTGATGGTGCCGTCCAGCTTGGAGACCTGCTTTCTTGCCACCTGAGGCGGCGTCAGGAAGGCCTGGCGGGAGAGCTTCTCCCGCAGCGCCTTGGACAGGTCGGTCATCTCGTCAAAGGAGGTGACCCCCCGGTAGAGCCAGTGGAAGATCTGCTTGGCCCGGAATGCGGGCTCTCCCCGCTCCTTGAGCCAGGCGGTGAGCTCCTCCAGGGTCATGGATTTGATATCGGTCACGCTTCTCCGTCCTTTCGCAGCTTACAGATATAAAAGCCGTCCGTCCCGTGGACCTGGGGCCACAGGGTGATCTGCCCCCCTGGGACCTCCCCCGCCGGGCCGGGCAGAAGAAAACTCTCCCGGCGGAACTCCGGGTGGGCGGCCAGGAAGGCGTCGGTGACTTCCCGGTTCTCCCGCTCCAAAATCGTGCAGGTGGAGTAGACCAGCACGCCCCCGGGCTTCACATAGCCGGCGGCGTTGTCCAGAATGGCGCTCTGCACCTGGGGCAGCCCCGCCAGCGGCTCCGGGTCCTTGAAGCGAATGTCCGGCTTCTTCCGGATGACCCCCAGGCCGGAGCAGGGGGCGTCCACCAGCACCCGGTCAAAGGCCCCCTCCCACTCCGGGCGGCGCACCTTGCCGTCGGCGGTCTGGGGCCGGATGCAGGTGAGGCCCAGGCGCTGGGCCCCCTTCTGGATGAGGGTCTTTTTGTGGGGGTGCAGGTCGCAGGACCAGATCTCCCCCTGATCCTTCATCTGAATGGCGGCGGCGAAGGATTTTCCTCCGGGGGCGGCGCACATATCCAGCACCCTGTCCCCCGGCTCCGGGTCCAGGGCCAGTACCGCCAGCCGGGAGGCGGGGTCCTGGACGTAAAAGAGGCCGTTCTGGAAGGCGTCCAGCTCCTCCAGACTGCCGCTGCGGGAGAGGACCAGGCAGTTTTTCAGCCAGGGATGGGGCTCCCCGTGGACCCCCTCCGCCTGGAGAGCCTCCAGCGCCCCCTCCAGATCCGTTTTCACCGTGTTCACCATGGCGGTGATGGGGGGCTGGCTGTTGTCGGCCTGGAGAAAGGCCGCAGTCCCCTCGCTTCCCAGGGTCTCCAGCAGCTCCCGCACCAGCCACACCGGGTGGCTGTACAGGGTGGCGTAGTACTCCGCCGGGTCGTCCTCGGGAATGGTGGGCAGGCGGTCCAGGCTGCGCTCCAGATTCCGCAGGATGGCGTTCACCATGCCGGGGGCCCGGGGATTCTTGCAGTGGGCCCGGGTGAGGGCCACCGACTGGTCCACCGCCGCGCTGTGGGGGATGCGGGTCAAAAACAGCATCTGGTAGAGCCCCAGCCGCAGGGCCTGGAGCACCTTCCCCTCCAGCCGCCTCAGGGGGATGTTGGAGAACTTGGACAGGTAGAAGTCCAGCAGAATGCGGTTCTGAATCACCCCGAAGCACAGCTGGGTGGCCAGGCCCGCGTCCCGGCTGTCCAGGCCGGCGGCGGCGATCTGCTTTTTCAGCACTCCGTCCGACCAGCCCCCCTGCCGCTCGCAGGCGTTCAGGGTGAGCAGGGCCACCTCGCGTGCGTCCATATTCTTCTCCTCCTCCGGTTCGTTGTGCATTCTTTTTCTTAAAAGAAAAAGAATCAAAAAGAACTTTGGCGCAAAACTTCGTTTTGCTGGATTTTTCTTTCCGTTTCTTCTCTCGGGCGGCCCAGGTGTGCCGCCCCTACAAAGGGGGCCGAAACTTGATTCCGTACCCGACACGGGCGACCGCAAGGGTCGCCCCTACGACGTTTCCCCACAAATACACGGAGCGGCGCACCCTACGGGTGGAGCAGAGCCTTCCGGTTCGCCGCAGGAGCCGGTCCCAGACCGGCCCGTCGGTTCACGGCTTACTTTCCGAGATACGGCGGGAGGGGCAAGCCTCTCCCCTGCGGGTTTCAAGAAAGTCTTTTCGGTTTGGGTAGGGAAGGCCCTTGGGGCTCCCGCCAGAATACACACCGGGAACGTTTGCTCGGCAAAGCCAGGCGCAGTTGCGGAACCGCACCAGCGGAAATTTTTGCAAACCCAGGGCCCAGTGGCCCGGGAGGAATTTAGATGCCCACTCAGATTTTGCGCGCCGGAAATACTCCTCCATCTTTCAGGTACGCGTCCCCCGTAACGGGGTTCTAGGGGGCAGGCGGCATGGAGGCAGGGCGGCTTTGCCGATCCTGCCGATTGCGCCCGCCCCCTAGCGGCTCTTTGGTGACTTTCTGGCCGGCCAGAAAGTCACTCGCCGCCGGAGCGGCGAAATCTCTCCGCATACAACAAGCCCAATCCAAAATCTGCCCCCTCATCCGCCCCAGTGTGCGCACTGGGGCACCTTCCCCCTGGGGGGAATGCTTATGAAGAAAGGGCGGCGAAATTCCCCTGCGTCAAATCAAACAGAAATCGGGTGTCCGCGTAAATAATCCGCTGCCGCCATCCGCCGGGACCCCGGCGCCTGAAGCTCTGTAATGCGAATCACCTTGCCATCTCCGCAGGAGACGTCGATGCCCTCTTTTCCGGCGGCCAGAACGGTGCCGGGGACCTTCTGGGTGCTCTCCCCCGTTTCCTGGACGGCGAACACCTTCACCGTCTCCCCGTTCAGGATATCCGTGGAGGTGGCGGGCCAGGGCGTCAGCCCCCGCACCTGGTCGTGGATGGCCTTGGCCGGCTTGGTCCAGTCTATGGGGGACAGGGCCCGGGACAGCAGAGGGGCAAAGGTGACCTTGGACTCATCCTGGGAGGTCCGTACAGCGGTACCGGCGGCCAGGTCGGCCACCGTCTTCACCAGCAGCTCCCCGCCCATCTGAGCCAGCCGGTCATGGAGGGTCTCCACCGTCTCGTCCGGGTCGATGGGGGTGGAGGCCTGGGCGATAATATCCCCTGCATCCAGTTCCGTGGCCATATACATGATGGTCACGCCGGTCTCAGTCTCCCCGTTGATCACCGCCCAGTTGATGGGGGCGGCCCCCCGGTACTTGGGCAGCAGGGACGAGTGGACGTTGATGCACCCCATGGGGGGCAGGTTCAAGATGTCGTCGGGCAGGATGCGGCCGTAGGCGGCCACCACGATGAGCTCCGGGTCCAGCTCCTTCAGCTGGGCCAGGGCGGTCCCGTCCCGGAGCTTGGTGGGCTGGAACACGGGAATGCCGTGCTCCAGCGCCGCCTGCTTCACCGGCGGGGCCTGGAGCTTGTTCTGGTGCCGGCCCACCGGCTTATCCGGCTGGCAGAACACCCCGCACACCGTGTGCCCCGCCTGAATGAGACGCTCCAGAGAGGGGACGGCGAAGTCGGGGGTGCCCATAAAGACGATTCTCATGCCTCTTCCTCCTGCTCCTCCAGCTCGTCCAGTTCCTCGGTGGTGTAGAGACGGTCGGTGAGCTCGGTGTACAGGTGGCCGTCCAGGTGGGCCAGCTCATGGCAGAAGCAGCGGGCGGTCATGCCGGTGCCCTCCACCTCGAACTCCTTTCCGTTCCGGTCATAGGCCCGAACCCGCACCCACTCGGGGCGCTTCACATAGCCCCACATGCCGGGGACGGACAGACAGCCCTCCAGGCCGTTCTGCTCCCCCTTCTGGGCAATGATCTCCGGGTTCACCAGCTCGATGGGTTCAAAATTCTCGTCCATGACGATGACAGCCCGGCGCAGAATCCCCACCTGGGGGGCGGCCAGACCGGCCCCATGGGCCTCCTCCAGGGTCTCTTTCAGGTCGTCCAGCAGGTCCCACAGCTTCTGGTCAAATTTGGTGACCGAGTGGCAGACCTTGGTCAGGGCCGGGTCTCCCTCTGTCAAAATCTTGCGAATGGCCATTCCTTCTCCTCCTTGACGCGGACGGAGCCGCCGGCTCCGCCGAATTTTCCCTTAGTATGGGTTCACATCTACGTAAAGGGTAATCCCTTTATTGTCCTTGTCACGATGGGCTGTCCGCAGCAGCTCCGCCAGCAGCAGCCGCAGCGGGTGCCGGTTGGGGGCCGTCAGGGTCAGCCGATAGCGGTAGCGGTTGTTCACCTTGGCCACCGGGGCCGGGGCGGGCCCCAGCAGCTGCCACTCCCGGTCCTCCAGGCGGCGCAGCCCCTCCTCCAGCGCCTGCCGAAAACGGATGCAGGCCCGCAGCACGCCGGACTCGTTGGCCCCCGAGGCGGTGATGAGAAAAATATCCCGGAAGGGGGGCTCCTGCCGCAGCTGGCGCAGCTGCACCTCGGTGCGGTAGAAGTTGTCGTAGTCCTGCCGGGCGGAGAACCGGACCACGTCATGCTCGGGGGTGTAGGTCTGGATCAGAGCCCGGCCCGTCTTCTCTCCCCGGCCCGCCCGGCCCACCACTTGGGTGAGCAGGGAGAAGGTGCGCTCCCCCGCCCGGAAGTCGTCCACGAACAGGGACTGGTCCGCCAGGATGACCCCCACCAGGGTGACGTTCTCAAAGTCCAGACCCTTGGCCACCATCTGGGTGCCCACCAGAATGGGCACGTTCTTCTTCTGAAACTCCTCCAGAATGGCCTCGTGGGACCGGGAGGCGGTGACGGTGTCCGTGTCCATGCGCAGGATGGGGGTCTGAGGAAAGAGCTCCTGGAGCTCCTCCTGGACCTTCTGGGTGCCCACCCCGATGAAGTTGAGCCCTCCGCCGCACACTGGGCAGGCCCTGGGCAGGGGCTGGGAGTAGCCGCAGTAGTGGCACATGAGCCGCCCGTTGGCCGAGTGGTAGGTGAGCTTCACCGAGCACCGGGGACACTCGGGCACATGGCCGCACTCCCCGCAGGACACCATTCGGCTGGCCCCCCGGCGGTTCAGGAACAGGATGGCCTGCTCCCCCCGCACCAGGTTCTCCTCCAGCTCCTGCCGCAGGGCGCGGCTGATGGAGGTGCCGTTGCCCGCCCTCAGCTCCTCCTTCATGTCCACGATGTGGACCTGGGGCAGGGCCTTCTGGTTGTAGCGCTGCCGCAGGGTGAAGCAGCGGTAGCTGCCGCTCTGGGCGGCGTACATGGTCTCCACCGACGGAGTGGCCGAGCCCAGCAGCAGCAGGGCGTTCTCCTGCACGCAGCGGTACTTGGCCACCTCCCGGGCATGGTAGCGGGGGTTATTCTCCGACTTATAGCTGGCCTCCTGCTCCTCGTCCAGGATGACGAGTCCTAAGTTGGACAGGGGGGCGAATACCGCCGACCGGGTGCCGATGACCACCGGGGCTTCTCCCCGGCGGATGCGTTTCCACTCGTCGTACCGCTCCCCCGCCCGGAGGGAGCTGTGGAGCACCGCCACCTGCTCGCCGAAGTGGGCGGCAAAGATCCGCAGCAGCTGGGGGGTCAGGGCGATCTCAGGCACCAGGAACAGGGCGGTCTTTCCCCGCTTCAAGGTCTCCTGGATCAGGCGCAGATAGACCTGGGTCTTTCCGCTCCCCGTCACCCCGTACAGCAGGGCGGCCGCCGGCTGTTCCGTCCGGCACAGGGCGTCCAGCCCCTGGAAGGCCGCCTCCTGCTCCTCGTTGAGGACGATGGGACCGGCAGGCTCCACCTCCGCCACGGCGGGACGGCGGAATACCTCCTGCTCCTCCAGGGTGAGGATGCCGCTCTTCTCCAGGGACTTGACGGTGGGCATGGAGGCCCCGGTGAAGTAGCACAGCTCCTTGGCGGGAGCCGCCCCCAGCTGGCACAGCAGCTCGGTCACAGAATAGCGCAGCGGCGCCGTCCTGCGGCGAGGGGTGACCCGTGCCATGGCCTCCTCCGCCGGCATGGCCAGCACCGCCAATTTCTCCTTTTTATCTCCGATGCCCCGCTGGGCGCTGGTGATCCGCTCTGCTGCCCCCCGGTCAATCAGTGTCCGGATGGCGCCGTCCGGGTCCTTGGCCCCAAAGGCGGTGCGGATCTGTTCCATGTCGCCCCGTCCGCCCCAGGCCAGCAGCAGCTCCGCCAGCTTCTGGGCGGCTTTAGACTCCCCGGCGGCCTCGAAGGCCGCCGCCCGGTCCACCCCGCTCCTCAGAGCGACGCAGTCCCGCAGGGCATAGTACAGCCCCGCCGGGAGCATGGCCTTCACACCGTCATAGACGGTGCAGAAGTACCGCTCCCGCATCCACAATGCCAGCTTCAGCAACTTTTCGTCCAGCACCGGCTGGTCGTCCAGGGCGGCAATCACATCCTTCAGGCCGCCCTCCGGCCCCTCCCGGCTCAGGGCCAGGACGATGCCGTCCGACCCCCGGTTGCCCGCCCCAAAGGGGACCAGCACCCGCATGCCAGGCCGCAGGCGGCCCTCCAGCTCCTGGGGGACCCGGTAGTCATAGGGCCGGTCGATGGCGTAGATCGCCTTGGCCACCGCCACCTTGGCCGTCATGTGTCCCACGGGCTTCCCCTCTCCCCTTCGCTCTTACTGGGGCTGGCTCTGTTCCAGCTGGTTCATCTGCTCCAGCTGCTCGTCCAGCTTGCCGTCGGCCACCTCCTGGATGGCGATGCTCACCGACTTCTCGTCCAGGGGCTCTCCGGCCAGCTCGGCCTCGGTGGAGATCTCCCGGGCCCGGTGGGCCACCACGTTCACCAGCTTATAGCGGCTGGGCACCTTGTTCAGCAGGTCTCTCATAGCAGGATACAGCATCATAGGGCAAAACTCCTCTTTTCTTCAAAATCACGCAAATTGAGCCAGCATGTGGCTCCGGTTGGGCACGCGGCACTCCGCCGCGGTGAGAATGGCGGCGATCTCCTCCACCGCGTTTGACACCTTGTCGTTGATGACCAGGTAGTCGTACTTGGGGATCTCCCGGAACTCCTGCCGGGCCTTCTCCAGGCGGCCGGCGATCACGTCCTCGCTGTCCGTGTTCCGCCGGTGGAGCCGGCGGGAGAGCTCCTCAAAGGACGGGGGAATGATAAAGATAAACAGGGCGTCGGGGCAGCGCTCCCGCACCTTGGCCGCCCCCTGAACCTCAATGTCCAGCAGCACGTCAATCCCCGCCGCCAGTTTCTCCTGGATGAGCTTCAGGGAGGTGCCGTAGTAATTATGGACATACTCCGCAAACTCCAAAAGCTCGTCGGCGGCGATCATCCGCTCAAACTCCTCCCGGGAGACAAAGTTGTAGTTCACGCCGTTCTGCTCCCCCACCCGGGGCTGCCGTGTGGTGTAGGACACCGAGAAATAGATGTTGTCCCGCTGCCCCAGCAGCTCGGCAATCACCGTGCTCTTGCCCACCCCGGAGGGGCCGGAGAGGACAATCAGCTGTCCCCGCTCTTTCTTTCGCGTCATTCGTCTTCCTCCTCTCCCGTATCCTTCTCCCCGGACAGCCGGTTGGCCACCGTCTCCGGCTGGAGGGCGGAGAGCACCACGTGGTCGTTGTCCATAACCAGTACCGCCCTCGTCCGCCGTCCGTAGCTGGCGTCGATGAGCACACCCCGCTCTCTGGCCTCCTGGACCATCCGCTTGATGGGGGCGGAGTCCGGGCTGACGATGGCGATGAGCCGCCCGGCGGAGATCATATTTCCAAATCCAATGTTGATGAGCTTCAACGCGCCGCCCCCTTACTCAATATTCTGCACCTGCTCCCGGATCTTCTCGATCTCCGCCTTGATATCCACCACATGGCGGGCGATCTCCAGGTCGCTGCACTTGGAGCCGATGGTGTTGGCCTCCCGGTTGAACTCCTGGATCAGGAAGTCCAGCTTCCGGCCCACGGCCCCTCCTTTGGAGAGCATCCCCCGCAGCTGCTCGATGTGGCTACGCAGACGGACGGTCTCCTCGTCCACCGCCACCTTGTCGGCGAAGATGGCCGCCTCGGTGAGGATGCGGGCGGGGTCGATCTGGGTGTTGGAGAGGACCTCCTGCATCCGGGCCTCCAGCTTGGCGCGGTACTCGGACACGGTCTGGGGAGAGCGCTCCTCCACCTGGCCCACCAGCGTCTCGATGGTCTGGGCCCGGGAGAGCACGTCCGCCTCCAGCCGCTCTCCCTCCCGGGTGCGCATCTGGTCGAAGTCGGCCAGGGCCCGGTCCAGCACGGCGCAGATGGCCGCCGCCCGGCCCTCCAGGTCCTCCTCCGTCTTCTCCGCCAGCAGCACGTCGGGGAACCGGGACAGCAGGGACACCGAGATGTCCTGGGGCAGCTCATAGGTCCCCGCCAGCTCCTTCAGGGCGGCGAAATAGCCGTCGGCCACCGGGCGGTTCACCGATACCTTTACCTGCTCGGCCCCTGTGTTGTCCAGGGTCACAAACACATCCACCTTGCCCCGGGAGATGGTGTTCTGCACCCGGGACTTGATGACCTCCTCCGCGAACAGGTAGAGCCGTGGCATGCGCACATTGCAGTCCAGATACCGGTTGTTCACCGACCGCAGCTCCACCGTAATGGTACAGCCGCCCACGGTATCCTCCGCCCGGCCGTACCCTGTCATACTCTTGACCAAATCCGGTCACTCCCTCATGTTCACATTCACATTCTCTTGGGCCGCAGCCGGGCGTTGAGCCCACCGATCAGCCGGGACAGAGCGATGTCATACAAAATAAAGATCACGTTGCCCGCCAAATAGAGGACCCACACCTGGGCGCTCATCCACTCCGGGAGGGCGGGCAGGAACAGCTCCCGGAAGGCAAACCACAGCAGGGTCAGGGCCGCGTTGAAATAAATCAACTTTCCTGCCCACTCCACCGTGCGGCTCTTCAGTTGCTCCAGGCGGCTTTTGACCACCGGGTACAGTCCCAGAAACACCAGGTACATCAGGGCCACGCCCTTGTCCGGCAGGAGCAGCAGCCCCAGAATGGAGGCCGCTGCCCAGCACAGAAGACCCGCCCCCCGTCCGGCGGCCAGAACGGCCCCCACCGGAAACAGGCCCGCCACCGCGGTCACCCCCAGCTGTCCCGAGGGGACCACGCAGGCCAGCCACAGCACAGCCAGACTGCCCGCGGCCAGCACGCCGCCCAGGGCCACCTGCCACGTCTTTGTAAACTTCATATCAGTTGCAGCCTCCGCACAAGCAGTTCAGGCACAGCATAGTGGTACAGCAGTCCAGAGAGTCCATGCCTCCGCTGTTCCCATAGGGGCGGTAGGCCTGACCGCCCCGCTGCATCATGTTCAGGGCCTGGCGGTACTCCATGTTGCCCGGCTCCATCTGGACGGCCAGATTGTAGTTCTGCATGGCCTCGTCCAGCCAGCCCCGGCGGTAGGCGATACTGCCCATGAGGAAGTACCACTCGCCGCTCTTCTGAGGCACCTCCTGAAGCAGGCGCTCGGCGGAGTTCAGGTCCCCCATGTTGATCAGGTTGCGCACCCGGTTAAAGGTGGGGTTGTTGGTCCCCCCACCGTAGGACTGCTGCTGATAGCCGTACTGATAGCCGCCCGAGGAGGACGAGGAGGACTGGCTGTATCCGCCGCTCCCTCCGCCGCCGCTGCGCTGCTTCTGGATGGCCTCGTAGGCCTCATTGACCTCTTTCATCTTCTCCTCGGCCAGGTCGGCCAGAGGATTGTCCACGTAGTTGTCGGGGTGATACTTGCGGGCCAGCTCCCGGTATGCCTTCTTGATCTCCTGGTCGCTGGCGTCGGGCTTGACGCCCAGAACGCTGTAGGGATCTCTCATGTGTTGTGTCTCCATATCTTTTGTTTTTGAATCTGCTTCCAGCTCCCGTCGAACACAGCCTGCTGCACCAGCGGGAGGCCCAGATACAGAATATTCTCAATCACCGGCCAGCGGCATCCAAAGTCCGCCAGCTGGGCCGCCGAACCCATCAGGTTCAGGGAGTGGTCCAGGGTCCGCCTCATGGCCTCGTCGTCCCCCTCCGGGCCGAAGCGGGCGGCCACGGCGTTGTAGTTCCCCGAGGCCCGGTCCTCCTCCAGGTCGTCCTGGGCGTCGATGAGGTAGATCCACCTCCCCAGGTGGTAGAGCAGCTGCTGAAGCGCCCGGTCCCGGATCTCCTCCCCGGAGGCTGGGGCCGCCCCCTGGAGGAGCACCGCGAAGGTGTCCGCCGCCCGGTCCATGGAGGAGCACCTCTCCGCCTCCAGGGCGGAGAGTTTCTCCAGGCTCTCCCGCACACAGCGGTCGAACTCCGGACGGCGGCGGGCCGCCTTCCGGTAGGCCGGCTTCAGCAGCAGGGCCAGCGTCCGGGCGGGCAGCCCCTTCCAGAGGCCGCTGTCCCGGGCCTTGTCCCGGAGCTGCCACCAGGTGAGCACCACGCTCTCGTCCGCCGCCGTGTCCAGGGCCTCAGACGGCTGGCACATGGGCTTTTTCAGCAGGGGGTTGGCGTGGCACCGCCCCCGGCAGGGGGCGAAGCGCTCCTCCGGCTCAGAGAGCAGGAGGGCCAGAAAGGTGAAGTCGTAGTTGAGGAACATGGGGGCCAGCCACCCGTACCGCCGGCGCATGGCGCCGCACAGGCCGCAGTAGGTGGCCTTGTACAGGTCAAAGTCCCGGCATTTCAGTTCCTCCCGGACAGGCCGGACGTAGCCGAACACGCATCCACCGCCTTACGCCTGATGGCGCAGGATGACAAATTCCGGCTTCTGGCTGCGGGTGATCCGGCGGTTGACCCACACGGCGGGCAGGAAGCCCACCAGCAGGCCCACGGCCGCAGTCCCCACCGAGGCCCCTTCTCCCAGTCCCAGGGCCATCCCCGCCAGGTAGCCCAGAGCCAGGAAAATACAGGGCACGCCGAACACCAGGGCGGACAGGCCGATGGAGTGGCCGGCGGAGGGCTCTACCTCCACCCGCTCCCCCGGCTTGGTGCCGATGGGGTCGCTGGCCAAAGCCAGCAGCTCCCCCTGGGGCTTCTGCATGCAGCCGGCGCAGTTTCCGCTGCAGCTCAGGCCGCACTCCACCTGCCGCAGCAGGGAGACCTCCACCACGCCCTCTTTGATCTGTTTCTTTACGATTGCGCTTTGTACCATAGAAATGAAACGCCTCCGATGTCACTGGGTAATGTTTACGCTGATGGTATAGGTGCCGATGACCCCCACCTCGTCGCTGGCGTCCAGATAGACCTGGGCCGGGACGGACCGGATGCCGGTGCCCGCCACGTCGGACAGGTCCGCCACGATGCGCAGCTGGCTGGCGTCAATCTGGTCCAGCACGCTGGCGCTCCCCCGGACCACCACCGTCCGGGTAGTGGTCACCAGGTTCGGCACATAGGGATCGGGCACGTTGATGACGGAAATATTGGTCACGTCAAAGGACCGGGTCTCCAGTCCGCTGACGGTGACGGTCACCTGGGCCTCGGTCACCCCGTCCGCATTCTCCAGGGTGGGCGAGAGCTCAATGGGCATAGTGAGGGTGGAGGTGCCGATCACCTGGGCCAGGTCAATGCTGCCCAGGGAGATCTCGGTGAGGGCGGACAGCTCCTCCTGGGTGCCCACCACGGTGATGGTGCTGGGCTGGATGTCCACCGTGACGGTCCCGTTGTCCGCCGAGGCGCCGCCGCCGGGGATGAGGTTGACCGTCAGGTCCACCTCCTTGACCACGCCCACCGTCATGGTGACGTAGGCGGTGTCCTGGCTGAGGGTCACATTGGTGTCGGTGATCTCGTTGCCGTCGGCGTCCAGCATGACCAGGGGCAGGCTGCCCGCAAAGGACTGGTCCAGATCCTCCGCCTGGAGGACGGCCACCACCCGTCGGACCTGGGCCACCGCGTCCGGGGTGCCGCTGATGGTCACCGTCTCCGGGTCGGCCACCGGCGTGCCCGCCTGATAGCCGTCGGCCACATTGCCCTCCAGTCGGACCTCCACATTCATGGTCTCGGTGGTCAGGGTGTCCACTGTGACAGTGATGGTCTGGGTCTCCTGGTTGGCGGGAAAGTATGCGTCCGTGGTGTCCACGTTGGTGGGCAGCCGGGGCGTACAGGCCAGCTCATAGGAACCCGCCTCCGTAATGGTGGACACATCCACCGTGGCTACAATGTTGTTCCGGTTCAGGTTCCGCTGGACGCTCCAGGGGGCGTTCACCGTCACATTGACCGTGTCCTGGGACAGGCTGGCCACCGTCAGTCCCCGCTCGTTGAGCACCCGGCTGTTGGTGATCTGGACCGGGACATTATAAATGGTATAGTCGCTGGCGGTGTTCTGCACATTACGGATATACAGCCAGAAGGCCACCGCAATCAGGACGGAGACAAGGATATAGAGCCAGCGGCTTTCCTTCAGACGCTCCATCATTCCTCCCCCTCCTTCTTTCCACGGCTGATCAGATTGGACAGAAGGCCGCTCAGATTCAGATTCTTCTCCTCCTCCGCCTCCTCGGGCAGCAGTTCGTTGCGCAGCAGGCGCTCCAGGGTCTCCGGGGCCAGATGGCGCTTGAGCATGCCGCCCATGGCGGCGGAGATGGAGCCGGTCTCCTCAGAGACGATGACCACCACCGCGTCGGAGTGCTCGCTCATGCCGATGCCCGCCCGGTGGCGCATGCCCAGATCCCGGCTCAGATTCACATTGCCGGACAGGGGGAGCATACAGCCCGCCCCCACAATACGCCCCTCCCGCACGATGACCGCGCCGTCGTGGAGGGGGGCCTTGTTCCAAAACAGATTTTTCAGCAGCTCGCTGGACACGGAGCAGTCCAGGGGGGTGCCGGTCTTGATCACGTCGTCCAGCAGATTTTTCCGCTCAAAGACCATGAGGGCCCCCACCTTGTCCTTGGACATGGAGGTGTAGGCCTCCACCGTCTCCCGGATGGCGGTCTCCATGTCGTAGGGGGAGGCGGGGCGCTGACTGCTGAACATGCTGGACAGCTTCCCGCTGCCCAGCCGCTCCAGCACCCGGCGGATCTCCGGCTGGAACAGGATGACCAGAGCCAGGATGCCCCACTCCACCACCCAGTTCAGCACCCAGCTGGTAGCGGTGAGCTGCAGCCAGTCGGCCGCGGCGATGGCCACAATCAGCACCAGGACGCCCTTGATGACCCGGCCGGAGCTGCTCTTCCGCATGATCCACAGCAGCTGGTAGATGGCAACGGACAAGATGGCGATGTCGATCAGATCGAAGATCCGGATGGTGGTGACAAACGGGATCTCCTCCTGAATAAAGCTCATCAACGTCTCCAACAACGCGACCCCTTCCTTCCTGCTGTGATTGACGGCCACTCCCCAGCCGGGCCGAAGCCAGCCCTTTGGAGACAACATGTCTATCTTAGTTATTATACGATATTCCAGACGGGATGGCAACATGAATTCCCAGTCCAAGAATGAAAAATTCGTGAATTTTCCGTGTCCTTCTCTGGTGGAACAGCATCAATGCGCCCCCCTCCTCCGGCCTTTTGTTTCCCGCACTTTGGCAGAGCGCAAAGAATTTTTCCCCCTCTGCCGCACAATTCCCGGGACAATCGTGTTATAAATAGAGAGCGAGAACAAGGAGGCGGTCCCATGGAGAAGCGCACGGCCCTGGCCCCGGAGGAGCTGGCCGGGCTGTACCGGCGGCACATCAAAATGGTCTATCAGATCTGTCTGCTGATGCTGAAAAACGTCCCCGACGCGGAGGACGCCGCCCAGACGGTCTTCCGCAAGCGCCTGGAGCGTGGGCCCGCCCTCCAGGACCCGGAGCGGGAGAAGGCCTGGCTCATCGTCACCGCCCGCAACGAGTGCCGGGACCAGCTGAAGCACTGGTGGCGCACCCGCCGGGCGGACCCGGAGGAGCTGGACCGCCTCACCTGGCAGCCGCCGGAGGGGGCCGGCGTGTGGGAGCAGGTGGCGGCCCTGCCCGCCCGGGAGCGGCTCATTCTCTACCTTTATTATTACCAGGGCTACTCCACCGGGGAGATCGCCCAGCTGCTGGGGGAGTCGCCGGGCACCCTCCGCAGCCACCTGTCCCGGGCCCGAAAGGCCCTGAAACTGCGATTGGAGGCGGAAGGCTATGGACCCTCGTGAACTCAACCATCTTTTTGAACAGATGTCCCCCGCCCCGGAGCAGGAGGAGGCCATGCTCGCCCGCCTCCAGGCGCCGGAGAAAGCGGTGAAAAATCCGTCCAGGCGCTGGAAAAAGAGTGTGTTTGTCCTCACCGCCGCCGCGGCCATGGCCCTGGCCTGCGCCGCCGCCGCGTTTTCCGCCCTGGACCCCAGGCTCCTCTCCTTCTTCCAGCGCACGCCCCAGGACACGGAGCTTCTGGGGGCAGGCGTGGTGGCGGTGGACCAGAGCCACACCTATGAAAACGGCTGGACGGTGTCGGTGCGCCAGGCGCTGGCCGACCGGTACTCCCTCACCGTCCTGGTGGAGGTGACCGCCCCGGAGAGGACAGCGCTGTACCAGGATCAATACAATTACTATTTTGACCTCTCCTCCCAGCTCTTCCCCGAGGCGGAGAACGCGGCTGGGGTGGGAGGCTGGCGGTCCGGCTCTACCCTCCTGTCCGACGATGATCCCACGGACAACCAACTCACCTTCCTTTGGTACCGCTCTCCCACCTCCTATCTGGAGGCGGAGACTGAGCCCTTTACCGGCCGCACCGCTGTCTTGTCCCCCTCCAGGTTCTGGTCCGACGTGCCGGACACCCTCCTGTACTGGAAGACCGATTTTCCCCTGGAGGAGTGGAGCTGCACCGTGGACCTGCCGGCGGAGGACAGCGGCAGGGAAGTCCCGTCCGGCCAGACCGTCCTGGTGGGAGAGGACGAGATGGAGGTGACCCAGCTGTACCTCTCCCCCATCAGCTGCGCCCTCACTCTCCAGGGAGAGGAGCACGACAGCCGCATGTGGGGGCCTGTGGGCCTCTCCTCCCTGATGGAGGAGACCTCCCTCACCCTGGCGGACGGCTCCACGCTGCCCATGTCCCGGCTGTTGGATCTCACCTATAACTCGGACGCCGGCCAGGCTGAGGCCGTGTTCCAGCTGGAGCGGATCACGGACCCGGAGCAGGTGGCCTCCGTCAACGTCTTTGGGGAGACCATTCCGGTCTCCTGACCGCCCTGCGCTTTTTCTGGACAGGGCCTCCCCTGCCGTGGTACAATAAGCTATCAAATTTCCATGCACTGCATGGCGGAGGAGGCAGCGATTATGTACGAACTTTGGACCGCACTGGAACAGGCGAGAGAGTACAAGTGGGTGGAGCTCTCCCACCCCCTGGACAACGACAGCCCCTATTGGGCGGGCATCCCGGACGGGTCGGTGGAGCTGTCCAAAATGGTATACGACTGGGGCAACCCCATGCTGGACTGCCTGATTCAGACCTTCAAGTTTCCCGGCCAGTTCGGCACCCACATCGACTTCCCCGGCCACTTCCTCAAGGGCGGCCTGCTGTCCGAGGCCTACGGGGCCCGTCAGCTGGTGTACCCCCTGTGCGTGGTGGACGTGAGCGAAAAGGTGAAGGAGGACGTACACTACGCCGTCACCGTCCAGGACATTTTGGACTACGAGGCCAAGTACGGCCCCATCCCCGACGGGGCCTTCGTGGCCCTGCGCACCGACTGGGGCAAGCGCTGGCCCAGCATGGACGCCCTGTCCAATTTCGATGCCGAGGGGGGCGAGCACACCCCCGGCTGGTCCATGGAGGCGCTGAAGTACATCTATGAGACCCGCTCTGCCGCCGCCAACGGCCACGAGACCATCGACACCGACGCCTCCCAGCTGGCCGCCGAAGCGGGCGACCTGGCCTGCGAGCGGTACGTGCTCTCCAGCGGCAAGCTCCAGGTGGAGCTGCTGTGCAATCTGGACCAGGTGGCCCCCGCCGGGGCGGTGATCCTGGTGTCCTACCCCAACATCAAGGGGGCCACCGGTCTGCCCGCCCGGGTGTGGGCCGTTACCCCGTAAAGCTATTTTACTTTATCCTATTTCCAAAGGGACGCCGGACTGTCCGCGGGCAGTCCGGCGTCCTCTGTTTTTCCTATTTCTTTAAAATCCGCTTCAGCGCGGCCAGGTCTAGGAGGTTCACCGTCTCGAACTTTCCCTTATAAAACACCGCCCAGTTGTTGAACACACAGGGCAAGGCCTTGGCCTTCTCCAGGGAGTCCACGGGATGGAAGGTCACCAGAGTTCCGGTCTCCTGGCAGTACGACCGGGCCAGCTCCACGCTCTGGAGGATATAGGGACACTGGAAGTCATAGAAGATGGTCAGCTCCTCCCCCTCCACCCTTGGCTCCTTGACCTGGGGCGCAAACCGGGGGGCCGTCCCGTCAAAGGACCGGGCCAGCAGGGTATAGCCGTAGTCGGTGGCGTCCACCGCCTCAAATCCGAATTTTTGGGCGAAGGACTGGTCGGAGAGCCAGGCCTTCTGCTTGGCCGCCCCCAGCATGCACACCCCGGACCGGCCCTTTGCCCGGGCGTCGGAGAGACAATACTCCATCAGCGCCCGGCCGTACCCCTTCCCCTTCTCACCGCCCAGCACCCACAGGCAGTAGATGTAGAGGTAGTTGTCCCCCAGAACCGGGACCCAGGCCGTCTCCAGGGGGACGTACTCGATAAATACTGTGGCCTTCGCGTCCAGCTTTCGGAACACGTGGCCCTCCTTCAAGCGGTCGGAGAGCCACTGACGCTTGGCCTCCACCCCCGGGTGGGGTTTTTTGCTGCGGATGATGCAGCACAGGTGCTCCCGTTCCAGATTTTTCGGGGTCAAGTTGACAAATGCTCCCTCCATGGATTCCACCCGCCTTTTCCGTTACTCGTACAAACATTCTATCACACAGGGCATTGGAACACAACTTCCTTATGAGGACGCGGAGCCTCCTCCCAGACACCCCGCCGCGATGACCGCCGCCAGCTTCGTCTGATATTTCGGGTCCTGAAGCAGTCCCTCCTCCTCCGGGTTGGAGAGAAAACCGCACTCCACCAGCACCGCCCGGTTGGGGATGTGGTTCATCAGGTACACCGTACTTGGGATGGGCTTGCTCTCCCGGCTGTTCTCCGGCTGGAGGCTCTCCCGCACCACCCCCTGAATGGCCTGGGCCAGCTCCTGAGAGCCCTGGGTCGGAGCATAAAAGACCTGGGTTCCCCGGTACCGGGACTGCTGGAACATATTCTGGTGGATGCTCACCAGGGCGGCCTCCGGGTATAACGACGCCGTATCGGCCCGGTTGTGCAGGTCGGACGCCTTTTTCTCCCGCAGGGAGATCGCCTCCGGGTCGTGGAGGGAGATGTCCTCGGTGCGGAGCATGAGGGCGGGCTCTCCGCAGAAGCCAAAAATGCCGTCCACTCGCCGGGCGATCTCCAGATTGATCCGGCTCTCCACCACCCCGCCCGGGGACACCGCTCCTCCGTCCTCTCCCCCGTGGCCCGCGTCCACGATCCACCGCACCTCCAGCCCTGCGGGGGCCGGCGCGGCAGCGGACACGCTCTCCTCCAGCCGCCACAATACCCCGCCTATCACCGCCCCCAGCGCCAGGACGCCCGCCGCAAGCCAACGCGTTCTCCCTCTCACAAGGCCCCACCTCCCCTTCAGACTATGGTCTGCAGCGGCGGCATATGAAAAATATTTTTTCGTCTCTCCGCCGGTTTTTCCGGCAGTTCCCGCTTTTCTCCCCTCAAATCTCCCCACATTCCGCCTCTCCCCTCCCCCTTTTCCTCCCCGCCGGGGACCGGCCGGACGGACGGAACATAGAATGACGTGGAGGAGCCCTGAGCGCCCTCCGATCCTAACCAAGGAGGAATCCTGTCTTGAACAACGAAACCGGCAATTCCTGCCCGATGCCCTCCTGCCCGGACAACTACGGCACCATGCCCTCCTGCGCCGGGCTGGCGGTCCCCTATGTACCTTTTCAGCAGACCGGCTCCAAGCAATATTCCCAGAATGACGCGCTCAGCAACGGAACCCTGTTTCCCGGTCTGAACCTGCCCTTCCATTTAAAGGTGGAGGGGAGCGCCCTGCCCTCTACCCCCCTGGTGGAGCTCCAGGCCCTGGAGTTTGTGGTGCTGGAGCTGGGCACCTACCTGGACACCCACCCGGATGACATGGAGGCCTTTGAGCTCTTTAAACAGTACTCCGCCATGGAGCAGAGCGCCAAGGCCGCCTATGAGGCCAAATTCGGCCCCATCACCAAGACCAGCGCCGCCGCCGGCAGCTCCTACCGCTGGCTCCAGGACCCGTGGCCCTGGAATTTTGGGCAGAACGAGGTGAAATGAGATGTTTATTTATGAGAAAAAACTCCAGTTCCCGGTAAAGATCGCCACGCCCAATCCCAAGCTGGCCGCCTTCATCATCAGCCAGTACGGCGGCCCCGACGGCGAACTGGGGGCCTCCATGCGCTATCTGTCCCAGCGATACTCCATGCCCTTCGCCGAGGCCAAGGGGCTGCTCACCGATATCGGCACCGAGGAGCTGGGCCACATGGAGATGGTAGCGGCCATCGTCCACCAGCTCACCAGAAATCTCAGCGATGAGGACGTGCGGAATAATTCCGCTTTCGCCCCTTACTTCGTGGACCACACCACCGGGGTCTACCCCACCGCCGCCTCCGGCTTCCCCTGGACCGCCGGATCTATCCAGTCCACCGGAGATCCTATTGCCGATCTGACGGAGGACTTGGCCGCAGAACAGAAAGCCCGCCTCACCTATGACAACATTCTGCGTCTTTCCGACGACCCAGATGTAAACAACGTCATCCGCTTCCTGCGGGAGCGGGAGATCGTGCACTTCCAGCGGTTTGGCGAGTGTCTGCGGCTTTG
>NZ_JACJJE010000022.1 GCF_016899775.1 Pseudoflavonifractor capillosus
CTCCTCTCCCGTCAGCACCTGCATCTCTTTGGGGCGTGTGACCGGCGCTTTGCAGGAGAGGGCGGGATTTTTCAAAATCAGTCCCTGGGCCACCGCCTGATCCAGCGCCACCCGGCAGGTCACATGACAGCTCTTTACCATGCGGTCGGACAGCCCCGGACCGTACTGCTCCACCCGCAGGAGCCGGCCTCCCTCCTTCAGCCGGTTATAGAACTGCTGAAGGTCCGCCGCGGTCAATCTGGCCAGGGGGATGGCCCCCAGCTCCGGGATGATGTGCTGGTAGATGCGGTTTTCATAGTCCGCCTGGGTCTTGGGACGAATGTGCGGCTTGCACTCCCTCTAATACCAGCGGTCCAGCCAGGCCCCAAAGGTCATGTCTGCGTTCGGCTTTCTCTGTTTAGGTTCACTAGGCCCCTGAAGGCTGGCCTTCAATGCATTCAGCTTTGCGCTGCACTCTGATTTGGTCTTTGCCAGTACGTTTTTTGTTTTGGGGAGCCCTTTTTCATCGTGACCTACTACGATTCGGCCCTCCCAGCGGCCGTCTTCCCGTTTCCGCACCATGCCGTCATCGGATGGACGCCTCTTTCCCATGAGCTCATCTCTCCTCCCGATACATCGTCAGGCTACCGTCGTCCTCGTCCAGGGACTCCATAGCGGTTCTCATCCCCAGCCGGAAACCCAGGATGAAGTTCTCCAGAGCCATGGTGCTGCTGATTTCATTTTCCGCATTGAGGAGCCGGAGCAGCAGGGTTTTCTCCTCCCCCCTCCAGCCGGGCGGTGAGCTTCTCCTCGCACTGTTCCGCACGGTCCATAGCGTCTGCCAGAACCGAGCCAGGTGTGACGTCTTGTTCGTTGGGGGTGATCTTTCCAAGGTACAGATTTTCCGGAGTGTCTCGCATGTGTGTCGCCTCCTTTCTAACGACACAACATACCACAGAAAACAGAAATAGCCAGTAGTACGGCGCACAATTATCCAACTGTTATCATTTAGGCGGCCTGATCTGCTGCCATATTTATTGTTAACAGCATCGCATTTTCGGACGCGGGGGGCTTAATTTCAACACTAGCCTTGGGAAAGGCCAGCCCCACGATCAGGATGGGGCAGGTGATCCCAGCCACCCGCAGGGCGGCGGCCTCGTCCACACAGGCCACACCCAGCTGCTCTGCCCCGGCCTCCAGGACCGCCCGGGCCACGGCGGGGGCCCCGTGGCCATAGGCGTCCACTTTGACCACCAGCATCAGGGTGACCTCCGGCACGATGCGGCGGCGGATCTCCTTCACGTTATGCCGGACCTGGTTCAGATCCACTTCTATGTAGGCAGGCCAGTGGTTCATGGCTGATCCTTCCCGCTTACGCCTGCATATCAGCCCAGAGCTGATCTACCTCCTGGACGCATGTCCGGATGCGTGTCTCGTCCTCGGGAGTGGTGACGTCCTGGGGGGGCAATGACCCGCTTGACCGTGAAGCCCCGCAGGGGAATAGGCAGAGGCGAAAACGGCAGACAGATTTGCCGTACCATGACCTGGAAAGTTCCCGAAAACCTCTCTAAGGTACGTCCGGGAAAAGCGGTTCAGCGTGCGGCAGCGGACTGGGAGGAGGCCAGAGCGGCGTACGAGAAAAACCTATACGACCCGGAGCGCACTAAGGACCAGGAGGTTGACCGCACAAAAACAGACTTCGTCCGCTTCGTGCTGGGGAGTGTACCGGCCTAAAATGGGGACACCCAAGACCGCTGCATGCGTCCTGGTCATTTCCATTATGTAAAGTACCTTGTTATGCGCCTGATGTTAAAGGCCCGGCGAAAACGGGAAAATCCCGGCGCTGTCCTCGCAGACAGCTTCATTTTTTCCGGCGAGGCGGGGTATTTTCAAGGCCAGGGACCCCAACGCTGTGACCCGCCGTGTCAAGCAGTTTATGAAAACCCGTGATCTGCCCGACCTCTCTCCCCACGACCTGCGGCACAGCTGCGCCACCCTGCTTTTAGGCAACGGGGCCGATATTCAGAGTGTTCAACAGATTTTAGGCCACGTCAACACAAGTACGACTCTCAATTTCTACATCAAGACTGATTTGCGGCAAATGCAGGAGGCCGCCAGGAAACTGACAGAGCTATAAAATATACCGGCGGGGCAGTGCCCCGCCGGGTATTCTTTGTCAATACAATTGCAGAAACAAAGTGTACATAGAATATCCTAAAACTCGAAATTTGTGATATAGGTCTTTCCTCATGATTTCATCCTGTTTCGAAGAGAATAGGCGGACTGTGCCATTCGCCCGGAGGGTCAGGCTTTATCTGAGTGGTTCCCATCCGGTCCTCACACTTGGAGGAATTCCAGGCTGCCCTGGGTGATGCACCGGCCGCTCTGCCGGTCAAAGAGCATGATATTGTCGCTGGAGATGTTCAGGCGCACCTTGGCCCCCAGGGAAAACAGGGTGCTCCCGAACACCACGCCGGTGAGGAGGAAGTCATCCACCCGCACCTTGATGGTGGACTCCATGCCGGTAGGCATGGCGCCGTAGATCTCCCCGTCCAGGCTGCCGGAGTCCTCGATGTCCAAAAACTCCGGCCGCACCCCCAGCACCAGGTCCTGATTGGTGAGCACGGGCTCCTCCTGAAGAGAGTCGTCCTCCTCCACCACCTTGGCGATGTGGTAGCGGAACACCTCGTCCTTGTTGCCCTTCTCCACGTAGTTTTTGTCGGCGGCCTGCTTCCGGCGAAGCTCCGCCCGCTCCTGGGCCTCCCGGTCCCGCGCCTGGAACCAGCTCTTCAGGTCCAGCGGCCGGGCCGGGCGGAATCTGGCCCGGCGGTTCCGGAAGAGGGTGAGGGCCACAGACCCGTCCTCCTGCTGCTCCCCACTGGCCTCCACGAAGTTGATGGAGGGGTTGCCAACAAAGTCGGCCACAAACAAGTTGCTGGGCTGGTGGTATATGGTGAGGGGGGCGTCGTACTGTTGGAGCACCCCGTTGTCAATGAGGCAGATCTGGGTGGCCAGGGTCATGGCCTCCATCTGGTCGTGGGTGACGTAGACGAAGGTGGAACCGGTCTCCAGGTGGAGGCGCTGCAGCTCATAGCGCATCTCCAGGCGCAGCTTGGCGTCCAGGTTGCTTAAGGGTTCGTCCATAAAGAGCACCGAGGGCTCGGGGGCTAGGGTGCGGGCAATGGCCACCCGCTGCTGCTGGCCGCCGGACAGTTCTGCGGGGTAGCGGTCCATAAACATGCCAATCTTTACGATGCGGGATACCCGGCGCACCGTCAGGTCGATCTCCTCCTTGGTCATCTTCCGGACCTCGGTGACCACCTGGCCGTTTTTCACCAGCTCAAAGTTCTCGTTCAGCTCCCCGCCGCCGGCCTGGGCGCTCTTTCGGGCCCCCTCCGCTTTGGCCTGAAGGGCGGTAATTTCGCCGGACAGATCCTTGCCGCTCTCCACATGGTAGGCAAAGAGTTTTTTTGCGGTAAACAGGGAGATGGTGAAGGCGTCAATGAGCTTCAGATGGGCCTTCTTCTCATCCAGCTTGCCGTTTTTGTCCCGGCACTCCTCCAGGACCTTCACCACGTCGTCGGGCTTTTTCAAAATTTCCGCCAGGCGGGCGGCATTCTTTGCCTCAAAGTCCACCTTGGGCATGGGCTCCTTGAGATTGCTCAGACCAAAGGCGATGTTGTCATAGACCGTCATGTTGGGCCAGAGGGCATAGTTCTGAAACAAAAAGCCCACTTTTCGCTTGCTGGCTGGAATGTTAATCCCCAGGGCGCTGTCAAAAACAACCTTGTCGCCGATGGTAATGCGGCCGCTGGTTGGAGTCTCCAGTCCGGCGATCATCCGCAGGGTAGTGGTCTTGCCGCAGCCGGAGGGACCCAGCAGGGTGACAAAGGCGTTGTCCTGGATGACCATGCTCAGGTCGTCCACCGCGTAAAATTTTCCCCACCGCTTGGTCACATGTTCTAATCGAATCTCTGGCATAGTTTAACCTCCTATTCCCTTGTCCAGGCTGGCCCCGGTGATCTTGTTCACCAGGGTGTTGCACACCAGGATGGTGACAATCAAAATCAGGTTGATGCCGCTGGAGAAGGCGTACAGACCCATCTCGTCGAAGTAGTCCAGGGTGGTGGCCAGGATAAAACCCTGAGTGCAAAGCAGCATGAACAGGGACAGCTCCCGCAGGCAGGTCATAAAGGGGAGCAGATAGCCGCTGATAATGGAGGACTTCTGAATGGGAATGATGATGCGGGTCATGCGCTTGACCCAGGGGATGTTCAGGATCATGGCAGACTCCTCGATCTCCCCGGACAGCTGGAGCATGGAATTCAGAGAGCTTCGGCTGGCAAAGGGGATGTACTTGATGGTGCCCACAATGATCAGCAGGGTGTAGGTGTTGAACAGATTGATGTATTGGTTGGAGAACAGGATAAAAAAGGCCACGCCCACGGCAATGGAGGGCATCAGGTAGGGCAGAAAAGCCACTGAGTTTACATAGTTGGCCAGCTTGCTTCGTCGGTTTTTGGACACGGCGTAGCCGATCATGGTGCCGATGGTGCCCGCCAGCAGGGAACAGCACACGGACACCCAGATGGTCCCTTTGAAGGCGCGCCAGATGGTGTCGTTGTGGAGGATGCCCTTCTGGCCGTACATGCCGTTCTCGGTGATGTTCTCGTCGGTGACCCACCATTTGGTGGTCAGGTTGTCTGTGTCCCCGGTGTACAGGAAGGAGTAGTCGCCGGGGTTGGGGAGAAAGGTCTCAAAGGCGAAGGAGACGATGGGGAAGATGCTGGTGAAAAAGGTCACCACGACCAGCACCAGGGCAATGACATATTTGCCCACCCGGCCCAGGTTGATCTTGGAGATCTGCCCGGATTTTCCGGTGACGGTGGTGTAGTTTTTTCGGCTCTGGAGGCTCAGCTGGTTGAGCAGCATGATGGCCACGCCGAAGATCATCATGATGATGGCCAGGATGCTGGCCTCGCCGGTGTATTTGGAGTTCATGGACACGTATTTTGTGGCCAGGGTGGTCAGATTCAAATAATGGGGCACCGGGTAGCTGCCCATGGAGCTGCCGAACACCAGCAGAATGGTGGACAAAATGGCGGGCTTCACCATGGGGAGGGTCACCCGGAACATAATCTTCCACTTTGGAGTGTCCAGGATGGTGGCTGCCTCCTCCAGATTCGCGTCCATATTCCGGAAAATGCCGCCGATCAGGATATAGGCGAAGGGGGCGTAGTGGAGACCCAGCACCACCACGCTGGGGAACAGCCCCAGGCACCACCAGGCGGGCATCTCAATGCCGAGCGTGGCAGCCAGAAGACCGTTGGAAGTTCCCGTCACAGCATTGGAATTGAACATGTGCTGCCACACCACGGCCAGGGTCCACTGGGGCATGATGTAGGGGAAAATGAAAATGGAGCTCAAATACTTCCGCCAGGCCAGATTGGTCCGGGTGATCAGGAAGGCGAACAGACCGCCGAACAGAATGGACACCACACAGGTGCCCACCGCCAGCAGGACGGTGTTCCACAGGGGCTCCCACAGGTTGGTCCGGGCCAAGCTGCTGGTAAACAAGTCGATGTAGTTCACCAGGGTATAGCCGGAAACCTGTCCGGTGAGGTGGGCATCGATGGTGCCCGGGTGGATTTTGAAGGTATCCTCCACGATAGCCACAATGGGGGCCACTGTGGTGACCGTAAGGACAAGGCCCATCAGAACCAGGATCACGTTGTAGGGCTTGGAGAAAAAGGTCTTGATCTTATTGCGCCGCACAACAGATGTGCTTACCTGGAGGGGGGTTGAAGCCATAAAATCTCTCCTTTCTGCCAGAGGTCAGGGCAGAGGGGCTGAAATGGAGGGGCGCCCTTGGACACCGGGGGCTCCAAGGGCGCCGAGAATGCAGCGTGCGCGGCAACTCAGCCGGCCGTGTAGCGGTCCAGCATCTCAATCCAGCTGCCCACTGTGAAGGCCACGGAGGCGCAGTACTCCGGATCTTCCAGCACCAGCTGGCCGTCGGTGGTCCACCAGTCATAGCCGTGGTCGTTGAGGGCCGCGAACTCCACGGTGGTGCCATCCTCAGCCATGCCGCCGGTCTGATGGTGATAGATCTCCTCATTTTCCTCGGCCACCAGGGGGTTGGAGGAGTAGCCGCCGATGTCCTTGCCCCAGGCGGAGAAGCCGTCGGCGGTGCAGGTCATGTAGGCGATGAAGGCGCAGGCGGTCCAGGGCAGGGGGCTGTTGTCGGTGACGAACAGATAGTGGCAGTAGCCGAAGCCGCCGATGCCGGTGTAGCCGTCGTTATAGGCAGCCACAGTAATGTTGTTCTTGGAGACGGTGGCGGACTCCTCCACCGAGCGCAGCTTGGAGTACACCAGCAGGCCGAACTGGTCGGTGGCAGACTGGTCTACCAGAGTGTTGCAGATAGGTCCGTCGTCGGTCTGGGCGTTATAGCTGCCCACCCACAGCTTGATCCAAGCCAGGGCGTACTTGCCGTTCTCACCCAGGCCCAGGCTCTCGGCTTCGGAGGCCATCTCATCAATGGTGGGCTGGAAGTAAGCCTGCTCATCGGCGGACAGGGCCTCAAAGGCGTCCTTCAGCCAGCCGGCGTAGGTGTCCTCCGTGAGCATGTACAGGAAGTTTTTGCCCACCAGCTCGGAGTCGATGTCCATAAACAGACCGTGGGCGTCCTCTCCCACAAAGTCCCAGCAGTTGTCAAAGGTTTTGGAACCGGTGTTGTTGTACATAAACACCTTGTTCAAGGTCTGCAGAGGCAGATAGCCGTTGTACTCCTCCGCTGTGGTGCCGTTGGCGTCCGCCCAGTCCTTGGGGATGAAGGTGTCCAGAATACCGGTCTGGACCATCTTGGATTCGATCTGGTTGCCGTCCTGGATGAGGGTCATGGCAAAGGTGCCGGTGTCCTTCAGAGAATCGGAGGTCAGCTGATCGAAGATTTTGTTGTTCTTGGGCTGCTGCCATTCAAACTCCAGGGTGTAGCTGGGATCAATGGACTGCAGGTACTCCACGAACAGGGGGAGGGCGGTGGCGCCCCGGCTGGAGTTGCCCACGCCGTAGAACTTCTGGCCGTTGGACTCCTCAATGGCCTTTTGGGCCAGCTCCTCCAGAGTCATGCCCTGGGCTTCCTGGATGATCTGCTGTGTGGCGGTCAATTCTCCGGTGCCGCCAGAAGAAGCGGGGCCGGAGCTGCCTCCCGCCTGAGAGGTTCCACCGCCTCCGCCGCCGCAGGCGGCCAGAGAGAGGGTAAGGGACGCGGAGAGCAGCAGTGCAAGTGCGCGTTTCATAATGGTTCCTCCTTCGGTATTCTGCATAAAATAGAGTCTGCGGACAGGAGGTCCGCTGGTAAATTTATTGTATCTGGCTTTCCGGCAAAAGAGTAGGGGACAAATCTGCGCTTTTTTGTTGTTCTCTGCTTTTTTCGTCAAACACAATGAAAAGAGAAAAGAAAATGTGCTATAATTGGGCAAAACGGAAGAGGAGCTGCCGGCGGAGGAGTGGAATATATGAAAAAGATACGCGGGCTGGCGCTGGGGCTGGCTGCGGGGGTGCTGCTCTCCGGCTGCGGAGCGGGGGGCGGGGACTCAGGCCCATCCCCCTTCGCGCCGGAGGAGCGGGACCGCCTGGTGGTCTATACCTCCCACAAGGAGGAGGTGTGGTGGCCCATCGTCCGGGAATTCGAGGAGCGCACGGGAATCTGGGTGGATGTGGTCACCGGCGGCACCAACGAGCTGCTCAGCCGCATCGCCCAGGAGGCAGAGGCTCCCGCCGCCGACGTGATGTTCGGGGGCGGTGTGGACAGTCTGGAGGTCTATGGAGACTGCTTCGAGCCCTATGTGTGCGTCCAGCAGGAGGCCATCGCGGAGCGCTATCGCTCCGAGGACGGGCTGTGGACCCCCTTCTCCGCCCTGCCGGTGGTGCTCATCTACAACACCAAGCTCCTCTCCCCCGGAGAGGTAGCCGACTGGGCGGACCTGCTCCAGCCGGAATTTCAGGGCAAGATCGCTTTCACCGACCCCGGTGTGTCCGGCTCCTGCTTCACCGGCCTGGTCACTCTGCTCCAAGCGGTGGGTGGGGACCGGGACGAGACTCTGCGGCAGTTTGCCCGCCAGTTGGAGGGCCGGGAGCTGGACAGCTCGGGGGACATCCTCGCCGCCGTGTCCAGCGGCAGCTGCTGGGTGGGGGTCACGCTGGAGGAGAGCGCCTGGAAACGGGTGCAGGCGGGGGACAGCATCGCGGTGGTCTACCCCCGGGACGGGACCAGCTCGGTACCCGACGGCAGCGCCCTCATCCGGGGCGCCGTCCACCCAGACAACGCCAAGCGGTTTTTGGATTTTACCGTCAGCCAGGAGGTGCAGCAGCTGCTCTCCGACCAGTACCGCCGCCCGGTGCGGGAGGATGTGGGGACCAATCCCGCCCTGCCCGGCCTCTCCGAGGTGGTTCTGGTGGATTACGACCTGGCCTGGGCCAGTGAAAACCACGACGCCATCTTAATGTCCTGGGCCTTCTACCAGGGCGGGGAGGAGGAGCCATGAGACGACTGCTGTCCGCCTCCTTCCGCAACCGGCTGTTCGCCGCCTTGCTGGCCGCCTCCCTGATCCCCCTGCTGCTGTGCTCCGCCCTGCTGCTGCAGATCTTCCGCCTGCGGATGGAGGACCGGGCCCAGGGGGAGGCGGACGGCTATCTGGACAGCGTGGGCCAGACCCTGGACCAGGCCTGCTGGTCCTTTTCCTCCGCCGCGGCCGCCCTGGAGCGGGACGGGGTGCTCTCCCAGGCCCTCCTCCAGGGCAGCCCCTCCCAGGGAGAGGTCTACCGCCTGTTCCTGGAGGACGTCCAGTCCGCCCAGACCCTGGCCCGCCTGGATCTGTACGACAGCCAGGGGAACTGGTACTGCTCCACCCGCAGCGCCGCCGGACGGAGCCTGTCCCCCCAGTGGGGGGTGCTGTACCAGGCCCGGGAACGGGCGGCCCTGACCTTTGTGGCCCCCGAGGACCCCGGGACCTCCAACTCGCCGGTGCTGGTGGGGGCCGCCCCCCTGGCCGGCCCGGACGGCGCGGCCCTGGGATTTCTGCTGGTCAGCTTCTACCAGTCTGACCTGCACCGGCTGCTGGACGGGGCGGTGGGGGACAGCTGCGACCTGCTGCTGTTGAGTCCCTACTGGCGGGCGGTCTACTGCTCCCAGCCCGCCCTGGCCGATTCCCTGGCGGACGACCTGCGCCGGCGGCTGCTGGACGGGGAGCCCCTCAGCGGCGCGGGGGAGGAATTCTCCTATCCCGTGGTCCAGGACGAGGCCACCGGCCTGTACGTGATTCTCCGCCAGCCCCAGGTCTTTGACCGGGGGACCATGAACATCCTGTACACCATCAGCCTGTCCAGCGCCCTGGTCTGTCTGGCCCTGGCGGTGGTGCTGAGCCTGGCCCTGAGCCGCCAGCTGTTTCAGCCCATCCAGCGCCTCCACAAGGCCATCCGCGAAGTGGCCCACAACAATCTGGACGTGTACGTCCCCCACGAGCACAACGACGAGCTGGGTCAGCTGGCCGACCGCTTCAACGACATGCTGGTGGCCCTGAAGCGCAACCAAGAGCAGCTGCTGGAGAACCAGCGGGAGCGGAACGAGGCTCAGATCCGCATGCTTCAGGCCCAGCTCAACCCCCACTTCCTCTGCAACACCCTGGACACCATGAAGTGGATCAGCAAGATCCACCATGTGCCCCAGGTGGCGGACATGTCCACCAATTTGGCAGATATCCTGCGCTTCTGCATCTCGCCGGAGGAGTTTGTCCCCCTCCGCCGGGAGACGGAGATTGTGGCGCGCTATGTGGAGATCCAGCGCATCCGCCTGTCCGGCTCCTTCGCCTTTGTGCTGGACATCCCGCCGGAACTGGAGGAGGCCCTGGTCCCCAAGATGATGCTCCAGCCTATCGTGGAGAACGCCCTGCTCCACGGGCTGTCCGGCCAGCCGGACGGTGCCGTTGAGGTGCGGGCCCGGCGGGAGGGGGCGGTGCTACGGCTCACCGTCTTGGACAACGGCGTGGGCCTGCCCCCGGAGCTGGAGGGCCCCTACGCCTGCCGGGACCAGGAGGAGACCCGGGGCCATCTGGGCCTATACAATGTGGACACAATTCTGCGCAAACACTACGGGGAGCAGTTCGGGCTCTGCCTGGAAAACCGGCCGGACGGCACGGGCACCATGGTCACCGCCACCCTGCCCCTGCGCTATAAGGAGGATGCATCGTCATGCTGAAGGTTCTGGTTGTGGAGGACGAGGAGCTCATCCGCAAGGGCATTGTCCTGGCGGTGGACTGGGCCGCCCTGGACTGCGTCGTGGTGGGGGAGGCCTCCAACGGCGAGGAGGCCCTGGACGCCGTGGAGCGCCTCTCCCCCTCCCTCATCATCACCGATCTGAAGATGCCCCGGATGGACGGCATTGAGATGCTCCGCCGCCTGCGGGAGGCGGGCAACCCGGTGTACGTCATCATCCTCACCGCCTATGACAGCTTCACTTACGCCCAGAGCGCCCTGCGGCTGGGGGCGGTGGACTTCCTCCTGAAGCCCTTCCACGACGGGGAGCTGGAACAGGCGGTGCGGAATCTCCAGAGCCGCATGCAGACCAGCGAGCCGGTCCACGGCATTCCCGGCCTGAAAAAGGGGGACAAGAGCAAGTACGTCCTGGAGGCCATGGACTACATCGGTGCCCACTACAACGACCCGGGCATCACCGTGGGGAGCATCGCCCAGAACCTGGGCATCAGCGAGGGGCACCTGAGCCACATGTTCAAGAAGGAGACTGACTACACCCTCCTGAACTACCTGACCCGGTACCGCATCCATAAGTCCATGGAGCTGCTGCGGGACTGCCGCCGGAAGGTCTACGAGGTGGCCGAGCTGGTGGGCTATAAGGATGTGACCTACTTCTCCGCCACCTTCAAAAAAGTGGTGGGGATCTCCCCCTCCGAATACCAGGACACCTGTCCGTGAACAAAAGGAGTACATACGCCATGATACAGGGAATTTGTTTTGATTTGGACGGCGTGCTGATCCACACCGACGAGCTGCACTATCTGGCCTGGAAGGGGCTGGCCGACCGGCTGGGTGTCCCCTTCAGCCGGGAACAGGGGGACCGCTGCCGGGGAGTCTCCCGGATGCAAAGCCTGGAGATCGTGCTGGAGCACGCCGGCCGCGCCTACTCCCAGGAGGAGAAGGAGCGCTTTGCCCAGGAGAAAAATGAAGCCTACCGAGCCATGCTAGAGGCCCTCTCCCCCGCCGACGTGCCGGAGGACGTGCCCCCCACCCTGGAGGAGCTGCGTCGGCGGGGCTGCCGCCTGGCCCTAGCCTCGGGCAGCAAAAACGCCGGGCTGATTTTGGCCCGCACCGGCCTGAGGACCTATCTGGACGCGGCGGCGGACGGGAACCACATCACCCGCTCCAAGCCCGACCCAGAAATCTTCCTGACCGCCGCCCAGATGCTGGGTCTCCCCCCGGAGCGCTGCGCCGCCGTGGACGACGCGGTGGCCGGCATCCAGGCGGGCCGGGCCGCCGGAATGGTCACCGTCGCCATCGGGGATTCGGCGGCACACCGGGCTGGGGATTACGACCTGGAGCGGTTTGGCCAGCTTTTAGACTTGTTTCCCGGTCCCGGGAAGGAGGAAGGTCTGTGACCCGCCTGGTCGCCTGTGACATTGACGGAACCCTGCTGGACGGGAGCACCGCCATTGCCCCCGCCGTCTTCACCCAGATCCGCCGCCTGTCCCGGCTTGGGGTGTATTTCTGTCCCGCCAGCGGCCGGCAGTACAGCGGCCTGCGCCGCCTGTTCGCTCCGGTGGCCGGCCAGTTGAGTTGCCTCTGTGAAAACGGCGCGGTGGTCTTTGGCCCGGGTGATCCCGGCCCGATCCTAAGCAAAACGGAGATGGCGCGGGAGCAGGCCCTCGCCCTGTGCCGGGACATCCTGGCGCTGCCCCGGTGCGAGGTGCTGATCTCTGGTGCCAATACCAGCTATCTGTGTCCCAAGCAAAGCGACGTCGTTTCCCTGATGCGGGACTTTGTGGGCAACAATGTCGCCCTCTTGTCTGCCCCCGAGGAGACGCCTGAGGCCATCGTCAAGGTCTCCGCCTATTGCCGGGACGGCGCGGCGGCGGTGGAGCCTCTGCTGGCCCCAAGGTGGCGGACGCAGTTCCGAGTGGCCGTCGCGGGGCAGGCCCGGCTGGATTTTACCCTGGCAGACAAGGGGACGGGCATCCGGCAGCTGTGCGCCGCCCTGGACGTCCCGCAGTCGGATGTGATGGCCTTCGGGGACAACTACAACGATTTGCCCATGCTGGAGGCGGTGGGGCACCCCATTCTGATGGAAGGTGCGCTAGCGGAACTGCTCAGCCGGTTTTCTAATCGCTGCTCCCGGGCGGAGCATATCCTGGCCAGCTTGCCGTTCTGAGCCTTGTCATTTCCTGGAAAGGATCGAGGCCCCTGGTTTCCTTTGATGGCAGCCAGTGACATGAAGCCTATCAAATATCACGATAACAGCTCCCCAATTTGTTGATTTTGTTTATGTGCTTTGGCCGGGAGGAAATGGTTCAGGAGTACAAAGATTAGAATCATACGGATGTTTCTGTGACAGCAGCCTCTTGGAAGATCGCTGAAAAGTCTTGTAGCTACCTAAGGCGAACGCTGCGAATAAGAGAACGGCTGACTGAAAATCTTACAGACGCGAAGTTCTTTTTCTGTTGCCATATTATTGTGAACACCATCGCAAAAGCGTTTTCACGGTAACTTGCGAAAAAACGAGCTGACTAAGTACCGCTACGGCTAAGAAAACCGTAATCTCACCACATTTGTGCAAACGGTCAAATCGTGGAAGTCAACTCTCCCAACGGTGTGACAACATAACCTGCCACAGAGAGCGGCGGAGCAGGCGGAAACCTTGCGCATAAAGAGTGACAGAAAGCAAACAGATTGGAGCAGATCAGGCCATAAAGTGCTGAAAAATAGCTGAAAAAAACTCCAAGCTCCCTTTAATGTGCGGGAGAGGTCACAGGTCCGAGCCCTGTATCGTCCACCAAAACGAAAGGACATCCGAGAGGATATCCTTTCGTTTTGGGTTTCGCCGCCCAAAGGCGGCTACACCCTTCGGTATTTTAATGCTCAGGGCGGCAAAGCTGCCCCTCCGCCGAGGATTTGCCTGCGGCAAAACGCTCGAACGCCGCAAAAGCGGCGCGGCCCAGATGGGCCGTTGGGCGAGATGTCAAGATGGCTAATCGAAAATTTGAAATATCTAGATTGTAGTGCTCTGCCAGAAAAACCGCTATTTTCGAAAGAAGACAGCGGTTTTTCACAACTTTTTGCTTGCTTTTCCAAATCAAGTGGCCATGCGCTTTCCGCATGACCACAGTTTCAACCACAGACAGAGAAAACATGGGCCTCCGGAGATGCGTTGCCTCCGGAGGCCCATTTGTGTATTATGCTGGATTGCCTTGGTCAACCTGCCAGTGCCGTCCGTTTTTCCCGTTCTTTCCCGGCGGCGATCTCCGCCTTCATCTCCCGGATCAACTCGGCCAGCTTCATCTCGCACTCGGCCTCTGTTTTCGCATACACGTTCTGGGACATGCGCTTGCCGTTGACCTTGGGGGAGTAGCGACCCTCCCACAGGTGGTCATTGATTTGGGAGATACACCCGGTGCCCGGCTTACGGTATTTGCCCTTGACTGGCTGGAAGGAAGTTCTGCCGGACGGTTTCGGTGTTTCCTCGTGCGACGTCTCTGTCCCGGTGATGGCCCGGTCGATCTTGTCCGCCGCCTTCTGCCGCATTTCGTCGGTGATATGGGCGTACACGTTCAGCGTGGTGGTACTGGACACATGGCCGATGACCGTGGATAGAGTTTTTACATCCATCCCATGCTCCAGGGCGCTGGTGGCAAAGGTGTGCCGCAGATCGTGGAAGCGGGCGGCGGGGCAGCCCGCCCGCTTCAGCACGGCGGACAGCTTCTTCCGCACCGCGGTGGGGTCCCGCGGGGAGTCCCCTTTTCTGGGGGATGGGAACATCCACCGGGAGGTGACGCTCTGCCGGTATTGTTCCAATATCTTCAAGACAGGTGTGGGCAGGAGAATGCTCCGGCTGGAGGCCCGGGTCTTGGGTTGGGAGACCACCAGTTTTCCCCGGATACGCTGGACTTGTCGCTCTACTCGCAGCACCCCAGTCCGGAAATCCAGATCGTCCCACTGGAGGGCCAGGATCTCGCCCCGGCGCAGGCCGGTGGATAGTTCCAGCAGAAGGAGTTCAAAGCAGCCGTCCTCCTTGGCCTGGATTAGCAGGCGTTGGATCTCCTCTCCCGTCAGCACCTGCATCTCTTTGGGGCGTGTGACCGGCGCTTTGCAGGAGAGGGCGGGATTTTTCAAAATCAACCCCTGGGCCACCGCCTGATCCAGCGCCACCCGGCAGGTCACATGACAGCTCTTTACCATGCGGTCGGACAGCCCCGGACCGTACTGCTCCACCCGCAGGAGCCGGCCTCCCTCCTTCAGCCGGTTATAGAACTGCTGGAGGTCCGCCGCGGTCAGTTTGGCCAGAGGGATGGAACCCAGCTCTGGGATGATGTGCTGGTAGATGCGGTTTTCATAGTCCGCCTGGGTCTTGGGACGAATTTGGGGTTTGCACTCCCTCTGATACCAGTGATCCAGCCAGGTACCGAAGGTCATGTCCCCTTTGGGCTTCTCCGGCTTTTGTTCCTGGAGGCTGGCCTTCAATGCTTTCAGCTTTGCACTGCACTCCGATTTGGTTTTTGCCAGTACATTTTTCGTTTTGGGGCGCCCTTTTTCATCGTAGCCCACCACGACCCGGCCTTCCCAGCGGCCGTCTTTTCTCAGGTGGAGGCTGCCGTCGCCCCGTTTCCTTCGTTTTGCCATAAGGTCAGCTCATCTCCTAACCATTCCGTTACCACATTTCCCACGATCTCAGCGGCGTTTCGGTGCATATCCCCGGTGACATGGGTGTAGGTGTCCAGGGTAAAGCTGGCCTTGGTGTGGCCCAGAATGCGGGAGAGGGTCTTGGCATCCACCCCGGAGTCCAGGGCGTGGGTAGCGAAGGTGTGCCTTAGATCATGGAACCGAAGGCTGGGCAGTTCAGCCTGGTTCAGCAGTTCTTTGAGCCTGCGGTATGCGCTGTTGGGATTTACTGGCCGCTCCGGGCGGAGGGGATCTGAAAAGATCCACTGAGTCAGAGCTGCTGTCTTCCGTTCCTTCAGAAGTTGGGTGGTGCTGTAAGGAAGCAGAATTGTCCGCTGTCCCGCATAGGTCTTGGTCTCTCCTGCCTCCAGAGTTCCACCCTTTCGGGCGTGGATGGTGCGGCGCACCTTTAAGGTCCCAACGTCGCTGTCAAAATCCTCCCATTTTAGGCCGCACAGCTCTCCCCGGCGCAGGCCGGTGGTCAGCTCGGTATAGAAGAAGTCGTGCCAGATGGGGTCGAATCGAATTGCGCACAGGAATTTTTCCAGCTGGTCGTGGGTAAGTACCCGCTTGGGTGTGTTTGGCACGCTGGGAGGAGTTACTTTTTCTGCGGGATTGAAGGGGATCAGGCCCTCGTCCGCTGCCGTTTTCAATGCGTGGTGGAGGGTGGTGTGGATTCCCCGGACGGTGGCCGGAGCCAGCCCAGGCCCACAGTTCTGGCGGGGGAGTTTGCGCCCTCGTTCCAGGAGAAGCTGATACAGTTCCCGCAGGTCATCAGATGTCAGTTTTATCAATAGCTTTTCCCCCAGGTATGGCTTCACATGGTTGTCCATGTCCTTCCGGTATCCCTCCAGGGTGCCGGGGCGGACCGTTCCTGTCATGTGCTTCTCCAGCCATTCATCGAGCTACTGTGCCAGTGTCATTTTGCTCTGTTCTGTGAGCTCCACACCTTGGAACGCATCAATATTTTGCCGGAGCTTAGTTGTCAGTTCTTTCTGGGTATCTGCGTAGATATATCGGAAGATGGAATCCCCGTTGCCCTTGTGGCCTACCACGATGCGGCCCTCCCAACGGCCGTCCTCCCGTTTCCGAACCATGCCGTCGCCGGATGGACGTCTCTTTCCCATAAGCTATCCCTCCTCCCGATACATCGTCAGGCTTCCGTCGTCCTCATCCAGGGCCTCCATAGCCATTCTCATCCCCAGCCGGAACCCCAGGATGAAGTGCTCCAGAGCCGTGGTGCTGTTGATTTCATTCTCGGCGTTGAGGAGCCGGAGCAGCAGAGTTTTCTTCTCTCCCTCCAACTGGGCAGTGAGCTTCTCCTCACACTGCTCTGCCCGGTCCATTGCGTCTGCTAGAACGGAGCCAGGTGTGATGTCTTGCTCATTGGGTGTGATCTTTCCAAAGTACAGATTCTCCAGGGTGTCTCGCATGTGTGCCGCCTCCTTTCTAACGACACAACATACCACAGAAAACAGAAATAGCCAGTGGTACGGCGCACAATTATCAAACTGTTATCATTTGGGCGCTCTGCCGCCGCATTCATTGTTAACAGCGTCGCAATCTCAAAGCTGGGGCAGATCGGAAGAAAGATATTCTTCTCATCTTTAGCCCCACGTGTCTTTATGCAGATACATGGTTACTTCGTACCTGCGCCCCTTGCAACGGCGATGGTCTTATGCTACAATGCAGGCACAAAGAACCTGATTCGCGGGAGGGATAAACATGTCTGACTCCATTGAACGCTCCATTCGGACAGCGGAGCTTTCCCTGAGAATGGAGGGGTTTTCTGTCACGGACGCCTGTAAGGAACTTTGCCGCAAGCTGCTGGCCGGGGAGATCACGCTGCAGGAATATCTGACGCAAGTGATTTCAGGCGAAGGGAAGGCCTGATATGGCGTACAGCATAGACGCGCTTACAGAGGACTGCTATCCAGGGACGACCTGCCTAATCAATAAACTGGGGATTCAGGATGAGGAGAAACTGGCGGAGACCGAAGCGGCTATTGTTTTGGGCAAGGCCAGTTTGCTGGATCAGCAGCCGATGGCAGGTGCATTTGATTTTGCACATTACAAATCCATCCATCATTTTTTGTTTTGCGATCTCTACAATTGGGCAGGGCAGATACGTACGATCAACGTTTCAAAAAAGGGAACGGTTTTTGTTCCTGCTGCTGAGATTCCGTCGTGTGCAGATGCGTGTTTTTCTCGGTTAGCTACCTTTACCGATGAAGGTCTTTCTCATCAGAAATTCATCGAGGCAATTGCGGATTTTTACAATACGATCAATATGCTGCACCCATTCCGGGAGGGAAACGGAAGAACCCAGCGGCTCTTTTTCACCCAGTGGATTCGTCACTTAGGCTATGAGTTTGATTTGTCAGATGTCGACCCGGATGAGTTCATGATCGCAACAATATACGCAGCGCAAGGAGTGATGGATCCATTGATCGAGTTTTTTGCGCAAAAGCTCCAAGGGCCAACCATGGGATTAGATATGATATTTCAATAGGAATTTGAGCATCGAACAGCCCTGTTACTGTTCGGTACTTTATTATTTCATGGTCATACCACCCCAGGTCTGAATTAGTTCCTCCTCATGGTCGTCCGGCTTATGGCCCAGAGCAACTTTCTTTTCCCGGAGCTGCTGACGGCGCTTCCGGTCGATGTGCAGGCTGGCACCGGACTGGGGCAGAGAGTAATCCTCTAAGATCCGGCTCATGTGGTAGAGCAGGCGGGTGACCGCCAGCATGACGGAGGGCGGATGGAGGTCACTCTGGCGTTCCAGGAAGAACTGAGCGTACTGGTTTCCCTGGGCGGCGGAGCGGCTGAACCAGTTCATCGCCTGGGTCTGGTCGTGAGTCATGCCCTGTCCTGTCAGGTACAACTTGCCCAGCATATACTGGCATACTGGTTGTCCGCTTCTGCAGATTGTGTGAACCAATCTACCGCTTTGGCGGTATCTTTAGTCAGCACCTCGCCGGTCAGATACTCCTTTCCCAGCCAGTAGGCGGCCCAGGAATTTCCCTGGGCCGCCGCTTCTTTCAGCCAGCGGATGCCCTCGTCCGGGTCTCGGACTTCGGGATCGTCAGAGAGAAGCAGTTTCCCCAGAGCATACTGTGCCTCCGGAAGGTTTTGCTTGGCCGCTTGAACGAGCCAGTGCTTCGTCCTCCGGCGGTCCGGAATCAGCAGAGGACCATCCCGATAGAGTAGGCCCATCAGGTACTGGGCGTGGGTATCTCCTCGTTCCGCCAGCCGCTCCAATTCCTCCGCCACGCCGTCCCGGTCGGCCAGGGGGAGGGTGTCGTCTTGAATAATCTGCCGCAGTTCCCAGCAGGTATAGGACTCGCCTCGCACTTGCTCCGGTTCGTCATGGCCGGTCAGGTCAGCGTCCTCGAAGGTGATATCCCCCAACCGTATCCGCTCCGCCTCCTGGATGACAGCGTTCTTGATTTGCCGGAACTCTTTCTCCTGAGACAGCTTTTTCTTTTCTCTGGGCTTGTCGTGGTAGTAGCTGTCAACTTCATTTTGGAGAGCGCACCACTGGTCGTAGCACTCACGGACCACCGGCAGCTCCTCCAGCTTATCCACGATTTCGTCTACGGTTTTCTTCACCGGCTTGGGGAGGTAGCCGTAGGACTTCTTGCCCTTGACTGTCTCCAGCTGTGTGGCCAACTGTTCCATCTTCTGCTCGATCTCCGGAACCGAGCAGATGCTCCGGGCCATCTCTTGTGTGAGTTTTCGGATGGTCCGCCGCGCCTCCCGCACCAACTCATCCCGCGACTGAGATTTCTGCTCGTAGGTGTGGAGCATCTCCTGCCGGAAAATTTGATTCATCAGCTTTGACTTGATCTGCCGGATTCCTTCTTTTGTGAGATAGGCTTCTTCCGGAACCGTTGACCATGCCATCATGTGAACGTGGGGATGGTCCCCCTCGTCGTGGTAGGCGGCATACCAGCGGAAGTGATTCGGCGGGATGTTCATGGCGGCGGCGATGTCATTGCGGTTTGCCCGGAGCAGATTCCGCCACGCCTTGGCGTTGTCGTAGCCAAGACTGGCGGCATCCTCCCGCTTCAGGGAGATGATGTGTGTCCACACATTTCCGGTGTAGTGGTCCAGCTCGTCCATGGCTTTTGCTAAGTTCACACCGTTCTCGTCTCCAAAGAGGCCGTGATCCCCCAGGCGCTCTGCCCTGGGCCGGGTGGCGATGTACTTCATATAGCCCTCTGACTGCTGCACCGCTGACCAGTTTTCCTCCAGTGCCCTGGTGATGAACACGGAGGCGTTGGCCTTAGTGGGCCTGGATTCGTAGTCAGAATACTCGTCCAGTCCTTTGGCCTCTGGGAAATCTTTTGTCAGTTTTCTGACCAACTGCTCTTGTTTCCTTGTGGGCGGCCGGTCATCAGGGATCAGTTCCACGCGCTCCCTTGTGCCGATGTACCGCAGGTAGCCGCTGACGGAATGGTTTCCATCGCACTTCAGGTAGGGACTTTTCAGGATCAGTCTTGCCACTCATCGTCCTCCTCCCAGGCTCCCCGTACCCGCTGTTCCAGGGAGATGCGGCCGTTGGTTTTCTTCACATTTTGCACGCTCTCCGCCCGCCGACGGCGGAGGTCCTCGTCGCTGAACTGATAGGTATCCGCCAAGATGCCGGCCACCATGTCCTGTTCCACCGCCTGCCGGAAGGCCAGAGAGGACAGCCGATGTAATCTTCTTTGATAAGCGCCCCGCCAGCCCGGAGCGGCAGACCAAGGAAGTCTGGTTCTACGATCTGCGGACCAATCTGCACTTTACCCTGAAACAGCACCCAATGACCTATGAGGATTTGAAAGACTTCATCCAGTGCTACCACCCGGAAAACCGCTATGAGCGCCACGAGACCTGGAGCCAGGACAACCCGGATGGCCGCTGGCGGCGGTTTACCGCCGAGGAGATCCTCAATCGGGATAAAACCAGCCTGGATATTTTCTGGATCAAGGACAAGGCTCTGGCCGATTTGGACAACCTCCCCGCCCCGGAGGAACTGGCGGAGGACATCCTGGAAAACCTCCAGTCGGCCATGGATGAATTCAGCGAGCTGCTGGATGCGCTGAAACAATGACAATTACAGGCCTATCTGCCAAGTTCATATCATCGTATCACGATTAACACCATCGCAAAAACGCTCGAATAACACACGCGTGTGTTTTCTTTGTTGACAAAAACACACGCGTGTGTTATTGTGCGTTTAAAGGATGTGATTGCATTGAACATTGGTTTTCGGGAAGATATGACGCATGAGTTCAAAAGTGATCGAAAGAAGTTGGCAGATCAAGAAATCATCGATGCAGTGGTTGCATTTGCCAATACCGATGGAGGAGATCTTTACCTTGGGGTAGAGGATGATGGCGAGATCACGGGATTGCATAAAGAACATTCGGATATTACTCGTTTGGCCGCTTTTATTGCCAATAAAACTGTCCCACCGGTCCCGGTCCGATGCGAAATTTTAGATCTGGAAAAGCCAATTCTAAAAATCTCTGTCCCCCGCCGTACCAGTATTACCGCATCGTCTTCCGGGAAAATGCAGCGAAGGCGCCTCAAAGCGGATGGAACTCCAGAGAATGTTCCGATGTATCCCTATGAAATTGCCGGCCGGCTATCAGATTTGAGCCTTTTTGACTATTCCGCGCAGCCGGTTCCGGATGGTGATTATCAGGATTTAGACCCTGTTGAGCGGGAGCGGCTTCGGCAAATCATCCGAAAATATCGGGGGGAACCGGCTCTCCTGGAATTGGACAACGAAGAACTTGACAAAGCGCTGCAAATGGTCGTCCAGGTGGACAAAAAGCTTGTGCCTACCTATACAGGATTGCTGCTGATTGGAAAGGCGGAGCGTCTGAAGACGCTGATGCCGACGGCAGAAACTGCAATTCAGGTGCTTGAGGGAACCGATATTCGAGTCAATGAGTCGTTTTTTCTTCCGATTCTTTCAGCCTTTGAAAAGATTACAGAGTATGTTGCTGCATGGAACCATGAAGCGGAAATGGAAGAGGGACTGTTTCGCGTTTCCATCCCAGACTTTGATAAACGGGCATTTCGAGAGGCTTTAGTAAATGCGTTTTGCCACCGTGACTATTCTATGCTGGGCAGAGTACGAGTAGAGATCAACAGTGAGGGAATGCTGATCAGCAATCCTGGCGGCTTTATCGAGGGAATCAATGCGGATAATTTGTTGGATGCGGAGCCGCATGGCCGCAATCCAGTCCTGGCTGATGCGCTGAAGCGAATTGGATTAGCAGAGCGAACGGGCAGAGGCATCGACAGAATTTATGAGGGCTCTCTATTATATGGACGCCTGCTCCCTGACTATTCCCAATCCACCAGCACCAGCGTTCGCCTTTTTATTCCTCGAGGACTGCCAGATAAAGCTTTTGTACGAATGATCTCAGAGGAGCAGCAGCGCTTGGGCCACCCGCTTCCAATCTATGCGCTTCTTGTTTTGAATACCTTGAAACAAATGCACCAGGCAGCGCTCCGTGAGATTGCTGAGGCTCTCAAGCGAGATGAAAGCCGTATCAAAGCTGTCGTGGAAGCGCTTGTAGAGTCCGGCTTAGTAGAAGCGATTGGGAATGGCCGTGGCAGAAACTATATGTTAAGCCCGAAAGCCTACGGGAGAGAAAATACAGCTGCGTATATCCGGCAAAAAGGAATTGACGAACTTCGATATGAAGAATTGGTTTTGGAGCTCGCCAGGAAACAGAAGTCAATTAAACGGGCGGATGTAATCGCATTACTGCATGTTTCTCCGGCAAAGGCATTTCGCATTCTGCAACGGCTGGTGAAGAATCAAAAGTTGACTTTGCAGGGAAAGGGAGCGGGCGCATACTACACATTGGAGGCATGATCTCTTTGTTAACACCATCGCAAAAGTAGTTCCATGGTGACTTGCCAAAAGCAAGTAGGCCGATTACTGTCGCGGCGCAGAAAACCGCACTCTGACCACATTTGTGCAAACGGTCAGATCGCAAAAGTATACTCTCCCAACGATTTGACCACACAACCAGCCACAGACAGCGTTGGAACAGGCGGAAACCTTGTGGTTAAAGAGTGACGGAAAGCAAGTGAAATAAAGCGGATAAGGTTAAAAATTACAAAAATAGTTAGAAAAAATCTCTATTTGGGGTTGACGTGCGGGAGGTCACAGGTTCAAGTCCTGTATCGTCCACCATCACAATCCCTTAGAGCCGCAAGGCTTTGAGGGATTTTTTCTTGTCTGAAAATTGCGTTTAGCCTTATTTTTAGCCTTATTGCGCGGCAAAAAAATTTAACCGCCTGAAACCTTGCGGATCACCTGCTCCATCCGCTCCGCACTGTCCTTCCGCATTTGCGCGGTGACATGGCCGTACACGTCCAGCGTGAAAGCCGCCGTAGCGTGGCCCAGGTTCTCTTGTACGGTTTTAATGTCGTCCCCGCTCTTGATGGCAAGGGTGGCGTATGTATGCCGGAGATCGTGAAACCTCGTGGCAGGAGAGCCGATCTTCACCATGATCCGCTTGAAGCAGTCGTACACGGTCCGATAAGATAGATAGCCCCCGGTCTCGTTCGTGAAAACCAGATTGTTTTCCGTCCACAAATCCCCCGCCTTGATCCGCATAGTGTTTTGCTTCAGCTTCTGCAAGCGGAACAGACGCACCACAGACGTGGGAAGGTTCAGAACTCGCCATTTGCTGTTCTTGGTTGTGTCCATATAATACGTTCCGCCCTTCTGCTGTTGGCGTCGAAGCTGCTGCTTAACCAGTAGCGTTCCCCGGTCAAGATCAACGCAGTCCCACATGAGGCCCAGAAGTTCTCCTTCCCGCACGCCGGTATACATATCAATGAGATATAGATACTCGTGGGGGTGTCCTTTGATGGCCGCGACAAACGCGATTACATGAGCCTCGTCCAGCGGGAACATCTCTTTCTTCCCAGCCTTTGGCAGTTTGCAGGCATCCGAGGGATTGACGCGGAGGTACCCCACTAGGACGGCTTGCTGCAACGCCTTATGAAACACGCCGTGGACATTACGGATCGACTTGGGGGACAGCACCGGGTCTCCCTCTTTCTCCGGCACCTGGAGGCGGTTATATAGGGACTGGATCATGGGAGCCGTGAGGGCTTCCAGCTTGACCGCTCCCAGAAACGGAGTGACATACATATCCAGATTTTTCTTGTATATGTAGGCGGTGGACTCTTTGACGTCTCTCGTGTACTCCGCTTTCCAGGTTTCCAGCCAATCCCGGACCGTCATCCGGCACGGGGCCTGATAAGTCCCCTGATCCAGCTGATAGGTGGCCTCTTTCAGCTTTTGGGCGACTTCCTTCTGGGTCTTGCCGGTAATTGACCGCTGTATCTGTTTCCCGGTTCCCGGATCATATCCGGCGGTATAGCGAGCCTGCCAATAGGTATATTCCTTCCCGTTGCGGGTGCTTGTAATCTTGCGGATCGAGCCGACACCGTTTGCGGCCCGGCCCATTTCCTTTTTGCGTGGCATTTATTCCAAACCTCCTAACCGCCACGCAGACATACTATAGCTTATGATACTCTCTGCGTGGCGGCGGGTCAATTTCTTTTTTACTGTACTTCCAAAAAGTCCAGCAGAGCGGACTTTGATACTCTGATCTGGTGCCCTACCCGGAGGCTCTTAATGCGGCCCGATCGAACAAGATCATAGGCGCTATTGAGTCCAATCCCCAGAACTTCTGCGAGATCGGAAACGGAAAGCACGAGCGGTATATCGTCAATCTTCCGGTATTTCATAGTCAACCTCTTGGATTACATCTACCGACGGAATATCGTCGGTTTTATCAGGCGGTGTCTTGTATCCATCATAATAATAGCATTGGAACAAAGTCCCGTCATTTGACACAAAGCGCCCTGGGGTGTCAGGCCAAACCGCAGTCTCGTCCAGTGTGTCACCAAGGACAATATCGCGTAAAATACGATCTGCCATTCCGCAATACCTCGCCGGGCAATTTGATCTGATCTGTCCGCTGATACTGCTGTCGGGCCGCTGGATTGCCAGGATCAGGTTAATGCCGCTGGACCGCCCCCGGCGGGCAATCTTTTCACAGAGAGCTTCAATCTCCCCTGCCATAGCTTTTTCCGATTTCGCGACATTTTGTCCAAGTACATCGGCAGCTTCATCGATACAAATTACAATTCGATGTAGCGGCTCTAAGCCCGCTTTCTTTGCTTTTTGCGTATATTCCGGGAGGTTTCTTGCATGAGCGGATCGAAAGATCTTTTGCCGCCGCTCCATCTCTGCCACGCAGGACTGCAAAAGGGGGAGCATTTCTTCTGGACAAGCCACCTTTTGGCAGGCATCAAACATGGGAATATCCCAGTCAGCACAGCCCTTATAATCAGCTATAATGATCTGTGCTCCCTGTTGCAGTAATTGATGTGCTACCAGTACCGCCATCTGGGATTTGCCGCTGCCAGTGGTCCCGCCGATAATTGCCATGGGGGTTGTATTGAGGTCCAGTTTGACCGGCCCGATCAATGACTCGCCAAGGACCACCAGTCCTTCCTGCCGAACGGTGCACGTTTCACGCCAAGGGATCATGCCCGCCAGACGACTGGTCCCGGGGATCGCATACACGAGCACATGACTGTTATCGTGTCCCTGCCGCGTGTCCGCCGTAGTGATGTTCAGCGCCGAGTCGATCCTGGTTGTGTGCTGCTTCCATATTTCCAGTGGTACGCCACGGCAAAAAAACTCGTACACCGTGATCTTAGGATTATCCGGGCTAATCCATTTTGCCTCCAACGTGGGCGCTTCGCCCACTGCATTGACGAGTCCAGCCCGGATTAGGTTATCTTGGACTGCTTTGCTCTCGATTGGTCCTCCCCAGGCCCAAAGGAGGGCCGTGGGGAGGACCAGGGCAAGCAGCACGATCGCCAGTCCAGCCAGATCGTCATACATCGCGGCTACTATCGAGTCAGGTGTATAGCGCATAATCCAGTGTCTCGTGTGCCAGGCGGCCCATGGGATTAGAAGAGACGCCACAAACCATCTCTCCTTGTGCTTGTCACGGCCGAGCGTCCTCGCTCCACGCACGATCCGCCGGAGGTCCTGCGCGACGGCGGACCGCGTCACTAGGTCCTGATGTTTGCTGCTCATTCTGCCGTCACCCCCTGTTCTAAAGCGGGATATTCTTCCGATACGATAGACAGCCCCGGATAGATTTCAGCCTCATTTTGTTCGTGCACTTTCAATTTAACAGGGTCCCGAAAATCTGTATAATCAACAGGGGCCAGGGGTATAATCTCTGGTGATTTAATTAAATCGCGCGATGACAAGAACCATTTCCCAAAGATTTTTTCATTGGACTTATTTATGTACTTGACAACATAGTTGGCAGCTCGTTCATACTGTTCGTCGATCGGAACACAGGAAGTAAATCCCCATTTCCAAGCCACCATATTGTACACAGGACGGCCAGCGTCGTCGTAGATCAGTTTGCCAGCCGGGGAAATTGCCCGGGCGATTGGCACATTCCCAAGTATACAGAGGCCGTGCATATGTATAGCCGGTGTTGGTTCGTTTGCTTTGCGTCTATGGTATTCTGGGACTAAAATATATTGAAATCCCTTGCGTTGGACAGCGTTGCTTAGAAAATAACGGGTTTTCTTATAAACTGTGGCAGGATCGTAACGGTCAATCAGTGTGCCGTCCAGCGTCCAGGTAAGCATGAAACCGAAATGATTGCATAGAGCAATGTCCCGGACATGAGCGACTGCCAGTCGCTTGCTTTCCGCTAGAGACCGTTCTGGATTTTTGGCCTTGCCTGGTGGCGACACTTCATAGGGCCTAGTCACACGAGTGTCGGAGGAGAGCGGAAATATATCCTTCGAGGCAACTTGCATGACAGTTTTGGCCGGATATGCCTTTAGCCGTGCATTTGTATATCTGTTCATAGCCTAGTCCCTCACATATTCTAATGGGTTACGACGTCAATCCGTTGTTCTATCAAGTAGCCCCTCCCCCCGTAGGGGGGAGGGCCGCTCTGCCTGGAAGGTCAGACTTTGGTGATTGTCTCAGGTTTTCCAAAACGATTATACATAATGTTCACCTCGTCCCCGACCCGGGGTTTATAGCCGCTTTTGGCGAGTTTGGCATCAGATACATACACGCGCTCTGCCACCACACCTTCTGCGTCGGTCCCGGTAGCAGGATAGGTTAGATAGATGTTCAGACCAGTAACAGACACACCATCCTTTGTAACGAAATCACTCCGTTTATAACCGATAACCTTCATTTTTAACATCCTTTCCGTAAAAATAAAAAAGTGCCCCGTAACCACGCAACAGGCATACTACACCTATTGCGCGGTTACGGGACACTTGCTGACCAAGTGGAGTTGCCCGCTTTGCGGCTCACCCATGAGGCCGCTTCTCCATGCTTATAATCAGCTGTAACCCGGTGATGGAAAACCGTTTGGTCACGCTTTGACATACTAGGGGCAGGGTGATCGCAACAGACCCATCTGTAACCTGATAACCAGTCAGGTACAGCGAGATCAGAGATCATGTGCGTGGTCATGCTCCTGGTGACCCTCGCGATCTATTGCTGAAAATATGATACCATATCCGTCGTGCACTGTCAATATATTTTTCGAACTTTTTTCGCCTATTTTTTCCAGTGTTATACCACATGTTATTAAATTATTCAACTTTTTAGAGGACTTACTCTCCTTGTCAAAAGGCTCTTTCTGTGCTCCGGTCCTCTTATAATAAGGTGTCCCTGCGGGACGGTGGCCCGGACAACGAGTTGTGTCAAGGCCGAAAAAATTCTTCGGTTCACGTAAGGGCCGAAGAATTTTTTTGCGCAAGTGGCCCCCTCCAGGGGGCCAGCCTGGACAAAACTAGTTGCCGGGCGGGTAGGGGAATCAAGCAAAGCGAGCGAGCCGCTTTGCTCCGCTGATTTTTCACTTTGGGAGGCTATACCATGAAAGACACAACTTCTACTGCCAGGGTTGCCGGGTACCTGACAAAGATTTTCCGTGCGATCAACACCCGTTATTTTGACGGCCAGATCGAGGAACCGATCATCACGATCCAGAGCACGCCCAGGGCATACGGCCATGTCACCGTCGGCAAGGTTTGGCACCTAGCAGACGGACGACAGCTGCACGAACTTAACATCGGTGCGGGAACGTTAGATCGGCCGATTGAAAATGTCGTTTGCACGCTCTGTCACGAAGCCACCCACCTGTGGCACCTGCAAGCCGGAATCCGCGATTGCAGCCGGGGAGGAACATACCATAATAAAATTTTTCGTGATCGGGCAGAAGAATGCGACCTGAAAATCAGCTATGATCCCCGGATCGGTTGGAGTATCACAGAGCCGACGGAGGCGTTGATTGATTTCATCATCTCTCAGGGTTGGACGGACATTCACATGGGCCGCACGGACGGATATATCCGCACCGGGGCCGGAGGCACGGCCCAGCCTGGAACCGGCGCAGGGCCGGACAGAAAGCGCCCCAGCAGCACCCGGAAGCTGATCTGCCCCTGCTGCGGGCAGTCGGTGAGAGCCACAAAGGCCGTCAACATCCTGTGCGGGGTCTGTATGCTCCGCATGGTAGAGGCATAAAAAGTGAAGTACACTTTTCAAAAACCTTGACAGGCATTCTGAAAAGTGTACTTCAAAAAATTCCAGATGTTTTTTTAGCTTTTCTATCCGCGCGGCCCTTGCTTTTCAACTGCGGACAGGCTACAATAAGGGCGGAAACATAATTGCGGGCAGGGTATGGCGGGTTGCCGCCCACCATACCCCTGTACGAGTGATCGGACCACTCAGCACAGCAGTCTTTGACTGCACCACGGGGCTATTATATCCGTTTTGCCCTCGCTTTTCAAGGGCGGAGCGGTGAATCGCCTTGTGCTGCGCATGATGATTTGTCAGGCGGTGTTGAGTACATAACTCGACACCGCTTTTATGTTTCCGGCGGCAATCCCCGGGGCGGGGAGCGATCCCCGCCCCCTGGGGCCGTCCGCTGGAATACATTAAAATAAGGAGAGCAGGAGCGATGAAAAAGCGGATACTCAGCGTGATCTTGACCTTGACCCTGTGCATGGGCCTGTCCGCCCCGGCCCTAGCCGCCCGGACCTTCAGCGACGTGCCCGCCACTTACTGGGCGCACGACGCGATCCAGTACGTGGTGGATGAAGGCTTGTTCCAGGGCACTAGCGCCACTACCTTCGAGCCGGGGATCAGCATGACCCGGGCTATGTTGATCCAGGTACTATACCGTTATGCCGGGTCCCCCCAGCTGCCAGACACGTGGGTATTCCCCTATCAGGACGTGGCGGATGACGCTTACTACTGGGACGCTGCATTCTGGGGGCGGCACCGCAATATTTTTGCAAGTCAATTTGTAGAGAATTGTGATACGCTCCGTCCCAATGAGGCAGTGACCCGGGGAGAGTTTGCGATCATGCTCTGGAAATTTGCACGGGAGCAGATGGGGTATGAAGCAGTCAACTCGCACGAGGTGGAGACCGGCCCCTTTACGGATATGGATGATGGAGACCCCGGCGTTACTATGGAAGTGCAGCGAAGTATGCTGGGATGGGCCTATCCAAATGGAATTTTGTCCGGCACCACTGCTACCACCATGTCCCCAAACGCGCCCGTGACCCGCGCCCAAGTTGCCACCATGCTGATGCGTTACGACAAGGCGTTCAATGACAATTCCCAGACTGGCAATCCCGGCGGCGAGACTACACAGCCTGAGAAGCCGGAGACTCCTGATGTTGACTATAAGCTGACGATTGCTCTCATGAACAGCAGTCTGTCAGTGGGAGATAAGGTTTTTGCAGATGTAAATACCATCCCTGCCACTGCCGCAGATGACCTGACATTCACTTTCAAGTCTTCCGATACGTCTGTCGTGACTGTCGAGGCTTCTTCTCGCAATCATTTTTCCTGTGATATTGCCGCTGTTGGTCCGGGTACTGCTATTATCACTGCCACCGATTCCAATGGGGTTACTGCAACGCGGACTATTACGGTAACGGGTTCTTCTTCCAATCCTGGTACTTCTACGTCTGATGATTATGTGGATGTGAAAGATGAGATCATTGCTCTGACGAATGAGGTGCGGGCAGAGAATAACGCCGGTTCACTGTCCAAGAGTAATCTGCTCATGCAGATTGCTCAGCAGAGAGCCAATGAAAGCGCGGAAATGCAGACAATCGACCATGGCAGACCTAATGGAGATTTCTACGATACCATCTTTGCGGAATATGGGCTTGACATTTATTCCATGAACTATCAGGAAATTCTTTGCTGGGGGCCGACAGATAGCGTCGACGCAGTGATGGAAGCGTGGGTCAATTCTCAAGGGCACTTCAAATCCATGACGAATCCCAATATGATCTTTGTCGGTGTTGGCGTGGCAAAAGGGGACAACGGTTATTACTTCTGCCAGATTTTCACTAATAAAGACAGGACTTGAAAGTGTAGTTTCAAGAAAACAGATCGGCCGGGGTGCCCACTCACGGGTGCCCTGGTCGATCTTCTTCTATATGATATTATGAAAAATCCTGTATCGATGGTATGTCTGCGGGGCGATTTTTTAGCCTTATTTTTAGCCTTAATAGCTTAATGTTAGATGGTAGAACATGATACAGGATAATAAGGCTAAACCGCTAGGCCCCTTGAAATCAGGACATTTTGGTATTAGATAACAGCACTTAAAACACAGACTTCGGATTTCGAGTCCTGTATCGTCCACCAAAACGAAAGGACATCCGAAAGGATGTCCTTTCGTTTTGGGTTCCGCCGCCCAAAGGCGGCTACACCCTTCGGTGTTTTAATGCTCAGGGCGGCGAAGCCGCCCATCTCCGCGCCAAGTGCCGCCGCTTCGCGGCGGTTGCGCTCCGAAACGCGCCTGCGGGCGCAGTCCGCCGAGGATTTGCCTGCGGCAAAACGCTCGAACGCCGCAAAAGCGGTGCGGCCCAGAAGGGCTGTTGGGCAAGATGTCAAGATGGCGAATCGAAATTTGAAATATCTAGATTGTAGTGCTTATCCCAAACGAAAGGACATCCGAAAGGATATCCTTCCATTTTAGATTCCGCCGTAAATGGCGGTTGGGGGCAGGACTGTCCGCTTATCCAGATTTGGGAACTTGAAAATATGCAGCGACCCGCCGTAAAAAGGACACGACCATGAGTTGTGTCCTTTTTTGATTTTGCGGACCGATACAGTTCTGAATTGTGGAAGACGGTCCTTTATGGTAAAATCAAGGGGAAAGCCGGAACTCTGCAAGGAGGTTATTTTTATGAAGCGCAGTGAGATCAACGCCGCTCTGAGAGAGATGGAGCAGATGGTGCGGGAGTACCGCTTTGCCCTGCCCCCCTTCTGCGGGTTCACGCCGGAGGAGTGGGCAGAGAAGGGGCACGACTACGACGAGATCCGGGACAACATGCTGGGGTGGGACATTACCGACTATGGCATGGGGGATTTTGACAAGATGGGGTTCTCCCTTATCACCCTCCGCAACGGGAATCTGAAGCTGGACCAGTACACCAAGACTTATGCGGAAAAGCTCCTCTATATCAAGGAGGGGCAGTACTCCCCCATGCACTTCCACTGGTCCAAGATGGAGGACATCATCAACCGGGGCGGCGGGAACGTGCTCATCCGGGTATATCACGCCACTTCCGACGAGGATTTGGACCGGGAGCGGGAGGTCCATGTCCATGTGGACGGCCGGGAGATGGTGGTCCCTGCTGGGACCCAGGTGCGGCTGACCCCGGGGGAGAGCATCACCATCTCTCCCTACCTCTACCACGACTTTACCGTGGAGCCAGGTTTCGGTCCGGTGCTGCTGGGCGAGGTGAGCCAGTGCAACGACGACAACACGGACAACCGCTTTTATGAGCAGCTGGGCCGCTTTCCAACCATCGAGGAGGACGAGCCCCCCTACCGCCTGCTGTGCAGCGAGTACCCGGCGGCCAGGGAGTAAACACAGGCCTGTGGAAAATCTTTGACAAATGATGCGGGGCAGGATAGAATGTCCTGTACTCTGCGTATCAGAACCAACCAGAAGGAGTGAAACGCTTGAAACACAGAACATGGAAACGAATTGCCGCTCTGGCGCTGGCCCTGTCCCTGGCGCTGGGCTGCGCCGCCTGTTCTAACGGGGCGGGCAGCTCTGCGTCCGGCAGCGTGTCTGCCTCGGGCGGCGCCCCCGCGGAGAGCGCCAGCCAGGCGGAGGGCCAGATCGTCCTCACCGACCAGGCGGGCCGGGAGGTGGTCCTGGAGGGACCGGCCCAGTCCGTTGTCAGCTGCTACTATATCTCTACCTACGCTGCCATCGCCCTGGGGGCGGAGGACCGGGTGGTGGGCCTGGAGAAGAAGGCGGACACCCGCCCCATCTACCAGATGGCCGCCCCTGAGCTGCTGGAGAAGCCCCAGGTGGGCACCATGAAGGAGCTGGACGTGGAGGCCACCGCCGCTCTGGAGCCCGAGCTGGTCATCATGCCCCAGGCCCTGGCGGACTACGCCGACACCCTCACCCAGCTGGGCATCCCCGTGCTGGTGGTCAACCCCGAGAGCCATGAGGCTCTGGTGGAGATGCTCCAGCTCATGGGGACCGCCCTTGGGCTGGAGGACCGGGCTGAGGCCCTCACCAGCTATTATCAGGAGCAGCTGGACCGGATGGCGGAGCTGACCCAGGACACCGAGGCCCCCGTGGTCTACATGGGCAGCAACTCCTCCTTCCTGGCCACCGCCCCCGCCTCCATGTACCAGAGCACCCTCATCCGGCAGGCCGGCGGCGTCAACGCCGGGGACAGCCTGGAGGGGGACTACTGGACGGAGGTCTCCTATGAGGACGTGCTGGCCATGGCGCCCCAGGTCATCGTGCTCCCCGCCGGGGCGGAGTACACCGTCCAGGACGTGGTGGAGGACCCCCAGCTCTCCGCCCTGCCCGCGGTGCAGGACGGCGCGGTCTACCAGATGCCCGGCGGCATCGAGGAGTGGGACTCCCCCGTGCCCTCTGGGATTCTGGGCACCATGTGGATGACCAGCGTCCTCCACCCCGACGTATATCCCTTTGAGGAGTTCACGGCCGACGCCCAGAACTTTTATCAGACCTTCTACGGCTTTTCCGTAGACGCCTCGCTGATCACCAAGTGAGTTTCGGTTTTATGGGAAAGGGGAAAGCGCCATGAAGAAGCATGGGCGGGACTGGGCCGCCGCCGCGGCCTGCCTCCTCCTGGTGGGGGGGCTGGGGACCGTCTCCCTCTTTGTGGGCAGCTTTCCCCTCTCTCTGCCCCAGATTGGCTCTATCCTCACCGGGGGAATGGAGGGGACCCTGGAGGCTCAGGTGTTCTGGCAGCTGCGGTTCCCCAGGATGTGCATGGGGCTGCTGGCGGGCTGGGCCCTGGGGCTGGCGGGGGGCGTGTACCAGACGGTGTTCCGCAACCCGCTGGCCTCCCCCGACCTGACCGGGGTGGCCTCGGGGGCCTCCCTGGGGGCGGCCTGCGCCATCGTGCTGGGGGCCGGTACCCGGCTGGAGATCATGGGGGGCTCCTTCCTCATGGGGATGGCCGCCCTGGCCCTGGTGCTCCTTCTGGTGGGGGCGGCCCGGCTGGAGCGCACCGGCAGCTATATTCTGGCGGGGGTCATCGTCTCCTCCCTGGCGGAGGCGGGGCTCATGACCCTGAAGGTGATGGCCGACCCGGAGCGGGAGCTGGCCGCCATTGAGGTGTGGACCATGGGTAGTCTCTCCGCCATGACGGCGGACAAGCTGCCCCTCCCGGCGGCGGCGGTGGTCCTGTGCACCGTCGCCCTGCTTCTGCTGCGCCGCCCCATTCTGATGCTCTCCCTGGGGGACGAGCAGGCCCGGAGCCTGGGGCTGGACCCGGTGTTCTGGCGGGGGGTGCTGCTGACCCTCACCACCCTGATGGTGGCGGCGGTGGTGTCCGTTCTGGGGGCGGTGGCCTTTGTGGGGCTGATCGCCCCCCACATTGCCCGGCTGCTGCTGGGCCGGCGGGGCGGGCCCTACCTGCCCCTGTGCGGGCTGGTGGGGGGCGCGGTGCTGCTGTGCGCCGACCTGCCCGCCCGGGTCTACACCCTCCCCCTGAGTATTTTTACCGTGCTGCTGGCGGTGCCGGTGCTGGCCGCCCTGCTGTGGCGGCGAAAGGAGGGGACCTATGGGGACGATGCTTGAGGTGCGGGGCCTGTGGGCCGGATATACCGATTTCGTGGTCCGGGACGTCTCCTTCACGGTGGCCGGCGGGGAGCTGGTGGGCATTCTGGGCCGGAACGGCAGCGGAAAGTCCACCCTGCTCCGGGGGCTGACTTACGGCCTCCGGCGGCGTCAGGGACAGGTCCTGGTCCGGGGGGAGGACTGCGCCGCCCTCTCCCCCCGGCAGCGGGCCCGGCGGATGGCCCTGCTGCCCCAGCACACCCCAACCTCCCCCGGCCTGCGGGTGGAGGAGGTGCTGGAGCTGGGCCGCTACCCCTGGGAGGGCCCGCTGCGCCCGCCGGGCAGTCAGACCCGGGAGCTGGTGCGCCGGGCGGCGGAGCAGTTCGGCATCGAGGGCCTTTTGTACCGGGACTGCGCCGCCCTCAGCCAGGGCCAGCGTCAGCTGGTCCAGCTGGCCCGGGTGGCGGTGCAGGGGGCCCCGGTGCTGCTGCTGGACGAGCCCAACAGCGCCCTGGACTTTCCCAATACCCACCAATTTTTCCGCACCCTGACCGGCCTCCTGGCGGGCGGGGAGCGGTGCGCCCTGGTGGTGCTCCACGACCCGGCGCTGGCCCTGCGCTGGTGCGGCCGCCTGCTGCTGCTGGAGGAGGGGCGGCTGGCCGGGGAGCTGCGCCCCGGGGAGACCGGGCTCCATGCGGTGCAGAGCGCCCTGGGCCGCCTCTATCCGGGGCTCCAGGTCCGGCAGGACCGGGAGAGTGGGCGGCTCTTCTGCGCCATGGAGTAGGCGGCGGAACACATAAAACGATTGAGACAAGCGACAAGCAGGGAGGAAATGCTGTGCTGACGATCCAAAATTATGTCAGAGCCGAAAGCCTGGAGGAGGCCTACGCGCTCTGTCAGAAGAAAAACAATGTGGTTCTGGGCGGCATGCTTTGGCTGAAAATGCAGCGAAACCGCGTGGACACCGCCATCGACCTGTCCGGCCTGGGGCTGGACCAGATTGAGGAGACCGACTCCGAGTACCGGCTGGGGGCCATGGTGACCCTGCGGCAGCTGGAGCTCCACCCCGGCCTGGACCGGCTGACCCAGGGGGCCATGGCCGAGAGCGTGCGCCACATCGTGGGGGTGCAGTTCCGGAACCTGGCCACGGTGGGGGGGAGCGTCTTCGGCCGCTTCGGCTTCTCCGACGTGCTCACCCTGCTGCTGGCCCTGGAGGCCCGGGTGGTTCTCTACCACGGGGGGGAGCAGTCCCTGGCGGACTTCGCTGCCGCCCCCCGGCAGCGGGACATCCTCACCCACGTGATCATCCCCAAGGGGGAGCGGCGGGTGGTCTATCTGTCCCAGCGGAACACCGCCACCGACTTTCCCGTCCTCACCTGCGCCCTGTCCCGGCGGGAGGGGCGGACGCTGTGCGCCGTGGGGGCCCGGCCCGGGCGGGCGGAGCCCTTTGAGGACAGGCAGGGGCTTCTGGCCGGGGGGATCACCCCGGAGGGGGCCCAGGCCTTTGCCCGGGAGGCGGCGGGGCGCTTCCGGTTCGGGAGCAACCTCCGGGGCAGCGCCCAATACCGCCAGGAGATCTGCCAGGTGCTGGTCCGCCGGGGCCTGCTGGCCATGGAGGGGGAGTAAACAATGGAGATCAAACTGACCTTGAACGGCCGGGCGGTGACCGCCTCGGTCCAGGCGGACACCCTGCTGCTGGATTTTCTCCGGAGCCAGGGCTGCCTGAGCGTAAAGCGGGGGTGTGAGACGGCCAACTGCGGGCTGTGCACCGTGCTGATGGACGGAAAGCCCGTCCTATCCTGCTCGGTGCTGGCCGCCCGGGCGGACGGCCATGCCGTTCACACCCTGGAGGGCCTTCAGGAGGAGGCGGCCGACTTCGCCGCCTTCATCGCCGACCAGGGGGCGGAGCAGTGCGGCTTCTGCAACCCGGGCTTTGTGATGAATACGGTGGCCCTGCTGCGGGAGAACCCCGACCCCACCGACGACGAGATCCGGGCCTACCTGGCGGGCAACCTGTGCCGCTGCTCCGGGTACGAGGGGCAGCTGCGGGGCATCCGGGCCTACCTGGATTACAAGAGACAGGGATGAGGAGGGACGACATGGAAGGGAAGACATACCAAAGCGTGGGCCAGCCGGTGCGCAAGAAGGACGCCATGGCCCTTCTGCTGGGCAAGCCGGCCTATGTGGACGACGTGACCCCCAGGGACTGCCTGGTGGTCAAGGTGCTGCGCAGTCCCCACGCCCACGCCCTCATTGAGGAGATCGACACCAGCGCCGCCATGAAGGTCCCCGGCATCGCGGCCATCTTCACCTACCGGGACGTACCCCAGAAGCGGTTCACCATGGCGGGGCAGACCTACCCGGAGCCCTCCCCCTACGACCGGCTGATTCTGGACCAGCGGGTGCGCTTTGTGGGGGATGCAGTAGCCATCGTGGCCGGAGAGACCGAGCAGGCGGTGGACCGGGCCATGAAGCTGATCCGGGTGCGCTACCAGGTGCTGGAGGCCGTCCTGGACCCCCATGAGGCCCTGGACAGCCCCATCCTCGTCCACCCCGAGGACAGCTGGCGCTCCCTGTGCCCGGTGGGGGCGGACAACCGCCGCAACCTGTGCGCCAGCGAGACCTGCTCTGACGGCGACGTGGACCAGGTTCTGGCCGACTGCCCCTGTGTGGTGGACCGGGTGTACCACACCAAGGCCTGCAACCAGGCCATGATGGAGACCTTCCGCACCTACACGGAGATGGACCCCTACGGCCGCCTCCACGTGGTATCCTCCACCCAGATCGTCTTCCACGTGCGGCGCATCCTGGCCAACGCCCTGGACATCCCCAAGTCCAAGATCCACGTGGAGAAGCCCCGCATCGGCGGCGGCTTCGGGGCCAAGCAGACGGTGGTGGCCGAGGTATACCCCGCCCTGGTCACCTGGAAGACCGGCCGCCCCGCCAAGATGATCTACTCCCGGGAGGAGAGCCAGATCGCCGCCTCCCCCCGCCACGAGATGGAGGTCCATGTGCGCCTGGGGGCCACCAGGGATGGCGTCATCCGGGCCCTGGACGTGTACACCCTGTCCAACACGGGGGCCTATGGGGAGCACGGCCCCACCACCGTGGGCCTGTCCGGCCACAAGTCCATCCCCCTGTACACCGGGAACCTGGAGGCCTTCCGCTTCGCCTACGACGTGGTGTACACCAACCGGCAGTCCGCCGGGGCCTACCGGGGCTATGGGGCCACCCAGGGCATCTTTGCCGTGGAGTCGGCGGTGAACGAGCTGGCCGACCGGCTGGGCATGGACCCGGTGGCCCTCCGGGAGAAGAACATGGTCCGGGAGGGGCAGATCATGCCCGCCTACTACAACGAGCCCGCCAGCGCCTGCGCCCTGGACAAGTGCATGGAGCGGTGCAAGGAGCTCTTCGGCTGGGAGGAGAAGTTCCCCGTCCGGGACATGGGCAACGGGAAGGTGCGGGCCGCCGGCGTGGCCATGGCCATGCAGGGCTCCGGCATCTCCGGGGTGGACGTGGGCTCGGCCACCATCAAGCTCAGCGACGAGGGGTTCTATAACCTGTCCATCGGCGCGGCGGACATGGGGACCGGGTGCGACACCATCCTGGCCCAGATCGCCGCCGAGTGCCTGGAGTGCAGCGTGGACAACATCGCGGTCTTCGGGGCGGACTCGGATGCCTCCCCCTACGACTCGGGCTCCTACGCCTCCTCCACCACCTACGTCACCGGAAAGGCGGTGGAGCAGGCCTGCACCCAGCTGAAGGAGCAGATCTGCGCCATTGCCGCCCAGATGCTGGACTGCTCCGCTGGGGAGCTGGAGTTCGCCGGGGACCGGGTGCGCCGGCTGGACGGCATGGGAGAGGTCGCCCTGGCTGAGATCGCCACCAAATCCATGTGCGGCAACCCCATCGCCGTCCAGGCCACCAGCTCCCACACCTCCCCGGTCTCGCCCCCGCCCTTTATGGTGGGCATGGCCCAGGTGGAGGTGGACAAGGAGACCGGCTCGGTGGAGGTGCTGGACTACGCGGCGGTGGTGGACTGCGGCACCCCCATCAACCCCAACCTGGCCCGGGTCCAGACCGAGGGCGGCATCGTCCAGGGTATCGGCATGGCCCTGTTTGAGGACGTCACCTACAATGAAAAGGGCCGCCTGCTGGAGAACTCCTTCCTCCAGTACAAGATCCCCACCCGGCTGGATATGGGCCACCTGAAGGTGGAGTTCGCCCCCAGCTATGAGCCCTCCGGCCCCTTTGGAGCCAAGTCCATCGGGGAGATCGTCATCAACACCCCATCCCCCGCCATCGCCCAGGCGGTCTTCCGGGCCACCGGCGTGTGGCACCGGGAGCTGCCCATCACCCCGGAGAAGGTACTGATGGGCATGAAGAACCGTGGCTAAGCACCTCATCTACCTGGCGGCGGGGAGCGGCCGCCGGTTCGGCGGCAACAAGCTGCTCTACCCCCTGGAGGGGCGGCCCCTGTTTTCCTACGGCCTGGAGACCCTGTGTCGGGCCGTGGAGCTGCGGCCCCAGTGCGAGCTCACGGTGGTCTCCCGCTATCCCCAGATCCTGGAGGCCGCCCAAGCGGCCGGGGTGCGGGCGGTGGACAGCCCCCAAAGCGTGGGGGGCATCTCCTACACCATCCGGGCCGCCCTGGACGCCCTGCCGCACGTAAGCGGGGAGGACTTCCTCTTTTTCGCCGTGGCCGACCAGCCCTGGCTGGAGGCGGACACCCTCCTGCGGCTGGTGGACGCGGCCCGGCCCGGTGTGCCGGGGGGCACTGTTGCCTTTGGGGAGCGGGTGGGCAGTCCCACCTTTTTCTCCGGGGCGCTGCTCCCAGAGCTGTGCGCCCTCACCGGCGACCAGGGGGGACGGCCCATCCTGCGGGAGCTGGGGCCGGCCTGCGTCAAGGTTCAGGCGGGCTCCCTCCGGGAGCTGGAGGACCTGGACACCCCGCCGGAGCGGGGAAAAACTTTTTGGGGCACAGAGTGATCTGACCATGCCCGCCCAAGGACAGGGCGGGGCAGAGAGAAGCAAAAAGAGGCCGTCCGCGCTGCGGACGGCCTCTCAGACTGTCAAAAAAGTGGCAAAGTCACTTTTTTGAATGGGGCTGCACGAAATTTCAACCTCGATTTCTTGCGAAATTGTCGGTCAAAATTTCGTGAGAGGTGTCATTTCCGAGGCACATGTCCTCGAAAATGACGAGATTAGATCTTATTCCGTCGTCTGCGGACGACGGAACTCCTTGCAGGAGGGCTTTTTTGACAAGCTGAGAGGCCGTCCGCGCTGCGGACGGCCTCTTCATATGTGAAAAGAGTCTGTGAAAATACCTCTGAGGAACAGCCCCCGCCTGAGTCTGGGCGGGGAAGTAGGAGAGAGCGGCGCCCGCCGCGGCGGGAGGGATGGCGCGCGGCTTCCCTCTCCTCCGGCGGCTATCCGCGCCGCCTGTTCTGGACCTGGCGCACCGTCAGAAGCTCCCCCTCCACGGTGAACTTCACCTCCAGGGGGCCGAACTCCAGGCCGTAGACCCGATCCGGCCGGTGTTGGTACTGGGGGCGGGGGTCCTGGGCCAGCACCCCCAGCAGGGCCTCCCGCAGTTCCTCGGGCACCTGGGCCAGGAGCTCCGGGGCAATCTCCACCTGGAGGGTGGGCTCCTTGGGCTGGCTGGCAAAGCCCCCCGCCGCCTCCGGGTGGCAGTCGGCGTAGGGGAGATAGGGCTTGATGTCATAGATGGGGGTGCCGTCCATCAGGTCGGCCCCCCGCACCAGCAGCACCGGGCCGCACTCCGGGTGGCGCTGAATCCCCTCCAGGGCCACGCAGGACAGGCCGATGGGGTTGGGCCGGAAGGGGGAGCGGGTGGCGAACACCCCCATGCGGGTATTGCCCCCCAGGCGAGGGGGCCGCACCGTGGGGGACCAGCCGTCCCGCACCGCCTGGGAGAACTGCCAGATCAGCCAGATGTGGCTGAACCCCTCCAGCCCCCGCAGGGCGTCGGGATTGCGGTACTCCGGCTCAAAGACCACGGTGGCCCGCAGGGCGTCCACCAGGCCGCTCTGCCGGGGAATGCCGAACTTGGTGTGGAAGTCGCTGCGGATATGGGCGATCACCTGAATGGTATGCTGCTGGGCCATGGGGTTACCTCCCTTGTGCGGAATGGGATGTGTCTCTTGGATGCGGGCAGAATGGGGCGCCCTGCCTCTGGGACGGGCTCAGGCGTGGTCCTGCCCGCTGCGGGCCTTGTAGGCCTCCCCCCAGTTCCACATGGCGTCCAGAATGGGTTTCAGGCTATAACCCAGCTCGGTGAGGGTGTACTCCACCCGGGGCGGGACCTCAGGGTACACTTTCCGGGTGAGCAGGCCGCTCTCCTCCATCTGCCGCAGCTGGGCGGTGAGCACCTTCTGACTCACGGTCCCGATGGACTTCTTCAATTCGCCGAACCGCTTGGTCCCCGGCATCAGATCCCGGAGGATCAGCACCTTCCACTTGTCACTGATGAGGGTGAGGGTGGTCTCCACCGGGCAGGCGGGGAGTTCTTTGGCCGCAGTTGACATTTGAGTCCCTCCTTGGTCCATAGGTTCTGATTGGGATGTATAGCTTAATTATATCCTAAGCCTCCTTACCGCGTCAAGGCGCTGTGCCGTCTCTATCATCTCAAAAAATTTTTTCTGCGCCGCCCGGGCCCGCAAAGCCTTGGGCGGCGTAAAAGTTTCCAGCTGGTAACCGTCCAAAAGTTACGTCTGGGTGCCTATACCACAAGATTGTGCGTACTTTTCAAAGACGTTTGGGTGCGCTATGATGCAGTCACAAGGACGGGAGATCCCCGCCGGGATATCACGAAAAGGAGCATCACAGCATGAAACACGCAAAGAGAGCAGGGGTGCTCACCCTGGCCGCCGCCCTGTCTCTGTCCATGGCCCTTCCGGCCGGGGCGGCTTCGTACACCGTGCAGAAAGGCGACTCCCTGTGGAAGATCGCCAAGGAGCAGCTGGGCAGCGGCACCCAGTGGAACCGGATCTATGAGGCCAACCAAAATGCTATCCGGGACCCCAACCTGATTTATGTGGGGCAGCAGCTGACCATTCCGGAGACGGAGCAGACCCAATCCAATCCCAACACCAACACCGACAAGGAGGAACCTGCCATGACCAACATTGAAAAAGCCACCGCCCTCATCCGCACCTTCGCCACCAGCGACACCGAGACCGCCGCCCGCCTGCTGGACGAGAACTACATCCAGCACAACCTGGCCTACGGCACCGGGGAGGCCGCCTTCCTGGGCTCGGTGGAGTACCTGGCCTCCGCTCCGGTCAAGACCACGGTGAACAACATCCGGGCCTTTGAGGACGGGGACTATGTGTTCCTCCAGACCGTCTACAACTTCGCCGGAGCGGGGGAGCAGGTGGCCTTTGACATCTTCCGCTTTGACGAGGACGGGGAGATTGCCGAGCACTGGGACAACCTGGCCGCGCTGGCGGACCAGCCCAACCCCTCCGGCCGCACTCAGATCGACGGTGCCATGGAGATCACCGACCTGGACAAGACTGAGGAGAACCGGCAGCTGGTGAAGAACTTCCTCTACGACGTGATGCAGGGACACAACCCGGACAAGACGGCCGATTACTTTGACGGCGACACCTATCTCCAGCACAACACCGCCATCGCCGACGGCGTATCCGGCCTGAACGCCGCCCTGTCCGCCCTGGCCCAGCAGGGCATCCAGATGATTTACGACGAGACCCACATGGTGCTGGCCCAGGGGAACTACGTCCTGGCGGTGAGCGAGGGCACCTACGGCGGCGCGCCCACCAGCTACTACGACCTGTGGCGGGTGGAGAACGGCAAGATCGCCGAGCACTGGGACGTGATGGAGACCATCGCCGACCCCTCCACCTGGCAGAACCGGAACGGCAAGTTTTAAGGGATATCGTTACCAAATGGTAACTATGCCACAAGATTGTGCGTACTGTTCAAAAGGGAAAAACCGCGCTACAATTTGGGCAACAAGAGGCAATCCACCTTTTTGCAAAAACCTTGGGAGGCAGTTTATCATGAACGAAGTCGTGAAATTTTTGAATGAGAATCCGGTCCAGTACCTGGCCACCGTGGGCCGGGACGGCAAGGCCAAGTGCCGCCCCTTCATGTTCGCCGGGGAGAAAGACGGCAAGCTGTGGTTCTGCACCAACAGCACCAAGGAGGTCTACAAGGACATGCAGGCCAACCCCGACGTTGAGATCTCCGTGTCCAGCCCCACCTACGCCTGGATTCGGCTCAGCGGCAAGGCCGTGTTTGAGAACAATATTCTTCATGGCGGCCATCCGGCACGCCGCTGCCGCAGAATAGAGAGGGAGGGCATCTGCTATGCAGATGCCCTCCTTTTGGCACCCCCGACCAGACTCTAACTGGTGGCCTACCGCTTAGGAGGCGGTCGCTCTATACAACTGAGCTACGGGGGTATATGGGTATCCGGCCTATGGTACAGGCGGATGGGTACCGTATTATTTTATCCGGTTCCGGGCTGTCTGTCAACGGCGGAAATGACAGAAGCGGGCCGGGCGGCGTGATTGCCGCCCGGCCCGAGGTGCGGTTCCCACCCGCTTCAGAGAGCAGGGAGCGGGTGGGAACCGAGTCACTTGTAGCGCACTGCGGTTCCGTAGGCGATGACCTCGGCGGCCCCCTGCATCACCGAGGCCGAGCCGTAGCGGACATTGATGACCGCGTCCGCCCCCAGGGCCTCCGCCTCATCCACCATGCGCTTGGTGGCGATCTGGCGGGCCTCAATGAGCATCTCAGTGTAGCCGGTGATCTCACCGCCTACCAGGGTCTTCATCCCGGCCATAAAATCCTTGCCGAAATTCTTGGACTGGACCACGGTGCCCTTCACCAGACCCAGGGCCTCGATCTCTTTTCCGGGGACGTACTCAATATTTAGCAGCAGCATCAAATTCTCCTCCTTCGATTTCTTGGAAGCGCTGTTTCAAGATAGGCCACACAAAGAGGACCGGAACGCCCACAATCAGCGTCAGGATTCCCAAAATGACCTGGAGCCACGGAAGTTCTGGGATCAGGGAGATGCTCCACAGTAGGACGATCACCGAGGCCAGGCGCAGGGCGGCAAACAGCAGCACCCCCTGGACGGCCTCCCGCTTTTGGCTGCGGCGTCTTTGTTCAATATCGTTTGGCATCCTCTTCCTCCCCTCCGCTGATCTCGTGCAGGCGCTGGATGGTGGCGGCAATCACGCCGCCGATCACCGCCGCTCCCGCCAGGACATAGAGGGCCACGAAGCCCAGAGCAAAGGCGTTGGCGCCTCCCATGGTCAGGAAGGCCAGCAGTATGCTGCCCACGATCAGGAATACCACCGCGATCACGCAGACGGCCACGAACACCGGCGTGATCCGGCTGGGGCGCTTGGGATCAGTATTGTTTGGCATCGTCCGCCTCTCCTTTCTCAATCTCCCGGAACCGCTGGGCCACGGCCAGCAGCACCCCGAAGATGACTACGCCGGGGATGGCCACCAGGACCACCACCAGAGGCATGGGGACCGGGTCCTCCTCTAAGGCGAAGCCATAGAGCATCAGGGCGATGAGCCCGGCCATGAGCAGCACCGTCAGCACGGTGACCACAGCCGGAGCCACATACCGCACCCGCTTGGTGTCCTCCCGCTGGCGGTTGAGGAAGGTGGTGCCCTCCCGCTCCATGACCTCCATCTGGGAGAGCAGTTCATCGGTCTCCAGGTCGTCCAGCTGCTGTTCCCGGTCCTTCAGGGTGCGGCACAGCTCCATGGAGTGCTCCAGGTTCCGCCGCTCCCGCTCCAGGCTGATGAGGTGGCGGCGCATGCCGTCCCCCACCGTGTGGGCCCCGGACTGCATCTGCCGGATCTCCTCGATAGGGACCCCCAGCTTTCGCAGGAGCTTGATCTGCTTGAGCTGCTCCACCTCCCGGGGGCCGTACTCCCGATAGCCGTTTTGACTGTTCCGGTGGGGCTTTAAGAGCCCCTGATCCTCGTAAAACCGAATGTTCTTCTTGGTGATGCCCACCTGGGCCTCTACCTCGTTGATCTTCACCGAAGCATCCTCCTCTTGTGGATAGGATAGACCTTCCACCTGGGGGAAAGTCAAGTGATTTCCGGGATTTTTTGTCCTGAAAGCCGCAGAGAGGCATAGGCCCGGCGGGCCAGCAGGACCAGGCCCACGGCCCAGATCAGGGCCGCCAGCTCCACCCCCGCGATGGGCAGCCAGGCGGAGGTCAAAATGGCACAGGCGTCCACCCCTGCATGGAGCAGGATGGCCAGCACAAGCCCCTTCCACGACCGGTTCCGCACCGCCGCGTATACCAGCACCGACAGGGACAGGTGGATGGCGATGGCCACCACCCGCTCAAAGCCGCTCCACAGATACATCCCCGCCGGGGCGGTGACCAGGGGGACCAGGGTCGCGATCTGAGCGTCGGACAGGGGGCCCGTGCCCATCAGGGCCTCCACCCCCGCCAGTCCGTCCCGGTTCAGGGCCACGGAGACCAGCAGGTTGTTGAGCATCATGCTCCCCGCCAGCAGGGCGGCCTCAATGCCCCCGTGGCCCGCTCCGTACATGAGGGCGTCCTCCGGCCCACGGCTCCAGCGCCTGGTCAGGCGGAAGGCGGCCCAGCGGCCGCACTCCTCAAAGATGCCGGCCATGGCCCCGCCGAACAGGGCATACAGCCACAGGTTTCCCGTGATAGTGTCCCCTATGGGGCCGTACAGGACCGCCCGGTTGACGCCCCCCTCCAGGGTCAGGGCAAACAGGGGGAAGATCACGCAGCCCAGCAGAAAGAACCGCCAGCGGCCCCCGCATCTCCTCCAAAACACCAGCCCCAGCTCCAGGGGAAACACCACCGTAAACAGGCCCACCAGGGCCATGACAGCCATTGCGGCATAGGACACATTCCAGCTCTCCGGCATTTCGCCTCACTCCTTTCGGAGAGGAGCATACTCCGTCCAGAAGGCGGAAGGTCAAGAAAAAGTTTTGAATCTTCAACCTTCCCCCAGGGGAAAGGTTATGATTTTGTAAAAAAGCACCCGCAGCGGCTGCCGCAGGCGCTTTGATCCACTAATTGAATTTGTAGATTTTCCGCACCAGCCGGTAGAGGCGCACCGACAGCTTCCGCCCCTGGTAGCCGGGGAAGTTGGTGAAAGCGGACACCGCCCGGTACTTCATCTTGTGATAGATCCCCGCGTCCACTGTGCGCAGATACTCCCACAGCTGGGTCTTTTTGCCCAGGGCCTCGGGGGTGTTGGCGATGGTGAGGAAGATGGAGGAGATGGCCATCATCATGGCCAGGTAGTTGAACATGTACCGGGCCAGCTTTTTGTGCTCCGCAGCCACCTTCCGCAGGTCGTGGGAGTCGATCATCTGGTAGGTGACCCGCAGCTGCTGGTCCACCCGGGTGACCATCACCTTCTCGTTGACGCTCTGGTCCGCCCGGCCGATGAAGTAGCGGTACAGGTCCACATCCAGGTAGTACATATTCTTCACCCAGGGCAGGGGCTGGTAGACGAAGATGTTGTCCACATAGAAGGTGTGCTTGGGCAGCTCCAGGCCGCAGTCCCTTAAAAGCTGGGTGCGGTAGATCACCGAGTGCATGAGCAGGTACTGGGAGGGGCGGAACCGCCCGATCTGCTCCCAGCCGAACACCCGGTTCCGGGGGAATACGTTCCGGTAGTGCATCACCCGCTGGGTGTTGTCCTCCACATGCTCATACACGTAGTTGCAGATGAGCATGTCCACCGCCTTGCTGTCCCGGACAAACTGGCGCAGCTTGTCCAGAGCCTTGCGGAGGGAGGGCACATCCACCCAGTCGTCGGAGTCCACCACCTTGTAGTAGATCCCCCGGGCGTTGCGGAGTCCCTGGTTGACCCCCTCCCCGTGGCCGCCGTTGGGCTGGTGGATGGCCCGGACGATGTCCGGGTACTGCTCCGCATACCGGTCGCAGATGGCGGGGGTGTCGTCCTTGGTGGAGCCGTCGTCCACCAGGATGATCTCAATGTCGTCGCCCCCCTGGAGCAGGGTGTCCACACAGTGCTCCATGTAGGCCGCCGAGTTGTAGCAGGGAACGGCGAAGGTAATCAATTTGTCCATAGTTTCTTTCTCCATGTTTGTAGGGGCGTCCTCGCCGCCGCAAAGTCCGCGCTGCTCCCTTGCGGCTCCTCTCCAAACCAAACCCGCTTCGCTGGGCTCTGGTTTGGGGCGGGGCTCCGCCCCGCAAATTAAATCAGCTGATCGGAAAGCTCCAGTGCCCGGGCCACGATGGCGTCCATATTATAATACTTATATTCGGCCAGGCGGCCCAGCAGGCGGAGGTTGGGGAAGCGGCCCACCGCCTCCTGATACCGGGCATACAGGGCGTTGTTCTCCGGGTTGATGATGGCGTAGTAGGGGGTCTCCTCCGGGGCGCCGGTGTAGGAGCGGGAGTACTCCTTCACGATGGTGGTCACCCCCGGCTTCACCTGGCCGGTCATGTGCTTGAACTCGGTGATGCGGGTGTAGTCCTCGTCCACCGTGTAGTTTACCGTGCCATAGCCCTGGAAGTCGTCCTGGGGCAGGGTCTCAAACCGGAAGTCCAGGGTGCGGTAGGGGAGGGGGCCGAACTGGAAGCCAAACAGCTCGTCCGCCTGGCCGGTGTAGATCACCGGACCGTCAAACGTCTCCCCGTCCACCCGGAGCTGCTCCCCGGACAGGTCCAGCCGCTTCAGCGCGTCTGCGCCCAGCTCCACAGTGATATTGGGGTGGTCCAAGAGCTTCTCAAACAGGGGGGTGTAGCCCTCCAGGGGCATGCCCTGATAGGCGTCCTGGAAGTACCGGTCGTCCCGGGACAGGAACACGGGCACCCGGGCGGTGGTGTTGGGGTCGATCTCCTCGGGGGTCTGGCCCCATTGCTTCATGGTGTAGTGGACGAACACGTGCTCATACACATAGTCCGCCAGGGCGGCGATCTCTGGGTCGGCGTTCTGGCGCAGCTCCAGAATGGTGACCTTCCGCTCCGGGCCATAGGCCTCCAGCAGCTTGTCCCCCAGCCGCCGCCCCTCCGACTGGCCGAAGGCCGTCTCCAGGGAGGTGAGGTTGAAGGGGACCGGATAGGTCATCCGCCCGCCGCTCTTCTCGTCGGGGATGTTGGCGATGACCCGGTGCTGGTAATCCCGCCATTGGGTGAAGCGGGAGAGGTAGTCGAACACCCGCTTGTTGTTGGTGTGGAAGATGTGGGGGCCGTACTGGTGGATAAGCACCCCCGCCTGGTCCAGGCAGTCATAGGCGTTGCCGCCGATGTGGTCCCGGCGCTCCAGCACCAGCACCCGCAGGTTTCCCCGCTCCGCCAGCTCCCGGGCGGTGACCGCCCCGGCGAAGCCCGCGCCCACAACCAGGGCGTCAAATGTTTGATTCAAAAAAATCCCGCCTTTTTCTCTGGTGAGCCGGAAATTCTCCAGCCATACATAACAAGTATACCATACTTCCTCCGGAAAGGAAATGAAATTGCCCTCTGGAAAAGATTAAAAATTCTTTTAGACGGCGGCTCCAGGGGCGGGGGACAAGGGAGCATGTCCGTCTCGCCCTTCCGGCGGCGCATCACGCCGCAGGGACCTCGCCGGCTTCCACGGTTAGATCCCCGGCGGCCGCATCCGGCTCCGGCAGAGTGACTTGGGCCTGGGCCCGTCCCTCCACCGTGAGGGTATAGCCGTCCAGAATGGAGGCCTCCTCCTGGCTGGCGGCGTGGGTGATGGTCACCCGATCCCCCACGTTGAGGATCACGGCCGTGGTGTTGTCCGCGGCGGACAGGGCATAGAAGACCTCCTCCCCCTCCAGGCGGACGAAGTAGTAGGTGTTCCCCTCCAGCACCGCCGAGCGGATCTCCGCCACCGTGCCGGACGCCTCGGTCTGGGGCAGATCTTCCGTCTCGGTGACTCCGCTCTCCGACAGGAGCTGGATATACTCCTGCTCACACTGGGAGACGGTGGCCCCGGTGGCCACAATCTGGTACTGGGCCACGTTGACCATGGCGTACATCTTCACCAGGTTGGCCTGGTCCTTCAGGGGGATGAAGTAGGTGGGCTGGTCCGCGATGTTCAGCAGCAGGGGGAAGGTGGCAATATAGCCCAAGTCCTGGACCACACCCTGGGCGGAGTCCATGGCGGCATACTCGGTGGCGCCGGGGGCATCGTAATACTTGGTCTCCTTGGTGCGCTGGTTGGACAGCAGGAAGCCCAGGTTGGATTGGTCCGCGTTGGCGGAGGTGATGCCGGTGTACACATACACATCGTCATTCAGGGCGATGTAATTGTAGCCCTGAGTGGTGATGGTCACGTCCCGCTGGCCCAGAACGGAGTTGATGAAGCCGTTGATCAGGGTGCCGTGGTAGTCGTACTGCTGCATGATGAGCTCAGGGGTGTACACATTGTCCACCCAGGTGGGAATCTCATCCTTGGCGTAGTACTGGCTCTCCCCGGTGATGGCGTTGCACAGCACAGCCCCGTCGATGTCGGTGCCCCCGAACAATCCGATGGTTTTGACCACCTTGGGGGCGATCCACCAGGGATTGCCTTCCTCGTCGATCTCAAACCGGGGGGTGGAGAACATGAACGTGGGGTACTGGAACCGCAGGTGGCGCAGAATGTTCCGGTTCAGGGGCTCGGAGAAGGAGTACTTCATCCCCTGTCCCTCAGGGAGGCGGACCACCTGGGCCTCCTGGGTGACCATGTCCACCACCACATAGGCGGGCAGACCCTCGCCCCGGTTGGTGAACCACTTGATCAGGTCGGCATAGGCGATGGGGGCCACCCGCACGGGCCGGCCCTGGTAGTTGATCTGGGTGGAGCTGTTGGAGTAGTCAAACTGACTGACCATGTCGCTGAGGGTGCCCATCTGCCGGTCCCCCAGGTAGTTGGCGGAGTCCCGGTCCAGAGTGGGGATCTCATTGAAGGAGATCTGACTGATGTCCTGGGTGAACTCCCCGTTCTCCACGGTGAGCAGGTCCCGGTAGGCCCCCGCCCGGAAGATGGGCAGGGAGACGATCTGGCCCACTACGATCACAACGACCATGGCGATGAGCAGAATGCCCACCGGCAGGCACTGCTGCTTGATAAAGGTGAGATACTCCTTCAGCTGTCCCCGCTGGAAGGGCTTCTCGCCCTTTTTCCCCCGGAACCCGGAGGTCACCAGAGCGCACAGCAGGTAGATCATGCACAGCATGAACACAAAGCTGTAAAACTCCCCGGACTGGAGGTTGATGGCCGGGATGGCCACATAGAAGTAGACCGCCCCCGCAATCAGGGTAATCAGGAGGTTCAGCAGGACATTGCCCAGCCTGCCCCTGGGGGCCCGGGCCGCTGCGTCAGAATTTCGTTTCAAGTGACATTCTCCTTTGCCGCGCGTGAGCGCGCATTGTAAACGGGACAAGTATACCTGTTTTCCCGTCAAAAAGCAACTGAATTCCAGGGGTGAAACATTAAAAATTAGTTAAGATGCCGTGGGCGGCCCTGTTGGTATGTTTTTCCGCCCACTGGGTATAATGAGCGTACCGACACAACATTGGGAAAGGATGCGCTTTTTATGGAAATCAAAGACCTGATGAATCCCAGCGTGGTCACCATTGAGCCCACCGCCTCCGCCGCTCTGGCCGCCCGGCTGCTCAGCCGCCACAATGTGGGCTCCCTGCCCGTGTGCGGGGAGGACCGCCGGCTGCGGGGGATGGTCACCGACCGGGACATCGTCCTGCGGTGCGTGGCGGCGGAGGAGGACCCGGCCCAGACCCTGGTGCGGGACATTATGACCCGGGGGTGCGCCTCCGTCTCCCCCCACGAGGACTGCCGGGCCGCCACCCGCCTGATGGCTCAGCAGCAGGTCCGCCGCCTGCCGGTGGTGGAGGAGGGGAAGCTGGTGGGCATCATCTCCCTGGCCGACCTGGCCCGGAGCCAGCGGTTTGACATGGAGGCCGCCCAGGCCCTGGGGGAGATCTCGGAAAATATCGTGCGGAGGTAAAGGAAGCAGGCGGCTGGGCCGCCTGCTTGTTATATTGTATCAAGAAAACCACTTTGGATGGAGCGGTTTCCGGCCGGCGGGTGTGTCCTTTGTTCGGACGGGGGCCCGCCGAGTAGGCGGGGAAAACGACCGGCTGTCCCCAAAGTGTGGACGGGGGCGGGAAAGGCGGGTATACTGAGGTCAAGAAGATCGGGAGGGGAGGGAGCGCCGTGGAGGTGGAGATCCGACTGGAGCCCGGGCGGAAGGAGCCCCGGGCGGTGATTTACGCCGAGGCGGACACCCCGGAACTGCAGGAGCTGGTTCAGCGCCTGTCCGGGGTGTTTCTGGGGCCGGTGCCCGCCTTCCAGGGGGAGCGGGCGGTGCTGCTGGAGCCGGGGGAGGTCTACCGCTTCTACACCGACGGCAAGGGGGTGTCCGCCCAGACGGAGGCCGGGGTCTATGCCGTCCGCCTGCGGCTGTATGAGCTGGAGGAGCGGCTGGGCCGCCGGGGGTTTCTGCGGGTGTCCCACTCGGAGCTGGTGAACAGCCGGAAGATCACGGCCCTGGACCTGTCCCTCACGGGGACCATCCGCATGACCCTGGGGGACGGGGCGGCGGTGTGCTATGTGTCCCGGCGGTATGTGAAGCGCATCAAGCAGGCGCTGTTGGGAGAGGAGGGGTCCCTGTGAACGAGAAGAGAACGGGGGTGCTGCTGGCCGCCCTGGGGGGGCTGGCCGGCCTGCTGCTGGGGGCCTGTCTCTTATACACATCT
>NZ_JACJJE010000023.1 GCF_016899775.1 Pseudoflavonifractor capillosus
CGTGGGGTAAAGAAGCTGAGAAAAACCGCAGCCTTTGTGCATCAAACCATTGAACAGCGGCCCAAAGCGGCAGATAGGCGGAGCCAATTCGGACATTTTGAAGGTGATCTTGTATATAGCAGCTTCCACAAGCTTTATGTGGTCACACTTGTAGATCGACGGTCTCGATACCTGCTGACTGGTATTTGCCAGAGCAGGAAACCAGAAGAAGTCGCACGGGTCATAGCCTCCATGCTGGATACTTTACCCAAGGGAAAGCTTCGCTCCATTACCCTGGATCGGGGATTGGAGTTTGCCCATCATGCCAACATTACAAAAATAATTCCAAACGCAGTCTTCTATTTTGCGCATCCTCATGCCCCCTGGGAACGAGGTACAAACGAAAATACCAATGGTTTGCTGCGACAATACATTCCAAAGGACACCTATAAGGTTCCTTTTTCTCCATCCCTTCTGGCTTTATTTACTGATAAGCTAAATCGTCGCCCGCGCAAATGCCTAGGCTGGAAATCTCCTCTTGAACTCTTTTTTCACAAACCGTTGCACTTCACTTGACAATCCGCCCGCTGAGAAAGTTACTCGCCGCCGGGGCGGCGAAACTCCCCCTGCGACAAAGGCAAAAGCTCTATCATCGCCCCCTCATCCGTCTGGCCTTCGGCCAGCCACCTTCCCCCCGGGGGGAAGGCTCGAGAAGGGCAGGCGGTGAAATTCCCCTGCAAACCTTTCCAAGAAAGGAGCCTCCCAATGAAACACCGCCTGCAATTTGCGGGAAAAAAGTTGATCCGCATGCTGCTCCTCCTGCTGGGGGTAAGCCTGGCGGCCTTTCTGCTCATGTCCGCCTCCCCTCTGGACCCACTCCAGACCAACGTGGGCCAGGCCGCCCTGGGCACCATGTCCCAGGAGCAGATCGCCCAGCTGGAGGACTACTGGGGGGTGAACACCCCCCTGCCGGAGCGCTATCTGGGCTGGCTGGCTGACGCCCTCCACGGAGACCTGGGCACCTCCCTGCTCTACCGCCAGCCGGTGCTGGCCATCATCGGGGAGCGGCTGGGGAACTCCCTGGGACTGCTCCTGTTCGCCTGGGTTCTGTCCGGGATCTTAGGGCTCACCTTGGGGGTGCTGGCCGGTGCCTTTCGGGGCCGCTGGCCCGATCGGCTCATCCGGGGCTGGTGTCTGCTCATCTCCAGCACTCCAGCCTTCTGGCTGGCCATCCTTCTTCTGTTGGTATTCTCCGTGTGGCTGGGGTGGTTCCCCACCGGTCTGTCCGTCCCCATCGGAGTGGATGCGGACAGCGTCACCTTCTTGGAGCGTCTCCACCACGCCGTCCTCCCCGCCCTCACCCTCAGCATCACCGGGGTGTCCTCCATCGCCCTCCACACCCGGGAGAAGATGGTGGACGTGATGGAGTCGGACTACGTGCTGTTCGCCCGGGCCCGGGGGGAATCCCTCCGGAGCATCGTCCTGCGCCACGGCCTGCGGAACGTGGCCCTTCCCGCCATCACCTTGCAGTTTGCCTCGGTGAGTGAGATCATCGGCGGCTCGGTGCTGGTGGAGCAGGTGTTCTCCTACCCCGGACTGGGCCAGGCGGCAGTGACCGCCGGGCTGGGCAGTGACCTGCCCCTGCTCCTGGGCATCACCGTCATCACCGCCGCCATCGTCTTCGGAGGGAATTTGATTGCCGACCTCCTCTACGGCGCGGTGGACCCCAAGATCCGAAGGGGGGCGGCCAAATCATGAGACCGCTCAACCGGCGACAGAGGACCCTTCTGCTCCTGTTTCTCACTCTGGCGGTGCTCCTGGCGGTCACGCTGGCCGGCGCTCTGCTCACCCAGCGGGCCATGGAGACCGATTTCTCCCGCATGAACTTCTCCCCCAGCCTCTCCTTTCTGTTCGGCACCGACTGGATGGGGCGGGACATGCTCGCCCGCACCCTGGCCGGGCTGTCCCTGTCCATCCGCATCGGCGTGCTTACCGCCCTGGTGAGCGCCGTCATCGCCCTGCTCTGCGGGGTGGCCGCCGCCCTGAGCCGGAGGGCGGACGCGGTCCTCTCCTGGTGCATCGACCTGTTTCTGGGCATCCCCCACATTCTGCTGGTCATGCTCATCTCCCTGGCCTTCGGCCGGGGTTTTCTCGGGGTGGTGGCCGGGGTGTCCCTGAGCCACTGGCCCTCCCTGGCCCGGGTCATCCGCGGCGAAGTTCTCTCCCTCCGCCACGCCCCCTATCTGCTCTCGGCGGAAAAGCTGGGGGTCCCCCGGGGGCAGATCGTCCGGCGGCACCTCCTTCCCCACCTGCTGCCCCAGTTCCTCACCGGGCTCATCCTCCAGTTTCCCCACGCCATCCTCCACGAGGCCAGCGTCACCTTCCTGGGCTTCGGCCTGTCCTCGGAACAGCCCGCCATCGGGGTCATCCTCTCGGAGAGCATGCAGTACCTCACCACCGGAAGGTGGTGGCTGGCCCTGTTCCCCGGGCTGGCCCTGGTGGGAGTGGTCCTCCTCTTTGCCGCTCTTGGGGAGCAGGTGCGGCGGGTGCTGGACCCGTCCAGTGTGCATCAGTAAGGCAAGAGGACTTTTTAGGGGGTGTTTCGCCGCTGCGGCGGCGAGTGACTTTCTGGACACCCAGAAAGTCACCAAAGAACCGCCAAGGGATGAGCTCAGGATGAGCGCTTCGCGCTCATATTCGCTCACCCCCTGCACCCCCATTTTACGGGGGCCGCCAATTAGGAAGCTGCTCCATCATCGCAAAGGCGCGGGTGGACAGGGGATTGGCTACCGTTCTATGACCGCTGCCGCTGAGTTTCCGGTAACCTTTGGGTGGTCCTCCTCTTGGCGGGAAGCGCGCCTTTTAGGTAGGTGGGGCTCAAGTGCGGCTCAGATGGACGGCGGGCGACCACAAAGGCCGCCCCTACGGCTTTATAGGCGCCTTGCCTGAAATCTGGCGGGCGGGTGAGGACACCCGCCCCTACAGCAGATCTGGAAGCGGGCCCTTCTTTTTCGTAGGGGCCGGACACTGGCCGGCACGCCGATAATAGACCAACTATCACCTGCTCGGCAAAGCCAGGCGCGGAAGTGGAACCGCACCAGCGGCAATTTTTGGAAAGCCAGGGCCCAGTGGCCCGGCGTGATTTTAGGCCGCCACTCAAATTTTGTGCACCGGAAATATTGCAAAACCTAATAAGTACGCGTCCCCCGTAATGGGGTCCAGGGAAAGGCGACTATGAGCACAAAGTGCTCGTCGGAGCCGTCCCCGGTGGCGTTTTGGTCACTTTGCCGCCATGGGCAAAGTAACTCGCCACCCGCAGGTGGCGAAATCTCCCACGAAAAGAGCTGAACCTCCATGGAACCAATTTTACAGGTATCCCATCTATCTCTCTCCTTCTCTCAATACAGCCGGGGCACCCAAAAGCAAAACCTCCCCGTCATCCACGACCTGTCCTTCTCCATCCAATCCGGCCAGGTGGTGGCGGTGGTGGGCTCCAGCGGCTCGGGCAAGAGTTTACTTGCCCACGGGATTTTGGGTATCCTCCCCTACAACAGTGCCATGGAGGGGACCATTCTCTACCGTGGGGAACCTCTCACCCAAAAACGGGCGGAGGCCCTCCGGGGCCGGGAGATCGTCCTGGTCCCCCAGGGGGTCACCTACCTGGACCCCCTGATGACGGTGGGCCCCCAGGTGCGCCGTGGGCGGCGGGACGCCGCCGCCCGGGATGAGAGCCGGAGCGTCCTGGCCCGGTACGGCCTGGGGGCGGAGACGGAGGAGCTCTACCCCTTCGAGCTCTCCGGCGGCATGGCCCGGCGGGTGCTCATCGCCACCGCCGCAGTGGAACACCCCAAGCTGCTCATCGCCGACGAGCCCACCCCCGGCCTGGACGCCCGGGCCGCCGGGCGCATTCTGGGCCACTTCCGGGAACTGGCGGAGGAGGGGACCGGGGTGCTCCTCATCACCCACGACCTGGAGCTGGCCCTCACCATCGCCCACCGGGTGCTGGTCCTCTACGCCGGGGAGACCATCGAGGAGGCGGACGCCGCCGACTTTTCAGCCGGAAAACTCCGCCACCCCTACACCCGGGCCCTGTGGGGCGCCCTGCCCCAGAACGGCTTTCGCCCCATCTCCGGCACCCAGCCCTACCCCGGGGAGGTTTTAGACGGCTGCCAGTTCGCCCCCCGGTGTCCCCGCTGTCAGGAGCGGTGCCGGTCCGGCGGCCCCGTCCCCTATGTGCCTCAGGCGGGCGGCATGGTCCGCTGCTATACCCCGGAAGGAGGAGATACCCCATGAGCCTGGAAGCCCGCGGCCTTACCTTCCGCTACCCCCGTCGGGGGCAGGGACCCGTTTTGGAACACGTGAATCTCACCCTGGAGCCCGGGGAGCGGGTGGGCCTCACCGCCCCCAGCGGCCGGGGCAAGACCACCCTGTGCAAGCTCCTGGCGGGGTACGAGCGCTCCACAGCGGGGGAGGTCCTTTTGGATGGCCGCCCCCTATCCCAGTACCGGGGGGCCTGCCCGGTCCAGATGATCTGGCAGCACCCGGAGACGGTGCTGGACCCCCTCCTCCCCCTGGAGGTGTCCCTGAAGGAGGCGGGTCCGGTGGAGGAGCGCCTGCTGGAGGAGCTGCACATCCAGCCCCAGTGGCTGCGCCGCTACCCCCAGGAGCTGTCCGGCGGGGAGCTCCAGCGGTTCTGCATCGCCCGGGCCCTGGGCAGGGCCACAAGATACCTGCTGTGCGACGAGATCACCGCCATGCTGGACCCCATCACCCAGGCCCAGATCTGGGAGTTACTCCTGCGGGAGGCGGAGCGGCGGAATCTGGGACTGCTCATTGTCAGCCACAGCGCTCCCCTCCTGGAGCGGGTGTGCACCCGGGTGGAGGTTCTCTCTTCTCCTTTGGAAAAAACGACGCCCCTCTCTTGACTTGGAGTGCACTCCAGGGTATATGATGGTACTGCTGACAGAGGGGTACGCTTCTCTCGTTTCTATTTTCAGGAGGTTTTGTCACAATGAATGTCTTAATGATCAACGGCAGCCCCAAGCCCAACGGCAACACCGCCATCGCCCTCCGCGAGATGGAGCAGATTTTTGTCCAGGAGGGCATCCAGGTGGAGACCGTCCACGTGGGCAACAAGGACATCCGGGGCTGTATCGGCTGCAACAAATGTATGGAGGCTGGCAAATGCGTTTTTGACGACCTGGTAAACGAGACCGCCCCCAAGCTCGAGGCCTGCGACGGCCTGGTAGTGGGCACCCCGGTGTACTACGCCTCGGCCAACGCCACCCTGGTGGCTTTTCTGACCCGGCTCTTTTACAGCACCCACTTCGACAAGACCATGAAGGTGGGAGCCGCCGTGGCCGCCGCCCGCCGGGGCGGGCTCACCGCTACCTACGACGAGCTGAACAAGTTTTTCGGCATCTCCGGCATGCCCATCGCCTCCGGCCAGTACTGGAACGGCATCCACGGCCGGGAGCCCGGCGAGGCCTCTCAGGACGCGGAGGGCCTCCAGGGCATGCGCACCCTGGCCCGGAACATGGTCTTCCTGATGAAGAGCATCCAGCTGGGCAAAGAGGCCTACGGCATCCCGGAGCGGGAGCCCTTCCAGCGCACCAACTTCATCCGGTAAAAATGCCGTTACTTTCCCGCCGCCACGCGGCGGAAAAGTCCTCGCTACGCTCGCTGAACGCCTTGCCCTGCAAGGCATTCAGGGCATTCGATCCCACTCGAGGCGGGCTGCCGCCCCCTCGAGCTCCCCCGCCAACACTCGGGCGGATTCGTCTGAACAGAGGTTTTTCGACAAGCTGTGGGCCCCAGCCGCAGGCTGGGGCCCTTTTGCGCATCTTTTACATGATGTGCTCCTCCGCGCAGTTGTCCACCACCCGGACGCCCATCTCACCTGGTTCCCCCACATGGAATTCCGCGATGCTGTCCGGGTCAAACTTGGGACACAGGCGCAACTGGGGATTCAGGCGCAGGTTCTCCCCCATTTGTTGGGATGACCGTTTGGTTTTGCGTTTGCTCATGTTCCTCACCCCCAGAGTAGTATGCCCGGCAGAGAGATGATTTTTGTCGTTTGGGCTTGAATTGGTTAATTTTTATAGGGGGATTTCGCCGCCCCTCGTCTTTCGCTGCCGCTGGACCGGGCTGCAATCGAGAGCCGGGTACTCCCCCGTTTGAAAGCGCCTTTGTTTGCGGCAAAGCTCAAGTTGTGCAGAGAAAAACGGCGGGCGGCCACATGGGGCCGCCCCTACGGCAACTCTATAAGCCATCCCTTCTTTCGTAGGGGCCGGACACTGGCCAGCCCGTCGAGAGGGTTCTGCCATTCCGAAGCCCACCCTCATCCGCCTCGCATGCGCTCGGCACCTTCCCCCTTGCAGGGGGAAGGCTTGCGGGCGGCCAAAGGTCGCCCCTTCGAAATACGGGAAACTCTCCGGCCGTTCCGTAGGGGCCGACGACCTCGGCGGCCCGCGGGCGCACACTGTGCGCCCCTACAGCGGGAAACGAGGTGGGAGCGTTGGTTCGGCAAACCTAGGCGCGGAAGTGAAACCGCACCAGCCGCAATTTTAGAACAGCCAGGGCCCAGTGGCCCGGCGGGAATTTAGACACCCATTCAGATTTTCACGCGCCGGAAATTTTGCTCATCCTGACAGGTACGCGTCCCCCGTAAACGGGGTCTGGGGAAAGCGGTCCTATGGGCACGAAGTGCCCGTCGGCCGCGTCCCCAGCGGCGTTTTGGTTACTTTGCCGCCGAGGGCAAAGTAACTCGCCGCCCGCAGGCGGCGAAATCCCCCTGCGTACAACGAACCAATCCAAAATCTGTCCCCCTCATCCGTCTGGCCTGACGGCCAGCCACCTTCCCCTAAAGGGGAAGGCTTTAAAAGGGCAAAACTTCTCCAAAAAATTCCCCATGGACTGAAATGGGTCCTCTCCTAATCTATCTTTTCCTTTATACTATTCTCATCCACACCGAAGAAAGGATGAATAAGACATGCAGGAAAATACAATTTGGGAAACCCTATGGGACCAATTATACGAGGAAGCTAAGCGACAGGACCAAAATACTGCGGAACATTACTACTTTCAACAGTGGAGCCACAACACAACCGGCATGCTGATGGACGCACTTTCTCTGGATCAGCAGGATCTTCTACAGGAAATCGCCGCAGATTTTCAACGCCACACGGAACGCAAACTGAAATTTTTTTATTGCCAGGGACTATATGATGGGACCCGCCTGCTAAACCTTTTGCAGAATCCACCCAGCAACTAGACATTTCCCGCCTGATTCGCTATAATGTGAGGAACATAGAACAAAAAAGTGAGGAATCCCAATGAACGAAATCATTCTGCTCAAGTTGGGCGAATTAGTGTTAAAGGGCCTGAACCGCCGCAGCTTTGAGGATAAGCTCCAGGCCAATATCCACCGCCGCCTCCACCCCTACGGCCAGTTCCGGGTGTACACCCGCCAGTCGGCCACCTATGTGGAGCCCAAGGACGACCGCTGCGACGTGCTGGGGGCCTACGAGGCCCTGAAAAAGGTGTTCGGCATCGCGGGCCTGTCCCTGGCCCGGCCCTGTGAGAAGGACAAGGACGCCATTCTGGCCACCGCCAAAGAATTCCTGGATACTGAGCTGCGCTCCGCCAAATCCTTCAAGGTGGAGACCAAGCGGGCAGATAAAACCTTCCCCATGACCTCCATCCAGCTCAGCCAGTACGTGGGGGGCGAGCTCCACGAGGCCTATGACAACCTGGAGGTGGACGTGCACCACCCGGAGCTCACCGTGTATATCGAGGTGCGGGACTACGCCGCCTACGTCCACGCCCAGGCCCAGCCCGGGGCGGGCGGCCTGCCCGTGGGTATCAACGGCCGGGCGGTCTCCCTGCTGTCCGGGGGCATCGACTCCCCGGTGGCCTCCTGGATGATCGCCAAGCGGGGGGTGGCACTGGACATGGTCCACTTCTTCTCCTACCCCTACACCTCCCCGGAAGCCAAGGACAAGGTGCTGGAGCTGGCCCGCCTGCTCACCCCCTGGACCGGGCGGCTCACCGTCCACGTGGTCCCCTTCACCGCCATCCAGGAGGAGCTGCGCCGCTCCTGCCCGGAGGAGCTCTTCACCGTCCTCATGCGCCGCTTTATGATGCGCATCGCCCAGGAGGTGGCCAACCGCTGCGGGGCCAAGGCCCTGGTCACCGGCGAGTGTCTGGGCCAGGTGGCCAGCCAGACCATGGAGGCGCTGCGCTGCACCGGCGCGGTGGTGGACCTGCCCGTCCTGCGCCCCTGCATCGGCATGGACAAGGAGGAGATCGTCCAGATCGCCCGGAAAATCGGCACCTTTGAGACCTCCATCCTCCCCTATGAGGACTGCTGCACCGTCTTCACCCCCCGGCACCCCCGCCTGCGGCCCATGCCCGGCGAGGTAGAGGCCGCCGAGCAGGCCCTGGACATTGACGCCATGGTGAAGGCCGCCGTGGACGGCATCGAGCGGGTGCAGGTCAACCTGTAACCTGCGTGGTCTTGCCGGCAAATATGTATATAAATCCCAAAAACGTTATGTTCGGAGACAGATATGTCATATCTGTTCTCCGAACATTTTCTTTTCCGCCGTTTGCCTGCAAATTTATTCCCTCCTGCATGAAAAAGCAGAAAGCCCGAACGCCGCATCCTGCATTTTTCCAGTTTCTATTTCATTTTTTCACGTTACTTTCACGCATTTTCTGCAAAATATTTTGATTTTTCAAACTTTTTTCTTGACATCTCAAATTCGAATGCTATAATTTAGAGGATTTTTTCCAGGACTTTTGTGTGTTGTTGAGTCCGAAGCCAAAACAAAATTAGGAGAGGATTTGATCGGAAAATGGGTAAACAACGATTCCGCAAGGGCCTTGCGGGCGGCCTGGCGGCCCTGATGCTGCTCCAGGCCATGCCTATGGCGGCCTCCGCCCGGTCCTTCTGGGACATCTTTTCGCCCCAGGAGGAACAGGAGGAGACCGCCCAGGTAGAGATGTATGAGAGCCAGGAGACTCCGGTCCAGCTGCAAGACGGCACAGCGGTTATCCCCAGCGGTGCGACAGAGCGTGAGGTAAAGGATATCCTGTTCGATGCTCTGGTGGTCAACACCGGCGACGATGTAGACCCCCAGAGTTTGGAGTGGGAGTATTACTGCACAGGCAAAAATGGCCTGCTGACCAATGACGCCTGGGGGTCTGTGAATGGTTTTACCAGTGAAAAAAATGTTGTGTTTGTCCCAACAACCTTCACGCACCCCGCCTTGGCGGCCAACAGCGACGGAAAATATCAGGTCCGGATTGCGGGTACAGGCACGGCAGTTACGCTGACCAAGGTCGCAAAGCAAGAAAGCGAAATCACCCTGAAGGACAACTGCACCGTGGCCCTGCCCTACAGCGAGGATGCCACGGTAAACTATGACAAGCTGCGGTCGGATATTTGGGCCGAAGTGGTAGCAGATACCACGCCGGAGCTGACCGTGGACGATGTGGACATCGAGTATTATGCGACTGCTACGACTGGCTCTTTGGGTGATATCGGTAAAACTTGGGTTTCTCTGGAGGGCGGCAAGATCTCTGGGCTGACCTACCCCGCCATCTCTGAAGGCACTTGGGACATCCGTATCTCCTACGGGGAGAACGATACCTACTACAGTACCAGCGCTGAGGGCACTGTCACCATCGCCGACGAGCGGGATACTGACCTCTGGGAGCAGAACTCCCCGGGTGAAGATGGCACTTATACCGTTGGGATCATCTACAACGAGGACCAGAGCATCAACTATGACGCCATGGAGGAAGCCATTTATAACGCCGTGGTGAGGAGTACCAATCAGGGCCTCGGCTTTGACGATGTGACCATCGAGTATGACGCCGGTACTATTAGCGAAAACTATAAACCGCTGAATAATTCCGACTGGTACAACTTCAAGAAGTTTGACATCGGTACGTGGAAAATCCGCTTCTCCTGGGACGGTACTCAGGATTACCAGGCCGGGGCTTTTACGGTCACCGTCACTGTTGAGGAGCGGCCCGAAGCCAATTATGAGCTGAAGGAAGGTCCTTACAGTGTGACTATCACCGTGGACGAGAACCTGGAGACCGACTTCGACGCTCTGCGCACGGATATTTTCAACGCCGTGGTGGACGACTTCAATGGACTGACGGTAAATGATGTTACCATTACTTATTATGCCACCGCCGTTAGCGGCGCAGTAGGCGAATTGGGACATAATTGGGTTACTTTGGAAGGCGGATGGGTCAATGCTCTAAATTACCCCGCCATCTCCGCCGGAGAACAGCAGATCCGAATCTATTGGCCGGGCAATCAGACCTATGCCCCCACCACCATCGAGGCCAATGTCACCGTCAACGACCGGGAGCAGATTCAGTTCAACCTGAACGAAGGCCCTTACGAGGTGGGCATGAAGTTCACCGCGGACCAGGGCTATGACTATGAAGCCACCGCCCAGGCCATCTATGAAGCCGTGGTGGCGTCCACCACCCCCATTTCGCTTACCGCAGACGATGTGACCGTGGAGTACAATACTACCCTGACCGGGGCAACTGACCAGTTCAAGCCCCTGGACGGCACTGACTGGACCGGCCTGAAAAAGTTCGGCACCGGCACCTGGGAGATCCGCATCTCCTGGCCCGGGAACCAGCAGTACCGGGGCAACTCCGTCATCGTGGACGTGACTACCACCGACAGCCGCTGGGAGAGCTTCGTAGCTCTCAAGAGCGGCGTGTCCTTCACCTATAACATGGACCCCTCCGTCATGGAGCAGGCCATCTTTGACAGCGTCATTGACTGGGACAGCTCCACCCTCCCCGCCAAGGAGACCCTCTCCCTGGACGACTTTACCATCGAGTACAAGGCCAAGCTCACCGACGCCGAGAGCGGCGTGGACCCGGGTCTGGAGGACCTGGAGGGCCTGCTTGGAAACATTCCCGGCCTTGATGATATTCTTAACAGTGATGTTCTGACCCAGTGGGTGCCCATCGAGGGTAAAGTCTATGAGATTCTGGGCCAGGAAATCGGCTCTTTCCCCCAGATGGGCGCGGGTGAAGCCCAGTCCATCCGGGTGAGCTTTAACGGAAACGCCGACTACCGCCCCAGCGACAGCACGGAGGGCACCGTCACCGTGGACAAGGCCACTGTGAAGGTGAGCGTCCACTCGGACAACATCTACGCCGACGAGGCTCTCCCTGAGGGCTTCATCACCACCGACCCCGCCGACGACTTTGACCAGTACGTCATCTACGCCGGCATCACCAGCAACGTGACCACCGCCCTCTACCTGGATCTGCCCGAGCGGTACACCGACAGCACTGTGATTAAACTGCTGGACCCCATTGTAGAGAAGGTCTACGGCAAGAGCTTCACCGACATGCTCAATGACGGCGTCACCGTGGGCGAGCTGCGGGAGCTGCTGAGCACCCAGGAGCTGCTGGACCTGCTGGACAAGCTGAACATCGACACCGGCACCTTCGGCCAGATCCTGGAGGCGGTGAACAAGATGCCCGGCATCCTGGACAGCGTCCGCATCTCCTTCGGCGCCCCCAACCGGGCCGGCCTGTACACCGTGGCCGTCGTCACCGACAACCAGAACTATGAGACCGGCTTCGGCATGGGCTTCCTGCTGGTGAAGATGCGCCTGTCCGGGGTGAACCTCACCTGGAATGAGAACATCCCGAATGGTAAGCTCACCGCCGAGGAGGCCAAGACCTTTGATTTCGGCGCCACCCTGTCCTATGACGGCGTCGCCACCGACAGCCAGGAGAGCGTCAGCTACCTGTACTCCGGCTTCACCAGCAAGTGGCGGGTGTACTCCAGCACCACCACCCCGCCCACGGAGCCGGGCCGCTATGTGATGACCGTGGTCACCCTGGGCGGAAACTACCAGGCGGCCCCCATCACCCGCTCCTTCCAGATTACCAAATAAGATTCCCGCTTGACGGGACCCGCCCCCGGTATTACACTGTACATACCGGGGGCATTTTTTGCGCCCGGGACAATTTTTCCTGAAAAGGAGCATTTTCCATGAACATGGACCGACACACACTCTCTGAATTTATGGACCTGCTCTGCGGCCGTTTTGACAACCGCGAGCAGTTTGAACAGCGCCAGGCGGCGGGAGACACCTCCTTTCCCTTTGCCCGTCACGTGAACACCATCTGCAATCAGAAGATTTCCGGCCTTCCGGCGGACTTTCCCGGCCTCTTCCTGCTGGAGGAGAGCTACTACACCGTCCAGGGACGCACCAACGCCTCCCCCCACCTGTTCTGCTTCACCCAGGAGGCGGAGGGGGTGCTGCTCACCTCCTACGACCTGCCCCGGGAACTGGACCCCAAGACCTTGTCCTATGAGACCATGCCGGAGCTCCCCTTTGACCAGCTCTCCCCCTCCCAGAAGTTCACCCCCGCCCTCTACCGGTTCCAGGACGGCGGCTGGGTGGGCGGCAGTGAGAGCATGTTCTCCCCTGTTATGAAATTCACCCTCTTTGAGCGCTTCTTCCCCGACCGCCTGGAGGTATCCGAGTCCATGGAGCGGGAGGGAAAACGGGTGTTCGGCTACGACGTGCCCCTGATCTATAAACGCACAAACTAAGGGTGCCTCTTCCGCGCCCTATAATGGAGGTCTTTCCTTTGTCTCATAAAGTGGAAATCCTGTCGGTGGGCACCGAGCTGCTGCTGGGCAGCATCGCCAACACCGACGCTCAAATGCTCTCTCAGGGGCTCAGCGCCCTGGGGCTGAATGTGTATTGGCACACAGTGGTGGGGGACAACCCCCAGCGGGCCCGGGAGGCGGTGGCCATCGCCAAGCAGCGGGCGGACATCATCATCACCACCGGCGGCCTGGGGCCCACCTGCGACGACCTGACCAAAAACGTGCTGGTGGAGGCCTTTGGGAAAAAGCTGTACCGGGATGAGGACTCGGTGCGCCGGCTGGAGGAGTTCGCCAAAAACCGGGGCCGCAAGCTCACCGAGAACAACTACCAGCAGGCCATGCTCCCCGAGGGGTGCACCGTTCTGGTGAACGACTGGGGCTCCGCCCCCGGCTGCGCCTTTGAGGCGGAGGGCGTCCACGTCATCATGCTCCCCGGCCCCCCCAGTGAGTGCCGCCCCATGTTCCAGTTCCGGGCGGTCCCCTACCTGCAGCAGTTCTCCGAGGGGGTCATCGCCTCCCACACCCTGAAGCTGTTCGGCATCGGGGAGTCCGCCATGGAGGCCCAGCTGCGGGAGCAGATGAACGCCATGGCCAACCCCACCCTGGCCCCCTACGCCAAGGAGGGGGAGTGCGAGCTGCGTGTCACCGCCAAGGCCGCCACCCAGGAGGAGGCCCAGGCCCTCCTGCTGCCCACGGTGGACAAGCTGAAGGAGCACTTCGGACCCCTGGTGTACGGGGTAGACGTGCCCTCCCTGGAGTTCGTGCTGGAGGGGCTTTTGAAGGAGAAGGGGCTCACCTTGGGCACCGCCGAGAGCTGCACCGGCGGCCTCATGGCCAAGCGGCTCACCGACCTCTCCGGGGCCTCCCAGGTGTTCAAGGGGGGCATCGTCTCCTACACCAATGAGGTGAAGCACCATGTGCTGGGGGTGCCCCAGGAGCTTCTGGACCAGTACGGGGCGGTGTCCGCTCCGGTGGCAGAAGCCATGGCCGAGGGGGCCCGGCGGGTGCTGGGCTGCGACATCGGCCTCTCCTCCACCGGCGTGGCCGGCCCGGACAAGGACGACCGTGGCAACGAGGTGGGCACCATGTTCGTGGGCATCGCCACCCCCGAGGGCACTTACGTCCGGCCCCTCCACATCACCCTGCGCCCGGTGCGGGAGCGGCTGCGCACCATCACCGCCCACCACGCCTTCGACCTGGCCCGGCGGTACCTCACCGGGCTGGACTATGAGGCGGGCATGCCCCAATAACCGCCAATCTCAATCGGGAGGATATCAAGATGGATGCTCTGTTTTCCCAATTCCAGAAGCTCCCCATAGACAAAAGCCTGATCTCTCTCGAGCCCGGCTCCATAGAGGTCTCCTACTTCTGTTATCCGGTCAACGCCGTCCCCATCGGATTTGAGGGGTGCATTTTGTACTGCTTTCTGCCGGAGTATGGCGAAATGGTCTTTGCCGCCAACCCGGAGACCTGTGCGGACAGATGCGTGTACCCGCTGGCCCAAAACTTCTCCGATTTTCTCCGGCTGATTCTGGCCTGCGGCTCCGCCAACCCGGTGGAGCAGATCGCCTGGATGAGCCGGGAACGGTTCGAGGACCACCTGCGTGCCGAGCGTACCATCCAGACCGAGGAGCAGAAGGCCGCCCTGGAGCAGCTCCAGAGCACCTTTAACCTGACACCTATAGAGGACCCCTTCTCCTATGTGAAGACCCTGCAGCAAGCTTTTGACGGCAGTAAAATCCAGTACAGCGACGAGTATTACGACTGCACTGGGCTGGAACGGCCCGGTCAGGCGTAAATGGAACGGCGGGAGCGTTCATTGGAGCGCTCCCGCATTCTTTTACCCGTCTTCAGAAAAAATTAAGAGATTCTTTCTGGTCAGCCTTTCTCGGCTCTGGTATCCTAGTTGCGTCCCACACACCACACCAGAGAAAGGACGGCCGCTTCTGTGAGAAACATTTGGTATCTTCAAAATGACCCTGACCTGTCCGACGAGATCAATTTGGATGACAACAGCCTTCCGAATCCCGGCACCATCGCAGGAGAGGACTTTTGCCGCCTGATGGACCTGTGCTTTGCCCAGGCGGATGTCTTTTCACTCACCAAAGTACATGGACCGTACCGCACCGACGCCAGGCTGGAGCGAGCCCTGCAGAAATTCCAGTTTAAACACCTGTCCGTGGACCACTGGTTCTGCTACGCTCCGTCAGGTTATCTCCATAAAGTCACCCTGTACCACGCCTCCCGGAAGGCGAAGGAGACCCTTCTGCGGTATGCAGACAACCTGTTTCTGAAAACCGGCGACGACCAAAACGGCTGTTCTCTGGAGGACCTGTGTTTCTTTCGGGATCAGGAGCTGTTTTTCGGGACCCTGTCCCATGAGTTCATGTGTTACGCTCACGTTCTCTCACCGGAGTTCGGCGCGCAGCTGAAAACGCTGGGCACCTGGGAGGAGGAGGAAACGCAGAACAGCCTGGCCTCCTTGAATTTGGACGACTTTGCACACCGCAGAGAAGTGGAGATCCGGGGCCTCGTGGAGCTCCCCATGTGGACCACCGCCGGTGAATTTTACGAACAATTTTTTGAGCTGATAGATGCCAACCGCTGGTCTTTCCACGGTGATCTGAGGGAGCTCGTAGACGGCCGCCCCGCTCAGCCGGACGAAATGCGGGACACGGCCGCAGGGAAAGAAAATAACTGACCAGAGAAAACGGCGGGAGCGCTCAAAGGAGCTCTCCCGCCGTCTTTCTTATCTAGGAAATCGTAAACTCCGCATCCATGCTGTAGACATAAAATTCCGTGCTCCCCGTACCGTGGTGAAAAATGGCCCGGTATTTGCCCGGACTCAGATTTCCGCCCATCCACTCCTTCCAGGAAAACTCACACTGATAGGAACCGCCCTGTGAAACTGCCTCCACGCGCGCAGGCTGCGGCTTGGTAGAACAGAGCCGGTGCCACCCGTCCTCCTCCAGCTTCTCAATGTCAATCGGCTGATCCCGAAGGCAGAACGTCAGATGCTCCGCCCCCTGATTCTCAATGGTAACCCAACCTCTGCTTCGGTTCGCCTCCAGGTCAAAGCTCACCCCTGACATCGGGCTTGCCTCGTAAGAGCTGACACTCTCCTCTATCCAGTAGGTGGGCTCACGAAACCAAAGGAGTGCGGCTATACACACCAGGCCCGCCGTAACCGCGATCAGGACTGGAACTGCGCCCTTTCTTCCCATGGTGATATCCCCCATTTCCGCTGTCTCGGTGGAAAAGCTGCTTGTTGATTCATTATAGCATAATTTCCCCGCAGAGCGGTTCACTTTTTTGGTTGGCGCAAGGGGCAGAACAACTTGGGCTTTCTGTTCCACTCCGGCGGTGTCCTCCCTACTCTGCTCCCCTCAAAAAGCAACGGCCCGTCCAACCCATAATATAGATTGGACAGGCCGTTTTCCATGTAACTCAGAAAACAGTGCGGAATCTTAGTAGTTCTCAGCCTTCAGCTGGAAGTAATCGCGGGGATGGGCGCACACGGGGCAGACCTCGGGGGCCTCCTTGCCCACATGGATGTGGCCGCAGTTGCTGCACTGCCAGATCATGTCGCCGTCCCGGGAGAACACCAGGCCGCCCTCCACATTGGCCAGCAGCTTGCGGTAGCGCTCCTCGTGCTCCTTCTCGATCTTGGCCACTTCCTCAAACAGGAAGGCGATGTGGTCGAAGCCCTCCTCCTTGGCCTCCTTGGCCATGGTGGCATACATGTCGGTCCACTCGTAGTTCTCGCCCTGAGCAGCGGCCTCCAGGTTCTCAGCAGTGGTGCCGATGCCGCCCAGCAGCTTGAACCAGATCTCGGCGTGCTCTTTCTCGTTGGCGGCGGTCTCCTCAAAGATCTTGGAGATCTGCACATAGCCGTCCTTCTTGGCCTTGGAGGCGAAGTAGGTGTACTTGTTGCGGGCCTGGGACTCCCCGGCAAAGGCGGTCCACAGGTTCTGTTCGGTCTTGCTGCCCTTCAGTTCCGGCATCGTAAATTCCTCCCTAAATCTATGTATTGTTATTTTCTAACAAGAATTATTCTTATTAGTTGAGTCCACTATACCAGACTTTCCTCCGATTGTCAAGGATCTTTCCCACATTCTTGTCAACTTTTTTCGTGAATTGAAACAGATTTTTTTAATTCTGCACAAATGGGGCCTTTTTTGTCTTTGGGAGCAGAGTGGTTGAGTGCCATTCTGTCCGGCCCCACTGGGGGTCTGAGTGGGTGAAAAATTGGGACTAGCGCAGTTCTATGACTGCGCCTGAGTTTGCCAAATCAAGGCGCCCACCTCGTTCCCCGCTGTAGGGGCGCACAGGGTGCGCCCGCGGGCCGCCGAGGTCGTCGGCCCCTACGGAAAGACCGGAGAGTTTCCCGTATTTTGTAGGGGCGGCTATCAGCCGCCCGAAAACCTTCCCCTTGGGGGGAAGGTGCCCCCGAAGGGGGCGGATGAGGGACGATGATAGAACGCTTTTTTGTGGAGGGCGCGGCCTCCCGGACGCGCCGTTCCGCCTATCCGCAAACCTCTGTAGGGGCGGCACACCTGGGCCGCCCGCCGTGGAGGCATCCGCCGCCTCGCGGCTGCCCGCCTGTTACTTCACCACCACGTTCTCCTCCCCCAGGCGCTCTTTCAGGTCCTGCACCAGGGCCGGGTGGATCATACAGCGGGTGCCCACCCGCTTTTTGCAGTCCTCAAAGTAGAGCACCGCCTGGCTCTCTCCGGGGAAGAAGGACAGGGCCAGCTTGATCTTCCGCATGCGGGGGTCCTCCCGGGTGGGCAGGCGGAGCCACAGCTTCTCCGGTTTCCCCTGGGCCTTGCCGTCCAGATCCCCCAGAGGACGGATGGAGTCCACCATGAGCTGGGGCTCCTTCTCGTCCCGGACGGAGATCTTCCCGGTAGCCAGCACGGCGCTGTTTTCCCGGATGTATCCCCCGCTCTCATTGAGCACCCGGGAGAAGCACAGCAGCTCCATGGAGGCGGTGTCGTCCTCCAGGGTGACGTAGGCCATCAGGGTGTTGTTCCGGGTGGTCCGGGTCTTATAGGTGGAGATCACTCCGGCGATGGTAACCACCTCCCCGTCCCGGTAGCGGGCGGGGCCGTCCTCCCGGCCGAAGTCCCCCAAAATGGAGCCGATGGTCACCGCCCCCACCATCTTGGCCGCCTCTCGGTAGGCGTCCATGGGGTGCCCGGTGAGGTAGAGGCCGGTGACCTCCTTCTCCATGGACATGAGCTGCTGGGGCGGGTATTCTGACACGTCCGGCAGGTGGAGGGCGGGCAGGGCGGCCTCCTCCGCCTCTCCCCCGCCCATGCCGAACAGGTCCATCTGGCCCTCCAGGTTGCGCTTGCGGCTGGCGGCGATGCCGTCCAGAACCTGCCCATAGACCTCCATCAGCTGGGCGCGCTTATACCCCATCCGGTCAAAGGCACCGGCTTTGATCAGGCTCTCCAGCACCCGCCGGTTTAAGTCCTTGTCAAACATCCGGTCGCAGAAGTCCATAAAGTCGGTGAAGGGTCCGTTCTTTGAGCGCTCCTCCAGCAGGCCGTTGATCACGCTCCGTCCCACACCCTTCAGGGCCACCAGGCCGAAGCGAATACCCCCCTCGGACACGGCAAAATCCGCCTCCGACTCGTTGATATCCGGGGGCAGCAGAGCGATGTTCCACTCCTTGCACTCGGCGATGTACTCGGCCACCTTGTCGCTGGAGTCCAGCACCGAGGTGAGCAGGGCGGCCATATACTCCTTGGGGTAGTGGCACTTGAACCAGGCCGTCTGATAGGCCACCACCGCGTAGCACACCGCATGGGCCTTGTTGAAGGCGTAGTTGGCGAAGTCGTAGATCTCGTCGTAGATGCTCTGGGCCACATCCTCGGGGATGCCGTTGGCGGCACAGCCGGCGATGTTTCGCTCCGGGTCCCCGTGGAGGAAGGTGGCCCGCTCCTTCTCGATGTCCTTCACCTTTTTCTTGGACATGGCCCGGCGCACCATGTCCGCCTGGCCCAGAGAGTAGCCCCCCAGCTGCTGGAAGATCTGAATGACCTGCTCCTGATAGACGATGCAGCCGTAGGTGTTGGACAGGATGGGAATGAGGGAGGGGTGCTTGTAGGTGACCTTCTCCGGGTTGTGCTTGCAGGCGATGAACCGGGGGATGGAGTCCATAGGCCCCGGCCGGTACAGGGCGATGATGGCGGTGATGTCCTCGATGTTCTGGGGCTTCAGGCCCACGCACACGCCGGTCATGCCAGCGGACTCCATCTGGAACACGCCGGAGGTCTTGCCGTCGGACAGCATCTGGAACACCGCCGGGTCATCGTCGGGGATCTTCTTCGGGTCGAAATCCGGGTGGCTGCGGCGGACCAGCTTGGCCGCGTCGTCCAGCACCGTCAGGTTCCGCAGACCCAGGAAGTCCATCTTTAAGAGGCCCAGCTCCTCCAGGGTGGTCATGATGTACTGGGTGACCACCAGGTCGTCGTTCTTGGCCAGGGGCACATAGTCGCTCACCGGCCGGCTGGTGATGACCACGCCGGCGGCGTGGGTGGAGGTGTTCCGGGGCATGCCCTCGATGGCCTTGGCGGTGTCGATGAGCTTTTTCACCTGGGGATTTTCGTCGTAGGCGTCCTTGAGCTGCTTGGACAGCTTCAGGGACTCCTCCAGGGTGATGTGGAGGGCCCCCGGGCCGCTGGGGATCAGCTTGGCGATGGCGTCCACCTCGGCGTAGGTCATGTTCAGCACCCGGCCCACATCCCGCACCGCACCGCGGGCGGCCATGGTGCCGAAGGTGACGATCTGGGCCACATGGTCGGCCCCGTACTTCCGGGAGACGTAGTCGATGACCTCCTGGCGGCGGCGGATGCAGAAGTCGATGTCGATATCGGGCATGGTCACCCGCTCCGGGTTCAGGAAGCGCTCGAAGTACAGCCCGTATTTCACCGGGTCCAGGTCGGTGATGTTCAGACAGTAGGACACCATGGAGCCCGCCGCCGAGCCTCGCCCTGGCCCCACTGGGATTCCGTTGTTTTTGGCGTAGGCAATGAAGTCGGAGACGATGAGGAAGTAGTCCACAAAGCCCATCTTCCGGATCATGCCCATCTCGTACCGCAGCTTCTCCAGGTACTCGGGGGGCTCCGCCGGGTAGCGCCAGCGGAAGCCGTCCATGCACAGCTTCTCAAAGTAGGCGTCCCCGTCGGTCCAGCCCTCGGGCAGCTGGAAGTGGGGCAGGTGGTACTTGCCGAACTCGAACTCCACATTGCATATATCCGCAATTTTGGCGGTGTTCTCCAGGGCCTCGGGGCAGTTGGGAAAGAGGGAGGCCATCTCCTCCTCGCTCTTGACATAAAACTCCTGGGTCTCGAACTTCATGCGGTTGGGGTCGTCCAGCGTCTTGCCCGTCTGGATGCACATGAGGATGTCCTGCATCTCCGCGTCCTCCCGCCGCAGGTAGTGGGCGTCGTTGGTGGCGATGAGGGGGATGCCCGTCTCCTGGTGGAGTCGCATCAGCCCCGCGTTCACCTGCCGCTGGGCGGGGATACCGTGGTCCTGGAGCTCCAGGTAGTAGCCGTCCTCCCCGAACCACTCCCGCATCTCCAGGGCCACCTCTTTGGCCTTGTCGTAGTCCCCGGCGGAGAGCAGCTTGGGCACCTCGCCCCCCAGGCAGGCGGAGCAGGCGATGAGGCCGTCGCAGTGCTCCTTCAGCAGGTCCAGGTCAATGCGGGGCTTCATATAAAAGCCCTCCAGGAAGGCCTGGGACACCATATAGGACAGGTTGCGGTATCCCTCCTCATTCCGGCACAAAAGCACCAGGTGGGAGAAGGCAGAGTCATACTCGTGCATCTTCTGGAACCGGGTCCGGCCCCGGGGGGCCACATACACCTCACAGCCGATGATGGGCTTGATTCCCTCCGCCTTGCAGGCCTTGTAGAAGTCGATCACCCCGTACATGACACCGTGGTCGGTGATGGCCACCGCCTCCTGGCCCAGCTCCTTCACCCGCTTGACCAGTTTCTTGATCCGGCAGGCGCCGTCCAGAAGGGAGAATTCAGTATGCAGATGTAGGTGGACAAAGGACATGGTGTCTCTCCTTTTTAGTTCTCCTTGGAACACTATCTGTGGCAAATAATTGATAAACTCCTATCAACCGAAACGGATTATGTCTCTTTTTAGGATGTCTAATATTTTACTTTATTTCCTTTTTCTTTATCCAGCTGATAGAGAATCTTATCGATTTGTTCAAACGGAATATCCGGACAATTTTTCTGTTGAAAGGCGTAGCAGTCTCTAACATATTGCATATATAATTGTGCCAATGCCTCTTTTTTTATAAGATATTTAGGGTACTCTTCACGATATAGCTCCCGGTAGGCTCTCTGATCTATGATCGGGTAAAGAGCGGGATGGTAAAAGTGCAAAATGGTACTTGCCATTGGAAGCCGAATTCCTTTTGCACCAAGCAGTTTCACAATCACAGAAAAAGTAGCCTGATTTTCCGAGGCTTCCATCGGATCTGTGATCGCAGCCAAGTCATAGATTTCCTCAATTACTTGTGGGGTTATTTGCGGCATCCGATTGATCTTCCAAAGGACAATTTCATTGATAATATCTTTATTTTCTTGATAGTTCTCTTTGTCTGCCGCAGAAATTCGCTCAAAAATTTCTGCTCCGTCCTGATAATGGTACCGCTGAAGCACATCTTGATAATTCATAACTCTGTCCCCAATCTATTATTGATCCGCTTGCATACCCCTTATTTCCAAACTTTTCTCAAATTACTACTTTCTTTTTCGTTTCCTAACGGAATACCTCAGCAGGCACGCCCGCACAACGAAGAACCCCAAAAACGCCCAAGGAAATTCAAAATGGAGTCGTCCACATGGGAGTTCCCTCAGAAACTCAGAGCGCCCCGCTGCTTATAGCTGATTTGCCGTCCGTTTCAAGGTCTCCCCAGCCAGGCGGTAAACCGTCCAGTCGCTCATGGGCTCAGCGCCCATACCTTTGGTGTAAAAGTCAATGGAGGGCTGGTTCCAATCCAGGCACCACCACTCCATCCTGCCGCAGCCCCGTTCCAGGGCAATCTGCGCCAATTTCTGAAACAGGGCCTTTCCATAGCCCTTTCCACGGCACTCTGGCCGGACGTACAAATCCTCCAGGTAGAGGCCCGCCCGGCCCAAAAAGGTAGAAAAGTTGTGGAAAAATAGGGCGAAGCCCACCTCAGTCTCCCCCTCCAGGACAAAGAGGACCTCCGCTTTTTCCTTTTCAAAGATCCAGGTATGAAGGGTATCCTCGTCAGCTACCACCTGGTCCAGCATCCCCTCATAGTCGGCCAGTTCACGGATAAAGGTCAAAATCAGTCCCTCATCCCCCGGGACCGCACTTCGAAATTTTATGGTCTCACTCACAGTAATTCTCCTTTCTGACGCCGCCGCACATAGGCGGCATACCCCATCTGACACACCCGCACAAAGAAGTACCCCAAAAAGGCCCCCAGGAAATTCAAAATGGAGTCGTCCACGTCGGCGGCCCCGGTGGCGGTGCACCACTGGATATACTCCACCCCCACGGACACCAGGGCGGCCAGGGGCAGGAAGGTCCAGAAGTGCCGCATCCCCCGGAACAGCAGGGGCAGCAGCACCCCCAGGGGGACCATGATGGCCACGTTGCCCAGCAGGTTCATAATGCTCACATAGCTGCCGGTGTTGCGGTAGAAGCGGATGTAATTGCGGATGGTGTGGAAGGGCTCCAGGTTCACGGTGCCTCCCCAGCCCCGGTCCATGTGGAACAAGCCGCCGAAAAACAGCAGAACCAGCAGCAGGAACAAATAGTAGCAAAACAGCACCCACAAGCTCCCCCGCAGATACCGCCTCCAGACCGTCCTGGGCAGGGTCCGCAGGCGCAACAGCACCCCCGCCCCGGCGATGACCACGGTCAGCACCGGGACGGCCAGCTGGTGGGTCAGATGGAGCTCGTCCCCCAGCAGCAGCCACACCAGATTCAGCACCGCCGCGACCACATAACATATGACGTGAAGCATAGGGTCCCTATTCCTTTTCCTCAAGGTTCCCCAGCTCCACCAGCTTGCGCAGGCGGTGGTTCAAGGCAGATTTTGTCACCGGCGGGTCGCAGCGCTCCGCCAGCTGGGACAGGGTGTCCTCCGGGTGGTCCATCCGCAGGCGGGCGGCCTCCTGGAGCTTGTCCGGCAGCTTCTCCAGCACCTTGTCCCGCTCCAGCCGCCGGATGGCCTCCAGCTGGGCCTGGGCGGCCTCCACCACCTTGTCCAGGTTGGCGGCGTCGCAGTTCACCCGCCGGTTCACGCTCCCCCGTAAATCCTTCTCCAGCTTGGCGTTCATCACCTCCATGGCGGACAGGGGGGCGCCCACGGCGGTGAGAAAGTTCTCGATGGACTCGCTCTGCTTGAAGTAGATGACCGAATTGCCCTTCCGCTGGGCATCCTTGGGGGAGAAGTCCTCCTCCCGCATAAGGGCCAGCATCTCCCGGCTGACGCTGTGGTGGGAGGTGGCCAGCTCCAGATGGTACCCCTTTCTCGGGTCGGTCACCGAGCCCCCGGCCAGAAAGGCCCCCCGCAGGAAGGAGGCCCGGCAGCAGTCCTCCTCCAGCACGGCGAAGTTGATGTGCAGGGCCAGGGCCGTCCGGTCCGAACCGTAGGTCTGATGGATAATCTCCAGCTTGCCGGGGTCCTGGATGGAGAAGATGTACTTCCCCTCCCCCTGGGGCAGGCGGTCGAAGGTGAGCCGGAAGGCCTTTTTGAACAAAACGGGCAGCCGCTGGGCAAAGGCCTCGTGCTCGGTGACGATGCGCACCTCGTCCCCGCTGAAGGTGTTGCAGTAGAGCAGCACCCCGTAGGCCTCCGCCTGGGCGCAGCACTTCTTATGCACCTCCAGGCGGCACAGCTCGTTTTTTACCTCTCCTCCAAAGGTCATGCCCTCACTCCTCTATGATATAGCGGTTCTTGCCCCGGAAAATGCGCACGGCCCGCTGGCGGTAGAGCTCCAGCACCGCCGCGGCCAGCTTATCCGGGTCGTGGCGGGCGTAGTCGCCCCCCTCAGAGGCCACCGGCCGCTCCACCAGCTCCAGGCCCATGGCGGAGATCCGCTCCCGGTCCACCACCAGGGGGGCGGCGTCCTCCGCCCGGTAGCGCTCCACCAGCCCCTCCCCCACCGGGGCGGAGTTGGCCAGGCACAGGTCCACCTTGGCCCCGTGGTCCATCAGAGCCTCCAGGTGGTCGGCGGCGGTGTACCCCTCCGTCTCCCCGTCCTGGGTCATAATGTTGCAGATGTAAATTTTCAGGGCGTCCGACTCCCGGATAGCCTCCGGCACCCCGGCCACCAGCAGGTTGGGGATGACGCTGGTGTACAGACTCCCCGGCCCCAGCAGCAGCAGGTCGGCCTCCCGGATGGCCTCCAGGGCGGCGGGCAGGGCCTTGGGCTTGGCGGGGATCAGCTCCACGTGGTGGATGCGGCAGTCCTGCTGCTTCTTCACGTCGCAGATCTTGGACTCCCCCACCACCCGGGCGCCGTTTTCAAAGACGGCCTCCAGCTGTACGTCGGCGCTGGTCACCGGCAGCACCCGGCCGGTGATGGCCAGCACCTGGCTCATCTGGGACACCGCCTCCTCAAAGGAGCCGGTGACCCCGTTGAGGGCGGCCAGGATCAGATTGCCGAAGGACTGACCGGCCAGCCCTCCCTCGGTGAAGCGGTAGGTGAGCAGCCGCTGCATGATGGGCTCCACGTTGGCCAGGGCCTCCATGCAGTGGCGGATGTCCCCGGGCGGGGGCATGCCGATGTCCCGGCGGAGCACGCCGGACCCCCCGCCGTCGTCGGCCACCGTCACCACGGCGGTGAGGTTTCGGGTATATTTCTTCAAGCCCCGGAGCATGGTGGACAGTCCGGTCCCGCCGCCGATGGCGGTGATCTTGGGACCGCGCTCCCACTGCTGGGCGTTGGGCAGCATCTCCAGCATAGCGATCTCCTCTCTTGCTTGTGTCAGGCTTCAAAACAAAAGGCTCTATGTCCGCCCCATGTCCCGGTGGCTCTCGGTCACCGGGTAGTTCAATCCGCGGATGGTCTCCGCCAGGGCGTGGGCCACCGCCACCGATCGGTGGTGTCCCCCGGTGCAGCCCACGGCGATGACCAGGGCGGCCTTGCCCTCCTCCAGGTACCGGGGCAGCAGGTAGGTGACAAAGTCGGTGAGCTTCTTCAAAAACTCCTGGCTCTGGGGGGAGGACAGGGCGTAGTCCCGCACCCCCGCGTCCAGGCCGGTGAGGGGCCGCAGCTCGGCCACGTAGTAGGGGTTGGGCAGGAAGCGCACATCAAAGACCAGGTCGGCCTCGGCGGGGATGCCGTGCTTGAAGCCGAAGGACATCACCCGCACCTCCATGGACCGTTCCGCCGCATTTTTGGAAAACATCCGCAGCAGTTCCCCCCGCAGGGCCCGGGTGGACAGGTTGGAGGTGTCGATCACCCAGTCGGCCCGCTCCTTTAAGGGGGCGAGCATGTTCCGCTCCAGGGCGATGGCCTCCTCCAGAGAACCGCACTCCTCCGCCAGGGGGTGATTCCGGCGGGTCTCCTTGTACCGGCGGATGATCACCGGGTCGGAGGCCTCCATGAACACGATGCGGTAGCCGCACTTCATGGCCTTCAGGCCATCCAGAGCCTGAAACAGGCCGTCAAAGTTGGTGCCTCCCCGGACATCCGTGACCAGGGCCACCCGGTCGTACTCCCCGTTGCCCCCCATCCCCAGCTCGGCAAACTTTGGGATCAGGGGGGCGGGCAGATTGTCCACGCAGAAAAAGCCCATGTCCTCCATGATGGAGGCCGCCCGGCTCTTGCCCGCCCCGGACAGACCGGAGATGATGATAAATTCCATGGCTGTACACCTCTATTTCTCTCTGCCGCCGTCCCCGGCCAGCTCCCGGAGGATCAGCGCCCGGGACAGGTACATGGCCTTCAGCCGCCGCTTCAGCAGGGTGTGGTGGGAGGTGCCCGGAGAAAACTTTTTCTGGGCCTCCTCGCACTTGTGAATGATCGACTCAACGGCGGTCAAAGACTCGGACAGGTCCTCTCTCGTATATCCGTCCATCTTACCGCAGTACCCGCACTTCCATCTCCAGCTCCACGCCGGTCTGCTGGAGCACCCGCTCCTTCACCTGGTCCACCAGGGCGAGCACATCGGCGCAGGTGGCCCCGCCCCGGTTGATAACAAAGCCCGCATGCTTCTCGGACACCTGGGCCCCGCCCACGGTGAGGCCTTTCAGCCCACACTGTTCGATAAGAGCGGCAGCGAAGTGCCCCGCCGGCCGCTTGAACATGGAGCCGGCGCTGGGGTATTCCAGGGGCTGCTTCTCCTTCCGCCGCCGGGCCAGTTCGTCCATGCGGCCGCGGATGGCGGCTGGGTCGTCCGGCTCCAGCTGAAATTTCGCCCCCAGAATGACGCGCGCTCCATCTGAAAATACGCTGTGGCGGTAGGAGAACCCACACTGCTCCGCCGGAACCGTCTCCACGCCGCCGGTTCTCCCGGCGGCGGTGACCTCCTTCACCACCTGGACCATCTCGCCCCCGTAGGCGCCGGCGTTCATCAGCACGCCGCCCCCCAGGGTCCCCGGGATGCCGTGGGCAAACTCCAGGCCCGCCAGCCCCTCCTGGGCGGCAAACGAGGCCAGCCGGGCCAGAGACACCCCCGCCCCGGCCCAGATCTCCCGCTCCCCCGTCCGCTCCAGGGCGTCCAGGCCGGTGAGCAGCACCGCGAAGCACGGGATCTCCCCGTCCGCCGCCAGCAGATTGGAGCCGTTGCCCAGCACCACCAGCCGAACCTGGGCCCGCTCCGCCTCTCTCAGGCAGGAGAGCACCTCCCCCTCGCTGCGGGGCATAGCCATCAGCCGCACCGGACCGCCGATGCGGAAGGTGGTGTGGCGGGCCATGGGCTCATGCTCTCTCAATTCCAGGGCGGGGCAGGACTGTCTCAGCGCCGCCGCCAGCTGTTCAAACCGCTCCATAGAACCTCCAAATAAAACCGGGGGCGCACGCCCCCAGAGTATGATCGTACCGTTATTATAACAAACCTTCCCAAGGAATAGAATAGCCCGGAGAAAATTTTGGCCCGCCCGGCGGACGCGGCCGCCGGGCGGCCGGTCACGCCTCCCAGCCAGCCAGATAGTCCTTCTGCTCCTGGGTGAGGGTGTCGATGGACAGGCCCATGGCGGCCAGTTTCACCCGGCCGATCTGGTCGTCGATCTCCTCGGGGACGTTGTAGACCCTCTTCTCCAGCTGTCCGGCGTGCTTGGCCATCCACTCCAGGGACAGGGCCTGGACGGCGAAGGACATGTCCATAATCTCCGCCGGGTGGCCGTTGCCCGCCGCCAGGTTCACCAGACGGCCCTCGGCCAGCACGTTCAGGGTGCGCCCGTCGGGCAGGCGGAAGCCCTCGATGTTCTCCCGGCGGGGGAAGCGCTCCACAGACAGCTCGGCCAGCCGTTTCACGTCCACCTCGCAGTCGAAGTGGCCCGAGTTGCACAAAATGGCGTTGTCCTTCATCACCTGGAAGTGGCGCTCCACAATCACGTCCTTGCAGCCGGTGGCGGTGACAAAGATGTCCCCGTACTTGGCCGCCTCATCCATGGGCATGACCCGGAAATTCTCCATGGTTGCCTCCAGGGCCTTGAAGGGGTCCACCTCGGTGACGATCACGTCGGCCCCCATGCCCTTGGCCCGCATGGCGATGCCCTTGCCGCACCAGCCGTAGCCGGCCACCACCACCGTCTTGCCCGCCACCATCAGGTTGGTGGTGTGCATGATGGCGTCCCAGGAGGACTGCCCGGTGCCGTACTTGTTGTCATAGTAGTGCTTGGCTTTGGCGTCGTTCACCGCCATCATGGGGCAGGGGAGGATGCCCGCCCGCTCCCGGGCGTACAGGCGGTGGATGCCGGTGGTGGTCTCCTCACAGCCCCCCAGCAGCCGGTCCCCGTACTGGGCGCACTTGCCCCCCATCAGGGAGATCAGGTCGCCCCCGTCGTCCACGATCAGGTGGGGGCGGCACTTCAGGGTCTCCACCAGCAGGTCCTCATACCCCTGCATGTCCACCCCGTGGACGCCGAAGGTCTCCACCCCCAGGTCGGCCATGGCGGCGGCCACGTCGTCCTGGGTGGACAGGGGGTTGCAGCCGGTGAGGTACACCTTGGCGCCCCCCTCCCGGAGGACCAGACCCAGGTTGGCGGTCTTGGCCTCCAAATGGACGGAGACGGCGATGGTCAGCCCCTCGAAGGGTTTCTCCCGGCGGAAGCGCTCCTCAATGCCGCTGAGGGCGGGCATGAAGTCCCGCACCCACTGGATCTTCTGGTGGCCGGAGGGGGCCAGGGACATATCCTTTACGATGCTCATAGATACCGTTCCTCTCTCTTCTCGAAAAATAAATCTATTTTTTGAGCCGTTCCGGCCCGTTTTTCGCGGATGCTATTGTATCACGATTTGCCGCCCAGGGGAAGGGCAGGTTTGTTCCCCGCCGAAAATGTTTACACTTTGGTTATAGACATTTCCCCGGAAAGCGGATACAATGTTGCTTGTATGCCCAATTATCATCACAAAAGGAGGGCTGTCCATGAAGGCCATTTCCCGCTGGCTGGACCGCTTCTGTTATAATCACCCCAACTTCGGCATTCCCAATCTGATGAAGTTTATCGTCATCGGCAACGTGCTGGTGTACTTCCTGGATATGTTCTCCCGCGGATATGTCTCCTGGCTGTTTTCTTTCTCCAGCCCGCTGATTCTGCAGGGACAGATTTGGCGGATTATCAGCTTTATCTTCGTCCCCACCAGCGGCTACAACCCCAATGACATGTTCAGCATCCTGTGGTTCGCCATGACCACTCTGTTTTACTACTACATCGGCAACTCCCTGGAGCGGCAGTGGGGCACTCCCCGCTTTACCGTCTTCTACGGTCTGGGCGTGGTGCTGAACATTCTGGTGGGCTTCCTGATGGGCGGCACCTCCATGTACTACATCAACATGTCCATGTTCTTCGCCTTCGCCACCCTGTACCCCGACCTGCAGGTGCTGCTGTACGGTATCCTGCCCCTGAAGGTGAAGTGGCTGGCCTGGATCGACGCGGCGCTGTTTGCCTTTGACTTCTTCTTCAGCATCTTCTCCCGCCAGTGGATCACCGCAGTCCTGCCCCTGGTGGCCATCCTCAACTACCTCATCTTCTTCTGGGAGGACCTGATGGGCATTGTCCGCCGCACCGGGCAGCGGGCCGCCTACCGCACCAATCCTCAGACCATCAACTTCAAAAAGGCCCAAAAGCAGGTCCGGGAGCACAAGGGCTACCTCCACAAGTGCGCCGTGTGCGGCATCACCGACGCGGACGACCCCAACATGGAGTTCCGGTACTGCTCCAAGTGCAACGGCTACTACTGCTACTGCATGAAGCACATCAACGACCACGTCCACGTGCAGTGAGGTTGTGCTTCTCCCAAAAGCGTGCTACAATGGGAACGAATGAATCGGGCGGTCTCCGCCCAGGAAAGGAGGACTTCCGTTTATGAGCGATTGTCTGTTCTGCAAGATCGCGGAGGGACAGATCCCCTCCAACAAGGTCTATGAGGACGAGGTCTGCTACGCCTTCTACGACATCGATCCCCAGGCCCCCACCCACTTTCTGGTGATCCCCAAGATGCACATCGCCTCGGTGGCCGAGGTCACTGAGGACAACGCCGCCGTGGTGGCCCACATCTTCGCCGTCATCTCCAAGGTCACCAAGGAGCTGGGGCTGGAGAGCTACCGGGTGGTGTCCAACATCGGCGAGCAGGCTGGCCAGAGTGTGCCGCACTTACATTTTCATGTGCTGTCCGGCCGGGACATGACCTGGCCTCCCGGATAAGGAGAGCCTGCTCGCCGATTCCGCCGCGTAGCGGCGGCGGCGCTTTTGCGCCGTACAAGCGTTTTGCCGCAGGCAAAACCTTGGCGCAGGGCGAATTTATTTCGCCCGAGCATTGATAAAATCCGGGAACCCAAAGGCTGTCAAAAACAGCCTTTGGGAAGAGCAGGCGGGCCAGTCTGTACCGCACCTGCATTTCCACGTGCTGTCCGGCCGGGACATGACCTGGCCTCCCGGCTGAGCCGTCCTTTGATTTCAATGCCTTTCTGACGCAGTTCGCGTCAGAAAGGCGTTTTATTTTTCCCCGGCCCGGCGCACCGAACTTTCCCTTTTGACAAACCGGGACAAAGTGTGTACAATAGAGCTCTAAATGTTAAATATATGTTAAATACAGGAGAAAATTTATGAAGTTCAGAGCTCTTTTCACCAGGGAGCGTCTGGAGCAGGCGGCGCTGCTGCTCCTTCCGCCCCTGACAAGTTTTTATTTGATGCAGTTTATTCTGGGAGTCCTCCCCTGGGAGCTGGCCCCCGGTGTGGTGCTGGCCAACAGCCTGTGCATCGGCGCGGTCTATTTTCTGCTGTGGGCGGCCACGGGCTACCCGGCGGTGTGCTGTCTGCTTCTCCATATCCTGTGCGGGGTGTGGGGAGCGGCCAACTACTTTGTCGTCCTGTACCGGGGGACGCCGGTGCTCCCCTGGGACCTGACCGCCCTGGGAACGGCGGCTGCGGTGTCGGGGAGCTACTCCTTCGCCCCCACTGCCCCCATGCTGGCCGGAATCGCCCTGGTGGCCCTTCTGGCCTGGCTCCTGCGGCACAAATTCCGGGAGGGCCGCTTTCTTATCGACCGGCACACCGCCCCCCTCCGCTGTCTCTCTCTGGTCCTGGGCGTCTTCTGCCTGAGCCAGGCGGTACATACCGAGTCCCTGGGCCGGTTCGGCGTGGAGACCGACGTGTGGGACCAGTTGGGAGCCTATCAGAAGAGCGGCGCGGTGGCCGCCTTTCTGCGCAACACGGAGTTCATGGAGGTGGAGGAGCCGGAGGACCTGTCTTCCCAGCGGCTGAACTGGATCATGGACCAGGTGGAACGCCCGGAGGAGACGGCGGTGAGCGCCGACCACCCCAATATCATCGCCATTATGAACGAGTCCTGGGCGGACTTTGAGGAGTTCGGCACCCTCTCCCTCTCGGAGAGCGTCACCGACTACATCCGCTCCCTGGACAACGCGATCTGGGGCCACGCCTACACCTCCGTCTTCGGGGCGGGCACCAGCGCCAGCGAGTTTGAGTTTCTGACGGGGAACTCCATGGCCTTCCTGCCCTCGGGCAGCATCCCCTACCAGCAGTACATTCTGGACGACTCCCCCTCCCTGGCCTCCCTGCTGCGGGAGGAGGGGTACCGCACTCTGGCCTTCCACCCGGGTGAGCGTACCTCCTGGCAGCGGAACCAGGCCTACCCCCGGCTGGGCTTCGACGACTTCAAGTGCGGCGAGGACATGGACGTGGAGCAGACCCTGGAGCACGGCTACGTGAGCGACCGGTCCGACTTCGCCCAGATCATCTGGGAGTTTGAGCACAAGGAGGCGGGAGAGCCCCTGTTCCTGTTCAACGTCACCATCCAGAACCACGGCAGCTACACTGTGGAGGACTACCCCGCCCAGGTCCAGCTCACCGACGAGCCGGGCAAGTATCCCATGGCGGAGCAGTACCTGACCCTGGCCAACGAGACGGACCAGGCCTTTCAGATGCTGGTGGACTACTTCTCCCAGCAGGAGGAGCCCACCATCATCCTCATGTTTGGGGACCACCAGCCCTCGGTGGAGCAGGCGTTTCTGGACAAGGCCTACGGGGTGGCCCAGTCGGATATGACCATGGAGCAGTACATGGACAAGTACCGGACCCCCTTCGTCATCTGGGCCAACTACCCCCTGGAGGAGGAGGGGCCGGAGGAGTCCAGCCTGAACTTTCTGGGGCAGTACCTGCTCCGGTACGCCGGGATTGAGACCGATCCCTACGGCCAGTTCCTATGGAGCCTCCAGAACACCATCCCCGCCCTCACCTTTGTGGGGTACACCGACGCCCAGGGGAATGCCTACAGCCATTTGGAGGACACCGTCTATACCGGAAAGATCGAGGACTATCAGCGGCTGCAGTATGTGCGGCTGTTCGGCGGCGAGGAGCTCACCGCCTGACCCTCTCCCCATAACCGCGCGGCCGCTGAACGGGCCGGGCGTCCGCTCCGGCGGGCGTCCGGCCCTGCTCTTTCAGGATAATTTGCAAAAAGTTTAGATTTTCCCACTTCCCTATTTACAATTATCCCTTATGCTGGATAACAAATGGAGGACGGAGGGTGGAGATGAGACGGCAGATTTTCTTCTTCCATATGGTGACCCTGATCCTGGCCCTGCTGACCCTTCTCACCGTAAGCGGCGGTGTGCTCCATCTGGTATTCCGCGCCTATCAGGACCAGGCGGTCCCGGCGGCGGACAGCCGCTCCGACCAGGTGCAGAGCACTCTGGCCAGCTGGCCGGAGGAGGCCAGAGACTGGTGGGAGCTGGATCAGAGCCTGGCAAAGCTGGACTACCGTCTGGCGGTGGAGCAGAACCACCAGGTAGTCTACTCCTCTCTCAACCGGTTTCAGGAGGACCTCTACAACCGCATCTTCGCCAACGCCTCCTGGCCGAAGTCCGGCACGCTGTCCCTCCAGGACCAGGGGGTCTTTATCGTGGGGCGCCGGTGCGGAGACGCGGTCCTGGTGGCCATGATGGAGCCCCAGACCCCTGAGATGTTCGGCCAGCAGCGCCCCCAGAATGAGGCGGCTCTCATCTCCTTCTCTGTCATCGGCCTGGCGGCCATCGCAGTTATCGGCGTCCTCAGCTTTCTGTTTACCCAGTACCAGGTCCGGCGGATTCTCAAGCCGGTGAACGCCATCATTCAGGCGGCTGGACGGGTGGAGCGGGGGGATCTGTCCACCCCTCTGGACTGCAAGGGGCCGGACGAGTTCTCCTCAGTATACGCCGCCTTCGAGCATATGCGGCGGCATCTGCTGGAGGAACAGAAGAAAAACGCCCGCTATGAGCAGGCCCGCACCGATCTGGTGGCGGGCATCTCCCACGACCTGCGCACCCCCCTTACCTCGGTGAAGGGCTATCTGAAGGGGATGCGGGACGGAGTGGCCAACACCCCGGAGAAGCGGGAGCAGTATCTGGACGTGGCCTATCGGAAGGCATGCGAGATGGAGCGTCTGCTCCAGCGGCTGTTCTACTTCTCCAAGCTGGAGACCGGAAACCTCCCGCTGTTTCTCAGTGACGCCGATCTGGGGGACTTTGTGGCCCAATTTGTCCGGGAGGCCCGGCAGGAGCTGGCCCCCTCCGGGGGCCAGGTGGCGCTGCGGGGGGCCCCCGCCCCCCACCCGGTTCGGATCGACCCGGAGCAGCTGCTGCGGGTGCTCAACAATTTAAAGGACAATGCGGTGCGGTACTCCGGCGCCTCCCCCCTGGTGCTCACCCTCACCGTCTGGCGGCAGCGGGACCGGGAGTGCATCCGCTTTGCGGACAACGGCCAGGGGGTGCCGGAGGACCAGCTCCCCCACCTGTTTGAACAGTTTTGGCGGGGGGACCAGGCCCGGAGCAGCCGGGGCGGCGAGGGCAGCGGCCTGGGGCTGTATATCGTCAAGCATATTGTCGAGGCCCACGGGGGCTCGATTCAGGCAAGAAACGACCACGGGCTGGTGTTTGAGATCGCCCTGCCCTGTGCGGCGGTGGAATAAATGGCCAAAATCCTGATTGTGGAGGACGACGAGGAGATCGCCATGCTGGAGCGGGACTACCTGGAAATTGAGGGCTTTCAGGCCCAGGTGATCTCTGACGGCGGGGCGGCGGAGGAGGCCGCCCTCACCGGGGCCTACGATCTGATCCTGCTGGACCTGATGCTGCCGGGGCGCAGCGGCTATGAGGTGTGCCGCCGCATCCGGGACCAGGTGGACGTGCCCATTTTAATGGTCACCGCCCGCACCGAGTCGGTGGACAAAATCCGGGGGCTGGGCCTGGGGGCGGACGACTACATCGGAAAACCCTTCGACCCGGCGGAGCTGGTGGCACGGGTCAAGTCCCACCTGAGCCGGTATCAGCGCCTCACCGGCGGCCGCGGGGAGGACGACGGCGCCATCCAGGTGGGGGACCTGCGCATCCTCCCCCAGAGCTGGAAGGTCTTTAAAGGGGACCAGGAGATCAAGATGCCCAACCGTGAGTTCGCCCTGCTGAAGTTTCTGGCGGAAAACCCCAACATCGTATTCTCCAAAGAGCGCCTGTTTGAGACCATCTGGGGCTATGACTATGTGGGAGACAGCGCCACTGTCACCGTCCATGTGGGGAGAATCCGGGACAAGATCGAGGACGACCCCGCCCATCCCAAAATCATCGAGACGGTGTGGGGGGCGGGCTACCGGCTGAACCGGTAAAACGGGCCAATCTGGCCGCTCTACGCAGCGTTTGTTGCTCCCTCCTCCCTCTGATGGTATACTGTCTGGGAGGTGATGGGGATGGACCGGCAAAAAACCGGCGCGCTGATTGCGCAGATGCGGAAGGAGCGGGGACTTACCCAGCGGGAGCTGGCCGAGCAGCTGCACGTCTCCGACCGGGCGGTGAGCAAGTGGGAGCGTGGAGTTTCCCAAAGTTAAAGATACCACATCAATCCCACGCGGACTTTTGCTCAACCGATACAGCCGGAGGGCTGGATAACAAGAAAAGGCGGTATGCGCCCCGTGGAGGGGTAGCGTACCGCCTTTTCTTGTGGGGGTTTCCAAAGGGGGCAACGCCCCCATTTGGCACACGACTTTGCGAAGCAAAGTGTAGTGTGTTATACGCTCTGCCGGCGTTGCCGTGAAAATGCCGTTGCCGCCGGGGAGGGCAAGGGCATTTGACGCGGCAGGAAAGCAGGGCTTTGTTTGGGGCTGGTAAGCCGGAAACAAAGGGCTGATTTCAGCAGCAGACAGGGCGTATTATGAAAGCCCCCGTCCCTCGTCCTCCGCCCCCGGCCTATGGGACAAAAAGTCCCAAAGCTCTGGACACCGTGACCAGATGTGTGGCCACACTCCGGGAAAAGTAGCAGGACGGCAGGAAACCGTCAAGGCTGAAATGAATGGGCTGACGCCCGGCCTTGACCGTTCCCCGCCGCCCCGCTGGATGGGTGGACAAGGTGGCCAATCCCTAAAAGTGTTTGGCCGCACTCGTTCATTTTGGGGCCTTTCTTCTCCCAAAATTGAAATGGGCGGGAAAGCCCTAAAATGGCTTTCCCGCCTTGATTACCCATTAGCAAAGACGGGCGAGACTGTCAACGGCGGCGCTGAAAGCGCCGTTCATCTTGACCGTTGACTGGCTCGCCTGGCTTTGCTACTGCCCGTAAGAGATGGAAAAACAAGATGGAAAACAAGGTTAAAAATGGTTGACAAGTCTATCGGATGTGTGTTATACTGTGCGACAGTTTGAGATTGGAAGGAGGCTTACGTGTGTTAATTTGTGTACGCTAATAAGCAATAAAAAGTAGAAGTACCTTTCCACATGATGGTGGGCTTTTTTTGCGTGCGTATGCAAAGGAACACGTAGGTTTGACACGAGCAGTCTTTGAACTGTATCGTGGTGTTTTTTCGTGCTTTGTTGTTATGCAGGCGTCTGCCCTCTCTGTGGGACAACGCCTGCTTTTTATTGCAGAAACAAAGGAACAATGCAATAAAAAAGGAGGTTCGCATTATGACCCAAAACAACAATTCATGGAGAAAAACTTATTTTACACTTCTTGCCGGACAAGCAATATCCTTTATTAGCAGCGGTATTTTGCAAATGGCCATTATCTTTTATTTGGTTGCGAAAACTAATTCTGCAATCATATTGACGGCGGCAACACTGATTGGATTTTTGCCGCAAGCCTGTTTAGGCCCGTTTGCAGGTGCTTTTGTTGACCGGCACAGCCGTAAAAGCGTAATGATTGGTGCGGATTTGATAATTGCCGCCGCTGGCGGTATTCTGGCGCTGGTGGCGTTTTACATGGAATTGCCCGTATGGTCTATTATGGTTGTCCTGTTAATCCGAAGTGCGGGAACTGCTTTTCATTCTCCAGCATTCAGCGCAGCAACACCTATGATTGTGCCAAAAGAGGAACTTACAAAATGCGCTGGTTACACGCAGACCATGCAAGCAGTAAGTGCGATTATCAGTCCAGCTGCCGCAGCGTTTTTATATGCTGTTTGGCCTCTTAATGCAATTATATTGTTAGATATTGTGGGTGCAATCCTTGCCTGTGTGACTGTTGCGATTTCGTCCATACCAACGCCTGAACTATGTCCAGAAACGAAAAGACAACAGTTTTTACAGGATATGAAAGAGGGGTATGTGGTATTAAAGCAAAACAGGGGCCTCTTTGCTCTGCTCTGGATTGGTGTAATTTATATGTTCTTTTATATGCCAATCAGTACGCTTTTTCCTCTCATCTGTATGTCATACTTCAAAGGAACACCGGCCCATGCCTCTGCCGCTGAAATTGCTTTTGCGGTTGGTATGCTGCTTGGCGGAGTCATTCTGAGCATTTGGGGCGGTTTTAAGAAACGGCGGTACACCATCGGTCTTTCCGTTCTCCTGATGGGCGTTAGCAATATGCTCTCCGGGCTTTTGCCGCCAGACGCATTTCTTGTCTTTGTTGTGTGCTGTACTGTTATGGGAATTTCCGCTCCATTTTACGGTGTGCAAAATGCGATTTTTCAAGAAACGGTCAAACCAGAATATCTGGGGAGAGTTTTTTCTCTACTGACAAGCGCCGCTTCCCTCGCCATGCCGTTTGGCCTTGTCATTTCCGGGCCTCTGGCGGAGCGGCTGGGAGTTGAGAAATGGTTTGTCATTTGCGGAATTGGCATTATCATCGTTGCGCTTGCCGTATTTTTACTACCCGGTTTGAGAGAGATTGACAATACGCAATAATCAACTGCACCTTTTTCTATTACTAAACAAAATGCCTGGATGGTGGTTCTGAAAAACCAGAACCGCCGTTCAGGCATTTTTTATCTTCGTCCTCTCTGCGGTTTTGGATTCTTCAGCAAGTCGGATTTTTCCGCAATCTTTTTCAGCCACTTCCGTTCTTCTACTGACAGCTTCCTAAAATTCAGCTTGAGCCGTTTGCAGATAAACGCCAAGTACGCTTGTTCCGTGTCGCTGTCCTGGCTGACGATTTCACCAGCAGTTTCCAGCATTTCTTTTAGCGGGTTATCCTCTGGGACGCTGAAAAAATCGTCCTTGTGTGTTTCCCGCAGAGCAAGGGCAATCCCGTTTATGTCCCGTTGTATCACATAGCGGCAAAACTCGTCCTCATCAATATGGGCGGTGATAAGCTGTCTTAACTGCGTATCACTCATGCCAGGATTATGCTTTTTTATAACAGTTGCGCTCATCGTGTCCACTATGGCGTTTGCACCCTGCGCCTGTTTCAGTGCCGTTCCGTTCACATAGATTTCAAGGTCAGCCATCAGCCGGGGGAAATCCGGGTGCGCCGCCAGCTCACACAGCAGGGTATTGTCTATCCTCCCGCTTTTCAGCAGGTCAATCATTTCATCACTCAAACGCAGGTCTGCAAGATCGGCGTTTGGGTGATTTTTCATTTCAGACAGCCCCAGCAGATAATCAGCGGTCACACCGTAAAACTTCGCCAGCCGGATAAGGGCATAGTGGCTGATGTCCTTGAAGTCTTCCGTTTCGTAACTGCCCAGCGCAGACTTGGAAAGCCCGGTCTGCTCCGCAAGCTGCCCCAGCGTCAAGCCACGCTCCACACGTAGGTCTTTTAATCGCTCTTGTATGGATAAAGACATATTCACCCTCCTTGCTAGCTCAACGAAAGAGAAGCCGTTATGCTATGTACTATGCTCATAGCATAACGGCATAGGCATTTACAGTTTTATTTTACCATTTGCTACATCTTCACGAAATTTATCAACAAGCTTCGCTGTCAGCTTGGATTTACCGTAGTGTTCAAGTACAAAAGTACGATAACTTTTTCCATCTACAAGCACATCACTTTTTCTGGTCAACAACCAATTTCCGTTACCTCCTCCCTGTTCTCTAATATTCCAGTCTTTCCCATATCTTTTATAGATTTCATCTTTTTTACCTTGAACAGACATTGATTCGCTTGGAATATAAACAATTTGCATAATAGCTCCTCCTTTATTTTGTGCAAGAAGACCAGAAACCTGAATTTGTCTTTTATCTTTTTTTGATTATATCACAAATCCGAGAGCGTGGAAATAGGGAGTTTTTCAGGCTGATTTCCTACCTCTTGGATATACGGCACAGGCGGTCAAAAAGGTGTAGACTTGGGATAGTTCATCGATGGACAAGCACCTTGGAAACAGAACACGCCAAAGAAAACGGAGGGACGCATGAGCAAAAGACCCTATCAACACCTGCCGCCGCTGGAACACAGGCCGGACGGCTCCCCCTACCGCATAACCCCGCCCCAGAAGAGACGAGCCAGCGGCCTGATACGCCGGGAGTGCTGCAACTGCGAGGACGGAAACTGCCTTGCGCTGGACGATGGCGACACCTGCGCCTGTCCGCAGATGATTTCGTTCTCCGTCTGCTGCAAGTGGTTCCGCTGGGCGGTCTTGCCGCTGGACAGGACGCTGGAAGCGGAGATTTACCGGGACAGGGACTTGAAACGCTGTGCGGAGTGCGGCGGTGTGTTCGTCCCGAAGTCCAACCGGGGCAAATACTGCCCGGACTGCGCCGCCAGAGTTCACAGGCGGCAGAAAACAGAAAGTGAACGGAAAAGGAGGTCTGCTGTGGACAGTTAAGAGCGGGAAAAGCCTTGATTTGCAAGGCTCCGCAAGCCCTCAACCGGGGCGGCTGGTATCATTTATCATTCGCCCCGGAAAACGGGCCTCTAACCGTCCACAAAACACGCTATGACAAACACGATTTATATTCACCAGCCGGAAAAGGCGTTCAGTTTCACCCGGCTCCCCAATTTCCTTTTTGAAGCACCCACATTCCAGCCCTTGAGCAACGAAGCGAAGGTGCTGTATGCCTTTGTCCTGCGCCGGGCGGAGTTGTCCCGGAAGAACGGCTGGGCGGACGAGTACGGGCGGGTCTACCTGTACTACCCCATCTGCGAGGTGGTCGCTTTGCTCCGCTGCGGGCGGCAGAAAGCGGTCAACACCCTGCGGGAGTTGCAGTATGCGGGGCTGGTGGAAATCCAGAAACAGGGCTGTGGAAAACCCAACCGCATTTACCCGAAATCCTATGAAGCGGTTCCAAACACCGACTTCAAGAAATCCGGTTATGGTACGCCGGAGGGCTGAAAACCGTACTTGGCGAGTACGAAAATCAATCCTCTTGAAGTACGGAAATCTGACGGTATATAGAAATACAAAGATTAAAAAGATTTATTTATATTCTATCCATTCCAATCCTATCCGAGCTAATTTCTGCGGGATTTTCCCTGTGGAAAACCCCGGATAGGAAAGGAATGGGGAAAGGAGCAGAATGGCACAACACGCAATTTTGCGGTTTGAGAAGCACAAGGGCAACCCGGCAAGGCCGCTGGAAGCCCATCACGAAAGACAGAAAGAACAATACGCCAGCAACCCCGACATTGACACAAGCCGGAGCAAGTACAACTTTCATATCGTCAAGCCAGAGGGCAGGTACTATCATTTCATTCAAAACCGCATTGAACAGGCCGGGTGCCGAACCCGCAAGGACAGCACACGGTTTGTCGATACGCTGGTAACTGCCAGCCCGGAGTTTTTCAAGGGGAAATCCCCAAAGGAGATACAGGCGTTTTTCCAGAGGGCGGCGGACTTCCTCATTGGCCGGGTAGGACGGGAAAATATCGTGTCGGCGGTGGTACACATGGACGAGAAAACGCCCCACCTGCATTTGACCTTTGTTCCGCTGACAAAGGACAACCGCCTGTGTGCAAAGGAGATTATCGGCAACCGGGCAAACCTGACGAAGTGGCAGGACGATTTTCACGCCTATATGGTGGAGAAATATCCTGACTTGGAGCGTGGGGAGAGCGCCAGCAGGACAGGCCGGAAGCATATCCCCACCCGGCTTTTCAAACAGGCGGTTTCCCTCTCCCGGCAGGCAAGAGCCATTGAAGCCACACTGGACGGCATTAACCCGCTGAACGCCGGAAAGAAAAAAGAGGAAGCCCTCTCCATGCTGAAAAAGTGGTTCCCGCAGATGGAGAATTTCTCCGGGCAGTTGAAAAAGTACAAGGTCACAATCAATGACCTGCTGGCGGAGAATGAGAAGTTGGAAGCAAGGGCAAAGGCCAGCGAAAAAGGAAAGATGAAAGATACGATGGAACGGGCAAAGCTGAAAAGCGAACTGGACAATTTACAGCGGCTGGTTGACCGTATCCCGCCGGATATACTGGCGGAACTGAAACGTCAGCAGCGGCACACGGTAAAGGAAAGGTGATAGATATAAGCAGAAATTTTCGCCGCCTCTGTGCGGCATTGTACCTTGAAAACTGAATATGGAGGACACTGGATGGCAAAAAGTGAAAGCGATATTTTTACACCCCGAACAGGGCAGGTTATACAAGCAGAGAACGGCACGCAGTATTTTGTATGTGGGAACAACCGTATAAAAATCTCCGAACACTTCGCCGCAGGCGGGAAGCCCCTCGGTGATCTGATTGTAGATGTGGTGCGGCATACCGCAGAAAAAGCCGCTTCAACCTGATAGCCCATCATTGATAACACGCCCACGCTTATGATATAATTGCCATAGAGCAAAAGTATTGTAAGCGTGGGTTGTTTCTTTAGAAGGAGGATTTTTACGGTGAAACAACCTTACAATACTACGATTTACAACACGGCGCTTTATATGAGATTGAGCCGGGACGATGAACTGCAAGGAGAAAGCGGGAGTATTCAGACACAACGCATGATGCTCCGGCAATATGCCGCCGAGCATGGCCTGAATGTCATAGATGAATATATCGACGATGGATGGTCTGGAACGAACTTTGACAGGCCGGATTTTCAGAGAATGATTGATGACATTGAGGACGGGAAAATCAACTGCGTTGTTACGAAGGATTTATCCCGCTTAGGCAGAAACTACATTCTGACCGGCCAGTACACGGAAATCTACTTTCCCAGCAAAGGCGTCCGCTATATCGCTGTCAATGACAATGTGGACACCATCAACGGAGAGAATGAGCTTGCCCCATTCCTCAACATTCTGAATGAAATGCACGCCCGCCAGACCAGCAAAAAGGTAAAGGCGGCCATGCGGACACGGTTCGCAAATGGCGCACACTATGGAGCCTATGCTCCGCTTGGCTATGTCAAAGACCCAGATAAGAAAGGCCATCTTCTGATTGACCCGGAAACAAGGTGGATTATCGAAAAGATTTTTGACCTTGCCGTTCATGGCCGGGGAGCCGCCAGCATTACACGGATTTTGGTCGAAGAAAAAGTACCTACTCCCGGCTGGCTGAATTTCCAGAGATACGGCACTTTCGCAAATATCTATGCCGGAGCGCCGGAGGAAAAAGCCTATGCGTGGACGATAGCGCAGGTGAAAAGTATTCTGAAAGAGGAAACCTATATCGGACACAGCGTCCACAATAAGCAGACCAACATTTCATTCAAAAACAAGAAGAAAGTACGCAAGCCAAAAGAGGAATGGTATCGTGTGGAGAACACCCACGAAGCGATTATTTCCGAAGATGTGTTCCGTCAAGTACAGGAGCAGATTTGCAACAGGCGCAGACGGCAGAAGAACGGCACAACACAGATATTTTCCGGGCTGGTAAAATGTGCGGACTGCGGCTGGTCGCTGGCCTATGGTATGAACAGCCAGAACAAAAATCCCTATGCCCACTACCATTGTAGCAAGTACGGGCAAGGATTGCACCAGTGTTCCATGCACTATATCCGCTATGATGTGCTTTACGCCTATGTCCTTTCCCGTCTGCAATACTGGTCTGTGCTGGCACAGCAGGATGGGGACAAACTTCTGAAACGGCTACTTAACGCCAGCGACAAGGAACGCAATACTGCAAGGAAGCGGCAGACAGCCGAACTGAAAAAGGCGGAAAAGCGCAAAGCAGAAGTAGACACCCTGTTTGCAAAAATGTATGAGGACTGGTCTGCCGGACGCATTACAGAATACAATTTCAATATGCTGTCCGAAAAGTATCAGGGCGAACAGCGAGAATTGGACGTAAAAATTGAACGGCTTCACGAAGCGATGGAGACCGCCGCCCAGACAGCGGTTGACGCTGAAAAGTGGATAGGTCTGATGAAACAGTATGTCAATCCCACAGAATTGACGGCTGAACTTCTGAATACGCTGATTGAAAAAATCCTTGTCCATGAAGCGGTCAAAAGTGAGGACGGAAGCCGGGAACAGGAAGTGGAAATCTTCTACCGCTTTATCGGCAAAATCGAATGACACATCTTGAGATACCCAACAATATCTTTAACTAAGGGAAACGGGAGCCGGATTTCCAGATGTCAGCATGCTGGTGCCCTTGGCCGAAGCACTGGGCCTGAGCGTCCTGGAGCTCCTTCAAGGAGAGCAGAGCGCTCCTTGTGATTCGGAGGGTGCCGCACGGCTCGCCCTGGATTCCGTCCAGCAGGTCCAGGGCTGGAAACGTCAGGAGCGGTGGAGACAATATATCTGTGCCGTCCTGGGTGTGGGCGCTCTGGTTTTGTGGCTGGCCGTTTGCGGCCTGATTTCCCTTCCCGCGAACCGGACCTGTCTCGCCTGGGTCTATCAGGACGGACAGCAGCAGGAACTGACTTTAGTCCACTGGTCCGGAACACTTCAGTTTCGCCTGCCCTTACGCTGGGAGTTTCGAGGGCAGATCCAGACTCCTCTGGCGCAGACTACCCTGGACCCGGACCGTGAGCTGCATCTGGCTCTTCCTCTTACCTGGGATAAGACCACCTCTTTGAGTCATCAAAGCTGGAATGGAAATATCCGTGAACAGGAGGGACCCTTTCTATCTGCTCCCTTTTATCTGGACTGGTGGGGCGGAGAATTTGCATTTTCTCTGTCCGATGGTACTATCATAGCCTCCTCTTCCGATGCCTGCACCGCATGGACTCAGGAATTTGGTGAAAAAGCATCTGCCAGTCCATAAAATTTTCATAAAATCAATTTGCTGAAATGGGCAGGGATTTTCCCTGCCCATTTCAGCTTGTCGAAAAACCTCTGTTCAGACGAATCCGCCCGAGTGTTGGCGGGGGAGCTCGAGGGGGCGGCAGCCCGCCTCGAGTGGGATCGAATGCCCTGAATGCCTTGCAGGGCAAGGCGTTCAGCGAGCACAGTGAGGACTTTTCCGCCGCGCAGCGGCGGGAAAGTAACGGCATTTTTGCAGGCTGTCGGAAAAGTCTAAGGACTTTTTCGACAGCCTGCAATGGGCAGGGATTTTCCCTGCCCATTTTTTCAATTCTTCCAAAGAGTGGACAAGCTCCAGAAAATATTTGGCATTTGTTTCGAAAAAGTTTCGATTTCCTCCCCTCTCTGTTGAGAAACGCTCTCTAAAATAGGCCCGTAAGCAGACCAAGAGCTCCGCGGAAAGGACGGTTGAAACGAATATGAAACTTGCCATCAAGGAACGCCTGGCCGCCTCGGGGGCGGCGTCCAAGCTGCTCTCCAAGCTGCCTGGGAGGGGAGATAAAAAGCCCGGGAAGAAGCGCCGCTGGAAGAAATTTGCCGTGGCGGGCGTGGCCCTGGTTGTGGCGGCCGGCGTAGGCTGGCAGATGCTCAGCCCCGGTCAGAGCTCCGCGGCGTCGGCTACCTCTTATACCACGGCGGAGGTCACCCGTATGGACGTCTCCTCCTCCATCACCGGCAGCGGCACCCTGGAGGCGGCCGACTCCTACTCGGTGACCACCCTCATCGAGGGCAGCATCCTCACCGCCGACTTTGAGGAGGGAGATGAGGTGGAGGAGGGCACCATTCTCTACACCATCGACTCCTCTGACGCCTCCAACTCCCTGGAGCAGGCGGAGATCTCTCTGAACCAGGCCCAGCGCAGCTACAACAACCAGCTGGAGAGCCAGGAGGATCTGATTATCACCTCTCCGGTGTCCGGTCAGGTGTACTCCATCGACGTGGAGGTGGGGGACGACGTCTCCGCCGGGGAGACGGTGGCCACCATCCGGGACTCCCAGACCATGAGCCTGGAGGTCTCCTTCCCCGCCGACGCCGCTACCTCCTTCTACGTGGGGCAGAGCGCCACCGTCACCCTGGACTCCACCTTTGAGACCCTCACCGGCACCATCAGCGAAATCAGCGGCACAGACACGGTGCTCACCGGCAATGTGATCGTCCGGACGGTGACCATCGACGTGTCAAACCCCGGTGGTCTGTCCACCGAGCAGACTGCCAGCGCGGCGGTTGGAACGGCCACCAGCACGGCGAGCGGCACGTTCACCTATAAGGAGGAGGAAACGGTCACCGCCCAGGTCTCCGGCGAGGTCTCCTCCATCCGGGTGTCCGAGGGGGATCAGGTCTCCAGCGGCCAGACCCTCATTGTCCTCACCAGCAACGACCTGGACGACTCCCTCCAGAGCGCCTCCGAGAGCCTGCGCAACGCGGAGATCTCCCTGGAAAACCAGTACGAAAACCTGGACGACTACACCATCACCTCCCCCATCAAGGGGACCATCGTGGATAAGAACTACAACGCCGGCGAGACCACTGAGGCCAACCAGGTTCTGTGCACCATCTACGACCTGAGCTACCTCACCATGACCCTCTCCGTGGATGAGCTGGACATCGCCAGCATCGAGGTGGGCCAGAGCGTCTCTATTGTGGCCGACGCGGTGGAGGACACCACCTACACCGGAACCGTCACCAAGGTGAGCGTGGCGGGTACCTCCAGCGGCAGCGCCACCACCTATCCGGTGACCATCCGCATCGACGAGACCGACGGCTTGCTCCCCGGCATGAGCGTGGACGCCACCATTGAGCTGGCCAGCGCCGAGGATGTGCTGGCCATCCCCTCCGCCGCCCTGAACCGGGGAGACACCGTGCTGGTCACCGCCGACTCCCCCAGCGCCGCCAACGGGACCCTGGTGGAGTCCACCACCGAGGACGGCGAGGACTACTACTCCGTGGAGGTCACCACAGGCGTCAGCGGCGACGACTACATCGAGATTGTCTCCGGCCTGCAGGAGGGGGACACAGTGGCCTATATCCCCACCAGCTCCTCCAGCAGTGAGCTGGGCATGATGGGCGGAATGCCCGGAGGCATGGGCGGCGGCATGCCCGGCGGCGGAGGCGGCATGGGCGGCGGCCCAGGCTTCTAAGGAGGTACAGCCATGAACACACTCATTGAATTCCAGCAGGTCTGCAAATACTACTACATGGGGGACACCACCGTCACAGCGGCCAACCACATCTCCTTTCAGATCTATAGGGGGGAGTTCGTGGCCATCGTGGGCTCCTCCGGATCAGGAAAATCCACCTGTATGAATATCATCGGCTGTCTGGACGTTCCCTCAGAGGGAACCTACCTGCTCAGCGGCCAGGACGTGGGCCAGATGAACAAAAATCAGCTGGCTGAGATCCGCAATGAGCTCTTGGGCTTCATCTTCCAGCAGTACAATCTGCTGCCCAAGCTGAACTTAGTGGAAAACGTGGAGGTCCCGCTGATGTACGCCGGCGTGCCGAAGGGGGAGCGCCGGGAGCGGGCCCTGGCGGCCCTGGAGCAGGTGGGGCTGGGAAACAAGTGGCGGCACAAGCCTATGGAGCTCTCCGGCGGCCAGCAGCAGCGGGTGTCCATCGCCCGGGCTCTGGTGGGCCGTCCGTCGGTCATCCTGGCCGACGAGCCCACCGGAGCCCTGGACTCCCGCACCGGCCGTGAGGTGCTGGCTATGCTCCAGGACATCCACCGCCAGGGCAACACCGTGGTTCTCATCACCCACGACAACTCCATCGCCGTCCAGGCCCAGCGGATCATCCGCCTGGAGGACGGAAATGTGGTCTACGACGGCCCCTCCGACGCCCCCGAGGCGGTGGTCACCCCCCGGATCGCCGGAGGGGAGGAGGGAAGGAGCGCATGAGCATTTTGGAATCCCTGGAGCTGGCCCTGAAAAACATCGTCTCCAGCAAGGTGCGCACCCTTCTGACCATGCTGGGCATCATCATCGGCGTGGCGGCGGTCATCGTCATTGTAGGTCTGGGCAACGGCCTGGAGGGCTACGTCACCGAGAGCTTCTCCGACATGGGCACCAACACCCTCACCGTCACCGTCATGTCCCGGGGCTCCACCCGCTCTCTGGATGTGGAGGACATGTACGACATTGTGGAGGAGAACAGCGAGTATCTGGACCTGTGCTCCCCCACTGTAACGATGGCGGGCTATGTGAAGATCGGGTCGGAAACGGTGGATACCACCACCTCTCTAGGCGTCAGCGAGGACTATCTGGACATCGCCCGGCTGACCATTGCCCAGGGGCGGAACCTGCAGTACAGCGACATGTCCACCCGGGCCAAGGTGTGCGTCATCGGAGCCTATCTGAACCAGGCCTACTTCGGCGGAAACGCCGTGGGGCAGACCCTCCGGGTGGGGGGCCAGAGTCTGGAGATCGTGGGCGTGCTGGCCCAGCAGGACGACGAGCTGGAGGAGGGGGGCAGCGATGACTGCCTGTACCTGCCCTACACCACCGCAGAGCGCATCACCGGAGAGACCAGCACGTACACCATCACCATGAAGGACGAGAACTACATCGACGAGAGCGTGGCCGCTTTGGAAGCTTCCCTGTACGCCGTCTTTGCCAGCGACGACTACTACACCGTCACCAGCATGTCGGAAATGCTGGTGACCATGACCAGCATGATCAACCTTCTGGTGGGCGTGCTGGCGGGCATCGCTGCCATCTCCCTGGTGGTGGGCGGCATCGGCATTATGAACATCATGCTGGTGTCCGTCACCGAGCGCACCCGGGAGATCGGCATAAGAAAGTTCCTGGGGGCCAAGGAGCGGTACATCATGCAGCAGTTCGTTATCGAGGCGGCAGCCACCAGCGCCCTGGGCGGGATCATCGGCATTCTCCTGGGCGACGGCCTGTCCATTCTGGCTACCCAGGTAGTGGAGCGGCTGATGGAGGAGAGTCTCACCATCTCCCCCACTCTGGCGGCGGTGGCCCTGGCCTTCGGCATCTCGGTGGGCATCGGGATTTTCTTCGGATACCTGCCCGCCAAAAAGGCAGCACAGCTCAACCCCATCGACGCGCTGCACTACGATTGATCCATCTGGGCCCGGCGGCGCCGGGCCCAGACATCACCACAAATAAGGAGTGTTGTATATGAAACGACCGATCATCTCCGCCCTGCTGGCGGCGGCTCTGTCTCTGTCCCTGGTGGTCCCGGCGGGGGCGGTGAGTTCCTCCACGGCAGTGGAGGCCATCCAGGCCCTGGGGATCATCACCGGAGACAGCTCCGGAGACCTGAACCTCTCCTCCCCCGTGACCCGGGCGGAGTTTGTCACCATGATGACGGCGGCCTCCAGCTATAAGGACAGCATCGGGGAGGGCAGCGGTGTCTCCCTGTTTAAGGACGTCAAGAGCGACCACTGGGCCAGCGAATACATCAAGCTGGCGGTGGAGCAGGGCTGGATGAGCGGCTATGTAGACGGCACCTTCCGGCCGGACAACCAGATCACCCTGGAGGAGGCCTGCACCGCCCTGCTGAAGATGCTGGGCTATGACTCCTCCACCCTGGCGGGCTCCTATCCCTCCGCCCAGCTGTCCAAGGCCTCCTCCGTGGGGCTGCGGGACGATGTGGACGCGGTTCAGGGGGAGGCCCTCACCCGCCAGGACTGCGTCATGCTCTTCTATAACCTGCTGGTCAGCGACGACAGCAGCGGCACGGTATACGGCACCCCCCTGGGCTATACTGTCACCAACGGCGAGGTGGACTACTCCACTCTGGTGACCGCCGACACCAAGGGCCCCTACGTGGCCAGCGCCAACAAGAGCCTGTCCCTGCCCTTCTCCACCTCCGGGGCCACCATCTACCGCAACGGCGCGCTTTCCAGCCTGTCGGCGGTCCAGGAGTACGACGTGTACTACTATAATGAAAACCTGCGCACCGTCTGGGTGTACAGCGACAAGGTCAGCGGCACCCTTACCGCCCTGTCCCCCAGCTCCGCCGCCCCCACCTCCATCACTGTGGCCGGCACGGAGTATGAGTTGGGCACCTCCACCGCTATCTACAAGTGCTCCAGCCAGGGCGAGTTCTCCACCGGAGACGTGGTTACCCTCCTGCTGGGCATGAACGGCGAGGTGGTGGATGTGGTCTCCATCGAAAGCGCACAATCCATCTACTACGGCGTGGTTCTCTCCAGCAAGAAGGGCTCCTCCAGCTCCTCCACCAGCTCGTCGGACACCTCCTCCATCCAGACAACCACCCAGGTGGTCTGTTCCGACGGCACCGTCCGCACCTTCTACACCAGCGGCGGCCCCTACTCCGTGGGACGCCTGGTGTCCGTCACCCTGGACAGCTCGGGCACCACCATCAAATCCATGCAGTCCAAATCCCTCTCCGGCAAGGTCAGCAGTGACGGAACCTCCTTCGCCGACTACGACTTCGCCTCCGATGTGGAGATCCTGGACACCGACGGAGAGGGGGGCTACGCCCGCATCTACCCCTCCCGTCTGGCTAGTTACACCCTGAAGAGCAGCGACGTGGTCTACTACACCCTGAACAACCAGGGGGAGATTGACTGTCTGATTCTCAGCAATGTCACAGGGGACACGGCGGAGTACGTCTATCTCAGCGGGGTCGAGGACAACTCCACCAGCGGCAGCGGCTCCATCCAAAACATCTCCGTGACGTACACGTACATTCAGGACGGCGAGACCCAAACCCTCAACAGCGACCGGAAGTACAGCATCAAGACGGGCGGCGCGGCCTTGGGGTATGACGAGGACGGCCAGGTGGACTCTATGAAGCAGCTGGACTCGGTGACTCTGGACAGCCTCAGCGGACTCACCGCCGTGGGAGACGGCAGGAAGTACACTATCTCGGAGCAGGTTCAGGTTCTGCTTCGGGACGACAACAGCCGCCGCTCCTATTACCTGACAGACCTGTCTGAAATTAACGCACAGGACTATGATCTCACAGGCTGGTATGACGACCTGGACCACTCTGCCGGCGGCCACATCCGAATCATTGTTGCCACCCCTAAGGAATAAATAAATGGCTCCACAGTCCAACCAATCCTCTTCACAGGCAGAACAGCGCCGCCGGGAGGAATTATCTCCCGGCGGCGTCCTATCCTTTGTTTCCCAGTTCAAACGCTGGCTGATCGAAAGAAAAACAGCGTATTTTTCCCAGCCCGGAACGGGCCGGGAACGCAGCAGCACAAAGCGGCCCGCGGAATATTCCGCGGGCCGCTTCAGTCTGTCAAAGAACTCCTGTTTTCAAGAGATGAAAACAGGGATTTTGTAAGAAAAAGGGAAAAGAAAAGTGAAGG